>DASTBU010000001.1:0-3166 GCA_035711845.1 Vicinamibacterales bacterium
CGTTTGGCGACCGTGCACACGAGCTGTCGTTTCTTCGCTCGCGCGCGACGAACAACGCACAGCCGATAGCCAATACAGTTGGCCCACGGTCGCGTGAATCGGAGCGCGCCAACCATGAGCGGCCCTCGGGCGGTGAACGGACAAGAGCCGTCCGCGACTCTCGAGGTCGGCCGGTCACGAGTCCGACGCTGCGCCCGCGGCACATGATGACGGAGGCCGAACTGTGACACTCCGCCAGGGACTCGGCGCGGACGTACAGCGCATCTACGAACAGATCGATGGCCTGCTGGACAGCAAGCACGCCATCATCATCCTTGCGGACGAACATCGTGCGATCCACTACGCGCGCGGGTTCGGATTGTCGGCGTGCCATCACGAGCTGCTGGCTGTGCAAATCGACCGCGCCATACGTGGAGTCACCCGGGCCGAATCAGTCGAAGTCGGCCAACCCGTCGTTGAGCGCGAGGAGTCTTCACAGGCGGCTTAAGGAGGAGTTGTGCTCTACACCAGAACGGCAATCGAACGTCGAGGCGGCGGTTCCTTTCTGCCATCGATCGTAGGGAGCGATGTGCGCCAGATGTCCAGCGACGAACGAGCTCGATACGCCGCTGAGCGCGCGTTGGACCAGATCCTCGCGGACTCTTTCCCGGCGAGCGATCCACCTTCGTGGACGCTGGGAGTCTCTCGTCCGGAGCCAATCCGTCGAGCCTCAAGCGTGGAAGCGCGCGCCGGCGATGGCGCAAAGGGTGATCAGCGCGAGCCAGGCAGAATGGATATCCTCGACGTCTCACTCCCGCGCGACACGGGACGGCCGTTTCTTCGAGCACTGGCGTCGCTCGCCGGCGCGGCCGGCATCGCGCTGCTTGTTCCCTTCGTCATCCTGCTGGTCGGCTTGCCCGTGGCGCTTGTAGTGCGAGGCATTGCGGAAGCCGTCGGCTGGCTGTTGGTCCGGATCGTCGGATAGGAGCATGCCCTTGGATCACGGTCTTGGTATCGCTAGCGACGGGACCCGGGTCGTAGAATGGGGCAGCACCGTGAAGGGACAGTCTCGCCCCATTCAGCCGACGGCCAAGCCGCTCCATCTCGCGGAGCTGCTGGACTTCCGTCCGGACCAGGGCATCATCAGGCTGCATGAACAGCGTGTCGTGATCCTGAGCGCTGCGGCGATGGGCCTGCTGCGCAAGGAACTGGTCGACACGCTCGGGCTGGAGACCGCGAGGCGACTGCTGCTGCGATTCGGATTCGCCGATGGGTATCACGACGCCGTCAGCCTGCGCGACCGATCGAACTGGGCCAGTCCCGAGGAGGGGCTACGTTCCGGCGCGATGCTGCACACGCTCGAGGGGATCGTCCACGCGGACGTGATCAGAATCGAGCACGACGAATCGACCGGACGGTTCGAAGAGGAAGTCATCTGGCGCGACTCGTACGAAGCCGAACAGCACGAGCATCACTACGGCCGGAGTCCGTCGCCGGTCTGCTGGTCTCTCGTCGGGTACTCGAGCGGGTACGTCAGCGCGTGCATGGGCAAGGAGATCTATTTTCGGGAAACTGAGTGCCTGGGACAGGGGGCCAAAGCCTGCTCCGTCATCGGACGGGATGCGGACAGTTGGGGCGATGAGCTCCGCAGCATCCGCGAGGATTTTCAAGCGGCCAACCTCGGGCAGGAAGTCGAGCGTCTCCGCGAGGCCGTCGGGCGGCGCGTCAAGGAGCTGGACCGACGCGAGCGTCTGCTGGAGCGACGCGAGCGCGAGCTGAACCTGCTGCGCGACCGGGTCAGCCGGCACGCGGCCTCCAAGCACTTCATCGCCCGCAGTCCTGCGATGGAGGAAGTGTTGGAGCTCGCCGCTCGCGTTGCTCCGCTCGACACGACCGTTCTCGTCTACGGCGAAAGCGGCACGGGCAAAGAGTTCATCGTCCGGATGATTCACGATCAGAGCCCGCGGGCGAGCGCTCCCTTCGTGAGCATCAACTGCGCGGCGCTGACAGAGACGTTGCTGGAATCGGAGCTGTTCGGCCATGTGCGCGGCGCCTTCACGGGCGCCGTTCGAGACAAGGCGGGTCTCTTCGAGGTTGCCGGCAGCGGCACGATCTTTCTGGACGAGATCGGGGAAGTCGCTCCAACGATCCAGGCAAAGCTGCTTCGCGCCCTCCAGGAACGTGAGATCCGGCGCGTCGGCGCCGAGCGCAACATCAAGATCAATGCGCGCGTCGTTGCCGCCACGAATCGTGATCTGCGAGCGGCCGTCGATGCAGGCACGTTCCGTGAGGACCTCTATTTCCGGCTGGGTGCGTTCATCATCACCGTGCCACCGTTGCGCGATCGCCGCGAAGATGTTCCTCCACTCGTGCATCACTTTCTCGTGCGGGCGGCGTCGCGCATGAAGAAGGACGTGACGGCGATGTCTGCCGAGGCGATGACGGCGTTGATGAACTACAGCTGGCCCGGCAACGTCCGCGAACTCGAGCACGCGGTCGAGCGCGCGGTGATTCTCGCCAACGGACCGAGCATTCGCGTGCGGGAGCTACCCCCGGAGGTCACGCAGAAGACGCGTCGCCGTCCGGGAGACGACACGCTGGACTTACAGGAACAGGAACGCGTCATGATCGAACGCGCCCTCGAAAAGTTTGGCGGCAATCGCCGCCGGGCGGCCGAGGCGCTGAAGATCAGCACCGTGACGCTCTGGCGGAAGATGAAGCAGTACGGCCTTTCATCCTGAAGCCGGGCTTTTCTTTTCGAAACACGACCGCTCAGTGAGCCTCGTGGAGATCGGCCCTTGGCTCCTCCAAGAGTTGGCCCGCGCCTTGCGCTTATCTTGCGCATGAATCGGATTACCGTCGTCGGTGACGACACGATCAACGCCCAGGCCCGCACGTACGCCGAGTATCGCGTGTTCGCCGCTCTGGCGCGCCACACGCGAAGCGTCCGTCGGGTTCGTGTCGTGCTGCGCCACACAGACGCGCGTGGCAGCTGCGACAAGATCACCTGTGTGGTGACGGTCAGTCTCGAACCAGCAGGCTCACGCAGAATACGCGTCCGGGGACCGCACGTGTACGCGGCCATCAATCGGGCTGTCGAACGGCTCGGCGATGCGTTGGGACGACGCATCGAGCAACGGCTCTCATCCTGACGACGCGCGTCCGAGAGGCCGCAATGTCCTCATGA
>DASTBU010000002.1:0-24649 GCA_035711845.1 Vicinamibacterales bacterium
AGGGGTCAGATCTTGTTTCTTGCACGGCCAGAGGACACTGTCCTCTGGGCGTGCAAGAAACAAGATCTGACCCCTCCCTTGCAGCCGCCGCGCCGGCAGCGTATCGTTCAGAACCCGATATGAGCGCTCGAGACGTCATCGCCAACCTGCGCGAATTGCAGTCGAAGACCGGAAACGCCGAGGGCGCCCAGCGCGTGGCGTGGGGGCCCGTCTGGCGCGACGCGCGGCAGTGGTTCGCGGGCAAGTTGTCCGGAATCGGACTCCAGTCGTCCACCGACCCCGCCGGGAACAACTGGGTCATCCTTCGCGGGAAAACCGATCGCACCGTCATCATTGGCGGCCACCTCGATTCGGTGCCAAACGGAGGCTGGCTCGATGGCGCTCTTGGTGTGCTGTCGGGCTTCGAAGCCCTGCGGATGTTCAGCAGCCGCCAGCCGCCGGTCACACTGGCGCTGGTGGACTGGGCCGACGAGGAAGGCGCGCGGTTCGGGAGAAGTCTCCTGGGATCGTCCGCTGCAGGCGGGAGCCTGGAGGTGGACGATGTCCGCGGTCTGTTGGACAAACAGGGAACCAGGCTCGTGGACGCGCTGCGGGAGAACGGTGTCGAACTGGACCGGATGCTCGACGCGCATGCCGCGCTGAAAAGGATCGACGCCCGCGCCTACCTCGAGCTCCACATCGAGCAGGGGCCGGTGCTCGAGTCGATGAACAGGCCGACAGGCGTCGTCCTGGGGACGTTCGGCGTCGAGCGCCACATGCTCCGATTCGCAGGGCAAGCCGCGCATTCGGGATCCACTCCGATCCCGATGCGGCGCGACGCGTTCCTTGCGGCCTCCCAGACGGCGCTGGAGTGCCGCGACATCGCACGCCGGTACTCCAGACCCGGCGCCGGCGTGGTCTGCACGGTGGGCGTCGTCAAGGTTGAGCCGGGGATCGTGACCGCTGTGCCGGGCGTGTGCGAGATCTCGCTCGATCAGCGCGCGCTCGACGCCCGCGTGCTCGGGCAGATGCTCTCGGATGCGCACGAAGCGTCGGAACGTGCCGCTCGCGAGAACAACGTGACGGTCGAATGGCGGGATCTCTGGCGCATCGAGCCAAGGCCCTTCGACCCGCGACTGATTGAACTCTGCGCCGAGTCGGTAGAGGAAGTCACCGGCGACGCGCCACGGCTGCCGTCCGGCCCGCTGCACGACGCCGCTGAAATGGTCCCGCACATGCCGGTCGTGATGATGTTCGCGTATTCGTCGAACGGGTTGTCGCACTGCAAGGAAGAGGACACGCCGGAGCCGCACCTCGCGAAGACCATCGAGGCGTTCCTGCGCCTCGTCGAGAAGACCGTCGCGACCGCCTGACGTAAACCGAGCTGTGTTCTGTGTGTCGGGAAGGGAAGGTACGGAGAGTTCGAACAGCCGAGCTTGACATATCCGTGATAGCTTCTGCCCAGACGTTCGGCGGCCGGACCGGACCTGCGAGGCGCCTCCCGGCGTTCGAGGCCACTCCGGATCCGTCGGACACAGGAGGGTCCGATGAGATCATTGGTTGCCCGTGTTGTCCTCGTCGCTCTGGGGTCCGTTGCTGCGGGGGCCTCGGCCCAGAACCAGCCTGCGCCAGCCGGGGCTGGATCGGATGTGTATCATGTGCATTTCACCAAGGCGGCGCCCGGCAAAGCCGGCGAGCTCGGGAAGGCGCTGATGGTGCCGGATTCGACCACGCCGATGCCCGACCACTTCGTCGTGCTCCGGCACCAGGAAGGGGACAGCTGGGACTACGTCGTCATTCAGCACCTGGGGCAGAAAGCTGCGGTCACCGCCGGGCCGCCGCCGGCAAATGCGGCGCGTGACCTCCGGGCGTGGCACAACGATACGTTCGTCAGTGGACCGTCCTGGGATGAGTTCAGCCGCCAGATGGGGATCGGCGGATCGGGCACGGCAGGGGCCGTCTACACCGTGGGCGTCCATTCTGCGGTGCCCGGCCATCGCGACGCGCTGGAAAAAGCTCTCAATCAAGCGGCCCCTGGGGACAGCAAGATCCAGACTGGCGCGGTGTTCATGCAGCACCTCGAGGGCGGCGACTGGAATTTCCTGGCGATCACCCGGTACAACTCCTGGCAGGATTTCGCCACGGATCGGGCGGCGGCCGTCGCCAGTCCGACGGCCGCCGGCGGATGGGCGGATATTCGCCAGCATTCCGCCTTCCACCGCGACACGATCGCCGACCGGATCTTCCCCGCCAAGTAAGAGCTGCACCTGCGGCGGGCCGGACCATCCGGCCCGCCGCGAACCAGAGACGTCGAACCCATGAACCCCATCACCCGCGGGCCTCGCCTGACCGCCGAGCACGTCACCGCGCGTGCGCTGGTCGAGGCCGCGACCTTCGCCGAGGCCGCACCGAAGATCCTCGAGGCCATTTGCGAGTCGCTCGGATGGGAATACGGCGCGCTGTGGGACGTCGATCGCGAAAAGAACGTCCTGCGCTGCTCCGACACCTGGTGCTCCGCGGCCGTCCAGTTCTCCGAGTTCGACAGGATCAGCCACGCGTCGGCGTTCCCGGCCGGCGTCGGCCTGCCCGGTCGCGTCTGGGCGACCGGCGAGCCAGCCTGGATTCCCGACGTCGTTCAGGACACGAACTTCCCCCGAGCGCCGATCGCGGCCCGCGAAGGGCTGCATGGGGCCTTCGGGTTCCCGATCCTGCTGAGGGGCGAGGTCCTGGGGGTGATGGAGTTCTTCAGCCGGGAAATCCGCCTGCCGGATGAAGAACTCCTCTCGATGCTGACGAGCGTCGGAAACCAGATCGGGCTTTTCGTCGATCGACGACGGGCGCAGGAGGAGCTGGATCGGTTCTTCCAGTTGTCGCTCGACATGTTGTGCATCGCCGGCTACGACGGCTATTTCAAGCGGGTCAATCCGGCCTGGCAGCGTGTGCTCGGTTACGAGGAGGCTGAGCTGCTCTCGCGACCGTACAGGGAGTTCGTCCATCCCGAGGACCGCGACGCGACGGATACGGAGAGCACGAAGCTCGCAAGCGGTCAGGAGGTCGTCTACTTCGAGAACCGTTTCCTCCACAAGGACGGAACGCACCGCTGGCTGCTCTGGTCCTCGACGCCGTTCCCGGCGCAGCAGATGGTCTACGCCGCCGCACGCGACATCACGGAGCGAAAGGCAGCGGAAGAAACACTCGCGAGGTATGCCAGAGACCTCGAGATCACGCATCGGGAACTCGAGGACCAGGCTGCGCGTCTCGCGCAGCTCGTCAAGGAACTGGAGATCAGCCGACGCCGTGCCGAAGAGGCCACCGAAGCGAAGAGCGCGTTCCTGGCCAACATGAGCCACGAGATCCGAACACCCCTGAACGCGATCCTCGGCATGACGAAGCTTGCGTTGCAGACCAGGCTGACAATCGAGCAGCGGGACTACCTGACGACGGTAGAGTCGTCTGCCGAGTCGCTGCTCGGCATCGTCAACGACGTTCTCGATTTTTCGAAAATCGAGGCGCACCGGCTCGATCTGGAGCGTGCGGAGTTCGACTTGCGCGAGGGCGTCGGTGACGCCGCCAGGCTCCTCGCGCTTCGCGCCGGTGAAAAGGGCATCGAGCTCGCCTGTCGTATCGCACCGGATGTCCCCGAGGTGCTCCTCGGCGACGAGGGCCGGCTTCGTCAGGTTCTGTTGAACGTGATGGGAAATGCCATCAAGTTCACGAACCACGGAGAGGTCGTGGTGAGCGTCCACCTCGAGACCGGCGTGCGGAACGTCGTCATCCTGCACTTCACCGTGGCCGACACGGGCATCGGTATCGCGCCGGAGAAGCAGGCGAAGATCTTCCAGGCATTCACGCAGGCCGATGGTTCGACGACCCGGCGCTATGGCGGCACCGGCCTCGGCCTGGCCATTGCGGTGCGGCTCGTCGAGCTGATGGGCGGCCGCATGTGGGTCGAGAGCGAACCGGGCCGTGGCAGCACGTTCCATTTCACCGCGGTGTTCGAGGCGCCGGAGCCCGCCGCTGCCAAACCTAGGACCCGGCGACCGACCGCGCTCGAGGGCCTACGGGTGCTCGTGGTGGATGACAACGCGACCAACCGGCGCATCCTGTCCGAAATGCTGCTGAGCTGGCACATGCAACCGACGTCCGTCGGCGATGCGGCCTCAGCGATTGCCGCGCTCCGGGAAGCGCTGTCCTCGGGCAAGCGGTTCGACCTGGTGATCTCAGACGGTCAGATGCCGGACGTGGACGGTTTCATGCTCGCACGGCGTATCAAACAGGATCGAAAGCTGGCGAGCACGCCCATCTTGATGCTGACGTCCATGGCGAACGCCGGCGATATCGACCGCTGTGAACGGCTCAACATCGACGCTCATCTCAGCAAGCCCGTGAAGGAATCGGATCTTCTCGACGCGCTCACCGCGCTGCTCGGGGTTTCCACTCGTCGCGCCCCCGCGCGGTCGCAGGCTCCGGCGCCCTCTCCGCAGCGTGCGCTGCGCGTGCTCGTGGCCGAGGACAATCCGGTGAACCGCAAGCTGGTCACGAAGCTGCTGCAGAAGCGCGGCCACAAGGTCAAGGGTGTGGACACCGGCCGGGCAGCGGTCGAGGCGATCGAGTCCGGCGCGGAAGACCGTTTCGACGCCGTCCTGATGGACCTGCAGATGCCCGAGATGAGCGGGTTGGAAGCCACCCACGCGATCCGTGCGTACGAGCAGGTTCGCGGGGGGCACGTGCCGATCATCGCGCTCACGGCGCACGCCATGCAGGGCGACCGCGAGCGGTGCCTCGCGGGTGGTATGGACGGCTATCTGTCGAAGCCGATCGACGCGGAGGATCTGACGGCCACCGTGGAGCGGCTCAGCGGGCCGGCGCCGCAGCGCGAGCGGGCAGCGGTGGTGGCAGGGCCGCCGGCCGATGACGTCTTCGATGAGCACGACGCTCTCGCGCACACGGGTGGTGACCGCGATCTGCTGCGCGAAGTCGTCGAGCTGTTCCGATCGGACTATCCTGCGTCGCTTCGGCGAGTCCAACGTGCAGTGGGCCGGGGTGATGGCGAGGCGCTCCGCGCCGCGGCCCACGCGCTGAAGGGCTCGATCGCCATCGTCGGATCGAGGGCCGGGCGGAACCTGGCTGCCAGGCTGGAAGCGATGGGCCGCACCGGCCAACTGGATGGGGCGGCATCAGCGCTCGCGAACCTGCGCGAGACCCTCGAGCAGCTCAACCGGGCATTCGTAGCATCCGGTCTCGTTCCGCGGGGACGCCGGCCGACCAGGGCCGCGCGTGTTCCCCGCGCGACGGCCAGAAAGCGGGCTTCACATGGCCAGAATCCTCGTCGTCGACGATGATCGGGCGACGCGTCTCGTTCTCAGCAGGGTGCTCACAGGCGCCGGCTTCACGACCGGTGTGGCGAAGGACGGGGTAGAGGCGCTGAAGATACTCCAAACGAAGCGGTTCGACGTCCTGCTCCTCGACGTGTGGATGCCGCGCATGAACGGCCTCGATCTGCTCGCGAGCCTCCGCAGGCGCAAGACACGGCCCCGAGTCGTCGTGATGACCTCCGATGATGCGCCGGAGACGCTGTTGAAGGCTGTGCGCGAGCAGGCCTTCAAGTACGTGCACAAGCCGGTGGAACCGCTCCTGCTGCTCGAGACCGTCCGCGAGGTCCTCCACGCCGCCGCTGCGCCGCCGATCGAGGTCATCTCTGCGCGGCCCGACTGGGTGGAACTGCTGGTGCCCTGTACGCGGGAGTCCGTGGAGCGGATTCAGACCGTCATGTCCCGGCTGGATACGGATCTCGCGCCGGAGCTGCGCGAATCGATCGCTTACGCGCTCCGCGAGCTGGCCCTGAACGCCGTCGAATGGGGAGGACGGCTCGATCCGAAGCGAAAGGTCCGGATCGCGTACCTGCGCGCGCGCCGCATGATCCTGTACCGCATCGCCGATCCTGGTCCGGGCTTCCAGATCGAAGACCTCCCGCACGCCGCGATCGGCCAGTCGGGTGACAACCCGATTCAGCACATGCAGGTGCGCGAGGAAAAGGGGATTCGACCGGGCGGGTTCGGCCTGCTGATGGTCCGTGCGAGCGTGGACGAGCTGCTGTACAACGAGAAACGGAACGAAGTGGTGTTCGTGAAGTACCTCGAGGAGGCGCCGGCGGCGAGAAGCATGCCGGCCGCCGTGTGAGGGGGGTCAGATCTTGTTTCTTGCAAGGCCAGAGGACACTGTCCTCTGGCCTTGCAAGAAACAAGATCTGACCCCTACGGCAGCGGCCGCAGCCACTCCTCGATCACGGTCCGCGTGTCGACGTTCGTGGCCTGCTGGATGAGGCCGGCCAGCTCGTCGATCCTGAACCCCCGCCGCTCCCTCGCGCTCCAGGCGACGAGGTACCGCAGCGCGTCGCGCAGGCTCGTCGTCCCCTTCGACTCCGCCTGAATGCGCTCGTCGATCGCCGCCGCCATGAGGCCTCCGCGGGAGAACACGAGGCGGCCGGTTCTGAAGTCTTCGGCGTACCGTGTGGAGGCGACGCGGCTCAGCTCGATCAGCGAGAGCCGCTTGAGAAACGGTGGCGCGCTCGTGATATTGGAACGGAAGCGGAGCTCGAGCGTGCGCTGCCGGTAAGTCTGTGGATCGGGCATTCCCCGAGCCAGCGCCATGATCGCCGCGTATTGTCCGAAACCTTCGGCGAACCAGATGGAGTCGATGATCGGCGCGAGCTCCCACTGAAACGGATAGTATCCCTCGCCGTACGCTCGCTTCGGGATCCACGCGTGCGCCACATGGTGTCCGATGAGGGAGAGCACGCGCCCCTCGTCGTCGCGTGGCGCGTCGGCGGTCAGCCCCGACGACGCCGCGAGATAGTAGGTGCTCGACTCGAGATGCTCCATGCTCATGCCGTACGCGTGCCGGGAGGAAATCGGCGTGAGCAGTTCGTAGTGCACCGTGTAATGCGCGAACGGCGTGGCACCGAAGTAGTCGTTGACTAGACGAAAGGCCCTCGCGGCGACCCGGCTGAGACGATCCAGGTCCACCGGGCCCTCGGCGTACGCGGCCAGATAGAGCGGCACCGGTGAGTCCGTCAGCCGGCGCACGACTGCGCGCGGACCCATGACGATCTGGCTGTCGGCGAGCGCGTAGAAATCCGCTGCGCGAGCGTCCACCGGCGCCGCGCCCATCGGCAGGCGCGGGCTGAGCGTCGAGAACACGGGCCATGCCTCAGGACCCGACACCCGTAACCGTGTCCCGCGCGATTCGTACCCATCCACGTACGCGAAGATGGAGTAGCCGAGCGCGCCCAGGTATCCCTCCCGCACGCGTGAGGCATCCGATGCGGCATGGACGTCCTGCTCCATCTGCCGCAGGTTCACGCGGTACGTGACGCGCCGGGTGCCCGCGTTCAAGCGCCACCGTGGACCTTCCTCCCTGCCGGGCGCCGTGCTCTGACCATCCGGACCGAACGCGCGCAGATCCGAAACGAACGCGTCGTAGCGCTGCTCGCCGTATCCCATGGGAATGGCGCGTGGGAACACGAGTGAGCCCGCTTGGCCCAGCGGATCGGGCCACTCGAGCTCGATCGATACGGCCTCGTCGCCCGCACGTTCGTAATGAACACGGTACGAGACCTCTGTCGGTGGCGACTGCGCGTTCAACCAACACGCGACAACAGCCAGGGCGAGCACGCTCGGATGAACTCTCCTGAACCCCATGAACCCCCTGAACCCTGAACCTTGAACCCCTGAATCCTATGAACCCCGCGCCCCCTTCCCCCGAACCGCCCCGAGCACTCCGCCGAGCCACATCTGGCCGAAGATCAGCCCCGCCTGCAGCTCGGTCAGGGGCTCGGTCCTGACCTCGATCTGGCCGTGACGGATTGCCTTGCAGATGCTGTCCGCGTCGGCAGGGGCATCCACCATCGTATACGTCGTGCCGAGCTGATCGAGCAGGTGCAGATCGGTGTTGCCGACGAGCGGCGTGCCCCTGGCGCGCGCCCAGGTGATGGCCCGGCGGTTGAAGTCGAGGCGCGGGGTATACATCGCGTTGAGCTCGACCGCGTCGAACAGAGAGGCATGAGCATCCAGCAGCGATTGCAGCGCGCTCCGTACAGGATAGTACGGATGTGGTGCGATCACCAGGCCGCCTGTCTCCGCTTTCAGCCTCCTGACGTCGTCGAAACTGCGGACCGCGGCGCACGAGGGCGGGAAGTTGATCAGCAGGATGTGGCGATGCGCGATCGTCCTCTCGATTCCGGCGAGCAGCACGACACCGCGCTCGCGGGCGTACGCGTTCCAGGGTGCGGGATCGAAATAGCGATCGTGGAGGGTCACGGCTATTGCGCTGTACCCCAGGGCGGCGGCGCGGTCGATCAGGTCCGTGGTCGAATGCGTGATGCGGTCCGCGGGGTCCAAATCCGTATGCGCATGCAGCTCGACCTTCAGCATGAGAGGGGCAGATCCCGATTGTTCGGACCACTGGCCACGGCCGGTCTCCACCTCTGAGAAGTTCGGGGTGCGACGCCGCTGACGGACAGGCGCATTGTACCTCGCCGGAACCTTCGTGACGCAGCCACCGTATTGTCGATAATCTAGGCAGAAATTGTCGATAACTTAGGCATCTGGCACATGAGCAAACCGTCCGATCTAATTCAGGGCACGCTCGATCTCCTCATTCTCAAGACGCTGGCGCTCGGTCCCCAGCACGGCTGGGCGATTGGTAAGCGGATTCAACTGGTAAGCGGCGGCGTGCTCCAGATCACGCAGGGGTCCCTCTACCCGGCGCTCCACCGGCTGGAGCAGCAGGGCTGGATCACGAGCAAGTGGCTCACGACCGAGTCGGGCCGGGAGGTCAAGAGCTACTCGCTCACGAAGGCCGGGACGAAGCAGCTGGCGCGGGAGCTGGAGAACTGGGATCGGCTCTCCGCGGCGATCGGACTAGTTGTCCGGGAAGTGTGAGGCGCCGATGGCCAGATGGGTTCAGGTCGTACGGCTCAGGTTGCGATCGCTCGTTCGAGGGAGCGATGTCGATCGAGATCTCGATCGCGAGCTCCGGTCGCACATCGCGCAGGAGATCGACGAGCATCTCGCCTCCGGCATGACGCTCGAGGAGGCACGTCGAACCGCGATGGTGGAGTTCGGTTCCGTCGGTGGCATCCAGGAGGCCTGCCGGGATACACGACGGGTCGCGGTGGTCGAGAACGTCGTCCGCGACCTTCGGTACGCCGGACGGACGCTCGTACGGCAGCCGGGGCTGGCAGTCGCGGGCTCGCTGTCGATTGCGCTTGGAGTCGGAGCGAACCTGACGATCTTCTCGCTGGCCAACGGCCTGCTGCTGGCCTCGCCGAGCGGTTACAGGACCGACCGCCTCGTCCACATCCGCACCGGGAACGGCAGCCACGTGTCGTACCCGGCCTGGCGTGCGTTGAGCGAGAGCGGCGCACTCGGCGGGATCGCCGGTTACAGCATCGAAGCGAGTGTGAACTGGCGGGGAGGCGATGCGTCGGTCACGATCATGCCGCTCCTCGTGACGGCGAACTTCTTTGACGTCGTCGGTGTCCCGATGCAGCGAGGCCGCGGCTTTACCGCCCGTGAGGCAACGGCCGAGCGCGATGCCCGGCTCGTCGTGGTGAGCGACCGGTTCTGGCGGCGGCAGCTGAACGGCGATCCGGACGTCATAGGTCGCTCACTTACCTTGAATGGCAGCCCTTACACGGTCCTGGGGGTGCTGGCCGCGGGCATCCGTTCGGTTCCAGGCTACGGGCTGTCGCCCGACGTGTACCTGCCGATCAGCCGGACGCTCGCACCGGACCTCGAAAAACCGCGCGCGGCGGCGGTCCAGCTCATCGGCCGACTGCACGACGGGCAGAGTGTCCAAGCCGGTCGCGCCGCGGTGAGGGTCGTCGTGCAGCGAATCGCCGAGCGCGGAGACGATCCGGAGTTTCGGACGATCACCATGTTTACGCGGGTCGGCGGATTGTCGCAGGCGAAGGACTTCAAAGAGGCCGGCGCTTTCTTTCTCGTCCTCGCCGTCGTAACGGCGCTCGTCCTGGCGATTGCGTGCGCCAATGTGGCGGGGTTGCTGTTGGCGCGCGGGACCGCGCGGCGACGGGAGATTGCCATGCGGATCGCGCTCGGGGCCAGCCGGTCGAGGCTCCTGCAGCAGCTGCTGACCGACGGCTTCGTGCTCGCCCTGATCGGTGCGGCTACGGGCGTCGCGCTCACAGCCCTACTGGCAGAGCTGCTGCTGCGCGTATCGCTGCCGCTGCCCTTGCCGCTCGAGATTCGCCTCGCGTTCGATCCCCGGCTGGCGGGCCTGGCGCTCGGGCTCGTGCTGCTGAGTACGCTCCTGACGTCGCTCATACCCGCGCTGCAGTCAACGAGACCGACGCTCGTCCCCACCCTGAAGCAGAGGGAGCCGGCATACGGCCCTCGCCGCCTCTCGCTTCGGGGCCTGCTGGTCATCGGCCAGGTCGCGGTCACTGCGTTGCTGCTCGTCGCGGCCGCTGTCTTCCTGCGGAACCTCACGAGGGCGCAGTCGCTCGATCCCGGTTTCGACACGCAGCGCGCCGTGGTCGCCCGCCTGACCTTCGTCGAGGGGCGGCAGGGGACTATCGACGCGCCAGCGATCCAGGCTGTCGTGGATCGGGTCAGGTCGTTACCCGGCGTGGACGGCGCAGCCTTCAGCGAGGGGGTCCCGCTGACCGTGTTCTCGGGATCGCGTGTCGGCACGTCGATGCGGCTGGACGGCGCCGAGCGGCCGGTTCATGTCGAGTACGACGCCAACCGCGTCGGTCCAGGCTACTTCGGGGCAATGGGCATCCCGCTGCTCCGCGGCCGCGATTTCGACGGGGCCGATCGCTCCTCCGCGCCTCCTGTCGTGATCCTCAACAAGGAGTTCGCCGATCGGTATTTCGAGGGACGCGATCCCATCGGTCTCCACCTCGCGTGGGGAGAACGCCCGGGCTCGCGATCGGCGGAGATCGTCGGCATTGTCGCGAACGGAAAGTATCGGACGCTCGGCGAAGGCAGGGACGCCGCGATATACACTCCGTATCTTCAGGAGCCTGTCGTCGGGCGCATGGTGCACGTCGTGGCACGAACGGCCGCGGCGCCGGACACGGTCTCATCCGCGATTCGCCACGCGATTCGGCAGGCCGATTCCTCCGCGGCAGTTCAGATCCAGCCCATGTCCTCCGCGCTCGCGTTCGCGTTCCTGCCGAGCCGGATCGGGGCCCTGGTCTTCGGTGCGCTGGGCATGCTGGCGGGTCTCCTCGCCATGGTGGGCCTGTCCGGCGTGGTCTCGTTCAGCGTCGGACGACGCACGGTGGAATTCGGAATCCGGATGGCTCTCGGCGCGTCGCGCGGGTCGATCGTGCGCCTCGTCCTGCACCAGAGCGCCGTGCTCGTCGGCGCAGGCCTCGGAATCGGCATGATGATGGCGGTGCTGCTGGTGAAGCCGCTCTCGGCCTTCGTCGTTGCCGACCTCCGCCCGAACGACCCCCTGCACCTCGCCGCGGCGGCTGCGCTCATCCTGGCCGTGGGCGTGGGAGCGAGCTGGGGCCCCGTCCGACGCGCCGTTCACGTCGACCCTGCCACGGCGCTGCGCACTGACTGAGCTCCAAAGATGCGGCCTGGCCGGCACTCGGCGCGAGGCCAGATCTCGATCTCGGAACGGGACACGCGGTGTGTCACCTCTCCGAATGCCGAGATCTGACCCTCTAGGCCGGACGGTCAGAACTGGAACTTCACGGCCAGTTGCACCTGACGCGGATCGCCGACGCCCGTGCGCAGGAAGCCGGAGAAGTCGAACAGCGCCGGCGTGCTCAGCGGGTTGATGGTGTTGGCGTTGTTGAACGTGTTGAACATCTCGAGGATCGGGATGACGCGGTAGCGGCCGCCCAGCTGGAACGGGCGCGCCAGGCGCCAATCGAGCGAGAAGAACGCGTTCTCCTTGCGGTCCGAGTTGCGCCCGCGATCGACGCCGTCGAGCGAGCGCGGGTTTGGCGTGATGGGCTGCGCGGTCCGCCCCTGAACGCGCGCGTTGAGCTGGAGCCCCCATCGAACGTCGAAGTACCCGAACACGTTGACCTTGTGCCGGATGTCGCGGTCCGAGGGTCCCCAGTCCGAATCGGGATCGAAGAAGTTGAAGCTGCGATCGGTGAACGGGTCGCGCTCGTTCGAGTCGTTGTCCTCGTCCTTCGAGATGACGTAGTTGCCCTCGAGCTGGAATCCGTCGGCGAAGCGCTTCCGGATTCCGAACGTGACGCCGCGGTAGCGCGATTCGCCCTGGCTGTTGGCCACCATCACCTCGTCCAGCTGCGGACCCCAGATCCGGTCGTACAGGAAGCGGTTTCCGGTTCCAGGCGCGATGTCGCAACACCTCGGATTGCCCCGATTGAAGTCGAGGAACCGGGTGAGGTTGCGGCCTTCGGTCCACGTGAAGTCCACGTAGCCGGCCCAGTCAGGCGCAATCTCCTGCTCGTAGGCCACGTTGAAGGAATAGATCCGCGGGTTCTTGTAGTCGCGGTGGAAGACGCGGACGCCGCTGAACAGCGGGAACTCGCCCGGCGCGACAGGTGGCGGCGTGAGCACCCCGGGCCACGTCGGCGTCGGCGCCCCGAACGCAACGTGGTTCGCGGTGTTGGAGAAGAGGGTCTGCTGCTGCAGCCCGTTGGTGGTCACCGAGCCGACCTGCGACAGCATGTTCTGACGCGCCGAGTAGATGCCCGCGCTGCCGCGGAGCACCGACCTGCCATCGCCGTTCACGTCCCAGGCGACGCCGGCGCGTGGCTGGAACATCGCCCACTGGTCGGGAATGGTGCCATCGGACGGGAACGCCGGATTATCGAGGAACGCGGCGTAGACGGTGGTTCGCGGATCCACCGTTTCCGGCATGAGCTGAGCGTCCCAGCGAAGCCCGTAGTTGACCGTCAGGTTGGACGAGGGCTGCCACTGGTCCTGCACGAACAGCGCGAACTCGTTGTTCGTGACTTTCGACGCACCCGCGGCGTCGGTCGCCGGACCGGTGAGGCCGGCGCCCTGCAGATAGAGCAACAGCGGGCCGGTCACGGTCGCGTTGCCCGGGCACGACGTCGGCGCGGTAACCCAGCTCCCGTCCGAGCAACTCACGGTGGAGGGCCCGAAACCGCCGGCGGCGGGGCTCGAGGCGTACCGCAGGAAGCCGGCCACGCTGCCGAACAGGTAGCGGCCCGTGAAGAAGCCGCGGAAGACCTGGTCGTTGAGCGTGTGCATCCACTCGCCCCCGATTTTCACCGTATGCGGGCCGAGCACGAGCGAGACGTTGTCCTTGATCTGGGTCCGCCAGATCAGCTCGTCCACGTTCGGCTGCAGGAAGAACGGATTGCCGAACCGGAATGTCGGGTCGAACCCGATACCGGTATCCGCGGCGAGGTTCGACGCGACCGCGGTGCGCGGGCGGCTCTCACGCGAGTAGGTGAAGTGCGCCTCGTTCAGCATTCGCGAGGAGAGCGTCGTGAACCAGTTCAGGTTGGCGACGTTGATTCGCGCGGGATCTCCCTCGATGCCGTTCGCCGAGTTGCCGTAGGTGGCGACATCGAACGTCTCGTTCTCCTTCCGCGAGTGGTTGAAGTTCCACGAGGCGGAGATGTTGTTGGACGAGTTGGCCGCCACATCGACCTTCCCCAGGAGCGCCAGCGTTTCGACCGGATGCTCGATGGGCCGCCCGTCATCCACGCCAATCGAGGAGCCGAGGAAACCCAGAAGGGCGGTCCGCTGGCAGTCGGGAATCCCGTTGATCAACGCTTCGTCCTGCTGCACCGTCGGGTTCGTGACGGGGCACGCGGTGGCGCCGAGCTGCCGGCTCAGATTCGGCCGCAGGAAGTTGCCGTTGATCCCTTCGACGGCGAGGAAGTAGAAGGCCTTGTCTTTCGTGATGGGCCCGCCGAGCGTTCCGCCCCACTGCTCTCTGTGAAACTCTTCGAAGTTGGTTCCGTCCGACAGCTCGCCGCTCAACCCCTCGTTTCGAAGGAAGAAGAAGAGCCCGCCAGCCGTCTGGTTCGTCCCCGACTTCGTGATCACGTTGACGACGCCGCCGGCGGTCCGGCCGAATTCAGCCGGTGCGCCGGTGGCGATCACCTGGAATTCCTTCACTGCCTCGAGGGTGATGTCGATGGCGGCGCGCTGTCCACCCGCCTGCTCGCCGAAGAACCCGTTGTTGTAGTCGCCGCCGTCCAGGCTGATGTTGTTGAAGATGCCGCGCTGGCCCGCAAACGTTATCTCGTCCCCATCCGGACCCTGAACGATACTGACGCCAGGCGTCAGCGTCAGCAGGTCCTCGAACTTGCGGCCGAGGATCGGCGTCGTCTCGACGGTCAACTCGTTCAGCGTGCTGGCTGCGGCGGTGCGTGTCGATTCGACGACGCTCGTCGCGCTGCTGACGGTGACTGTTTCCTGACCTCCCGAGACGGTCATCTGCGCAGGCACGACAACCGATTGGCCGACCGTCAGCTGGACGTTCTCCTGCACCAGCCTCGTGAATCCCGCCAGCGTGAAAGTCACCCGGTAGGTGCCGGGCGGCAGCTGCAGGAACACGAAGCGGCCGTCGGCCTCCGTCACCATCGACCGCACCAGATTCGTCGCGACGTTCCGCACCTCGACCGTGGCTCCCGGCAGGCTCCCGCCGCTCGAATCGACGACGGTTCCCTGGATGACGCCCGTCGTGATCTGGGTCTGTGCGGCACCGAAGGAGGCGGTTGTGACGAGAGCAATGAAGGCAAGGACCAGGGCCCGGGTACGAGTACGCATCGCACGCTCCTGACTGTGGACCGCCGACGCGGACCCGGACGCGAGTCCACGCGTTCGGGGCGGCGGATCTCTCGGGATAGGACCGGTCGGGGAGCTTACACCGTCGGGGCCCCGGGATTCAACAGGCGCCCACCGATCGCAGGGGGTTGAGGAGGGGATCAACATCCGGGCAGGCGCGCCCTCAGTCCAGCGTCCGCAGCAGATCCGGGAGCTCCCGGATGTGTGAGATCTGGTGGTACTGAGCATCAGCCAGCGCTTCGGGCTCGACCCGCTCGTGCACCCAGCTGATCTCGTACGGCACGAACACCGCGTGCCCGCCGGCCTGGAGCACGGGCAGAACGTCCGATCGCAGCGAGTTGCCGACCATCACGAACCGATCGCCGGGCACGGCGTAGCGCGACATGACCTTCCGATAGACACCGGCGTCTTTCTCCGACACGACTTCGATGCCCTTGAAGAACTGCCCGAGGCCCGACCGCGCCAGTTTGGATTCCTGATGCAGCAGATCGCCCTTGGTCAGCAGAATCAGCGGATACTGCTGTGCCAATCCCTCGACAACGTCCTGGACGCCCTCGAGCAGGTCGACGGGCGAGCGGAGCATCTGGCGGCCCCATTCGATGATGGTGCGCACCTCGTCGTTTCCGATCCTTCCGTCCGTCAGCTCGATGGCGGTTTCGATCATCGAGAGCACGAACCCTTTGACCCCGTAGCCGAAGTGCTCCAGGTTCCGCAGCTCCACTTCGTAGAGCAGGTCGTCGAGCACACCGGCCGACTCGTACCGTTCGAGCAGCGCCCGGAACCGTCCCCGCGTACTCGTGTAGAGCGGCTCGTTGTGCCAAAGCGTGTCGTCGGCGTCGAGAGCCACTAACTCAATCATCGCATTGTCGATTCGGTGATTGGGGATTGCAGATTTGATTTGATCATTTTGGATTGTAGATTGCTGATTTCATTCGGTGATTGGTCGGGGTAGTCCGAACGTCCTCTGGCCTCGCGCCCGGAACGCTGGGTTGCCAGCCAATCGCCAATCTCAAAACAAAATCGTCAATCCCCGATTGAATCCTCAATCCCCGAATGAAATCCCCAATCCGCAATCTGCAATCTACAATCAATCCCCAATCCACAATCAACGAATCCGCAATGTCATCCTTCTCTCAACACGTGCGCCGGGTCGATGTGCGTTGCCCGGCGGGCGGGCAGCCAGCCTGCAATGGCCCCAATCGCGGCGAGCACTGCCGCCGCCGCGGCGAAGGTCGCCGGATCGCGGGGTTCCAGGCCGTACACGAGCGATCCGACGAATCGCGATGCCCACAGGCTGATCGCGGCCCCGACGATGATCCCCGCGCCGACGAGCAACCCGACCCGCCGCAGCACGAGGCCGACGATGCCGCGGGCGTCGGCGCCGAGGGCCATCCGGATGCCGATCTCGGTCCGCCGGCGGCTGACCGCATAGGAGGTGACGCCGTACAGGCCAATCGCCGCGAGGAGCAGCGCCAGCGCTCCGAAGAACCCCGAGAGCATCGCCACGATTCGCTCCTGTGCCAGCGACCCGTTGATCTGGTCGGCAAGTAGCCGGAATCTCAACGAGAGATCCCGATCCACACTGCCGATGGCCGCGGCGATGCTCCTGGTGAGAAGGGCGGGAGCACCGGTGTTCGATCGCAGGCTGATGCTGAGGAACGGCGGGAATCCGTCGATCTGCATGATTGGTCTGTACACGATCGGGGGCGCAGGCTCGCGGACGGAGCGATAGACGGAGTCTTTGACCACGCCGACGATCTGGAGCGCCGGCGCCGGCTCGCCAGGCCTGGCGGGCTGTCGCAGCACACGCCCGATTGCACTCCCGTCGCCATCGCGCGATCGCGCGATCGGGCGATCGAAATACTTCTTCACGAACGCCTGGTTGACGATCGCGACGTCCACGGCGCCGGTGCGGTCGCGCGTTTCGAAATCGCGTCCCGCCACGAGTGCGATGCCGTAGGTCGCGAACCAGCCGGGCGTCACGACGTTCATATTGACGATCCGATCGCGTTCGGTGAGCGCGGGCTTGTCCGGGAACTCGAAGATGTTGTTCCACGTCATGCCGCTGACGGGCGTTATGGCCGACGCGGCGGACTCCTCGACGCCTGGCACGGAGGCCACGGCGTCGGCGACCCGCTGAAACAGCGCGGCGCGGCCCGACTCGCCGACCTTGCTGGCCTCCGCGTCGACGCTCACAACGAGCAACGACTCTCGATCGAACCCGAGGTCGCGGTTCGCAAGAGCGCTGAACGTCCGCACGAACAGGCCGGCGGCGACAACGAGCACGAGGGAGAGCGCGACCTGAACGACGACGAGCGGGCTGGCGAGCCCGGCCCGTGCCCCGCCGCCGGCCGCACGGCCCTGTTCCTTGATGGCTTCGTTCGGCTCGACGCGTGAGGCTCGCAACGCGGGCGCCGTTCCGAAGAGCACCGCCGTGGCAATCGCGACAGCAGTCGTGAAGCCGAGCACACGCCAGTCGAGGGCGAGGTCGAGGAACACCGTCGATCGTGTCGTAGAGAGCTGACCGACCAGCAGCTGGCTGCCCCAGTGCGCGAATGCCAGACCGAGGGCAGCGCCTCCGACCGAGAGGAGCAGGCTTTCCGCCAGAAACTGCCGAGCGAGCCGGATCCGGGATGCGCCGAGCGCCAGGCGCACGCTGAGCTCGTGCCGGCGACCGTTGGCGCGCGCCAGCATCAGGTTCGCGATGTTGGCGCACGCGATCAGGAGCACCAGCGCAACCACCGCCATGATTGCCAGCAGCGGCTGCCGGTAGCGGTCCCGCAGGAACGAGGGGCCGGTGGTCGCCGGCACGAAGGTCAGTGGTTCGGCGAGATACTGGTCGAGGTCGGAGGTTCGCCAGCCTTGGGGAAGCGTCGCCTCGCGAATCTGCGGCTGCACGCCGCGCAGTGCCGCCGTGGCGTCCTCGATGGTCTGACCCGGCTTGAGCCGCGCCACGATGTGCAGCCACCACATCGATCGCGCATCGAGCCCGGAACCTTCCCCGCGCACGAGCGGCTCGGTGCCAATCGGAACGATGACATCGAAGCTGCGGCCGACTTCGGGTCCGAAGAAGTCGGGCGGCGTGACACCGATGATCGTGTAGGCGACCCGATTGATGGTGAGCGATCGACCGATGGCATCGGCGGCCCCGCCGAATCGCTGCTGCCAGAAGCGGTGGCTGATGACGGTGACCGGACCGTCGGGCCCGCCGCCGCGCCGGTCGTCGTCGGCGCTGAAGGTACGGCCCAGCACCGCGTTCACGCCGAGGACGTCGAAGAACCTGCCGCTTGCCCACAGGCCATCGACGAGCTGTGCTTCGCCGCCGCCGGCGAGATCGAACTGCTGGGTCGACCACGCAACCGTGCCCTCGAAGAGGGGCGAATGCCGGTCCCGAATCTCTTCCCAGATCGGGTTGGTCCACGACCCATCGTCAAGCAACACGAGCCGTTGCGGCTGACGGACCGGCAGGCTGCGGAGCAACAGGCTGTCGACGATGGAGAAGATCGCGGTGTTGGCGCCCACCCCGAGCGCAAGCGAGAGCATGGCAATGACGCTGATCGCCGGTGTGGCCCGGAGCGCCCGCAGTGCATCGCGAAGGTCTTGCATTCATTCCTCCCCCCAGCTCGACAGGATTCAGACACCGAAGAGCTGCCGGCCAAACGGGCATGGTTACTGCTTTCGTCACCCTGTGAACGACAGCAAACTGTACAACAGGAGAAGGCTGACGCCATGTCCAAAGACATCGTTGCTTACGGCATCTACAACGACAGAACCTCCTTCGAGAATGCGCTCAATGCGCTCAAGGCGGCCGAGTTTCGAAACAGCGATATCTCGGTGATCCTGCCCGAGCGCGACCGTACGACGAAGGATCTCGCGCACGAGGTCAACACCAAAACACCCGAAGGGATAGCAACGGGCGCCGGCGCCGGAGCTGCCGCCGGGGGCGTGCTCGGCTGGCTGGTCGGTATCGGAGCAATCGCGATCCCGGGGCTCGGTCCGCTCGTCGCTGCCGGCCCCGTCGTTGCCGCGCTGGCAGGAGCCGGAGCCGCCGGTGCAACCGGAGGCCTGGTCGGCGGGCTGGTCGGCGCCGGCATTCCCGAGATCGAAGCCAAGCGCTACGCTGGCCGGATTCGCGAGGGCGGATATCTGATCTCGGTGCACTGCGACGACTCGGACTGGGCCAAACGCGCAGAGGAGATCCTCGAAGCCACCGGCGGCCGCGACGTGGTCAAGACGTCAGAGGCGGCGCCGGATTATCGGCCGTAAAGCACGTGCTAGTGCGGCTTGTCACGTGCCACGTGCGACCTGCGCAGGTGGGTTCAGCGGGCGACCACGAGTAGCGCGTCGCTGACCTTCCGTGGGCCTGCAGCGTCGGAGGGGTGGTTCACGACCTCGCCGCGGACGACCATTGTCGTGGACCCTCCCCCATCGAGGTTCAAGGCGTCGGTCAGTTTCAGTCGTGCGGCAAGCTGCTGGAGCTCGGCGAACGTCATGCCCAGGCTGAGCGCAGGGTTTCGGCCGTCGACGGTGACGAGCCAGATGGACTGCGCCCGGTCCGTCCCGATGAGGGTGCGCGGGTGCCGTTCGGTCGTGAAGCCCGGCCGAAGATCCTCGATGGTCCAGTCCTCGATAGGCTGACCATTGCGCACGAGGAGCCCGGCGCCCCCAATCGCGTGCTCGGCGTTCGCCCAGAGCCCGGGCAGCGTGCCGTGGCGAGTCGCGAACTGACGTTCGATGGTCACCTCGTCGCCGACCGCCAGTCCGTCGAGTGGCGGGGGAGGATCCAGGCCGCCATACGACAGGACGAAACCGGCATCCGGGATCGGCGTGCTCCCCTCATCTTCGCGACGCTCGCGAACCATCAGCGGGCGCCCTTCGATCACCCATTCGATGCCGCGCTTCGCCGTATCGGTGTGCTCGTGATACTTCGGCGTGAAGAGCATGAGCCGGCCTCGCTGCCGCACCGTATCGATACCCGCGATCGGAAAGGAGGTAACTCCTTCCGGCTTCTCGATTCGCACGCGCGCGAGCGCGGTGACCCTGTCAAAGGTGAGCGTGGTTCGCCCGCGTGCATCGCTGCCAACCGCGACGGCGCCGCGTTGCCGGGGCGTGTCGCTAACGAGCATCCCATCGACCAGCAGCACGCCGGCAGGATCCCCATTGGGGAGGAAGAAGCCGGCATTCACCGCCGCGATCGCCCCGTGCCTCTTCGCGATGTCGGCGACGGACTCGGTGCCCATGACCTCGCCCATTGCGAGAGCGCTCTGCAGGCGAACGCGGCCCGGATCGAGCCGCAGCATCTGAATCGCGACCGGGCCGGGCGGATGGAGCACCGAAGGGTCCGACAGCGTGTACAGCCGGACGCCCGGCGCGATGGGTTGAGCCGGTCCGAGCGTCGTGTCGTCCACGCGGCACGCCGCGACAAGCGACAGGAGCGCTGGGAGCAGGACGAGGAGGAGGCGGTGCACGGGAGGAGCGAATTATAGCGCGGCGGATCTATCATCCCCCAATGACTGTCTTCTCTCGCACTGCGATCCCGGCAGCTGTACTCGGGGCCGCGCTGGCCTCGGCCTCACCCACCCTCGTAGGCAGCCCTGACGTGGCTCTCATTCCCGTCGAGGGCGAGGGCGCACGGTACTGGCCGCGGTGGCGAGGACCCTCGGGCCAGGGACATGTCGCGGGTGACGGCTACGTCGACACCTGGTCCGCCACGGCCAACGTCAGGTGGAAGGTGCCGGTTCCGGGCCGCGGTCATTCCTCGCCGATCGTCTGGAACGACCACATCTTCCTGACGTCGTCCGAAGAGGATGGGACGAAACTGTCGATGCTCGCTTTCGGGCGCCGCGACGGCAAGCTCCGCTGGCAGACCGTCGTGCCGACGAGCGGCGTCGAGCACGTCTACGCAAAGAACAGCCATGCCTCGGCCACACCCGTCACCGATGGGCAGCGCATCTACGCGTCCTTCGGCACGCACGGCCTGGCGGCGTTCGACTTCAACGGCAAGCTGGTATGGCAGCAGAAGCCGGGCGACCTGAAGAATTACCACGGCAGCGCGGGATCACCGGTCCTCTACAAGGACCGGATCTATTTGTACCAGGATCACAGCGGAACGTCGGGCCTCGGATCCTTCGTCGCGGCATTCGACGCGAAAACGGGCAAGATCATCTGGAAGACCGACCGCTCCGCGTCGGTTGGCTGGGGTACTCCTGTCGTCATCACCACCGGCGCGCGCGACGAGCTGATCGTCAACGGTCAGCGCTCTGTCGCCGCGTACGACCCGACAACTGGCGCCGAGCTCTGGACCGCCCGCGGCATGACGAGGGAAGTCATCCCGACGCCGGTGGTCGGCCACGGGCTCGTGTTCTGCTCGGCGGGTCGAGCTGGTCCCACGCTCGCGATTCGCCCGGGTGGCACGGGTGATGTGACCGACACACACGTCGTGTGGACCTCGCCCAAGGGCTCGCCGTTCGTGCCGTCACCAATCGTCCACGGCGATCTGCTGTACATGATCAACGACATGCAGAGCGTGCTGACCGTGTTCGAGGCGAAGTCGGGGAAGCTGATGTACCAGGCCCGTCTCGGCGAACCGACGCGGGAAGGCTTTTCGGCGTCGCCGGTCGCCGTCGGCGACAAGCTGTTCTTCACCAACGACACGGGGCAGACCTTTGTCGTGCAGGCCGGACCGACGTTCAATCTGCTACGGGTCAACGAGCTGAACGCGCAGGTGCTCGCCTCGCCTGCACTCGTCGAGGGCACGTGGTACTGGCGAACGGATCGGGAGCTCATTGCGATTGGACGCCGGTAGGAGGCAGCTGCATTGCAGATTCGTTGATTGGGGATTGCAGATTGATTGGAGGTTGTCGATTTGAGATTGGAGATTTTATTCGGGGATTTCACCGTGTGGAGTCGGGCGTTCTAGCCAATCACCGGTTTGAAGTCCCGAATCGCTAGTCTTCATGCGAAAAACGTCTTGCGCGGCCGGGGGTGAATCGCGAATGTACTCTGCGGCGCTCGCTCTCTCAACTGGCGACTGGCAACTGGCAACTTCTACTACGGCCTCGCCGCCGCGACAGCGATTCCCGGCAGGCGCAACCAGGACGGCGATGCCTCGAACGCCGCCATCCTTCGTCCTACGATGTGGGATCGCCGGTGCGTTACGAACCACGCCGGGGTCGGCGATGAGGTGAAGGGCCCCCAGAGCACCGACTTCAGAGGCCGATCGAACATCAGCGTGTTATGGACGACGCCGATGCCGCTCACGACCTCGTCGAGCGTATGCCCCGGATATGCGCCCCACGGCGCCACACCAAGGCCGAAGCTGACGGCCGACCAGTGGTTGACCGCCACCGTGCCGTAGCGCAAAGCCGCAACCGCCCGGTCGATGTGGCTGCCGAGCCGGGCCTGCGCGGCCGGCTGCACGATCAGCCCTGCGCTCAGTGTGCCGAAGAGGCGGTCGTTGCAGAAGTCGACGGCACGGCTCAGGAACTCCGCGTCGTCGCGCGCCTCGAGAGCCGTTTCGACCACGATGGGCGACCAGGCTTCCTCCCGCAGCGCCAGGTCGCTGGAGCGAGATGGATCCAGATCGTAAATCGTCGCACACGCCAGCGAGCTGCCGGACGGTGAGGAGAGCCGCCGCGACTGCGGGTACGCGTCCATGAACGAGGCGTACCGCGCGGCGGCGCCGGGGTAGTACGCAAGGCGCGGCGGATATCGAGACAGGATCCCGGCGATCCGATCGAGGAACGCCTGACGCTGCGGCCAGCCGCGCCATGTGACCAGCAGCTGTGTCGAGGTGCACGTGCACGACGCGCTGTGCGCCACCATCGTCGCCACGTTCTCCGCCTGATACTGGATTTCGTCGTCTCCCCACCTGCCAGGAACGACAATCGTCGGCGTGACGCAACCGAGCTCGCTCGTGATGCGCCTGGTGACCTTCGGCGTGGCCGCGGCGCGCCGCAAGGCCTGCTCTTCAGGCGTATCGCCCCAGACGATCCTGTCGTGGACAGCGGTGGAGCCGGTCATGTGGATTTCGTCCACGCCGGCGTGGTGAACGAGGTATTGCCCCTCAGCCGCATCACCGTAGACCACCCGCAGGTATCCGGCGTCGACGAGCGGCCGGAACGCGCGCTCGACGAGGGGGCCGAGGTAATCGTTGACGGGGTGCATTTTCAGCACGACGACGTGGCCCTCGACGAAGAGCTTGTACAGCACGTCCATCGGACCGATGCTCGCGACGTTGCCAGCGCCGAGCACGAGGGCGACGGTACCTTCGGTGCGGCGGTCAGCGCGGTAGGCGGATGCCACCGAGCCTTGCAGGGTCGCTTCGTCGATGCCCGGCGACATCCAGACGTCGATTCGCACTCCGGGATACATCACCCGATCGAAGCGGTCGGTCGGAAATACCTTGGCGACGAGTTCGCCGGTGGGCGCACGGACGACGCTGTCGCGCGGAATGGCCAGGTAGCCGTCTCGATGGATTCGCGAGAGGCTCTCGACGAGCAGGCGCAGGTTGCGGATGACGGGGAGTGGACCCGACAACCACTCCTCGCCGGCACGGGACGAGGCTGGATCGAGCCCCTTCGCCTCGCATCCGGCGGCGACGATCTCGTCGGCGCAGCTCAACATGCCCGCGATGCATTTGTGCAGGAAATCAATTCGATCCGGGATCAGGAGGCGCGCCCACTCGTCCTTGTGATCGGCAAGGACCTTGACGGCTGTATCCAGATCACCGGGATCGCTTCGGCGCGCGCCCATCAGTGTCCGGCGGAAGCGCGAGAGAAGGCGCTGCCGAGGCGACGTGCGGCGGCGCGCCCAAGCATGCGCATGCGATCGCCCAGCGGCAGCCGCCGCAGGTTGGTCTCAACGACGCCGCGTGTGAAGTAGGTCTTGCAGGAGTAGTCGATCATGACCTCGATCATCACCGGGCGCCCCGCGCGCGTGGCCGCAAGGCCGCGCTCGATCGCGCCGCCGATGTCAGCGTCGGTGGCCGCCAACACATAATCCGCGTTGACGGCCGCGGCGAATGTATCCACGCGGTACGGAGCGATGATGCTGCAGGTATCGCGGTCGAGCGCCGTGCGCTGGAACTGCGCGATTTGACCGAGCTGGCCGTCTCGGAGCACGCACACGAGCGGTGCGACGCCGATTGCGGAGGCAGTCAGGAGCTCGAGCCCCGTCATCAGCAGCGCGCCGTCCCCGGCAAGCGCCACCACGTCCTTGTCGGGGTTCGCGATCTTCGCGCCGATTGCCGCTGGCACAGCATAGCCCATGCAGGAATAGTCGATCGGCCCGATAAAGCGCCGAGGAGAATCGAGCCGCACGTGTTCCATCGCCAGGAAGGTGCCGTTGCCGCTGTCGGTGGCGTAGATGGCGCGTGGCACCAACCGGTCGAGTGCCGCGAAGAGCGCGGCGGGTGTGACCTTGTCCACGCCTGGATGTCGCCGCCAGTCGTCCTGTACGCGCTGATGACCGGCGGCAATCGCGGCCGACGGGTCCTCGGAGGCAGGTCTCGGTGTCACCCCAGGAATCAGCGCGCGAATGAACGCGGCCGCATCCGAGGCAACGGCCACACGAGCCGGAAAGTTGCGGTTGAGCACGTCGGCATTGATATCGACATGGATCAGGTTTGCCGGCGGCGTGAACCCGTAGCTCGCGGTGCCGACCTCCGAGAAACGGCAGCCGATCGCGAGCATGGCATCGGCCCGCTCCGTCGCGTCACGAACGAACGGCGGGGCCGACGTCCCCAGCCCGTTCCATGTCCACAACGGGTGCGTCTCCGGGAATACTCCCTTTCCCTGGATGGTCGTGGCAACCGGCGCGCGCAGCTTTTCCGCGAGTTCCACGAGCAGCGGGCCGGCGTCGGCGCCTCCGTTTCCGACATA
>DASTBU010000003.1:0-37843 GCA_035711845.1 Vicinamibacterales bacterium
GATGGCCCGGACCGTCTCCCAGGCGAGGCCCAGGAGAGAGCCGTTCACGGCGGGCGGCGGCTGTGACGGCGTTCTGGCGTCGCTCGCCTCGGTCGTCGCTCTCGCGACGATGGACAGCCCGCCCCACAAGTCATTGGCCAACCGGTACACCCGGTATTCAGAGCCGGGCTCCCAGGGCGACCCCAGCCGCAAGACCATGGCCTCGGGCGCGGCATCGCAGGCGGCCAGCACGGCCTCCTGCTGCTCGCGGCTGAGCGGCGCCCAGCCGGCGGGCAGCACCGGAGTCCTGTGCGGCTCGGGAAATGCGACCACCTTTCCGCCCCGCTCAATCAGGCGGACTCCCCTGGCGGGACGAACGTGGACTGAAGGGTTCGACTGCATGATCTTCTCTGAGCGCTGCTCGCGTGGCATGGCTGTGGACTCCCTCGAGGGTTCAACGGTTCAAGGTTCAAGGTTCAAGGTTCCGGGGTTCACTGTTCACGGGGTTCAAGGTTCCGTGAACCGCCTGAACTGTCCGAACCCTCTGAACCCTCTGAACCCTTGAACCTCAGAACCTTGAACCCTGAACCTTTGAACTCCTGAACCCCCAATCGACCATCCCTCGCAGTGTTCGCGCGCTTGAGTGCCTCCCCGTAAAGCCGAATCCAGAGGCCTGCCGAGGCTGCCAGGTCTGCGCACTTTCGCTGGAGCCGCTCGTTCTCTTCAATGAGACGGGCGTTTTCCCGGGCGAGCCTTACAGCCTGGGCCTCTTTCGTGAACCGGGCATGCAGCGTGTTCGCGCGCCGGGAGTCCAGCCAGTTGTAGGTCATTGCCCCGTCCATGCGCCGCTCCTGGTCTGAAAAGTGCCTTCTCTGGTAGATAACGTCGCCGAAGGGAGAAGCGAACGAAAGCGCGTGAGACATGCTTTCGGGGGCCAATCAGGGGTTCGGATGTGCGAAAACGAGACACCGCCCGGGGTATCTACGAGCGGAACCCCTCTGGATCCGTTCCAGTCGGATGGACAATGAGATGCGCTGTCGCGGTCGAGGGCCGTCGATCAAACGCAAGGCAATGATGCTGCGGCCATCGTGGCGCGAGCGGGGCGTAGATCGACAACGCCTCCACGGTGGACGCAACGCGGCGTCAGAGCGAGATGATCATCGAGCTGCCGCAGCCCCGCTCCCTGCAGAATCGGCTGATGCCATCAATGGCTTCCTGCAGGCTGGTGGAATCCGCTGCGCCCCGTCGTTGCCTCGAGGCCATCGTCCGCTCCATGGCGGCCTGAACCTCCTTCAGATCTAGAGTCCTTCTCCTGGGAGCGGCTTTCTTCGTCGGGCGTGCTGTTCTCTTGCCAGCCTTCTTAGCCATTCAGACTCCTTGGTTTTTGACGGGTTCAGTTGTAATTGGAGTGTAGGCACAGCTACTGAAGAGGTCAAGGACTCGAGAGGCAGGCGAGAACCTACCTTCCCGTCACTCTCTCCAGTACACGTTTGAACCGGAGATTACCACGCAGCTCGTCTACTCGGGGGTCGACCGCCAGCCAAAGGATATCCACACTCCGCTCGTCTGCAGCCTGCTCGAGCATGGCCAACGCCGTCTCGAAGTCGGAGAGTCCCAGATGTATGTAGGCGAGGTGCTCAGGCCCCATACTCTCCTTGTTTCGTTCCAGTTCTACCACCAGGCGGCGCATCGCCCCTCGCGCTTCCTGGGGCTGGCCGACGCGGGCCTGCAAGGAGATCAAATGCGCGCGCCAGCCCGGCGCCGGAACGGTGGACAACGTGATGGCTTCCTGAGCAGCATCAATCGCCTCGGGGAGTGAGTTGGCGGCAGCCAGCACCCTCGACCGAATGATTCGCACCCCCGCAGAACCGGGATTCAAGGCCAGCGCCTCGTCAGCCGCACGCAACGCGGCAGCGTAATCGCGCCTGAAGAGCTCGACCAGCGCCTCTGTCGAGGCCGCACTCGATGACAGCGGATTAACGAGGCGTCCACGTCTGGCATACTCCAAAGCTGAGTCGAGGCGGCCGGCTGCTGCCAAGTAACGCGCGTACTGCGTGATGGCGCGATCAGAGCTGCCATTGAACTCGATCGCGCGCAGATACTCTTCCTCGGCGCCGCGCCAGTCCCAGTTGTAGTAGAACTTCAGGTCGCCGGTGAGCACGCGGGCTTCTGATGACTCGCTGTCGAGCGCCAGCGCGCGCTCGATCCGAACAGTCGCACGTGCCCTTGCCTCCGCGTGCGTAATTGCTCCTTTGATGCCAAGGTCGATGTAGCTGCGGGCAAGGCCGACAAGGGCCGGAGCATATTCGGGGTCGAGCTCGAGCGCCCGCTCGAAGGCTGCGATCGCGAGTCGCGCATGGTCGGGCGACAGCTGCTTCAAGTGATACAACCCTTCGAAGTAGGATTCCGTAACTCGTTGGGTTGTCACCTGCGTCGCGCCCAATCGGCGGGACGCACCAGTGCTTACGGCAGCTCGGACATTCCCTGCCACCTCCCGAGCGATCGACGCGTAAAGGGAATCGATCGACCCCAGCTCGCTCGTGAACGATTTCGTCCAGAGTAACTCGCCCGTCCCTGCGGCGAAGAGCTTCGCGTCGACGCGGATAGCCTGCCGATCGCGTCCTCCCTCGGCAACCAAGGCCGCGGTTGGCTGCAACACTGCGTCGACGCCCAGGGCAGCCGCGATTTGCGCCGGTGACTGGGTCGTGTTGGTGAATCTGCCAACCGAGTCGGATGCCGTGACCCGCAGGGAGTCCACCTGGCCAAGCGTAGCGATCAGCTGATCCGTCAGGGCGTCTGCGACGAACGGCGCTTCGGACGAACCCGACGCATAGACGAAAGGTAGCACCGCGACCCGGCTTGCCATCGGCGCGGAGCCGCCACCTCCTGTCCCAGTCCACACAATCAGCGCAGTGATCACCAGCATCAGCGCCGCCGCGACAGGCACGAGCACCCTCCACGGCCAACGCCAGGAGGGCAGTGTCAACGTTTCTGGCGGGCTCTCCAAATCCCGCAGCGCCAGCTCGAGCTCCGCGGCCGTTCGCTGACGGTGGGCCGGATTCGGGCTCAGCGCTCGTTCGACAGCGACGACGAACGGCGCAGGCAAATCCGCGCGCAGATCGTCCAGCTCGCGCCGTTTGCCCTCGATATGCGCACGCGCGAGCTCGGATATCGAACCGGCTGTCACGGGAAACTGACCCGTGACGAGGTAGAACAACAGCACGCCCAGGCTGTAGAGATCGCTTTGAACGGACGCGGGCTGCGCTTTGAAGATTTCTGGCGCGAGGTACAGAGGGGTGCCTGCGAGCCGGGTCGAACCGGCGCTCTGGCGCAGCTCTTCGCCGGTGCCGAAGTCCATGAGGACCGTGCGGCCGGAAGCTTCCAGTATCACGTTCTGGGCCTTCACGTCGCGGTGAATCAGGCCCGCGGCGTGGACGGCCGAAAGCGCGGCGCACAGCTGGCGGCCGATACGGGCGGCCTCGTCGGCCGGGAGCGGGCCGTGCGCCTTGATCCGTTCCTCGAGGGATTCCCCCCGCACGAGCTCCATCCAGAGCCCCATGCGGCCTTCGTGCTCCTCGGCGCCGTAGACCGATACGACGTGCTCGTGACGGATCCGGGCGAGACGGCGCGCTTCGCCGAGCACCCGCTCCTGGGCATCGCGGCGGGCCCGGTGGTCGTGATGGAGCTGCTTGAGCGCAACATCGCGGTGCAGGCGCGAGTCCCACGCGCGGTACACCTCGCCGCTCGTGCCCTGACCGATACGTTCCAGGAGCACCAGCGGGCCCCAATGCTCGACGTGCGGCCGATCGTCAGCCGGCGCTGAAGCCTGGACGTCCTCGTCCGGGAGGGTGCGATAGAGCTGGGAGATGTTCTCGACGAGCCGGAGGTGCCGCACCAGACGTTGTTGTCGCGGAGGGACCTGGACGTCGGCGGCCTCCCAGTCGACCGGCACACCGTCGGCGACCGACGATGCGACGTCTGCGAGCGCGCGATCTTCACTATTCAACGTCCATCTCCTCTGCCAGCCGCATCAGCGCCCTGGTTACGGCCATCCGGGCGGCATCGGCTGTCGTCCTGCCGTGCGCCGCCGCAAGCTGCTGGTAACTCTGCTGCATCTCGACGCGGGCGATGATCAGCTCCCGTTCCTCGGGCCGGAGACGCTGGAGCGCCGCCTCGTACCGTTCCACCGCCTCGTGCCCGATCGCCTCGTCCAGCGGCGACGCCGACGGGTCCACGAAGCCGTCCGGGGCGTCGATCCCCACAGCCGCCTGCCGCCGATTGGCCCGCCGCACCTCGTCGCGGATCCGATTGAGCAACGCCTGCCGCAGGTAGGCCTGCAGCGCCCCGTCGTGGCGCGGCTCGAAATCCTGGACGTGCTTCAACGTCTGGGCGAGCGTGTCCTGCACCAGGTCCTCGGTGTCGCGCAGGTCGCGCGTCCAGCGCGGCAGCCGGCCTCGGGCCCAGCGTCGGAGCGGCCCGGCATGGCGCCGGAACAACTCGTTCAGCGCCTCGGGGTCCCCAAGCTGAGCGCGCCGCAGCAAGTCCGTCGTGGATGACAGGTCGGGTGGGGAAGATCCGGAGGATTCAGCCATGTGGGGTGGAGGATTTACCCCTCATGACGTCAGATCATACCCCGGACGTCCCCCGACCCGAACCTGTGCCCCTGTGTGATGTAACGACGGCGCGGCCACGACCGAACAACCCGTAATTGATTGGGGTTATGACCAAACAAAAGGTGGCTGACACCTTTGGCTCAAGGCATCAGCCACCCGGGGGTCGCACCGCCGGTCCGGAGGGAGGACCGGTAATGGTGCGAGGCGACTCAATCCACCGCGACTTTCCGGAGGAGCGCCAGGTCGGTCAGCATCTTTCCGGCCCCCAGCACGACCGAGGTCAGCGGGTTCTCGGCGACGAGCACCGGCAGGCCGGTCTCGTCCCGCAGCCGCTTGTCGAGGTTGCGCAGCAGGGCGCCGCCGCCGGTCAGCACGACGCCGCGGTCGAAAATATCGGCCGAGAGCTCCGGCGGCACGCGTTCCAGCGCGTCCCGGACGGACTGGACGATGAGGCGAATGGGCTCGGTCAGCGCCTCGCGAATGTCGCTGTCGGTGATAGTGACGGTCCGGGGCACGCCTTCGAGCAGGTGACGGCCCTTGACCTCCATCGTGATCGAATGGTCGAGAGGCGCCGCCGATCCCACGTCGAACTTGATCTGCTCTGCCGTGCGCTCGCCGATCAGCAGATTGTGCGAGCGCCGCATGTACTGGATGATCGCCTCGTCGAGCGCGTTGCCGGCGACCCTGAGCGAACGGCCGTACACCGTGCCGGCCAGCGAGATGACGGCGATATCCGTGGTGCCGCCGCCGATGTCGATGATCATGTTCCCGGCCGCTTCGGTCACCGGCAGACCGGATCCGATGGCCGCAGCCATCGGCTCGTCAACGAGGTGCACCTCGCTCGCCTTGACCCTGAACCCGCTATCCTTCACCGCCCGGCGTTCCACCTGCGTGATCTCCGGGGGTACCCCGATCACGAGCCTCGGGCGGCGGAGAGGATGGTTCCCCTGCACTTTCCTCACGAAGTGCATCAGCATCTTCTCGGCAGCATCGAAGTCGGCGATGACGCCATCTTTCATCGGACGGACTGGCTTGATGTTCGCCGGCGTGCGGCCCAGCATCTCGTGCGCCTCGGTACCCACGGCCTCGACCGCGCCTTTCGCGGTGTTGTAGGCCACGATAGATGGTTCGTTGAGGACGATGCCGCGGCCCCGCGCAAAGACACAGGTGTTGGCGGTACCGAGGTCGATCGCGACGTCGGTCGCAAACACCGAAAACAGGTTCATCGACGGGGCTCCGGGGTTATAACGAGTCAGCAGGATGGCTGCATCGCCGCAGCCATCCTGCCCTCGTCAGGAGGAGAGGTGCCGTTGCTGCCCCTCTCTAACGCATAAGTCGTTCCCACATGCCCGGAATGACGAAATCACGCATTGTCAGGAAAAATCGCGTAACCCCGGTGCTCGGAGCGACAGCGGCCCCGCACCGGCGATCACATTCATGAAACACAATCACGGTTCTGTTTCGTGACCGGCGAGATCGACCGAGGCGCTGCCGATTCGGGAGGGTTGCCGATCGACCCACAGCAATCGTCTGGCTTCTCCTGAAAACCCTGTGACCCGCCCGACGGGGATCACGATGGGCACGATGACGGGATGAGCACGATGCGTCGCTTTTCTTGTGAAAGGCGAGACACCTCGTGGTCATCGAGTCATCCGATCATCGTGAGGACCGTGGGCGCGTGGAGGGGAATCTGGACGACCTATAGGGCCCGGTCTGAGATGATTTTCAGCGATTGCTGGCGAGCGTGATCCTCCGGATGATCAGGTCCATGCCCTCGCTCGCCGAATACCGCGTGTCGCGCGCCAGGTAATACAGAGCTTCTCCGGTCAACGCGGCCGAGGACGGGCTCGCCATCGCCACTCGGTCCTCGAGCACCTCGAGGCGTGTTGCCCTCCGGCCGCCGGCGTCGAGACGGATCCGCACGATGCGATGCAGATCTCCGTTCGATCGCTGAATCCCAATCAACCGTCCGTGATGCCAACGGATCCAGACAAGCCCCGAGAGATCGATCGTGCCGGCGGCTTTGATCACCCTCGCGTCCGCTCCCTCCAGTCGCGACAGTCCCTCCGAGCCCGCCACATAGACGACGTTGCCTGGCGCCGGCGCGATGCTCACCGGGCCGGCCGTGTCGAGCCTGGAAACCAGCGCCACGGCCTTGCTGCCGGGAGTGAGCTTGAAAAGCCGCCGGCCGGAGGAGTCGAGCGCGAGTACGTCCCCCTGCGGGGAGATCCCGATGTCGGTCAGGCGCGCGCCGGAGGCATCCCCCGGCAGCGCCACGGCCGTCAGCAGCCGGCCGGAAATGAGCTGGAGCTTGTGCAGCGTGCCCGGCTCCCCTTCCGGCGTGCTTGCCACCCACAGATCGCCCTCGCGCACGTCGATCGTGATGGCTTCGATGCGGCCGAACCCTCCCGACTCCGCGCCGGTCAGGTTCACAGGGCGTTGGGAGCGTTCGCCGATGACGGTCAGCTTCTGCTCGAGCCGATCGCCAACGATGAACCGATTCGAGACGGCGTCGTACGCCAGACCCACCGGCGTGAACGGTAGCGTCGTGAAGCGCACCGCGTCGGTCGTGCCCGCGGCGTCGCCGCTCGCCGGTTTCTCCGAGGCGGCCGGCTTGGTGGGTGCTGTCACCGCCCCGGCGGGCTCCGGTTTCGCGGGAGGTGTCGCCGGCGCCTCTGTCCCGGCCACAGGGGCGGAGGCTGCGCCCGCCATCCGCGCCTGCCACTCCTTCCAGGCCGGCAGCGCGCGGACCCGGCGGAAATCCTCGCTCTCGGCTGCATCGGTGGCGACACCCATCGCGTCCAGCCGCTGAAGCATCACGAGCGCGTCGTGGGGACGGCCGCTGAGGCTCTGCGCCCGCGCGAGCATGGTCAGGAGCGCTGGATCGTTCTTCGGCCCTTTCTGCACGGTGCGCCAGGAGAGATCGTGAAAGCGTTCGAAGTCTCCGCCGGCGGCCGCCGCCAGCGCCCGATCGCGGCAATCCTGCCAGTTATCGCAGTCAACTGTCTGGATGACTCGTCCAGCTCCGGGGCCCGGGCCTGCACCCGCGAAGAGAATCGACGAGGAGAGCGCCAGAATGATGAGCATGTGGAAGGCAAAAACGAATCCGCCGTCACGAATCGAGCAGATCGCCGAGGAACCCGAGAAGATCGATACGGCGAGCCGTTCGACCGTTCTCTCCGTCGCCGCGATTCATCAGAGGGCGGCCTGCGGTGGGATCGGGCGTCCACTCCTCCTTCTCTGCTGCCGCGCGTTCCCGGGCCCCGCGGTCGCGTCCCGGGGCGTCGACAATCTGCTTGAGCTCCCCGAAGTCCAGCCAGATGACGTCGCAGGTGTCACAGCTGTCGATCACCGCATTGCCGGGACCGTAGTAGGGATGGGTCGCCAGCTCCCTGCCGCAAGAGGGACACGTCACCCGTCGTTCGAACTCCTCCCGCGGCGGCTGGATTGGCGCGGCCGGGACGCCTGTGGCCCACGCACGGCGGAGCCGGACGACGTCCGCGAACGTTCCGCGTGAAAGCAGCACGCCCCGACAGTTGCGGCAGTAGTGAACCGGGTGGGCCTCGTCGAGGAGCGCCGTCGCGAGCGTCTTGCGGCAGGCCGGGCACACCAGCTTCTCCGGGCTGTCGGCCAGCACGCGCACGCCGTCGGGCGCGGTGGTCTCGGGAAAGTGAAAGGAGCTGCAATAGCGGCAGAAGAAGTATCCCCGAGCCGGGAAGAGCTCCATTGCGCCGCCACAGTTGCGACAGTTCATAGAGTGAGGTCAGGTCTTGATTTCACGCAGCTTGCTGAAAATCAAGATCTGACCCAATTGTACCGTCACTTACCGCGGACCAGCGCGATGGCACGCAGCGGACCGCCGGAACCGCCTTCGATCTTCATGGGCAGCGCGATAACGGTGGCGCCTCGGATGGGCAGCTGATCGAGGTTCGTCAGGTTCTCCAGCCCGGGGACGTTCCGCGCGGCGGCCACCCGGTGCACGCGAAAATCCTGCGACCGCCCGTAATCGATGGACGCCGTGTCCACGCCGAGGACCGCGACCTGCCGCTCCTCGACCAGCATCCGGGCAGCCTCCTCCCCGTAGCTCGGAAAGCTCAGCTTCGAGGCGTCCCCGGGCGTATCGTCACCCAGGTACGCCTTGACGTCCGGCCAGTGGCGGCTCCACCCCGTCCGCAGGAGCACCAGTGTTCCACGGCGTATCCTTCCCTCCCGCGCCTCGAACGCCTTCACATCCTCCACGCTCAGGCGGTAGTCGCGATCGGCTTTGGCATGGTCCGCTACGTCGATCACCACCGCCGGACCGATCAGCTGCTCGAGCGGCACCTGATCGGCGGTCCTCCCCCGCTCCGAGAAGTGGATTGGCGCATCCAGGTGCGTGCCCCCATGCTCGGGTGTGCTGATGCTATAGGCGGCATAGAAATAGCCGCCTTCTGTCGGACCGTAAGCCAGCCGCTCCATCCCGAACCGGGCGGGCGCCGTCGGCCAGTAAATCGTCTTCGCGTTGAACGCGTGAGTCAGATCGACGACGCGCTGCGCCGCGACGTCGGTCACCTGCCGCTCGGCAGACGACGGCATGCTGAACGACGCAATCGAGCCGGCAGCCGCGAACACCGCAACAATCGACATGAGTGTCGTTGCCGAACGATCGATGACAAATTTCATGAGGTAGCTCCCGCTGCGGCTACTCTGCCCCACCAACCCACCAAGGTCAAATCACGAGAAATCGACCAATCCTGCATCGATCGTGAACCCTTGAACCCCTTGAACCCCGGAACCCTGAACCCCTGAACCCCTTGAACCCCTGAACCCGCAATGTCATAAGATCCCCCCATGCTTCGTCGCCTGATGACCGTCTCGCTCACGACCATCGTCTCCACAGTGGTCCTGGCCGCATGCAGTCCGTCGATTCCTGCCCCGGAAGACGTGGCCGCGCCGCCCGCGGATTCCCTCAAGACGACGTCCGGCCTGTCCATCAAGACGCTCGAAAAAGGCACGGGCACGCGCCATCCGCGTGCCACCGATCAAGTAACGGTGCACTACACCGGCTGGACGACGGACGGAAAGATGTTCGACAGCTCCGTTGCAAGGGGAGAACCTTCCACCTTCGCGCTGAACCAGGTCATCGACGGCTGGACCGAAGGCCTGCAGCGAATGGTCGAAGGGGAAAAAGCGCGGCTCTGGATTCCCGAAGATCTCGCCTACGGCGGCGCTCCGGGCAAACCGGCGGGAATGCTGGTCTTCGACGTCGAGTTGATTCGGATCGACTAGCTGGGCGCGAGCGGCCATCGCCTCTCGGTGTCACCCCTCGCGCAAGGCAACCATGGGATCCACCCGCGTGGCCCGTCTCGCCGGGATGTAGCACGCGAGGAGCGCGACGGCGAAGAGCACCGCCGTGACAACGGCGTAGATCGTCGCGTCGCGGGTGCCGACGCCGAACAACTGACTCTCCAGCAGGTTGGTGGCGGCAATCGCGCCGAGGAGCCCCAGCACGACGCCAATGGCCGTCGTGCCGACGCCCTGCCCGAGCACGAGGGACAGAATCGCCTGGCGATCGGCCCCGAGCGCCTGGCGTATGCCGAACTCGCGGGTGCGCTGCGTCACCCCGAAAGCAATCACACCGTAGATCCCGATAGCCGACAATACGAGGGCGACCGCTCCGAAGATCGTCAGCAGGAGCATCGGCGTCCGTCGCACTTCCAGCGACCTCATCACCCACTGATCCATGGTGCGGACTTCCGCGATCGGCTGCTCCGGATCGATCGTCTGCACCGCAGCGCGCACCTGGCTCACGAGCGTCAGCGGGTCCAGGCCCGTCTTGATCACCAGTGCCATTGCCTGCCGAGGTATCTGAGAGACGGGATAGTAAAGTCGCTCTTTGGTGACCGGCGCTCCGAGGTCGATGCTGTTGATGGTGCCGACGACGCCGACAATCGTCCTGACGCCGCCGCGCTGGATCTGCTGTCCCAGCGGACTGCGACCCTTGAAGTAGCGGTTGGCGAGATACTCGTCAATCACGACGACGGGTGTGCTGGTGGCGGTGTCTCCGTCGTTGAAGAACCGGCCCTGCACGAGTGGAATCTGCATCGCCTTGAAGTAGTCGCCGGCCACGACCTCCTGCCGGCCATGCGGTTCAGCTTCGCCGGGTCCGGGCGTGTAACCGACGATGGCATACGAACCGGAGCTGACGTTGCCGTTGAACGGCACGTTTGAGGTAAAACCCACGCTCGACACACCTGGAATCGCACGCACTTTGTCGAGCAGGCGTTCCCAGAAGGCGCGCCGGGTATCGGCGTCGGGGTACCGCACCGACGGCAGCGTGACCTGGGCCGTCAGGACGTTCTCGGTCGAGAAGCCGGGATCCACGCTCTGCAGCCGCGCGAAGCTCTTGAGCAGCAGCCCCGCGCTCACGAGCAGCATCAGGGCAAGCGCGGTCTCGAGGATGACGAGCGCCGTGCGCGTCGCGCCGGTCCCCCTGCCAGCGGTTCCGCGCGTGCTGTCGTCCTTGAGGATTGTCCCGGCGTTCCCTTTGAGCACGGCCAGGGCCGGCACGAGGCCGAAGACGAGCCCGGTCGCGAGCGCCAGCAGCATCGTGAAGAGGAGAACGACCGGCTGAAGCGACGTTTCGCCCATCCCGGGGAGCTGCCGCGAGCTCAGCGCCAGGAGCCCGCGCAAGGCAATCGCGCCCACAACCAGGCCGCCAAGCGCTCCGAGAATCGACAGCACCACCCCCTCGGCCAGCAGCTGCCGGAACACCCGCCACCGGCCCGCCCCGAGCGTCGTTCGAATCGCGAGCTCCCGATAGCGTCCGGTAGCGCGCATCAGAAGAAGGTTCGCGACGTTGACGCACGCGATGAGCAGCACGACGAGCACCGCGACCTGGAGCACGTAGAGCGGAGTCCGCACGTCACCCACGAGCTCCTGACGAAACGGGACGGCGTAGCCTCCAAAGCCGCTGGACTTCGCGAACGCCTGGAACTGCGGCAGTCGTTCCAGGTTGCGGTCGACGATCGTCTTCATCTGCGCGTCCAGCTGCTCGATCGTCGCACCCGGTTTGAGCCGCGCGATCATCGAGCTGAACTCGTTGCCGCGCCCCTGATCGGACATCTGCTGCGGTGTGAAGGCAAATGGCACCAGTATCGCGATGTCGCGCGAGGGCAACTCGAAGTCGTCGGGCAGGACGCCCACGACGCGGTGGGCCTCGCCGTTCAACCTGATGTCCGTGCCGACGATGGTCCGATCGCCCGCAAACCTGGAGTTCCAGATGGAGAACGCCAGGATGGCGTACTTGTTCGCCTCGGGCTTTGCCTCCTCCCCGGTGAAGCCCCGCCCAAGGAATGGTTGGCGCTGGAGCGTGGTGAAGAACGACGGGGTTACCGCCAGCGCGCGGACCTGCTCCGCCTGACCGCCTTCTGCAAGCGCGACCGCCGCGCCGGTGAACAGCGCCGCGTCTTCGATTGCATCCGCTTGTGTCTTGCGGTCGATGTAGTCGGGGATCGAGACGCTTGCCTGTGGCAGGTTCATCAGCGGATACGTGTTCCAGACGAACACCAGCCGCTCCGCGTCCGGGTAGGGGAGGGGCCGCAGCAGAATCTGATACAGCAGGCTGAAAATCGCGGTGTTCCCGCCGATACCGAGCGTCAGCGTCAACACCGCGATCAAACCGAAGACGGGCTGTTTCCGGAGCGTCCGCAGGGCGTAACGGATATCGGTCATTCCAGCTTCCAGCTTCCAGCTTCCAGCTTCCAGCTTCCAGTTTCCAGCTTTCAGTTCAGCTCCCAGCTCCCACCTTCCAACTTCCAACTTTCAGCTTCAGCTGCCGTTATATACACTCAACCAGAGCGGATACAAAGCGGCAAACGTATCCTCGACTGCTGCCACGAGTTTCCGCATCTCACCGACGGTCGCCGCATCCTCAGGTTTGTCGACGAAGAGCCAGCGGCCGACGAAGACCCAGCCGATACCTGCGGGATTGCGGCAGTTGACGATCCAGTCGACGGCGTCCTTCGGCAGGAGGTCTGTCGCAGGTCCACGCTCCCCGAACTGAATGAACCCGCCGTGACGGCCCATCCAGTCGACGACGTGGCCCCGCCAGGTACCGGCCAGCTGCTGCTGAAAGCGCTCGAAGGACTCGAGGGTGTTGGCCTGACCGGCCTCGCGATCGGGATCGCTCCCGGCGGGCGACATGTTGAAGCCGATTCCAACCCTGAGCGAGTTCTGGCCCCAGGGGTTCGCGCTGAACATCCCGAGATTGAACTGGGGCTCCCAGCGGCCGCCATGATGAAACGCGAACATGTGGCCGTGCATGCCGGGATAGAAGCTGTTGCGTCGAAACAGCTTCGACCCCGACTGCCCCGCCCGCTTGCGCACCTCGACGATGCGTCCCGCGGTCCGCTGCTCGTTGAGCGACATGAGCAGCGATTCGACCTTGGGGCCGAGGACCCGAACGGCATCGGCGGAGGCGAGCTGTCCGAGCGTGTAGAAATCCTGTGGCGTGAACCCCGACGCCGCATCGGACTGAACCGGCCGCAGGGCCCGGCGCCGGATGACTTCCTGATGCAGGCTCTTCGCGATGTTGTTGGATGGGTTCAACTCGAGCGCCCGTGCGAGGGCAGCCGTGGCGTCCTCGAACTGCTGGAGCTCCAGGCAGCACCGACCGAGCCGGGTCCATGCGCCCTGGTTCGCCGGGGCCACGAGCGTCAGCTCGCGGTTGATTTCAAGCGCTTCGTTGCTGAAGTTTCCAATTTTTGCGAACTCGATCGCACGCCGCTCGAGTGCAGCAGTATCAGTAGACATTGGGGAAGACTATCACCAATGCTGAGTGCTGAGTGCTGAATGCTGCTTGAATGACGGCTGGCTTCATTCAGCATTCAGCATTCAGCATTCAGCCCTCAGCATTGGAGCAGCTGAGTGCTGAGCGCGGAATGCTGATTGAATGACGGCTGGCCTCATTCAGCATGCAGCATTCAGCCCTCAGCATTGGAGCAGCTCCTCCAGATCCTCACGGCTCAGGTTCCGTATGAGCCCGGCGTCGGCCGTGAGGATCGCGTCGGCAAGCTCCCGCTTGGACTGCTGCAGCGCCGCGACCTTTTCCTCGACCGTGTCTTTCGCGATCAGCCGGTAGGCGAACACGTGACGCGTCTGCCCGATCCGGTGGGCGCGATCGATCGCTTGCGCCTCGACTGCAGGATTCCACCACGGATCGAGGAGGAAGACATATTCGGCGCCGGTCAGATTCAGGCCGAGGCCTCCGGCCCTGAGGCTGATGAGGAACAACGGACAGGCCACGTCGGTCTGGAAGCGCTCGACGCGGGCGGCTCGGTCGCGGGTGCGCCCGTCCAGGTATTCGTACGGCAGCCCCATGGACTCGAGGTGAGGCCGGAGCAGGGCCAGGAAGGACGTGAACTGCGAAAAGACCAGCGCTTTGTGCCCTTCGTCGGCGAGCTCGGAGAGCCTCGGAAGCAGCACGTCGAACTTCGCCGACGGATCGTGGGCGCGCCTCTCGTCCACGAGCGCCGCGTGGCACGCCGCCTGGCGCAGCCGGAGCAGCGCTTCGAGCACCTGTATCTTCGAACGGTTCAGTCCGTACCGATCGACATGCGAGAGCAGCGTTCTCCTGTAGTGTTCGCGGAGCTCGTCGTACAAGCGCCGCTGTGCTCCCTCCAGCTCGCAGTGGATCGTCTGTTCGTTGCGCTCCGGCAACTCTGGCGCGACCTGCTGCTTGGTGCGGCGGAGGATGAAAGGGCGCACAGCCTTCGCCACCAGCGCCAGGTCGTCGGGATCGGTTCGCGCGCGGCCGGCGCTCCCTGCCTGGAACGCCGCGGCGGTCCCGAGCATGCCAGGATTCAAGAAGTCGAAGAGACTCCACAACTCGCCGATGTGATTCTCGACGGGCGTGCCGCTCAGCGCCAGGCGATGTCGTCCGCGCAGCAGGCGGGCGGCCTTCGCAGACGCCGTCGTGACGTTCTTGATGGCCTGGGCTTCGTCCAGGATGACGTAGTCGAACTCGACGTCCTTCAGCTGCGCCGCGTCGCGCCTGAGCGTACCGTAGGTGGTCAAGACAAGGTCGTGCTCGCGGACGAGCCCTGTCGATCTCCCCGTACCGGTGTAATCCAGCACGCGCAGCCCCGGGGCGAACCTGGCCGCTTCTTCCGTCCAGTTGAACACGAGCGAACGCGGAACCACCACCAGCGACGGGGCGCCCTCGTCTGTCTGAGCCGACCGACGCCGCGACTCGAGCATCGCGAGCACCATGACCGTCTTGCCCAGGCCCATGTCGTCGGCCAGGCAGCCGCCGAAGCCGAAGCGGCGCAGGAACTCGAGCCATCCAAGCGCGTCGCGCTGATATTCCCGGAGGTGTCCGGCGAAGGAGTCGGGTGGATCCTGTGGCCCGATGCCGTCGAAGGTCTGGAGTGCCGCGCGTGCACGAGCGAACACCTTGTCGATCGCAATGGCCGGCTGCGACGCGAGCAGCGCGTCGAGCAACGCCGCCTGGGACTGCCGGTATCGGACGTGATCGCCGCTGGTCTCGCCGAAGCGCACGACGCCGGCGAAGCGGCGAAGCCAGTCCTCCGGCACGAGGCCCCTGGTCCCATCGTCGAGCATGAGCGTCCCGTCGCCGCGGTCGAGCGCCGCGAGCAGCTCCGGGAGCGTGGCCGACAGGCCCTCGGCGAACTCGACCCGGCCGTGAAGCTCGAACCAGTCGATCCCGGACTTCACCTCGACCTGCATGTCGCGGGGGGCCCGGAACAGGCGGCCTTCGGCCTCGACGCGCCAGCCCTCCCCGACGAGTACCCGGACGGCCTGCGGAAACTGATCGGCGGGAATTCCAAGCGTCTGCCGTGCTTCGACGTGATTCCACAGCTGTCGGAAGCCCAGCGCCGCGAGCCTGTCGTAGGCGCGTTGTTCGTCGGCGGTCTCGCGCCGCACGAGCCGCCGATGCGCAGGATCGTACGCCGTCGTCTCGCTGCCGCTCACGAGCATGCCGCCGTATTCGAACTGCACACGCACGTCGAGGTTCTCGCGACCGTAGGCAAACTGCGGCGGCTGCCGTCGGATGAGGACGGCCGGCCGCGGCGTGCCCGCAATCACCTCGTAGCGCAGCTCGGGTGGAAACGCGGCTGAATCCAGCCCGGAGCGCGCCAGCGTTTCGATGAGGTCCTCCACGCCCGCGGCGGGGACGGAAACGGTACCCGATCGCCGCAATTGCACGAGCCACGGCCACGTGCGATCGACGAGGAGCCTGGCGGCCGTTGCCCGCGTGAAGAGGAACCCGCCGGCCAGCACCAGTACCGGTTCAACCGGCCCCATCCGCTCACCGTCGCGCTCGAGCGCTCCGCCGATGGCGTAGCCATCGTCCGAAGCGGGGACGACGGTGAGCGCGAATCGCCACGGCATGCCCTCGTCCATCGTCACTGGCGAGGCAGCCTGATCCCGGCCCGCGGGTGCAATCTGCATGCGGCCGGTGCGAGCCGCGAGGGGCAGCAGCCGCTCTTGCAGCGTGCTGTCGAGCATATAGAGAAACGACTGCGGATAGACCGGGTCGAACCCGTAGCTCGCCGGACGATCGGCGCCCTTCAACAGCGAAAGGATCTCGCGATCGCTCTCCTCGGCGAGCTGTTCGACTTCGTGCGACGCGATCGTCAGCGGTTTCGGCTTGCCCCAGTTGCCGTCGCGTCTCTTGCTCCGCGTCATCACGGCCAGCACGGCACCGTTCTGCGAGACAGAAGCAGGCACGTCTACGAGGTAGACGATCTCTCCCCGGTGCGGCCTGACGCCGGGGCCGGCGCTCGGCGCAACAGTCGCAGCGCGCCTCACCTCGCCGAGAAAGTGTTGCCACGGAAGATAGGGTGACTGGCGCGAGCCGGCTGCGATCGCCGCGTCGCGGAAGTGCGTCGACCTGGGATTGCCAGGGTCGATCCAGGCCCGTCTGGGTATCGGGCCTCGCGTGGCCAGCAGGCGCTCGGTTTCCGGCATCAGGACGACCGCCCAGATGTGTTTGCAGATCTGGGCCCGATCGCTGAAATAGGGACACTCGCAGGTTCCGACGAAGCCGCCGCTCTCGTGATCGATGGCGACCCGATAGTCGTAGGTGCCGCGGACCGTCGCGGTGACCCCGCGCTCGGAGACGACGACGTCGCGAACGGCACCGGTGCGGGAGTAGTTCACTCCCTTGACGCGAATCGAATGTGCGACGTCGTGTTGGAGCGCACGCGCCAGCATCACGTCAGAGTATGACTCATCGGTGCGCGAGCCGCGCACGGAGGGAGGAGCAACGGGAGGAAAACTGGAACAGACTGACGGAGTTCTGAAAGATGGGGACAGCAGCACGCTGCTGCCCCCGACAACCTACCAGCGCGGCTCCCGCCGACGGCTGCCACCCCCGCCGCCACGGCCGCCGCCGCCACCGCCAAACCCTCCGGAGCCCTGCGGTTTCGGACGCGCCTCGTTGACGGTGAGGTTCCTGCCGCCGAGCGAGTGGTTGTTCAACTGCTTGATCGCATTCTGCGCATCTTCCTCGCTCGCCATCTCGACGAACGCGAATCCGCGCGCCCGGCCGGTGGCCATGTCGCGCATGACGCTGACCGACTCGACCGCGCCGGCGGAACTGAACAGCGCCTGAAGGTCCTCCTCACCTGTCTGGTAGGGGAGATTTCCAACGTAGAGTTTCCGAGACATGAGCCTTCTCTTCTCAATGCGCTCCGCAGCACGGAGCAGTTACACGAAGGATCCACTGTGGATCGATGGATGGATTCGGCTGCGTGACTTCGCGGACAGTGCTGCGGCGCGGAGCCTTGAGCGACGCGGTGACGCGGGCGGAGCACCGGCGAACGCTCACTCGGAAAGCGCTCGACAAGAGCTCGAACTCGGGCGCCTGACGCGGGTTCAAGCGAGGACGCTGTCGTCCACCTGACGAAGGTCACAGGATACCACACACGCCTTGGCGCCCGCCGGCGACTGGGACGAACGGCGAGACATCCCGCACCGTGAGCCGTTTCCCATCTGACCCTCCCGCTGAGGTCTCTCTTCGTGTAATGTGTAGGCCACCCGACGGAGTCGCATGGACCGGGACACAGCCGAATCGCGGGCGTATGTCAGCGCCCGAGGCAACGGGCGCCTCGAGCTCGTCATCCGTGCGGATCCGCAGGCAGCCTCGGCGGTCACCGAGGGGGTGGTGCGGCTGCTGCAGGAGCGCAGCTGGCCCGAAGCCCACATCGTCGAAGTGCAGCTGGCCCTCCAGGAAGCGCTCGCCAACGCCATCCGCCACGGTTGCCGGAACGACCCCTCGCAGGCCGTCCAGTGCCTCGTGTCCTGCGATGCGAATGGAGATCTGGTCGTGGTGGTTCGCGATCCCGGTGATGGATTCGAGGCGACGGCCGTTGCGGACCCGTGCGCGCCAGAGAACGTCCTGAAACCTGGCGGCCGCGGCGTCTTCCTGATCAATCAAATGATGGACAGCGTGGATTTTCGCGACGGCGGACGCGAAATCGAGATGCGCAAACGGCGCCCTCCCGCCTCCTCTGCCCCGAAGAGCTGACTCCTGGTCCGGTGATTAGTCCGTTGTGCGGCTCGAAAGGAGAAGGTCGTACGCGTTGTGGAACCGCACAACGGACTCTAGGCGCGCCACGGGCGCGCCTCGCCGGAGCGGAGCGGGGCTTTGGGGGCCCCGCGAGCGACGGCGACGGGGGGTCCGGCGGGGCGAAGCCCCCCGGTCTAGTTATTGCGCAGTCGCGCGCAGGATCGCGTCAGACGTCGCGACAAACAGCGTTCCGTGCGCGTCCACGGCCATCGCGCGAAGGGGCATGTCGAGCAGCCGTTCTATCGACTCGACTCGGGACGCGTCCTGCGGATCGAAGCGCACGCTCTCCAAGCCACCCTGGCCGACGACGAGGAGCGTGCCCTGAAGCGACGGCAGCAGCCCGGCGCCGTAGAAGCCAAGCGCCGATACCCTACCCGATTCGTTGAGCGAGTAGTCACCGTCAACGAGCCCGGCGATCGACTGGCCACGATCGCGGCCGACAGACAGCAGGCGGGCAGGCGCACCGCCGCCATCCCGGGCGAGCCAGAGCTCCTGCGTGTCGGGGTGCCAATCGAAGCCCCGCAGTTCGCGGTCGGCAGCTACGTAGACCGGGTCGCCCGAGCGTTGATCCGACGGCGTCGTGCCGTCGGGGTTCAGGCGCAGGACGAGCCCCCGCATCTCCCCGCGGTCCTCTCGGATGGGCGCCTGAACCACGGCCGCATACAACTTCCCGTCCCGCCCCACCCGGATCGTGCCCGACTGCTCGGCAGGGTCGGCCCGTCCGGTTTCGAGCAGCACGGCGCGCTCGCCGAAGATCCCCGCCACACCTCGATACCGGACGATCTGATAGGTGAGACCCTCGCGCCGCGGAGCGGTTTTGAGAACGTAGAGGAGTCGTGTGCGCTCGAAGTCGGGGTCCAGCGCGAGGCTCAACAGCATCCCGGGACCGCCGCTCGCCAGGGTGTCCTCCAGGACCAGGGACGTTCGCACCCCCTGGCCTGCCAGATCGACGAGGCGAACTACCCCGGCGCGCTCGCCGACGAGCAGCCGCCCTTCGGGATCGACGCCCATGTCGGCGATGTCGTTCAGCTGCTCCACGACCACAGCGCTGCCCAGCCGCCTGTCCTCTCCGGGATGAGGGGAGGGATCATCGGGGGCTGGTGCGTCGGTGGGATCCCCCGCGGGCGCAGCGATGCCGGAAGTCACCGTCACCTGAAGGGGCGCGGATTTGGGGCTTTCAAGAAGGACGCCGGCCTCGAAGACGAAACTGGCAAGCTCGAGCGTGTGGACGCCAGGAGACATCGTCGGCAGACGACCGCTGCAGGCGAAACCGACAGACCTGGCTGTGGCTGCACACAGGACGTCAGCTAGCTCGGATCGCTGTGCGTCCGTGTAAACTGCGTATCGGAATCTGTTGAGCTCCGACACGTTGGCCGCCTGCTGGTCCCAGCCCAGCCGTTCCGTACCGGTGATAGGGGGCTGTCCGTCTGGAGAAGGATCCGATGAGCCGCCGCATCCGGCGAGCGCAGCGGCCGACACACCGATGAGTACCAGAGCGCCCCGACGCATCGGGGGATGATACCAACTTCAGGCCCTGAGGATCCCGCTATTTCACCAGCTCCGAGGTCAGCGTCGCGCCAGCCATACGGGGTAGGGTCGCAAACACTTTCACCACCTTGCGTGTGGCTGTATCGATCCACACGGTCTGCTGCCCCGGGTCCCCCTCCGCGGAGGCAATCTCGACCTTCCAGGCCTTGAAGGTACCGGCTGGCACCGTCACCTCTTCGATGGCAGTCACCTTCGCCTCCTTGACCGTCGGCTTCGCGGCCTGCACGTCGAAGTTCCGGAACGTGGTCGTGTACCCTTCGGCCAGCGGCAGCGTGCCGAGGGCACTATGCGCGCCGGCACCATCGGCGAACAGTTCGCCGCCGAGATCTACCGCCAGGGGCTTCTCCTGGCCGCTCATCGAGAAGGTGCCCGAAGCCTTGCCGTCCGCGAACTTCAAATCGATCGCGATCGGGCCCTGCCGAATCTCGCGCGAGCGCACCACCAGCGATTGTCTGTCGAGGACGGTCTTGTCGGTGACCTCGCCCGTCGGCAGCGCCGCCGCTTCGGTGACGACCCAGGTCTCGCCCTCGTCCACAACGGTCTGGGTCACGTCCATCTTCATCGATTGCCCCCCTGCACTCATCGCCGCGGTGTAGCTGGAGGTGCCGGCCTGGAGGGGGTGGGACGGGGTTGGAACGGCGGCCGAGGACGAACCGATCTTCTTGGTGAGGGTCACACTCTTCGGATCGACGGTGATCTCCTTGACTCGTGTGGCCACGTCGGGCGGCATGTCTTCCTGCGCACGTCCGCCGAGATGCTTCGCGAGAAACTTCTCGGCGACAGCGAACATAGCCATGTTGTTCACGGGCCTCGCGAAGCCATGGCCTTCGTCGGGCGCCACCATGTATTCGACCGGGAACCCGCGATCGCGCAGCGCCACGACGATCTGGTCGGATTCCGCCTTCTTGACCCGCGGATCGTTCGCCCCCTGGACGACGAGCAGCGGCGTGCGGATCTTGGCGGCCGAATTGAGCGGTGACTGGCGCTCCAGCTGCTGCTTCCCCTCGGCCGTGGTCGGATCGCCCATGCGGACGTGGAACATCTTCCGGCCAGCCTCCCAGTACGGCGGAATGGAATCGAGCAGGGTGATCAAGTTCGAAGGCCCGACGATAGACACGGCCGCGGCGTAGACATCGGGCGTGAAGGCAACGCCCGCGAGCGTGGCATAGCCGCCGTAGGATCCGCCCAGGATCCCCACCCGCTTCGGGTCCGCGAGGCCCTGCTCGATCAGATGCTTGACGCCCCACGTGAGGTCGTCCTGCATCTTCTGCCCCCACTCGTTGTTCCCGGCGTTCAAATACTTCTCGCCAAAGCCCGTAGACCCGCGGAAGTTGGGCTGCAGCACCGCATAGCCGCGGTTGGCGAAGAACTGGGCCATCGAGTCGTATCCGAAATCGTCGCGCGCCCACGGGCCGCCATGGGGAACGACCAGCAGCGGAAGATTGCGCGGCGCGACACCCTTCGGCACCGTCAAGTAGGCAGGCACCTCGAGGCCGTCGGACGACTTGTAGCGAATCGGCTTCATCGCCGCCAGGTGCTCCCGCGGGAGCTTCTCGAACACCCGGTACTGCTTGGTCAGTGTTTTCTTGTCGCGATCGAACAGATATCGTTCACCCGGTTCGGTCTCGCTCGAAGCGGTGACCATCCAGCGCCGCTCGTCCGCGGTCGAGCCGGCGGCGCTCACCTCCATCCCGGGCAGGCGCTTCTGGAGCCATTCGTAGTCGGCGCGAAACGCGTCGTCGCGGAAGTACATCCGCCTCCTATCGCCGACGTAGATGGTGCCCACGAGCTCGTTGGTGCTCTCAGAGAAGATGGCGGCCCCGAAATCCACCTGGTTCTCGGGGTCCGACTCGACGAGCTCCTCGCTCTTCGTCTCCGGATCGAACAGCACCAGGCGAATCAGGTCCGGCTCGCCCCGGTTGGTGACCATATAGACACGCTGGTTGTCCTTGTGGAACTGCAGCGGGCCGCACGATTCGAAGACCGTGCAGCTGTAGACCTGTTCGAAGCCCTTGTCGGTCACGCGCAGGATCTCGGTGTCGCCGTTGTCCTGGGTGCGGAGGGCCAGGCGCAGCTGTCCGGCGTGATCGAAGACCCAGCCCGCAATCCTGTCGGTGTTCTGCCGGAGCAGCTTGCGGGCCCCCGTCGAAATCTGCACCTCGTAGACGTCGTGCCACGCCTGATCCCGGTCATTGAGGCCGACATAAATGATGTCGGGGTTGTGGCGAGGCACGTTGTAGATGAATGCGCGCGCTCCTTTTGCGGCCGTGAGGTTCCGCGCGGCGGGCACTTCAGTCCCCTGCGCGGGCGCCTCCGCGGGATTCACCGCGTAGACGTTGAAGTTCTCGTCGCCAGCCTGATCCTGGACGAACAACACGTATTTGCTGTCGCGGCTCCAGAAAAACCCCGGGATTGGCCGTCGCGTGTCGTTGGTGATCAGCCTGGCGCTCTCGAACGGCTCCTCGGCCTTCTTGACCCAGATGTTCAGCGTGTCCTTGTACGGCTTGCGGAACGCGATGTACCGACCGTCAGGAGATAACGTGGCGCTGGAGATTTCAGGGTTGCCGAAGAACAGCTGGCGATCGATGAGCGGCGGCAGGCCGCCAGCCTGCTGAGCCAGAGCTGTGCCGGCAGTGAGGGCAAGCGCGAGCAGCCCCAGCCCTGCGCGGGTGAGCACGTTCCGAGCGTTGGAAACGTCGAGCATTGAATGCTGCATAAGACACATCATACGCGCACCGTGCGAAACGGTTCCCGTCCGAGACCTCAACCCCGAATCGGTGCGCCGCCTCGGCGGCGGGGGGTGGCACGAGGCAGGCCCATCAGGATGGAGATTGAATCGACAGAGGAAGAGCCGGGGCCCCAGATTCTGCCCGGAGTGAACCGGGGCACCGAGGGGTGTAAGAGACACCGAGAGAGCCGCTCAGGCGCAGAAGCACCGGGAGGTCGGTGAAGAGTTGACGTTACCGTCGGTGAAGAGTTGACGTTACCGAGGATGCGATCGGCCGGGCCGGGGAGGCCGGCCCAACTCGCACGGCCTATGACTGGGCGCCGGCCGCCTTGCGATCGTACTCCTGCTGGGTGCGGAAGATGCTGCACCAGTCCTTGTGCTCGGCAATCGGCATGCCGCACTCCACGCACACTCGGATGCGCTTGCCGGGCTCGGGCTTACGGGATAAGAGCTTCTTCCAGAAGGTCATCGTTGGGCCTCCGCGAATGTCAGCCCGGCAGCACTCAGGAAACCGGGCCCATTGAGAACTGCATACGAAATCTGAGACGCCGCGGTTCGGTTGCCATCGCCGTCCGTATGCTGTGAGACGAACCAAAGCACCCGGGGGTTGGCTTCCAGGCCGGCTCGCCGCCTGTGATAACCCCGGCTGCCCGCCAATCGGCTGACAGAATTTACTTACATTTCCGCCGCCTGAATGCCTGACTTGTAGCTGCCAAAAATGGCATCGCAGGAATTGCCGCCTCTTTGTCGGGCTGGCGGCGGGCGCTGGTGTTGCTAGTCACAGAGGTCTCCAAATACCGTCAGCAATGGACTTCCGCGACTACGCAGCAAAAGAGACGTCGGCGCTTCTGTCCCGGCTCCTCGCCGGCCGTTCGGAGATCTGGCTCGAGCAGCTCCGCACGCTGCGGGACTCGATCGACGCGGTGGCCAGGGACGCGGAAGCCGATGCCGAATCCGGCCCTGAGTTCGAAGGGGAGCTCCAGGAGCTGGTACGACGGCTGAACAACGCCGCTTCGTCGGCCGTGCGCGCCTCGGCGCAGCGGATACAGGACGAGGCTGCCGAACGGATCGCCGCCGTCCAGGCGGAACTGGACGCCGAGCGCACGCGCGGCGAGGAGCTCGCGGCGCTGCTCGCTGAGGTCCAGGCGCAGGTCGAGGGCACTCGAAACGATCTCCGGAGCGAGATACAGCGCGCCTCGCTGGCCGAGCGGGATGCGCACGCGGCTCGTGCCCGGATCGAGGAGCTCGACGCCCAGGTGGCCGAAGCAGGTGGTCTGCAGACCGAGCTGTCCGGTCTACGCGAGGCTCTCGAACGCGCAGAAGCCCTGGCCCGCGACGCGGAGCATGCGCGATCCAGCGTCGAAGACGAGCTCCATATCGTCCAGAAGTCTCTCGAGGACGCCTTCGCGGAAGCGGCCAGGCTGAGCGTCCAGCTCGAAGACGGCGCGACGGAACGGGGTGCGCTGGTCGACGACCTCACGGCCGCTCGCCACAGAGTCGAACTTCTCGAGTCGTCGCTGGGCGACGCCGAAGCGCAGACGCGCGAGCAGTCGCAGACGAGAGCGGCGGCCGAGCACGAGCTGCACCTGCTGCGACGCTCGCTCGAGGATGCGATCGCCGACGCCGCTCGGCTGACCGTGCAGCTCGAGGAAGCGGCAGCGGAACAGGGCACGGTCCTGGCGGATCTGGGCGCGGCGCGTGCCGAGCTGGACGAGGTGCGCGCGCAGCTCGCCGGCGTCGAGGCGGAGCGTGATTTCAACCGCGCCAGTGTGGAGTCGCTCGAGCAGGCCCGGGCCGAACAGGCGGAGTCGATTCGCGATCTCGAGCGCCGCCTCGACGACGCGAGGCAGGCCGAGGAGAGCGTTCGGGCCGCCGTGAACGGTAAGGAAGAGGCGCTTGCCGGCGGCCGCGCCGAAATCGACGCGCTCGACGCCGAAGCCGCACGGCTGCGGTTCCTGCTCGAGGGATCGGTGCGGGCGGCCGACGAGCTCTCGCGAGCGACCAACATCTCGGATCTGCTGATCGGCCTCGTCCGGCAGCTGTCCGCCGTGTATTCGCGGGTGGCGCTCTTCAGGCTGAAGGGCAACCGGCTCGAGGGCGAGTTTCAGATAGGGTTCGACCTGAGCACCGATGTCACGAAGCTGGTGATCCCGCTCAGCGTGGATTCGTTGATCGCGAGGGCCGCGATCTCGAGAGACGTGGAAAGCCTCACGGGCCGCGAGCTCGACGACAGCCGGTACGCGCCATTCGGCAGCTCCGCTTCCGCTGCCTTCGCCATCCCCGTCGTCGTCAACGACGACATGCTGGCCGTGCTCTACGCCGAGGAACCCGGCGACGCGTCGTCACTCGAGGCCAATCGCAGGCCGATCGAGCAGCACACCATCTATGCACAGCTCCTGGTTCGACATGCCGTGGCGCTGCTGATGCGGCTGACACAGGAGCTCAAGACGTTGACCGAGCTCCGCGAGTACGCGGCGATGCTTCTCGAGGAGGCGGAGCAGATGCACACCGCGGACAGCGAATCAGGGAAGGCCGGCGACGAACTCCAGCGGCGGCTGAAGGACACGATCGACTGCGCCCGCCAGCTCTATGCCCAGCGTGCGGCCCTCGAGGGTCCCGCTGCGGCCTCCCTCTTCGACGATCAGATCGCGGCAGCCATCGAATCGCAGGCGGGCACGCCGTTCGCACGCGATCTCGCCGCCTGTGTGGGACAACCGGAACAGCCCGGACGCACCGCCGAAGCCTCGTAGGCGCGGCGTCAGATCCGCTCCTCGCGCGAAGCGCGGGCCAGTTGTTTGTATCAGCTGGCGGCCGGCCGGCACGGGTCGCCGGGATATCGGCAGATTCCGAGCGTCCCAATTCCTATCCTGGCGGTCCATCCCATGTCATACGTGTCGCGCCAGCGGGCGGCTCCCGCCTCCGCAGGTATTGCTCGGAGAATCGCCACGCGCTAGGGCAATCGGCGGACATCCACCCCCTTCCGTCTCGCGATCCGCGATCCCATCTGGTAGGCCGTTTGCGTAGGCAAGCCATCACTCACGACCTCCCTCCCATCCGGGCAACATCCCGGGCGGACCGCTCGGGCGGTCGAGCCTTCAAGAGAGAGTCTCCCATGTGGAACAAACTGACCGGCCTCATGCTAACGATCACTATCGTCACCCTGGGCGGCAGCGTGGCATCGACGCAGCCGCCGGCCCTCACACCGGTAGAACAGCTTGGTAGATTCTTGTTCTTCGACAAGATCTCAGCGCCCGGCCCGTGGATGTCCTGCGCGACGTGCCATGGTCCGGAGGTAGGCTGGACAGGACCCATACCAGGCAACAACATTCACGGCGGTGTCTACCGCGGGGCGATGCCGACGCGCTTCGGCAATCGCAAGCCGCCGGCGGCCAGCTACGCAACGTTCAGCCCGGTCTTTGCCTTCGATTCCACGCTCGGCGAGTTCGTCGGTGGCAACTTCTGGGACGGCCGCGCAACCGGCGAGCGACTCGGTAACCCGGCAGCCGAGCAGGCACTCGGGCCGTTCCTGAACCCAGTCGAACAGAACATGCCCAGCAAGACGGCTGTCTGCGAGCACGTGGCCGCATCGAAATATGCCGGACTGTTCGAACAGGTCTGGGGAATAGGCACGCTGGATTGCAGCCCCTCGGGTGTCGATGACACGTACGACAGATTCGGATTGTCGATCGCCGCGTATGAGGGCTCGCCCGAGGTCAGTCCCTTCAACTCGAAGTTCGACGACTATTGGAGAGCGTGCCTTGCCGCGGGCAACACCGACACCGCCTGCGGCCTCGTCGCTGACGGCGACAGGGCCGTCCTGGACCCTGCTGGCATCCTGACTGACAAGGAATGGGACGGATTCATCGAGTTCAGCGAGTACTGCTCCCAGTGCCATACCAGCACAGCGGGACCCGACGGGGCGCCTCCCCTTTTCACGGACTTCACGTTCGCCAATCTGGGACTGCCCCGCAATCCGAGGAACCCGTTTTACGGGATGGATGACGAATTCCTCGACGACGGCCAGCCCATCAACCCGCTTGGTGAGGACTACGTCGACTTCGGACTCGGCGAGTTCCTGCTCACGCGCCCGGAATGGGCGCACCTGGCGTGGGACAATGACGGCAAGCAGCGCGTCCCGACACTCCGCAACGTTGACAAGCGCCCGGGCAAGGAGTTCTCGAAGGCCTACATGCACAACGGTGTGCTGAAGGACCTGAAAGACGTTGTCCACTTCTACAATACTCGCGACGTCCCGGGAGCGGGCTGGGCACCACCGGAGGTCGACCGGAACATCAGCCGTGAGCTTCTGACCGGCAAGCCGCTCGGCAACCTCGAGCTCGACGAGCACGCGGAGAATGCGATCGTGGAGTTCCTCAAGACACTGACTGACAGGAATGTGAAAGGGCGATAGGTCTTGCTCGCGGCACCCGCCCGGCGTCAGATCTCGATCCTCGTTCGAGGATGGAGATCTGATTCCTGGCAAGGGTCGGGCCGCCGCGCCCGCCGATGGTGCCACCCTGTCAGGACTGGCGCTGGAGAGCTTCTTTCCTGCGAACGAAGCGACCGCGGCGGCGCTGTGCGGTCTCGCAGGGAGCACCGGTAGCCAGTTGACGACTCTACGGCTGCTGGAATGGGCGAGGCACGCACGCGACCTACTCGAGCGCCCGGTACTGAAATTCCGAAAGCGCACTTCACCCGCGCCCGCGGGATACAGCGCCGGCCGCAGACTGAGAAACTCGTAGACCACGTTGTGATGGTAGCCGGAGACTTCCATCCCCCGGTCGTAGCGCTCCCACTTCTGGCCATCGACGCTGTAGTGGATCGTCCCGATTATGTAGTAGTCCTCGCCGTCCTTGAGGATGGAGGGCTCGGGATAGTCGCCGCTGACGATGGGGTTCAGTGGACGGGAACCCCCCTTACGCACACAATGGGAGCTGTGCCGTTCACCCAGCTCAAACTGCAGCCATCGCTCCTCACGGCCATCAAGGAGCTCGGGTTCATCCGCCCGACGCCCATCCAGGCCGACGCCATCCCTCCCGCCCTGGCCGGCAGGGACCTGATTGCCTGCGCGGAGACGGGCAGCGGCAAGACCGCCGCGTTCCTGCTGCCCATCCTCCATCACCTGATCGACCGGCCCCGCCGGACGACACGCGCGCTCGTGCTGGCGCCCACCCGCGAGCTCGCGGCGCAGATCCTCGAGGACCTCGACGCGCTCGCCGTCCACACGCCGGTCCTCGGCGCCGCGGTCTTCGGCGGCGTCGGCATGGGCCCACAGGAGCATGCCTTCCGCAGCGGCGTCGATGTCATCATCGCCACACCGGGACGGCTGCTCGATCACCTCCGGTCGCGCTACGTGAAGTTGAACCACATCGAGCACCTCGTGCTCGACGAAGCGGACCGCATGCTCGACATGGGTTTCCTGCCGGAAATCAGACGGATCCTGGGGTATCTCCCGCATCGCCGCCAGACGCTGTTCTTCAGCGCCACCATGCCGCCGCCCATTGCGGCGCTGGCGCGCGAGATGCTGCGCGACCCGATCACGATCCGGATGCAGCGGCAGGCGGCACCGGCCAGCGGCATCACGCAGGCGGTCTATCCCGTCGACCAGCAACTCAAGCCCTCGCTGCTGGTCCATCTGCTCACCCGGCAGACCATGACCCAGGCGCTCGTGTTCACGCGCACGAAGCATCGCGCCAACCGGCTGGCGGAGTCGCTCGTGCGAGCCGGCATCAAGGCGGAGCGGATTCACGGCAACCGCTCGCAATCGCAGCGGACCGCGGCGCTCGCCGGCTTCAAGGGTGGGACCTTCCCCGTCCTGGTCGCCACCGACATCGCCGCCCGCGGCATCGACGTCGACGCCCTCGGGCACGTCGTCAACTTCGATGTGCCGCTGGCGCCGGAGGACTACATTCACCGGGTGGGACGGACGGGCCGCGCGGAGGCGACCGGCGAGGCGTTTACGTTCGTCTCCCCGGAGGAAGAGGGATCGCTGCGGGACATCGAGCGCACGATCGGCCGGCGTCTGCCGCGTGTGACCCTCCCGGACTTCGATTATGCGGCGCGCCCGGGGCGGCTGGAGCTGCCGCTGGCCCAGCGGATCGCCGAGATCCGCGCTCGCAAGCGCCAGGCGCGCGCCCGCCAGCAGACCGACGCCGCCCGCCGATCAGCGGGCGAGCGTGGACGGCCGCCGGATCGGACTGGACGCCCCGAGCCCGTGCGGCGGCACGGACCGCGCCGGGGGCCCCGCCGCAGGTCCTGACACTCCCCCCATTGCACCCGCCGGCGCCCTGCCATATAGTTAGCCACGCTACATATCACGAGGCGATGTATCCATGTTCAGCTCCGAACTGAAGAAAGGCAGCACCGAGATGCTGGTGCTGTCGCTGCTCGAGGCCCGGGCGCGGCACGGCTACGAAATCGGCAAGCTGATCGAGCGGCGATCCGGCGGCCGCCTCACGTTCGCGCTCCCGACCCTCTATCCCACCCTGCTCCGGCTGGAGAGCCGTGGGTGGATCACCGGACGCTGGGTCGAGAAGGCCGGCCAACGGGAACGGTGTTTCTACCGTCTCACACGCGACGGACGCCGCGTGCTTCGCGAGCAGCAGAAAATCTGGAAGGCGTACGTCGCCGCGGTCAACGAGGTCATGGGGTAAGCGCCGACCATGCGCGACTGGCAGGCGTTCGTTCGTTCCCGTTTGAGCCTCCCGGGTCTCGCCCCCGAGCGCGAAGCGCGCGTCGTGCGCGAGCTCGCGGCGCAGCTCGAAGATTTCTACAGGGACGCGCTCGCGGGGGGCGCTACCGAGCAGGACGCCGACGCCCACGCCACCTCCCAGGTGGGCGACTGGGGGCGCATGGCGCGCGACGTCCTGGTGGCCGATCGCCGCCACGCCCGGCCGCGCGTCGAGCGCCTGGCCGACAGCCTCGAGGGCTTGACTCCCACGTACGGAGGAGGACTTCCAGTGATTGCCGACATGCTCCGGGATTCACGCTACGCGCTGCGCCAGCTGATCAGGACGCCCGTCTTCACCTTCGTGGCCATCCTCACGCTGGCGCTCGGCATCGGCGCCACGAGCGCGATCTTCAGCGTCGTCAACGCGGTCCTGCTCCGGCCGCTGCCGTACGCCGACGCCGACGAGATCGTCCGCGTCTACGAGGTGGTACCGCAGTACGGGCGCTTCTCGGTCGCGCCGGGCACGTTCCTCGACTGGCGACAGCAGGCCACGCTGTTCGAGCAGATGGCCGCAATCTCTGGTGGGAGCGCGACGCTCGCGGGCGCCGAGGGCCCCGAGCGCGTGCCCGGGGCCTCGGTCTCGGCGGAGTTGTTCGACCTCCTCCGGGTGAAACCCGTGCTCGGCAGGACGTTCACGAAGGAGGAAGACGCGCCCGGGCGGAACGAGGTCGTGATCCTCAGCCACGCGGCGTGGCAGCAGCGATTCGGCGGCGACCCGGGCGTGCTGGGCCGCAGCATCACCGTCAACGATCGGCCGTCCACGATCGTCGGCGTGATGCCAGCCGGCTTCACCTTTCCCGCCAGCACGACCGAGTTCTGGTTCCCCATCGCGCTCAACCCCGCCAATGCCACCCGCGGCGGGCACTTCCTGGCGGTCGTCGCGCGAAGGAAGGCAAACGCGACGCTGGGGCAGGTCGAGACCGAGATGAAGGCCATCGCCGGGCGGCTGGCGCAGCAGCACGACGAGAACGTCAACGAATCGGTCGAGATCGTGCCGCTGCAGGAACAGATCGTCGGCCCCATCCGGCCCGCGCTGCTCACTCTCTTCACGGCCGTCGCCGTCGTCGTCCTGATTGCCTGCGCGAACGTCGCCAACCTGCTCCTCGTACGCGCCTCGGTGCGCGAGAAGGAGATCGCGATTCGGACGGCGCTCGGCGCCGGGCGGAGGCACCTCGTGCTCCAGATGCTGGTCGAGAGCCTGCTGCTCTCGGCGACCGGCGGCGCGCTGGGCCTGCTCCTGGCGTACCTGGCCGTCCCGGTGATCCAGACGCTGAGCGCCGGGGGCATCCCGCGTGTGAACGACGTCGCGATCGACGCGCGCGTCCTGGCCTTCACGGTGGTCGTTTCGCTCGCGACCGGCATCCTGTTCGGGCTGGCGCCGGCCTGGCAGGCCTCGCGGACGACGGTCGGCACGGTCCTCAAGGAAGGCGGCCGCACCTCGACGTCGTCGAGCGGCCGCTGGATGCGCAACGCGCTGCTCGTGGCCGAGGTCGCCCTGTCGATCGTGCTGCTCGTGGGGGCCGCGCTGCTGCTGCGCAGCTTCAGCCGGCTCACGAACGTCAATCCGGGGTTCGATGCCGACCGCGTGCTGACCTTCCTCGTCAGCCTGCCTCGAACGACCTACGCAGAGGACCACAACCGGATCGCGTTCTTCGAGCAGCTGACCCAGGGGCTCGAGTCGGCGCCGCAGGTGCGGGCCGCGGGCCTGGTGCAAACGGTCCCGATTCAGGGGGATTACGTCCTCTCCTTTACGATCCAGGGCAGGCCGGAGGCCAGACCCGGCGAATCCCCCTCGGCCAACTATCGCAGCGCGAGCCCGAGGTACTTCCAGGCGATGGGCATCCCGCTGCTCCGCGGACGGAGCTTCACCGAGCGGGACATCGAGAACGCGCCGAAGGTGGCGGTCGTCGATCAGGCATTCGTCGACCGGCACTTCTCGAACGAGGATCCGGTGGGCCGCGGGATCGACATCGGCAACGGCACCGACGGGTTCTACGAGATCGTCGGCGTCGTTGGCAACGTCCGCTACGGCGGGCTGGACGCCGAGCCCGCGCCCACCATGTACGTGCCGTTCCGACAGGACGTGTTCTCGGGCATGTGGGTCCTGGCCCGCACGGATGGCGATCCGGCGCAGCTCGCGGGAATCGTGCGCCAGGCGGTTCGCGAGATCGACCCCGGCCTCCCCGTGTCCAGGATGCGTCCGTTGAGCGAGGTCGTCAGCGAATCGATGGCGCAGCGCCGCTTCTCGATGCTGCTGCTCGGGTTGTTCGCGCTGATCGCGCTGTTCCTTGCTTCAGTCGGGCTCTACGGGGTCGTGGCGTACACAGTGGGCCAGCGAACCCAGGAGATCGGGGTGCGGATAGCCATCGGCGCCCGCGCGTCCGACGTCATGCGGATGGTCCTCGGCGGCGGCATGAAGCTCGCGGCCGCGGGCGTGGCGATCGGCATCGCGGCCGCGCTCGCGCTCTCGCGCCTGGTGGCCTCGATGCTCTACGAGGTGACGCCTTTCGATCCGGCCAGCTACGCCGCGACCATCCTCGTGCTCCTCGCGGTCTCCGCGATGGCCTGCTATCTCCCTGCCCGCAGAGCGATGCGTGTGGATCCGCTGGTTGCCCTGAGACAAGAATAGAAACATCGCGCGATTAATGTCCCCCCTCCACCCGGCTCACGGTCTCATCCTGTGTCGAACCACCGAATGACGAGGTTCACGGCCAGGAGGGCAGCCAGAACCGCCAGCACCAGGGCGACGAAGGTGTAGGTCAGGAGCTGTTTCAGCCCTGAATCCGGTCCTGAACCCTGCCCTGCCGTGCTATGGCTCTCTTGGTCCCGGGACATGACCAGCATTGTAGCCGGCTCGACCGTAGGGCCGGCACAACTTTGGCACCTCTTCGAGGGGCTGACGATGTCGGGAGGTGCAGCCTCTGCAGTTCAGCTGTGCCGTTCGCGCGGCTGGACCGGAAGAACGTCAACAGGAAGGAGTCACGATGCGCACGAAGGAATTGCTGCTTCGACTGCCGGCTGTGGTCGCGTTCGTTGCACTCGCCGGGTTCTCGAGCGATGTCACCGCGACAGACTCTGCGGTGCAGACGGCGACACAAGAAGCGCAAGACACGGCACGTCAGTCGGGCAATGTCGTCAAGGATTCGTGGATCACGATGAAAGTGCACTCGCAGTTCATCCCCGAGGATGCACTGGAAGGCAGCGACATCGACGTCGACACCAATGCGGGCGTAGTCACGCTGAAGGGCACGGTCGTCACGGAAGCCGGACGGGCGCGCGCTGTCGCGATCGCGAAGGCGACCGACGGGGTGAAGAGCGTCAACGATGAGCTCACGATCGCTCGCGCCGAAGGCGACGTCGCCGAGAAGGCCGGGGAGACCGCGCGCGGGACCACCGGAACAGCGGCTCGCGCCGTAACCGACGGCTGGTTGAAGTCGAAGATCTACGCGCAGTTCATCACAGAAGATGCGCTCGACGACAGCGACATCGATCTCGATATCAGCCGCGGTGCTGTCATCCTGAACGGGACGGTGGCGACCGAGGCCGGACGAGAGCGGGCGGCCGCCATCGCGAAGGCCACCGACGGTGTGAAGTCGGTCAAGAACAACCTCAAGGTCGAACCAGGGGTCCGCTGACGAACCGGTCGTGGGAGTTCAGGAGTGCGCTCCTGAACTCCTCTCCTCCTCGTTGCGTCGGCCCGCGGCAAATCGTTCGGCTGGGTCATAATTGAGTTCCGAGTGTCGAATGCCGAATGCTGAGTGAACCGCGGATGCGCGGGCCGCTCGCCTCCGTCACGCTGCTTGTGCTCCTCTCTGGCTCGACGGCCGGCGTGGGGGCGTTCGCGGACGCGGGCCACCGGGTCGTCGGCCTGATTGCCGAGCATCACCTGCGCGGCGCCCGCGCGGTCTCGGAGATCCGGAAGATTCTGGGGCGAGGGGAGACACTGGCCGACGCCGCCGTGTGGCCAGACGTCATCAAGGCGCCCGGCTACGAAGACGACGACTCGGAGTTGTTCCGGCTCGAGCATCCCGCGCACGACGTCTACCACTACGCGAACCTGCCATTTCAAGCGACCCGCTACGATCCGTCGCTCCCTGGCGCCCGGCCCGGAGATATCGTTCAGACCGCACGCGAGTGCGTGCGCGTGCTGAGGGGAGCCTCGACGATGTTCACAGAACGCGAGGCGCTGCGCCTGCTCGCGCACCTCGTGGGAGATCTGCATCAGCCGCTGCACGTCGGCACCGCGTTTGTCGCCGCCAACGGCCAGCCGTCGTTCGTGATCCCGCAAGGGAGGACCGGCTGGCGCGTCACGCGTGGAGGAAACAACCTGGTCTACGGCCCGCAGGACAGGTTCAACCTGCACTCGTACTGGGACGCCCACGCCGTGAACCTTGCGATGCGGCGTGAGGAGCCCTCGGCGTATGCGTCGCGGCTGATCCGGGACGTGCGCGTGGAACAGGGATGGAACGCGTCCGGCGACGCGGACTCGTGGCCGGAGCAATGGGCCAACGACGCGCTGCCCCATGCGAAGACCATTCACCGGGGTATCGGGATCACCGCGTATCTCGGACCGGACGAAGCGGGACGCACGCCCCACCGGTGGCGGATTCAACAACCGGCTGGCTATGACGACCTGGCGCGCACGCTGATACCCGCCCAACTTGCCAAAGCGGGGTACAGGCTGGCGGCGGTGCTGAAGGCGATCTGGCCGGAAGGATGAGTAAGGATGAGCGAAGGATGAGCACGCGGGCGTCGCTCCACGTGTCACGCGAACGACCTGCGCACATCGTTGGCGCTGTGAGATGATGCCGCGACAGGACCTGCGATGCTGACACGCTCGATTGCCTTCGGTCTGCTGGCTGCGTCGCTCTGCGCGCAGGGTCCGCCGCCTCCGGTCGCGTACCGCGTTTACGCCATCCGGTACGCGACCCTCGCGGATTTCCCCGTCGCCTCGCTCGTGGCCGGCGCGGACCGCGCGCGTCGGGCCGACATCGCGATGATGCTGTGGCTGATAAGAAGCGGCGACGGCAGAATCGTCCTCTTCGACTCCGGTTTCTACGGTGAGGAATACCTGAAACAGTGGAATCCGAAGCAGTTCGTCCGTCCCGACGAGGCGATCGCCCCGATGGGCGTGAAGGCTGAAGAGGTGTCCGACGTCGTGATCTCGCACGTCCACTGGGACCATCTCGACGGGGCCGGCCTGTTCCCCCGGGCGCGGGTCTGGATTCAGAGAGACGAAGTCGAGCATTACGTGGATGCCGACGGCAGGCCGCTGGATCGCGGCATCGACGCGCGCGGCGCCGCGCTCGTCGCGACATTGCGGCGCGAAGGGCGTTTGAAGCTGGCCGACGGCGATGGGGCCGAGATTATCCCGGGCATCATCGCGCATACCGGCGGCAGGCATACGTATGCGTCGCAGTACGTGAGCGTCCGCACGCCGAGCGGCACCGTCGTGCTGGCGTCCGACAACCTGTATCTGTATGAGAACCTCGATCGCGGCGTACCCATCGCGCAGACGTTCGATGCTGCGGCGAACCGGCAGTCGCAGCGGCGCATGCGCGAGCTGGCGACCGACCCGCGCTGGATCGTTCCGGGCCACGACCCCCTGGTCTTCGAGCGCTTTCCCCGCGTTGCCGAAGGGGTGGTCGCCATCCCGCGTTGAAACCCCACAGGAGTCCGACCCCGCTTCGCCCGTCGAGCCGAGCCGCACCGGCCGGCAGGGACCGGCGGGCCGTCGTTTCGTCCCTTGGGGTCTCGGCTTCGTCACAAGCCGCTTCCCCGCCCACGCGGGCGTGAGGACAATGCCGAACTGGTTCGCCCTTTCAGGAGGTCTTCATGTCCTGCGCTCGACCCGCTCCGGTTGTTCTCCTGCTGCTGATGCCGCTGCTCGCCAGCGCGGAGACACCGTCCACCATTCCAGTCACGCTGAAAGCGCCCGATGGGATTGCCTTGAAGGCGACCTACTACACGCCCGGGCGGCCGGGCCCCGCCATTCTGCTGCTCCACCAGTGCAACCGCGATCGCACGAGCTGGTCGGCGCTCGCGACCGATGCGGCCGTCCGCGGCTATCACGTGCTCGCGCTCGACTATCGCGGCTACGGCGAGAGCGAGGGTGAGCTGTTCGAGGACTTGCAGGAACAACGGCAGCTGGTCGCCGAAAAATGGGCCGGCGACATCGACGCGGCGTTCGCCTGGCTGACGGCGCAGACGGGCGTGGACAAGAACCGGATTGGGGCTGCCGGTGCGAGCTGCGGCGTCACCCAATCCCTCCTGCTCGCGCGCAGGCACCCCGAGGTCAAGACCGTGGTGCTGCTGAGCGGCAACCTCACGCCCGCCGCGCGGGAACACCTGCGCGACTCGCCCGGAATGCCCGTGTTCGCAGCCGCCAGCCGCGACGATGGCAACGTCGTCGGCAGCATGAAATGGGCCCTCGGCTGGTCGCACAACGAGCAGAATACGTTCGAGGAATTCGAGGCCGCCGGGCATGGCACCGACATGTTCGCCGTGGAAAAGGGGCTGCAGGCGAAGATCCTGGAGTGGTTCGACGGCAAGCTTCGCACGGCGCCGGAGTCGCTGCCCAAACCATCCTCGACGGCGCCGCCCACACCGGTCGAGAAGTTCTGGACGCTGCTCGTCAGGCCTGACGGCGTGCGGGCCGCTCGCGCGATCTTCGACGCCAGCCGGCGCGACGACCCCGGTCTCGTCCTCTTCCCGGAAGGCGAGATGAACCTGCACGGGTATTCCCTGTTGCAGGGCGGGAACGCGAAGGATGCGATCGTGGTCTTCGAGATGAACGTGGATGCCTATCCGCGGTCAGCGAACACGTACGACAGCCTCTCGGACGCACACCTCGCCGCGGGCAACCGTGACGAAGCGCTGCGACTGGCTGAGAAGGCGCTCGCCGTGCTCGCGACCGATGCGCAGGCGAACACCGACTTCGGCGCCTTGATTCGCGAGAGCGCCGAAAGGAAAATCAAGGAACTGCGGAAGAAGCCGTCCTGAGCCGCGTTCAGCGGCGCGACAGCGCCGTCTGCGGGCGCGGGACTGAGGGGGATCGGTCCACGAGCCGCGAGGCGATGTGGGCCATGAAGAGCACGATGATCAGCGCGCCGATGGCCGCTCCGAAAGTGCGTGTCACGGGATACCTCCGAGGGAACTTCGTCCTGGCTGGAACGTCGCCTCAGCCGGCAAGGACAGTGCCGGGCGGCCGGGGGACTGAAAAGGGAAGGTTTTGCGTGACTTCTCAACGGGAGCCGGCGGGTTGACTCCGCTGGCTCGCTGACGAAACTGCGATCGCAATCACGCTACCGTCGGTGCCTCGTCAGTAAAGGGCGCGCGGCCGCCGACAGCACCACGTGCCGAGATTCGATCGCTCGATCGCCTCGATCGCTCGATCGCTCGATCACCTGGATCACCTCGATCATTTCGATCGCACGATCGCGCGATAAATGCACTTCCGATGTTCATCCACCGTCAACAGCGGCTGCGGGTGCTGGAGGAGCTGGAACGGCTCGCGAAGGGGTTCCGGACCGACGAGGATCTGTACCCGCTGCGCGTGCCGCGGGAACCGCTGCCGCTGCCGGGCGCGATCGACCGGGCGGCGCCTGATGCCGACGCGGCCTTCGATCCGCTCGTGCTGCGCCAGCGCACGCTCCTCCAGCTCGAATGGCAGGATGGCAGCACCTGGGAGTTGTGGGTGACGGTGCTGCCGTCGGGTTTGAAGCTGTTCTGCGACTCGGGCGAAGAAGAGCCGCACGTTCTCGCCTCGGGCGGCCGGCACTCCGGCGACGAAACCGACAGGCAGTTCCTCCAGATGCTCGCGGAATCAGCGGGCCAGCGGTTCGGGATCGAGCTGTCGGGCGGCGCGCCGGCCCGTGTCCGCACGCCTCTGACCGACCGTGACTTCCTGGTGAATCTGTTCGTGGAGCTGTTCGAGGTCGCCGGCGCCGAGGAGTCGGTCCGCCACACCCTCGCGTCGCCTGCACGTTCGTCGGGAAGCCCCGACTTCCGCGGCGACGTGGAGCGCTGGCTCTCGCACGCGCTGCGATAGCAGCAGACCAAGCGCCGGCGGCCTGTGCGTCCCTCGAGTGCCCTGGCCGCGCCGCGGCATCGCTTTACCTCCGATGAGCGCGCGCCTCTGACGCGTCACACACGCGTATGGCGATGGATTGCGCAGGACCAGGTCAGATGCCGGGGCCTCTGGCGGTTCCACGCCAGAGCAAATATACCGGCACGCCGAGGAGCGCGATGATCAGGCCCGGCCAGCTCGTCGTCGCGCGATAAACGAACAGCACCGCAAGGATCCAGGTGGCCGCCGAGAGGTAAAGAGCCGGAACCACCGGGTATCCGAACGCACGGTAGGGGCGGGACGCATCGGGGCGCGTTCGGCGCAGGCGGAACAGCCCGGCGATGGTCAGGATGTAGAACATCAGCGCGGCCGAAACCACGTATTCGAGGAGGTTGCTATAGAGATTGCCGTAGGTCCCCGAAGCTTCATCGTACGTGCGCAGCAGGATCAACGCGATCGTCCAGATGCCTTGAAGCAGAAGCCCCCAGGCCGGGACGCGCGCTGCGTTCAGGCGCGCGGCACGGCGGAAGAAGAGACCATCTTTCGCCATCGCGTAGTAGGCGCGCGCGCCGGCCAGGATGAGGCCGTTGTTGCAGCCGAA
>DASTBU010000004.1:0-13389 GCA_035711845.1 Vicinamibacterales bacterium
GTTCGGCGAGCTCGGCAGGATTGGCGATCGTTGCCGACGAGCTGATGAACTGCGGATTCGATCCGTAGTGCCGGCAGATGCGCTGCAGGCGCCGCAGCACGTTGGTGAGATGGCTGCCGAACACGCCGCGATAGGCGTGCAGTTCGTCGATGATGATGAACTCGAGATTCTCGAACAGCTTCGCCCATCGCGGATGGTGCGGCAGGATGCCCGAGTGCAGCATGTCGGGATTGCTGAGGACGACATGCGCCTTCCCACGAATCGCGCGCCTCGCATCCGACGGCGTGTCCCCGTCGTAGGTGAAGACACCGATGTCGAGATCGGTGCCCTCGGTGACCAGCTCGGACAGCGCGTGGAGCTCGGCGAGCTGGTCCTGCGCGAGCGCTTTGGTCGGGAACAGATAGAGCGCGCGGGTCGACGGGTCCTTCAGGATGGCGTCGAGCACCGGCGCGTTGTAACAGAGCGTCTTGCCCGAGGCCGTCGGCGTGGTCGTCACGACGTTGCGGCCGGCGAGGATGTGCGCGAAGGCCTCGGCCTGGTGCGTGTAGAGGTGCTCGATCCTGCGCGAGGCCAGCGATGCGCAGAGCCGCGGGTCGGTCCCTTCCGGGTATGGCGCGAAGGACGCGGCCACGGCAGGCATCCGCTGGATGGCCGTCACGATCGGATCGGCATCGCGGCCAAGCGGCGCCTTGGAGACCGTCAGGCGGCTCAGGACCTCCTGCAGCGAGCGGTCCTTGTCGCCGGCAACCACCGGCAGGGTATGTGTGGCCATTGGGAAACCGTTGAGTCAGTGGGAATTTGCGGGAGCGATGGTAGCAGTATGGCGGAGGGCGATCAAGGGGCGAAACGGTCCCTGGTCCATGGGTCCCTAGTCCCTGGGTCCCTGGGTCCCTGGTCCCTGGTCCGCGTCCCGGTCCCTCGTCCCGAGTCCCCGAGTCCCGAGACCCGAGCCCCGAGTCCCGAGCCCCGAGCCCCGAGTCCCGAGCCCCGAGCCCCGAGCCCCGAGTCCCGAGGTCCCGAGCCCCGAGGCCCGAGCCCCGTTTACACGGGCTACGGACTGGCTACGGACTACGATTTCCCGTCTCGAAGGCGGCTGTGCGCGGCTTTAGCGACGATTCCGCTCAGGCCGAGGACGCCGATCAGGTTCGGGAAGATTTGCGTCGCGTTCATCAAATCTCCCCAGGCCCACACGAGCGTGACCTTCGAGATCGCGCCGAGAGGAATGAGGAGGCAGTAGGCCCAGCGATACGGCATCACGATCCCGCGCCCGATCCAGTACTCGAGGAACTGCTCCCCGTAGTAGGCCCATCCGATGAGCGTCGTATATCCGAATAGGAACACGCAGAACGCCACGACGTAGCCGCCGAAGCCGGGCATCGCGGCGTTGAAGGCCGTCGCCACGGCGGCGGTGCTGGTCTGGCCGGACGTCCAGGCACCGGTCAGCAGGATCGTCAGCGCGGTCAGCGTGCACGTGCCGAAGGACACGATGAACGTCTCCATCACGGCATGCAGGCCTTGCTGCACGGGCCGGTCACTTCTGGCGGTGCCGTAGGCGACTGCGGCCGTGCCGTAGCCCGCTTCGTTCGCGTAGAGCCCTCTCGCGAGGCCGTAGCGGATGGCCGTGAACATGCCGAAGCCGAGCGCGGAGTGCGTCGTGAACGCCTCGCGGAACACCATCCCGAGCACTTCCGGAATGCGTGACGCGAAGGACCCAATCACCACCAGCGCACCCACGAGATACAGGCCGACCTTGAGCGGCGTCAGCTTCTCGGCGGCTCTCCCGATCGACTTGATTCCGCCGATGATGACGAGCCACGTGAGCACCGCAATCGTCAGACCGCTGATCCAGAATGGAATTCCCATCTCGGAATTCATCACGAGCGCAATCGAATTCGTCTGCGTGAACGGCGTCGTCGTCAGCGCAGCCACGCCGGCAACCACGGCGTATGTCATGGCCAGCGCCGGCGATTTCAAGCCGTCGCGGAGGTAATACATCGGCCCCGATCGCACGGCGTCGGGCTCGCGCGCCTCCCGGAACGTGAGGCCCAGCACGGCCTCGGAGAACTTGATCGCCGTGGCGAACAAGCCGTAACACCAGATCCAGAACAGGACGCCGGGTCCGCCGGACACGACGCCTGCGGCGACACCCGCGATGTTGCCGGTGCCAATCGTGGCGCCGAGCGCGGTCATGAACGCCTGGAACGGGGTCAACGCGCCGCCGGCGCCGCCGGCTGGACGGGCGAGGAACACGCGCAGCGCATCGCCAAAGCGCCGGAACTGGACGGCGCCGAGGCGGATCGTCAGAAAGATCCCCGCTCCGAACAACACGACGACGAGGACGGGAACGAACAGAAAATCAGCGGTGGACTGGATGAGGTCCGCAAGGCTCTGCAGCACCGGATCTCCTCAGATGTTGGAGCGTGATTGACAGCCGTCGACAACGATCGACGCGCCGCTGATCCAGCTGGCGCTGGACGAGGCGAGAAATGCCACGACGCTCCCGACCTCCTCCGGCCGTCCGAAGCGCCCGAAGGGAAGCTCGCGGCGGACGAACTCGGCGATGCCCTCCGGATCGGCGCGCTGGCGCGCGTGCCAGGAGCCGCCGGGAAAGAGAATCGATCCGGGTGCGATGCTGTTGACGCGAATGTTCATCGGCGCGAGCTGCTGCGCGAGCGCCTTGGCCAGGCTGATCTCGGCCGCCTTGACGGCGTTGTACGTCATTCGGCCGCCCGCCTCGCGGCCGTAGATCGAAGCAATCATCAGAATCACGCCGCCGCCACGCTCGCGCATGTGCGGAACCACGAGCCGGGACGTCCGGACCGCGGGAAACAACGTTTCGTCGAACGCAGCCTGCCATTCCGCATCCGTCGTCTGGAGCAGATCCGAGCCCGCCGCACGGCCGACGTTGTTGACGAGAATGTCGATTCCGCCGAACGACTCGAACGTGCGCGAGACGACGAGTTCGGCCCCCACGGGTGTCGACACGTCGGCCTGAACGGCGGTCACCATGTTGGGGATTTTCGCCACGGCCCCGATGTCGGCGGCCGCCTCCGCGAGGCGCTCGGCTCCCCTCGCGCAAATGCAGACACGGCAGCCCTCTGCCACGAGCGCACGCGCGCTCGCGAGGCCGAGCCCGCGGCTCGACCCGGTCACGATGGCGACCTTGCCGGTGAGGTTCAACTCCACGTTGTCAGCGTCCTGTTTGGTGTGACGTCGATCGGATGCTCACTTCGGCGGCCCGCCCGTCAGATCGTTCAGGCGCCAGTCGAATGGCCGGTACAGCACCCTGAACTGATTCTGCTGCACGAATTCGCGCTCGAGCGGGAACAAGTGCGGCGTGATGAAGGCGACGAGCGCGCGCTCGATCGGAGAGCGCTGCGCCATGGGGCCGGTCGCGCCGGGATCGTAGGCGGCAATGAAATGCTCGGAGTTCCAGCTGACGATCGCCGTCACCGACATCGTGGCATCGGCGCGATCGATCGTCATCATCTGCTCGTCCCTGATGAACTCGGCCTGCACGGCTTCGAGCTGTGCCTCGAGACGCGCAGCCGTGTACGCCTCGCTGCGCAGGCGGCCGCTGCCAACCGCGCCGCGGCCGAGGGCAAGGAACAGCCGCGGTTCCTTGAACTCGGGCAGAATCGTCTTCTCGATCTCGTCGAGCGTGACGTTCCTGCCAGCCGCGCGGTGCGTCGCCTTGTCGAACGCACCGGGAATCTGGCGGATACTCGATGCGGGATAGTCGGCACTGCGGCCGCGAATCGGATATTGGTTGATGACGGTCTGCAGGACGAACGTGTTGTACGCGTTCACCCAGAACGCCATCCTCTGTTCGCGCGACCACGCATCGTAGGTGGCCGCGGGAACATCCAGCGACGCCGCATAGCGGTCGAGCCGTCCGCGCTGGCTCTGGAGGGCCCGGTAGTATACGAGCCCGTCGCGGACATTGACGTCGAGGATCTCGTCGAGCGGCGCGTGGAACGGATCCGATCCAGGCGCCGCGGGGGGCCGCGGCTGGGCCTGCAGCGCACACGTGCAGAGGAAAGAGACGACGACAGCCAGGGTCAGGGGACGCATCGCATGATCCTGTCACAGTTCAACGGCGGCGTGGATCCGCCGTCGCGCGGCGTGCACGGGCTCCGAGCCGCGGCAAAGCCGCCTGGGCGAAACGGAGACAGTTCGAACCTGCCACCGCCTGTCGAGGCCTGCATCAGAGATTGGACGCAAGGAAGTTGCTCAGCGCGATCGAGAATTCGTCCGGCGTTTCGAGACACGAGAGATGGCCGGCGGTGTCGAGCACCACGAGTTGGGAGCGCTCGATCGACTGATGGAGCAATTCACTGTCGGCGACCGGCGTCAGAACGTCTTCCTCGCCCACGATCACCAGCGTCGGCACTGAGATGCGGGCCAGGTCAGGCGTCGAATCCGGCCGCGTCATCATCGCGTGGAGGGCGCCGTCGATGCCTGCCGCGCTGTTGGCCAGAATCAGCCGCCGAACCTCGGCGGTCACGCCCGGACGGTCCCGGTGGGTAGTGTCGCCCAGCAGTTTCGGGATCATCCTATCGGCGACGGCCGCCGGCCCGCCCCTGCGCACGAGGTCGGACATCGCCCGCCGCGCCTGGCGCCCTTCCGGCGTATCCGCCTGCGCGCGGGCATCGGCGAGGATCATGCCGCTGAACCGCTCCGGCGCGCGGCGGAAGAGGGCGAAGACGATGTAGGCCCCCATGGAGAGGCCGCCGATTACCGCTCGTTCGATCTCGAGCGCGTTGAGGAGCGCCTCTACGTCCGCCGCCAGGTCGTCCATGGTGGGCTGGGCCGCCGGGCCGGGGGTCTCTCCGCCAAAGCCCCGCACGTCCGGGGTGATGAAGCGGAAGCCGTCCGGAACGCTCTCGAGCTGGAGGCGCCACATGTCAGCGCTGAGGGGGAACGCATGGACCAGGACGACCGGCCATCCCGCGCCGGCCTCGAGATAGCGAATCCGGCGGGCCGGGGTCTCGACGTGGTGCTCACGAATCATGGTCGCGGATCATATCGCGCTTCTCCGTTCGTCCAGTGCTCTCGCATAAAACGCGTCGGCTTGGTAATATCTGCGCGCTCGAGATAGCAGAATGTGCGGAGGGGACAGGCTCCTTAAGGTGCCTGTCCCCCTAAGGTGCCTGTCCCTTTAAGGTGCCAGTCCCCTTAAGGGGACTGTCCCCCTTTCCCCGAGGTCTTCATGCGTCCTGGATTCCTGACCGCGGCGCTTCTTTGGGCCCCCGTATTGGTCACGGCGCAGACCGTCGACGAGGTTGTCGCCCGTCACATCACGGCGCGCGGCGGCATGGACGCGATCACGGCCATCCAGAGTCTGAAGATCACACGGACGATCGCCACTGGAATCGGCAGCAACGTGCAGGTGACCGTGTACAAGAAGCGCCCGAACCTCTTTCGCGCCGAGCAGAGGCTCGCCACGCCCGCCGCTCCCCTGACGGCACGCGGGGTGAACGCGGATGCGGCGTGGGACATGGCGCCCGGCGGAAAGATCACCCTCCGTCCCGACGCGGCGGCGGCCGAGGCGCGCGACCTCGACGGCGACTTCGACGGCCTGCTGATCAACTGGAAGGCGAAGGGACACGCGGTCTCGTTCGATGGCAGGGAATCGATGCCCGGGGGCGACGCGCTCAAACTGCGCGTGAAGACGAAAGGCGGCGTGGAGCGGATCATCTACCTGGACGCGGCCACGTACCTGGATCGACGGCACACGGGAACTCTGACGCTGCCGAGCGGACGCCGCGACGTGGTGATCGATTTCTCGAACTGGCAGGACGTCAACGGCGTGAAGTTCCCCTTCGACATCAACGAAGACCGCAAAGGCGGCAACGCGCCAGAGCAGTCGCTGGTTGTCTACACCGAGAAGATCGAGGCGAACGTCGCGATAGACGACGCGCTGTTCGCGACCCCGAAGAGCGGAGGCGAGGGAGATTAGTCACGTGCAACGTGCGACGTGCGGTGTGCGACGTGCTGCTTGCCACGTACGACGTGCGACGTGCTGCTTGCCACGTGCGACGGGCTACGTGCGGCGCGTGAGCAGCAGGAACCCGGCGGCCACCGCCGTCACGCACGCCCAGAAGACTGAAGATGGCCAGGGGTATACCTCGTAGGGATAGGCGCGGCTGATGAAATCGTCGCCTCCGGCAGGCGCCGCCCGTGACGAGGCGTCGGCGCGCTGTTCAGGCGCCCACTGGTGTCCGCGCTCGAGGACTGGCGCGTAGTAGGTTTCGAGGATCAGATTCTCCCGCCAGGCGGCTGCAAAATCTCCTCGCTCCCACGCGCGATTGCGCTCCTGCACGTGCTGGATGCCTTCGGTCCTGTACTGGTCCTCTCGCGCGAGCCGCGTCTTGTCCATCGGCGGATCGATCTGCCACCGTGCGTTCCTGTCCTCCCCGTTCAGCCTGAGCTCGTCTGGCGTGTAGATCGACATGAACGCGCCGATGCGCGAATCGTGAACCTCGTGCCCAAGGTGCACCGAATCGAAAAACATCCCGAAGACGACCACGAACAGCACGGAGGCGATCCCGATGTGCCGCCGCGAACGGCCGCTCAGGCGAAGGACGCCGTGCGCCGGCGGAGCGATGCCGATGCTGAACAGCAGTCCGCACACGATCGCTACCCAGTTCAGGAACACGTCTTCCATCGTTCCAACACGCCCCGGTATGAACCACTGGAACCACTCCTCGAGCGTGCCGGTCAGCATCGCCGCGAGCACCGGCAGGATCAGCACACCCGCGTCACCCAGCGGACGCCAGGCCCTGTAGAAGAGAAAGGTGATGAGCCCGTATTGAACGAAGTGAAACCGCTCGACCGCCGCGACCTGCGGATCGGGACTCGAGGTGGCGACCGAGTACGCGGCCGCGATGGCGAGCGCCGCGACGATGGCGCCGTACCGCGCCGCCCGCCGGTCCCTGATGCGAACCAGCGCCGCAAGAACCGCGGCGGCTATGCTCCCGCCGACAACCAGTCCCAGGATAAGGATGAAGTGATCGGGGAACGTCGTCCGCAGATAGTGCCGGACCTGCGAGATGAACGGCGCCGAGAGAATCAGAGCGGTGGCGGCGAGGAGAGCGATCGCGAAGGCGGCGCGGCTCATGTCCAGCGCGGACGATTCAAAACGTGAGGGGCGGAGCTTACACGAACCGCGTCAGGGTGACGTTGAGCACGCGCGAGGGGCGCGGCCCTCGATGCCACTGGACCAGGATCGGGCTCTGGTAGGTGCCCTCGATGATGGCGCCCTGGCCCTGCACCTGGCGATCCGACACGAGCAGGCTGACCGCACGCTTCATCCGGAGGAATCGCGACGCCGGCATCGCGATGGCGCGCGACAGGACGCTCTCCACCATCGACTCGCGCAGGCCCAGCGTGTCCACGAACTGGTTGAACACGCGCACGAGGTCGTACTTGGCGTAGTCGAGCGTCTTGGCCGGAATGGCCCGCGGGTTCCCGAGCATGTGCCCGGCCTTCTCCGCCATGAACCTGAGCGGATTGCGGAGCACCTCGGACAGGTCGTGGCGCATCAGCAGCGTTTCGTACTCGTTGACGGTCAGCCCCGCGTGCCGCTCGCCCGCGGCGAGTGTGAGCCGGATCCGGCCCTTCGTGACGCCGTGGCGTGCGACAAGCTCGGCGCACTGTTCGTAGATCCCCAGGCCAGGGTCCTTCAGATTCACGGAATCGACCGCATGTCCGGAGACGGGAACCACGAGACGCGTTGTGGCAACCTTCTCCTCGTTCGTGTAGCCAAGCACCGTCGTGAACCGGCGCCGCGGGCGGCCGTCGTGCACGCCGTCGAGATCGACGAAGCACACGGGTTCACCCGGACGATTTCGATAGCTGACGCAGGTGCGCAGGGCGCCTGCCATGAACGCGAGGTGGGAGTCGGCGTTCTGCGGCTCCGCCGGCTTCTGCTCCTCGGACAGCTCGGTCCGGCGCTCGAGTTTGTCGTGCTCGTACCCGGCCCCTTCCGGAAACATCGTCCTGAACAGGTTGATGTAGGGCATGACGCCCGCGCGGTTCTGATGAAGCCGGGACGCGAGACCGGGATCGAGATAGCCCGCCGTGGTGTGAAAGGAACAGCAGAGGGCCCGGGGATAGGCATCGAGGATGTCGCCGTGCGTGTGGGACACGACTCGCCGGACGTCGATGACGTCGACGCGTGCGCGAGGAGTCAGCTCGAGTGTGAACTCGGCAGGCGCTTTGGACATGAACGACGCGAAAACCGCTTACAGGATAACACGTTTGGACTTTGCACCGCAGAGTGGGCCGCGTCCCTCTCGCCCGCCTGTCCCAGATCCAGCCTCACCCGCTCCTGCCGCCCGCCCTCCGCGCCGCAAATTACTTCTTCCGGCTGCCGGTGAAGGTCCCCTCCCCTGCCTCGCCGAGGCTGACGGTCCCCTTGATGGAATCGCCCTCGACTGTTCCGGAATACACCACCCGCAGGGAAGTGCCCTGAACGTCCACATCGAACTGGAAGGTGATGGCGGTACCCTTCAGCGCGCCGCTCAGGGGGGCCTCGCCGAGCTGTCCGGAATACTGGCCGGTCAGCTTCTCCCCGTCCTGTTTCAGGGTGACGGTTGGCGTGCCGCTGCCGGCCGTCGTGCTCACATCCAGGATCCACGTCCCGCTCACATTCACGGCCTTCTCAGCCTGGGCAGGCGCGCTGTCCGGGAGCTCGGCGGCGCGCTGGGCATCCCAGTCGGCCCCGCCCTGGCCTCCGAAGTCGGCGCTGCCGGCCATGGAGTCGCCGTCCTGCTTACCGTTCAGCGTGATCGTGATGGCGCCATTGCCCGTGTCGTAGTTCAACGACAGCACCACCTCGGGTCCCTTCTGGGTACCCCAGATCTCGGTTTGCCCCTGCTGCCCGCTAATCGTTCCGGCCAGCTTCTCCCCCTCCTTCTTGAGGACGATCGTCGCCGGTATCGCTCCGTTGTCCGTGTAGAAGGTCGCCGCCCACCGGCCCGAGGCATCGTTGCTTCTTGCCGCGGCGGTTTGCGCAACGGCGGCTGCGGGAACGCACAGCAGGACTGCTGCCGCCAGAATCATCTTCTTCATCGGTCCTCCAGAGAACGAGGGGTCTGACCCCGGTCTGACCCCGGGCACATCAGCACAACACGCGAATCACGTCGGAGCGCGTGATGATGAACGTTTTGTCTGTCTTGAAGTCGCGGACCAGCACGGCCGGATTGGCCGGCGTAATCATCGTGGACAGCAGTTCCACGGGCGTGGAGATGTCGACGAACGGGAACGCCGGCTGCATGATTGTGTCGACGGGCCGGCCCTTGATGCCCGGATCCTGCACGAGTGCCTCGTAGAGGTGCGTCTCGTTCAGCGATCCCACGAGCCGCTTGTCCCGGGTGATGGAGATCTGGGAGAAGTCGTTCTCGCTCATCAGCCGGACTGCGGTCTCGACCGGTTCGGACCCCTCAATCGCCAGCAGCTCGCCCGACAGACCCGACGCCACCAGATCGCGTGCGGTCATGCCCGTCTTCTCGAAGAAGCCCTTCTCGCGCATCCAGTCGTCGTTGAACATCTTGCCGAGATACCGCGATCCGTGGTCGTGGAAGATCACCACCACGACGTCGTCCTTCTTGAAATTCTCGCGGAGCTGGAGGACACCGGCCATCGCGGACCCGGCGGAGTTGCCGGCGAAGATGCCCTCCTCACGGGCGATGCGGGGCGTCATCAGCGCCGCATCCTTGTCGGTGACCTTCTCGAAGTGATCGATCACGTCGAAATCGACGTTCTTCGGGAGGAAGTCTTCGCCGATCCCCTCGGTGATGTACGGGTAGATTTCGTTCTTGTCGAAGACCCCGGTCTCCTTGTACTTCTTGAACACCGATCCATACGTGTCGATGCCCCAGACCTTGATCTTCGGGTTCCGCTCCTTCAGGTAACGGCCGACGCCGCTGATCGTTCCGCCCGTGCCGACGCCCACCACGAGGTGGGTAATCCGGCCGTCGGTCTGCTCCCAGATCTCGGGGCCGGTCTGCTCGTAGTGGGCCGCCGAGTTCGACAGGTTGTCGTATTGGTTCGCCTTCCAGGAGTTCGGAATCTCCTTTTCCAGCCGCGATGACACGGAATAGTAGGAGCGCGGATCCTCGGGATCGACGTTCGTGGGGCACACGATGACTTCGGCCCCAAACGCCTTCAGCGCATCCACCTTCTCCTTCGACTGCTTGTCGGTGGTCGTGAAGACGCACTTGTAGCCCTTGACGACGGCAGCGATGACCAGCCCCATGCCCGTGTTCCCCGACGTGCCCTCGATGATCGTTCCGCCCGGCTTCAGCAGGCCCTGGCGTTCGGCCTCCTCGATCATCCGCACCGCCATGCGGTCTTTTATGGAGTTGCCGGGATTGAACGTCTCGATCTTCGCCAGCACGGTCGCCGGGATCCCCTTCGTGATGCGGTTGATGCGGACCATCGGCGTGTTGCCGATCGCCTCGAGGATCGTGTCGCAGATCTTCTTCACCCGTTGATTATCGGACAGAACCGTTGGCGCGTTCTTCATGCCACCACCTTGTAAGGCTCCGGGCCACCACCGCGATCACGAGAAAGTCAACCGTACCCTCCCGCAGCAGGGCATCCGTCGGCCCGGGCGTCAGCGAATCTGCCGACGGTCACGAACTGGAAACACCAGGAACCCTGTCTACTGAATCACGTCCGGCGCCAGGTCTGGCAGGTCGTCGGGCCTGCCGTTTATACCCTCGTGTTGAACCGGGCTTTCCCGCGCAGTTTATTATGGGTGCAGGGCTGATGAAAGACGGGGCGTGCCGCCACGTCACGGCGTCTTAGAAAGGGCGTCTTGGGTCAAGGGGGATTCGTGAAATCGGTGACAACCGCGTGGCTCCTGTGCAGCCTCGCCGCGCTCCTCGCTCCCGGCTGCAGCCGGGGGCAATCCACGGCGCCGCAGGCACAAGCCAGGCCCGTGGTGCCTGTCACCGTGGCGCAGGTGCAGGGGGTTGACGAGCCCGTGACGGTCGAGGCCACGGGGAGCTTCCAGGCGGACGAATCCTCGGACGTCGCGCCCGAGGCGTCGGGCCGCGTCGTCGCCACGCCGGTGGACGTCGGACAGTACGTCCGCCAGGGGGCCGTGCTGGTCCGGCTGCAAGGTGTGGACGCCGGGCTGAGGCTCGACGAAGCCATGGCCGCGGTCGCCCGGGCCGAAGCGAGTGTCAAGCTCGCCGAATCGCAGAACGCCCTGGCCCAGACCACGGCGCAGCGATACGCGTCGCTGCTGGCGACCGGAGACGTTTCCCGGACGGTCGCCGACCAGGCGCGCACCGAGGCCGAGACCTCGACACAGAACGTCAACACGGCGCGCGCGACGCTGGCCCAGGCGCGTGCCCAGCTCGCGCTCGCCGAGAAGGCTGTCGCCGACGTGGTGGTTGCGGCGCCCTTCGATGGGTTCATCAGCGAGCGGAAAGTCTCGCTCGGAGAGTACGTGCAGCCCTCCACCGCAGTCGTCACGCTCCTCAAAATCGATCCACTGCGGCTTCAGCTGACCATCCCGGGCGTCCAGGCAGGCCAGATCGTGCTGGGCCAGAACGTAACCGCGACCGTGGACGCATTCCCAGGCAAGTCCTTCTCCGGGCGAGTCACCGCCGTGAACCCGCAAATCTCCGCCGAATCGCGATCGTTCGTGGTGGAGGCTCGCGTACCGAATCCCGGCGCGCTGTTGAAACCGGGCATGTTCGCTGTCGCTACCGTCGATCAGGGACGAACCACCCGGTCGATGCTCGTGCCGCGGCGGGCGGTCGTCGAGGACGTGAACACGAACTCGTATCGCGTGTTCGCCATCGACAAGGACAACCGCGCCCGCATCCGCGTCGTCCAGCTCGCCGCCCGGCAGCAGGGAGACACGATCAGGATCCTGTCAGGGCTCGAGGAAAGTGAGCGGGTCGCCACCACGAACCTCGCGGAGCTCTACGACGGCGCGGAGGTGACGGTCGGGGACGGCAATTGATGGCGAGCCGCGCCGCCGTCCGCCGTCCGAATTCGGAGCTGGAAGCTGGAAACTGGAAGCTGGTAGCTGGTAGCTGGTAGCTGGTAACTGAGATGCAAAAGCTCGCCGAAATCTGCGTTCGTCGGCCCGTGTTCGCGACGATGCTCGTCGCGGCCATCACCGTAATCGGTGGCGCATCGTTCTTCACCCTCGGTGTCGACCGATATCCGCGCATCGAGACACCCGTGGTCTCGGTCAACACATCCAATCCCGGCGCGACACCGGTGAACGTCGAAACCGAGATCACGGACCGTGTCGAGGCGGCCGTCAACACCGTTGCAGGCATCGACGAGCTGCGTTCGACCTCCAGCGAGGGCCGTTCGCGTGTCACGATCACGTTCGACCTCTCGAAGGACCCGGACGTCGCCGCACAGGAGGTTCGCGCGAAGGTGGACCCGGTCATTCGGAACCTGCCCGACACGGCAGACCCGCCTGTCGTGCAGAAGCAGGATCCCGACTCGAGCCCGATCGTTCTCTATTCTGTGTCGGCGCCGATGCCGGCCGTCGAGCTGACGACTTACGTCGAGCAGAACATCCAGAAGCGGATCGAATCGGTGAACGGGGTGGGCGAGGTGTTCCTGTACGGCGCGAGGCGCCGCGAGATCCAGGTCAAGATCGATCCCGATCGCCTCAATGCCTACGGGCTTTCCACAACCGACGTCGCGACCGCCCTGCGTGCCCAGAACCTGGAACTGCCGGGAGGACGCCTCGAACAGGGAACCCGCGAACTGTCGGTCAGAACGGTCGGGCGCCTCCGGCGGCCGAAGGACTTCGAGGACCTGGTCGTCGCCACCCGCGGCAACGCGCCCGTCCGCATCAGCGATTTTGGCACGGTCGAAGACACCGGCGCCGATCCGATGTCGGTCTCCACGCTGAACGGCCAGTCGGCGGTCAGCGTGGCGATCCGCAAGCAGAGCGGCGTGAACACCGTGGCGCTGGCCAGGGCCATCAAGTCACGTATTTCCGAGATCGAGCAGACGCTGCCACCGAACTTCACGATGCGGCTCGTCCGCGACGATTCCGAGTTCATCGAAGCCTCGCTGCGCGCAATCGAGGAGCACCTGGTCCTCGGCGCCATCTTCGCTGCGATCATCGTCCTCATCTTCCTGCGCAACTTCCGCTCGACGGTCATCGCCGCGCTCGCCATTCCCACCTCGATCATCGGCGCGTTCGCCTTGATGGCGCTGCTCGACTTCACGATGAACCAGATGACGATGCTGGCGCTCACGCTGATGGTGGGCATCGTGATCGACGATGCGATCGTGGTGCTGGAGAACATCTACAGGTTCGTCGAGGAGAAAGCCATGTCGCCGTTCCAGGCGGCAATCGAGGGGACGCGCGAGATCGGCCTCGCCGTCATG
>DASTBU010000005.1:0-61026 GCA_035711845.1 Vicinamibacterales bacterium
GAACGGCCACAGGTAGGAACCGGCGACCTTGAAGACGTGGGGAATCAGCCCGGGTTGAGGCCCGTACTGGTTGGGCGCTCGCGGATCCAGATAGATATCATCTCCCTGGAAGTCCGCGTTCGAGTCGGAGTTGGTGTTCCCTTCGGCCCAGTTGTACGTGTAGGACCCGAGGAGCTGCCAGTTGTCGCTGTAGCGCTTCCGGAAGATCAAATCCAGACCCTGATAGTTCCGCTCGCCGCCTGCCAGGGTGGCAATCACGAAGTTCGACCCCGGGTTCGCGTCGTAGCCGAAGTAGTCGAGGCCAAGGAAGAGCGAGTCCGGATGGTCGATCGGTCCGGGATACAGCGTCGTACCGTCGGTCGCGACCGCGTAGAGCGCTAGATCGTAGTCTTCGAGGATATCGCGTGTGCGGCGATAGGTGTAGTTGGACTCGAAGCTCATGTTGCGGCCGAGATCCACCGCATACCCGAACGCCAGATCGTCGGTGTACGGCGTCTGCGTGGTGGGCGCGAAGAACGCGTCCTGCTGAACCGGGCCGCCGCGGGTGCGGTACGTCGTCCACTGGTTGTTGATGAAGATCTGCTCTTCCAGGATCGAGCCCGTGAGCGTCCCCGCGAAGTTGGTCATGTTGTTCCGGATCGGATCGTAGTAGCGGCCATAAAAGCCGTACGCCTTATGCCGTCCGTCCCCGAACACGTCGTACGCCACGCTCAGGCGCGGGGCGAATTCCCAGTCGAAGGTGAAGATGTTCTCACCGGTCGTGGCGAAGTGCTCCCACCGCTCAGTGCGCAGTCCGACATTGATCGTCGTGCGACCCATCGTGAACTGATCCTGAACGAAGAAGCTCAGCCCCTCCGACTTGGTGAGCTGCGGTCCGACCGCGCTCTGGAATGTGCGATCGTACTGAACCGTGCCGTTCGGATTGACCGTCGAGAACGTGAGCCGCGGCCCCATTTCCGCCGCACTGATCGTGCCATCCCCGTTCGCGTCGAAGAGCGTGTAGAACTCGGCCCGATTCGGCAGGCCGTTGATGGTGTTGATCAGACCGCCGAAGTCGCTGGTATTGGTGACGTTGAAGTCGACGGAGCTGAAGCTGCCCGTGCCGAGTTCCTGCGCGGTGAGTCCCGCGAGCCCTGGCTGAAGCGATGTGAAGGTCGCGCTATCGATATAGGTCGTGTTGCGGAAGTTCTCGTTCCTCGACCACTCCCCGCCGCCCTTGAAGGTGTGGCGGTTCCACGTGTACTGGATCGACCCACGGACGCCTTTCGTATCACGCTCGTTGATCAGATCCTGGCCGAAGCCGCCGCGCTGCTCGTCGGTGAGCGTCCGCGCATCGGAGGAGCGGTAGACGACGGTGTTCGACGCCTGGCGGATGGCCGAGAGATCGGTGACCTCGCCATTGTGGACAAAAAAGGCACCCTCGACCAGCGCATTTCCCTGCAACCGGGAATAGTTCAAAGTGTAGTTGTCGCCACCCTGCACGCGGGCGCGATCACGCGCGTTGGTCAGGTCCCTGTCGCGACGGCCGGTGATGTCGGTCGGATCGTTGAGGAAGGTGAAGCTCACCGTGTCGTTGCTCGTCGGCGCCCACGTGCCCTTCGCGTAGCCCTGATCCTGCTCGTTCTTGACCGTGCGAAGGAACTCCTCGGTATCGAGGCTGGTGACGTCGTCCTCGCGCTCGAGCCGGCGGTAGCTGCCGAAGAACCAGGCGCGGTCGCGAAGGATCGGTCCGCCGATCGTGCCCGCCGCGTCGAACGTCGAGAACTCCTCCGCGGACGAGTTCTTGTTCTGGGCCACGAGGCCGGCGTTCTGGAAGAAGTAATTCCCGGACCCGTGGAAGGTATTGCTGCCCGACTTCGTGATGACGCTGGCGAGCAACCCGGGCGTGCCGACGAATTCGGCCGGAATGCCGCCCGTGAGGACCTTCTGCTCCTGGATGATCTCGGTATTCAGGTTGGAGCCGAACGTCCCGCTGACAGGATCGGTCACGTTGATGCCGTTGAAGTAGTAGAAGTTGTCGCTCGATACACCGACGTTGCCGCCGATGTCGCTGTAGTTCACACCGGATTTCGAAGCCGGGTTGCCGGGCTGTTGCGGGTCATCGGGGAGCACGCCGGGCACCAGCTGCAGGTAGCTCTGATACGAACGGCCGGTCGGCAGCGACTCGGTGAGCTGCAGCGTGATGTCCTGGCCGGTCGTGGCGCTCTTGGTGTCCACGAGCGGGGACTCGGCCGTGACCTGCACCTGTTCGGTGAGGCCGCCGACGTTCAGCCCAACTCGCAGCGTGACGGTCTGTCCGGATCGCACGAGCACGTTCTCGTTTCGGGTCGGCGTGAACCCGGTCAACGAGGTCGTGACGATGTACTGCGCGGACGGCGCGAGGCCGACGAGCAGCGCTCTTCCCTCGGCGTCGGTGACGGCTTCGCGCTTGGTCACGACGTCAGCGGCCGACGCCACCACGGCGACGCCGGGAATCGGCAGGCCCGATGTGTCCTGCACCACAACTTCGATGGTCCCTGTCTCCGTGACCTGCGCCACGGCGGGACGGGCCGCGCCGAGCATCGCAAAGGCGAGCACGGACACCAGCATGGATTGCCACTTTCTTGACACCTGTCTACCTCCAGTACTGAAGAGAACAGCGCGGTTGGTCCCCAGCCGTTTCGAGTATTGAAACTCAGTTACGAGTGACGAACGGCCGGGCCGATGGGCCTAACGCACGAACATTGCCAGCGAATGGCCGGGACATGGACTCGCGAATTCAGGAGCAAAACTCCTCAAATCTGCCATCCGTCCCACGAGTTTCTGCCATCCGATCCAATTAGTCGAAGGACCTGACTACGGAATCTTGAAGCCCTTCAGTCTGCCCAAACCGTTCGATTGTGGGGCACCTCGGCAATTGGTCTGGTTCCCTGGCCGGGCGAAGTGTCCGAGTGAGGTAAGGCAACGATCCCATCAAGGGATGATTCGCTCGCGAATCCGCCCGGTCACGGATGCTTTCTGTTCTCGGAGCTCGACAGTGATCCGGTAGTCCGCCGCAGGCAGTGCCACGCCGCGACCCCCACTGCCGGTGCCGGCCGAAGGACGCATGTTCCAGAGCACCCGATTGAGACCCTCATTCGAAGGTCCGTCGAACTGCGCGATCGCCTGGCCTTGCATGTCGGCGATCGTTATGCGTGCGCCACCCGTTTGCGCCGCACGAAGGTAGTAGTTGATCGCCAGCGCGTCGGGCTCGTTTGGCACCTCGATGTACTTGTGGCCGAACAGGTGAAAGTTGCCGAGGGCGCGGAATCCGTACGCCGGCCGCGGCTCCACCTGAAAGAGATGGAACGAACTCGAGAGAATCTCCGAGCCGAGCTCCTGGAGCGGCGTGATGTCGCTCACGAACACTCCTCTGCCGTACGTGCCGATCACCAGATCGTTCTCCCGTGGGTGGACCGTCAGGTCGTGCACCGGGACCGTCGGCAGGTTCGCCCGAAGCCGCGTCCACCCCGCACCGCCGTCGATCGAGACCCACACGCCAGCGTCGTTTCCAACGATCAGCAGGTGCTGATTCTTTCGATCCTGGACGACGACGTTGATCGGCGATTCGGGAAGGTTCGCGGCAACCGAAACCCACGTCTTGCCGTAGTCCGTCGTGCGGTAGAGAAATGGCCTGAAGTCATCATTCCGAAAACCGTTCTTCGCGACGAAGGCCGTGCCGGGATCCCGCGGCGAGGCAAGGACCCGGCTCACGTACCGATCCGCGGGCCCGCCCGCGGACGCGATCGCGCCCGTCACATCGGTCCACGCCGCGCCCTGATCCCGCGTGACGTGCACCTTGCCGTCGTCAGTTCCCACCCAGATGATGCCCGCCGTAACCGGTGACTCCGAGATTGACGTGATGGTGCAGTACGGCACGTAGCCCGAGTTCAGGCCGCAGCGGCCCGGTTCCTCCGTCGTGAGGTCGGGGCTGATCTCCTGCCAGGAGTCACCGCGATTCGCCGAACGGAACAACAGCTGCGCGCCGGTGTAGAGAACCTTCGGGTCGTGCGGCGAGAGCACGAGAGGGGTGATCCAGTTGTAGCGCAAGGCTGGCGTGCCCGGCGCGCGTTCCGGCTGGATGCTCGCTGCCTGGCCCGTCAGCTGGTCGAACCGCCGCTGCCCGCCCGTCTGGAAACTGTTGTAGACCCACCGCGCATTCGTCGGGTCCACCTGGTTGTACATCCCGTCGCCCGTGCCGACGGTCGTCCAGTTCTCGAGCGTGATCACTCCCGACGTCGAGTTGCTGGGTCCCTTCCACGAATCATGGTCCTGCAGACCCGCATAGACGTTGTAGGGGTCTTCCATGTCCACGTCAACGGCATACACCTCTCCGATCCGCATGTTCGGGAAGTAGTCGGTCGTACGTCCGCCGTCGTACGACACGTTCACGCCGCCGTCGCTGCCCAGCATCAGGCGCAGCGGGTCCTGTTCGTCCCACCACAGGGAACGGAAGTCGCCGAACACGCCGCGAAAGAACTGGCAGTTCCAGGTCCTGCCGCCATCGCGCGATTCGTACATCGAGTCGCTGTTGACGATGATCTGGTTCGGATCCACCGGGTTCGTCTTGATCTGGTTGAAGGAGTAGGGCGCCTTGGACCCCGCAACGTCGATCGCGTCGGTGTGGGTCTTGCGCCACGTCCGAGCGCCGTCGTCGCTTCGATACACCTCGTTGCCGATCGGTCCGCCGGGTCGTGGCCCACCACCTGCGCTTCCTCGTCCCTGTGATCGCCCGGCGGCGCACGCGTCCACCCGCGCGGGCATGTCGGGGGTGCGGTCGTTCAGGTTCTCGACGATCGCCGTGAGGATGTCGGGGTTCCCCGGGCTGATGTCGAGACCGATTCGACCGACGTTGCCCGACGGCAGGCCCTCGAGCTTTCGCCAGTGGGCTCCGGCATCGTCCGTCCTGTACACCGCCGTGCCCGGCCCTCCGAGGATCAGATGCCACGGCGTCCGGTGTTTTTCGTACATCGCCGCGTACAGCGTCTCCGGCGACCTCCTGTTGATCACGAGATCGATCGCCCCGGTGCCGTCATCGACATACAGCACCTTCTCCCATGTCCTGCCGCCGTCGCGCGTCCGGAACACGCCGCGTTCCTCGTTGCGCGAGAACAGGTGGCCCATCGCCGCCACGTAGACGACGTCGGAATTCGTGGGATGGATCACGATGCGCGCGATGTGGTGGGAGTCCGTGAGCCCCATCAGCTGCCACGTCTTGCCTGCATCGGTCGACTTGAAGACGCTCTTGCCCGAATACGAAGACCGCGCGTTGGCCTGATCGCCGGTCCCCATCCAGACGATGTCGGGGTTCGATGGCGCGAGGGAGACTGCGCCAACGGCAGAGACCTCGACGCTGTCCGAAACAGGAGTCCAGGTGATGCCATTGTTCGTCGTCTTCCACAGGCCGCCGGTGCGCGTCGCCGCGTAGATCGTATAGAGGTGATCGCGGGCGGGGCGTTCGGGCACGGCAATCTCTGTGACCCACGCCGCCGTTCGGAACGGACCGATGTTGCGAAAGCTCAACGCGTTCAGCACGCTGTCGACACCTGTCTCGTCCTGTTGCGCGCCTCCGAAACCCACATTCGGGGGAAGCATGGACACCGCGAGGGCGGCCGCCAGAGCACAGAGGCTTCTCATCGATCTCAGTCCTCCGCTGACACATTACCCGGGGACAACGACCACCGGCAACGGGTATCGGGTCCTGGGCGCTTCCGTTGGCTGGATGACTCCGATACACGGGGCGGGGCTTTTTCGACGCCGAGGGCGCACGAGGGCCCGGCCTTTCGCCGTGCGACGCTTCAGAGTTCTTCCGTGGTTGTCCGACTCTGTCCGGCCTCTGCGCCGAACCTCACGGCGCGCGGACCCGCACGGCCGCCGGGGGGCCGGCAATGCAGCCCCGGCGCACCATCAGCTGCCGCAAGAAACGCGTCTATTTGGCCGGAGAACGGCGCGCGAGGCGCTGGCACGCGGAGTGCACCCGGAAGACCACCGCAAGGAGAAATCAACATGGTGATGACAGCTGCACCGGCAGGCTCGGCGAGCCTCGAGCACGACGGCAAGACACTCGACCTTCCCCTGGTGAAGGGCTCGGAGGGGGAAGTCGGCATCGACATCGCGCAGCTGCGCGCCAGAACGGGGATGATCACCCTGGATCCCGGGTTCGGCAACACGGGGGCCTGCAAGAGCAGCATCACGTTCATCGATGGCGAGCGCGGAATCCTGCGCTACCGTGGGTTCCCAATCGAAGACCTGGCCGCCAGGAGCACATTCCTCGAGGTGGCGTGGTTGCTCATCAAGGGCGAGCTTCCGTCGAGCGCCGAGCTCGAAGCTTTCTCCACCCAGGTCACGCACCACTCGATGGTGCACGAGAACTTCGGCCGTTTCTTCGGCGCCCTCCCGAAAGATGCGCATCCGATGCCCGTATGCTCGGCGGCGGTCGGCGCGCTGGCCACGTTCTACCAGCAGCCCGAAACCGAACAGAGCATCGAAGACACGGTGACGCGGCTCATCGCGAAGATGCCTACCATCGCCGCATACTCGTACAAGCACTCCCTCGGTCAGCCGTTCATGTATCCCAAGAACGCGCTCGACTACGCCTCCAACTTCCTCCACATGATGTTCGCCACGCCGTGCGAAGAGTACGACGTGGACCCGGTGCTGGCCAGGGCTGTCGACCTGCTCCTCATCCTGCACGCGGACCACGAACAGAATTGCTCCACGAGTACCGTCCGCGTTGTCGGGAGCTCGCGCGCGAATCTCTTTGCGAGCATTGCGGCCGGTATCAATGCGCTTTGGGGACCGCTGCACGGGGGCGCGAATCAGCAGGTCATCGAGATGCTCGATCGGATCGAGCAGGACGGAGGCGATGTCCGGAAGTTCGTCGAAAAGGCGAAAGACAAGAAGGACAACAGCCGGCTGATGGGGTTCGGACACCGCGTCTACAAGAACTTCGACCCGCGGGCGGTGATTCTCCGGAAGGCCTGCGCCGACGTCCTGAAGGCGCTCGGCATCCGCAGCCGCCAGCTCGAGATCGCCATGAAGCTCGAGGAGATCGCCCTCGGGGATGACTACTTCATCAGCCACAAGCTCTATCCCAACGTCGACTTCTATTCCGGAATCATCTACCGGGCGCTCGGCATCCCGGTCAACATGTTCACGGTGATGTTCACGCTGGGGCGGCTGCCGGGCTGGATCGCGCACTGGGTCGAGATGAGGAACGACCCCGAGACGCGGATTGCCAGACCCCGCCAGATCTACACCGGCGCAACGAAGCGTGGGTACGTCGCCATCGAGGAGCGCCAGTGATCACCCAGCCGCCAACGAGCCTGCTCCGGCAGCGCTACGAACAGCGCGCCGACCCGCAGACGGGTGAGAAGTACCTCGTGGTCTTCGATCGGGGAGCGGCGATCAAGGACGACCCGGTACTGAACAAAGGCACCTGTTTCACGCCGGAGGAACGCGACGAGCTGGGGCTGCGCGGGCTGCTGCCGCCCGCGGTCTCCGAACCGCCCCAGCAGCAGGCGCGCGCGTACCAGAACTTCCTCGCAGCAGGCGACGCCGTCGGACAGTACCTGTTCCTTGCGGCCCTTCACGATCGCAACGAAACGCTGTTCTACCGGCTGGTTGTCGATCATCTCGAGCAGATGGTCCCGATCATCTATACGCCCACCGTCGGCAAGGTGTGCGAGCGCTACAGCCATATCTACCGCCGGCCGCGCGGGATCTACGTCTCGACCCAGGATCGCGGCCGGGTGGCGGACGTGCTGAAGAACGCCGGCGTCACGCCGCGGATCATCGTCGCGACCGACAACGAGGCCATTCTCGGCATCGGGGACCAGGGCGTCGGAGGGATGGGCATCGCCATCGGCAAGGTGTCGCTCTACACGGCCGGCGCCGGCATTCACCCGGCGCAGGGCCTGCCTCTCGACATCGACGTCGGCACCGACAATCCGAAGCTCCTCGCCGATCCGATGTATCTCGGCATGAGGCACCCGCGGTTGCGGGGCGATGAGTACATCTCGCTGCTCGACGAGCTCGTGGAGGCCCTCGCCCGGGTCTTTCCAGGTGCGCTCGTGCAGTGGGAAGACTTTGCAAACGAACGGGCATTCCAGGTGCTCGGTCGTTACAGGAGGAAGCTGTTGAGCTTCGACGACGACATCCAGGGGACTGGAGCGACAGTCGAAGCGGGAATCCGCACCGCGCTCGATCGGATCGGACGACGGCTCGAGGACGAACGCATCGTGTTCTTCGGTGCGGGCGCCTCAGGCGCCGGTTGTGCGCTGCAGATGCGCAACGCGCTGCGCGGGGCTGGCATCGCCGACGCCGAGTTGTCGCGGCGGGTCTTGTGTCTGGACTCGAAGGGCCTCATCCTCTCCGACCGCCCGTCGCTCGCCGGACACAAGGCCCAAATCGCGGCAGACCCGGCCGTCGTCGCCGGCTGGACGGGAGCCGGCGGCGCGTTCGGTCTGCTCGACGTGGTGCGGAACTTCGAGCCGACGACGCTCGTCGGCGTTGCCGGACAGCCCGGTGCCTTCACCGAAGAGATCGTGCGGACGCTGGGTCGGGGATGCGCGCGACCCATCGTGCTGGCCCTGTCGAACCCGACGAGCCAGGTGGAAGCCACGCCAGAGAACATCCTGCGCTGGACGAACGGAGCGGCGATGGTTGGAACGGGAAGTCCGTTTCCACCAGTGGAGCTCAACGGCGTCACGTACGAGATCGGCCAGTGCAACAACGCCCTGGTGTTTCCGGGTGTGGGTCTCGGCGCGAGCGTGGTCAACGCGCGGTGGCTGCCCGACGAGGCATTCGCGGCCGCGGCGCGCGCCGTGCACGAGTTCGTCGGTCCTGCCAGCGCACCCGGGGCTCCCATCTTCCCGTCGCTGTCCCGGCTGCGGCAAGTCTCGCGACAGGTCGCCATCGCTGTCGGCCAGGCGCTGGTAGACGCCGATGCGGCCCCCTTCCTCGCTACGAGCGACATCGCGGCACGAGTCGAGGACGCGATGTGGGAGCCCGTGTATCTGAAGTACAGGCCGGGCTAGAGGCCAGGGAGGCTTCGCGGAAGCGCGGACGGGCCTACTCGCCCCTCGGCGCAACCACGGGATCGACACGGGTCGCGCGTCTTGCCGCCTGCGCTACCCGGAAACGACCTGGCCGAGGCAGCCGAGCCAGTCCAGGAGACCCCGGCCTGCGACCGCGCCCCCGAGGACGAGCGCGGCGATTTTTCCGAGGGCCCCTCTGGACCAGAGTGCGGCGGTCCCGAACCCGAACAGCGCGGCGACCACGGGCTGAGCCGAAAGCGCGGCACGCATCTCGACTGGAGACACGAGGCCGAGCACGAAGAAGGCGATGACGACCGCGAGCCATCCGGCAAGGGCGCGCATCCAGGCGTCGCTCGCGCGCCGCGCGCCGAGGACAACCACCCCGACGATTCCGCCCGCAAGCAGCGGCAGCCCATAGAATTCGTACCGCAGCGCAAGGATGAAGCGCCCCGCCTTCACCGAGAGAGGCGCCACCATGGAGCGCGCCTGCTGCTGCCCACCCGAATCGAGAACGCGGGAGATCGTCTTCGCGTACACCTCGTGGAAATGCGAGTAGTAGATCGCGTACGAAAGAACCAGGGCGAGGGCGAGGGCCGCCGCCATCCAGACCGCGGCGCGCCTGGACTCGCTTCGAGTCCACAACCCGAGGGCGAGAGCGAGGACGATTGGCGCGCCGGTCGAGAGCGTGCTGAAATGCGACAGGAACGCGGCCGCCAGCAGCAAGGCCAGCCCGAGGCCCCATGCGGCGTAGGGAATACGGCCGAGGCACCAGCACGCCAGCAACACCGCGACCGCGAACAGGCTCTGGCCGAACGCGTTGGTCAGGTTGGCCGTGCACATCGTGTGCAGCCCCACGGGGACGAGCTGGAAGATCGCGGCGGCGACGACGGCCGGAGCCGGCCCCCAGAAGCGGCGAATCACGAGGAACAGCGCGAACGCCGCAACGGCGTCGGTGACGAGAGCCATCGTCCGCAGCAGGATCAGCCGATCCGTCTCTGACGGAAAGGACGTCCACATGGGCATCGCAGCCACGTAGAGCCCTGGAGCGTACGGGAACTCGAAGAAGGGGCGGGGCGTCAGCGAGGTGAAAAAGTACTGCCCGGCGTGCACCAGTTGGGCGCGGTGCACCTGGAAGAAGCCGTCGCCCTTCATGACCGACGGATGGAGAAAAACGGCCGTGCGGAGCGCCAGCACGACGAGGACGGCCGTCAATGCCAGGCGGGCACTGCCATCGATGCTCCCCTTGCGCATCCGACCGACTGCCCCGCACACGAGCGCCCCTGTCGCCACGCCGAGATCGAAGCGGACCAGACGCCAGACGTAGTCGTCGCCGAGGAAGGCGGCATCGAGGTTGAGCAACCAGGCGGAACCGGCAGCAACCGTGAACCCCGCCGCAAGCATCCAGGCGAGCGAGCCGCCGATGAGGGCAAAGGCGAGGCCGAGCGCGGCTCCGGCGAGCGCGCCCGCAAGCCATGCACGCCCTGGCACCCGGATCCAGCCATCCGGCCTCGACAGCGCAACCTCGTCAACGATCATTCCGAGCTCGCGGCGATCGTGTCCCCCGGGAACGAACCCATGCGAGAGCGTGAAGCCTATTTGGGTGCGCGAACGGCGCGCGGGTGGAATGTCCACCACGAACGTCTGCGGATGTCCGGTGAGGGCCACCCGCTCGACGGCCAGTCCGTCCACGGCCAATACCAGCTCCTGCGAGGGCCGGTCCGGCGCCCGCGAGGCGCCGCGCACCGTCAGACGGAGCTGATACACCTGGCTCCGATCGAGCAGCGGAATGACGAACGCACCGCCGGTGGCTGTCCAACTGAAGCTGCGCGACGAGTGCGTGTCGAATTCGGCGGGGAACAGCCCACGCGCGTCGAACCAGGCGCGCGTGCGCGCCGCATAGCCAGCACCCGCGGCCGGACCCGCGATCCACTGTTCGCCTCGGATGAGGCTCAGGATCACGAGGACGACGGGCAGCGCGAGCGCCGTGACCGCGATAATGAGGATGGCCCTGGCGCCGGAACCGAGGCCGGGGCGGTCCGGCGATGCCGAATGAGGCATGAACATACAGCGGACGGCCTGGTGCCGGATGGCGTAGCAGTCGGAGCACCTCCAGCGCGGCTGATTATCGCAGTCCCGACGGCTTTCTTCAACGGATCGATCGCGCGATCGCTTCGGGAAACCGTGAATAATACTCGTCACGACCGATGCACGAACTGAGATCGCACCCGGCAGCTCTCCTCATCGTAATGTTCCTGGCCGTCCTCGGCTGCAGCCGACTGGCTCGAGCAGGAAGGATGGCTGCACCAGCCCGGATCGTCCGCGCTCTTTTGATCTTCGGCTCGCTCGCCGTCACGCTCGCCTACGCCGCGATCGTGATCTGGTATGCTCGCGAGCCCGCGTTCTTCGATCACGCGGAGCCGACAATCCCGGCGGTCGCCTCCGTGTTCTCCGCCGGGAGGCCCCTGTATCCGGCGCTCGACGCCCCCGAGCGGTACGCGCACATCTACGGTCCCGCGCTGTTCCTCGTCCATGCGGCGGCACTGGCGCTCCTCGGGCCCTCGATTGTTGCGTCGAAGCTCGTGGGCGCACTCGCGATCCTCGTCGGGCTGGTCGCGAGCTATTCGGTATTCCGCAGGCGCGCCGACGTCGTCGGCGCGCTGTCGGCGACCGCCGTATGCGCGCTGGTTTTTGCGACATTCGACAACGTCTCGTATTGGACCAGGTCGGATCCGCTCCTCGTCTTGTGCGTGGCTGTGGGGCTTCTTGCGGCGCACCTTCCGAGCCGCACACTCTCGGCAATCGCGCTTGGCGCGACGACCGGCATCGCGGTGAACCTCAAGTTCACTGGACCGCTGTACCTGATGCCGGTGTTCGCGATAGCGGTCGCCGAACATGGCGCACGGACCGCGAGCAGAGCCGCCCTGCTGGCCGTGCCGGTTGCGGTTGCGCCCTACCTGCTGCCGAACGTCTCGCTGGCGCACTATTGGGACTACGTGCAGCTGTCAGCGCGAAACGGTCTGGTGACGGCGAAGGTTCTCCAGAACGCCGAGTGGGCAGCCTGGCTCGCGGCGCCGCTGGCGGCGGTCGTGATCGATGGCTGGAAGGCCGTGCAGGTGCGCAGGGGCGCGGCAGGTCACCTGTCGTCGCTCGCGCTCTCGATGGCGATCGTCACAATCGCCGCGGCCAAGCCGGGTGCGGGTCCCTATCATCTGCTGCCGTTCGTTCCGGTCCTGGCCTATGCGTTTCTGTGGACGACGCCGGCGCCGTTTCTGACGGGTGCCCGGAAGGTGCTATGCGCCGCGTTCGCGGCTGCCGCATCGTTGCTCGCGGTTGCGGACCAGGCGCTCATCGTCAGAACAGTGCCCGGACGCAATCTCGAGGCGGCCATCGCGGATCTCCGTCGCTTCACGGATCAACACCCGGAACGACGGGTCGCGGTGGGATATGCGGGGACGTCGTATCTCTCGCATGCCCGGCCCGAGGTGGTATTCCGCACGGGCGACTACCTGATCGATGCTCCGGCCGTGCAGGAGCATCGACTCTCCGGCCTGCCCCTGCCGGAATCCACCATGCGCGCGATCGCTGAATGTCGAGTGGAGGTCTGGCTCATCCCGCACGGGGCCGCGCCATTTGCCGTCCCGAGCGCGTATCCGCCGGAGGCTCTGGCGGAGGTGTTCCCGGAGGAATTCCGCCGCGCCTTCCTCGGCCAGTACGCCAGGACCGGCGAGGCCGGAGGGTTTGACGTGTGGGAGTGCAGGGGACAGGCACCCTAAGGGGACAGGCACTCTAAGGGGACAGGCACCCTAAGGGGACAGGCACCCTAAGGGGACAGGCACCCTACGCCACCGCAACGCGGTTGAGCAGGTCGCGGTCGCTCAGCAATGCGCCCGCACCGAGGACGACCGTGTCGAGCGGGTTCTCGGCCAGGATCACGTGGAGCCCGGTTTCCTGCTCCAGGTGCTTGTCCAGCTTGCGGAGCAACGCCACGCCGCCGGTCAGGATGACACCGCGATCGTGGATGTCGCCGGACAGCTCTGGGGGAACCCGTTCCAGCGCTTCGCGGACCGCCTTGACGATCGCCTTGATCGGTTCCGACAGCGCGTCGCGGATCTCGGCATCCGTGATCATCACGGTCCTCGGCAGGCCCTCCGAGAGGTGACGGCCCTTCACTTCCATCCGCAGCGGCGCCTCGAGCGGCGCGGCCGACCCGATGTCGCACTTGATCTGTTCGGCGGTGCGCTCGCCGATGAGCAGGTTGTGCCGTCGCTTCATATGCTGGATGATCGCCTCGTCCATCTCGCCGCCGGCCACCCGCAGGGACCGGCCGTAGACGACGCCCGCCAGCGAGACGACGGCGATATCGGTGGTGCCGCCGCCGACATCGATGATCATGTTGCCGGTCGCCTCGGTGACCGGCAGGCCCGCCCCGATCGCCGCGGCCATCGGCTCGTCCACCAACCGCACCTCGCTCACCTTCATGCGGCTGGCGCTCTCCTTCACCGCGCGCCGTTCGACCTGCGTGCTGGCGGGTGGGACGCCGATCACCAGTCGCGTGCGCGGGTGCGAGCGCCCCCGGACCTTCCGCACGAAGTGCAGGAGCATCTTCTCGACGGCCTCGAAATCGGCGATGACGCCGTGCTTCATCGGGCGGATCGGCGTGATGTTCGCGGGTGTTCGTCCCAGCATGTCGCGCGCGTCGGCGCCAATGGCCTCGATGTCCCCGCGCGCGGTGTTGAAGGCCACGATCGTGGGCTCGCTCAGCGCGATTTCGCCCCGCGTGAATATGCAGGTGTTGACCGTGCCCAGGTCGACAGCCACGTCCGCCGCGAGCGAGAACAGGCCCATAGCAATCAACGCTAACAAGTTCGGTTCCGTCTGCCACGGGCGCCGCGATCGCCGGAAAGTCTGGCGATTCGGGATCAACAGAGGCTGAACGCCGGTTTCGCGCCGCTGAGGACGCGACAGTTTGCGCGCGCCGATTACGGTTCTGCGCGCGATTTCACGCGCGTCCGATCCGTCCCCGCCTGGGGAAACGCGCCGAATTCTCACCTCCGTCCACGTCAGTTTTGTAATCGCACGGCACGCTCTCTCGGTCCGGTACCCTGCACGACTGTTGCATTTCTTCTGCACGCGCCGCGTGGCGCGCGCGCTCGCGAACGCCGATTATTCACGCTCTCATGCAGGTTCGCCGCAGATCGTGGATGGCCGGAGGCAAGCGTGAGGCGCGAGATGTTCTACCGGGTTCCAGACTTCGGGTCCTGTTTACGGAGACCGATCAGCATGAACGAGCAACGGCACGGCGAGCATCTTGGTCAGCCCCTGTTCCTGGACGAAACGCCCGATCTGCATCGGCGGACGAAGCCGGAGCCGAACGCGATCGACGATTTGTTCGCTGACGAAGACGCGCTCCCTCCCGGTTCCAGAAGCGGCTCACCCAGGCATCGAGGTCTCTCGTTCGCCGATTCGTGGACCGCGATCTCAGATCATCTCAACTCGCCGGCGTTGCGACGATTCCGCAGCGTGCTGTTCGTCGCTCTGGTCATCGCCGCCGTGCTCTTCGGATTCCTCGCCGCACGCGCCTTACTCAACTGATCGGGGACGGCCCCGGCGCTGCCGTCCTTTCCGTCGTAGTCCAAGGTGGATGTGGTACCGTGTGGCGCCGAAGTGTGCCGCTATGGCTGCATCCCTCCAGCACGTGCACCGTCTCTCCGTTGTCGCAGGGCTGTCGGGCCTGATGGCGGCGTGCGGGTCGCAACAACGACCAACGACCCCCCCCGGCGCCGCGCGGCCGGCAGATGCCGTCACGATCCTCGGGCCTGCCCGCCTGACCGCCGCTCAACTCGTCGCCTGGTTCGAGGGCCGGACGCCCCGGCCGCCAGGCGGCTTCGCCGCAACGGTAGCTGTCGAAGCCCTTGCGGCGTCCTACATCGAAGAGGGAAGGGCCGAGGGGGTGACCGGTGACATCGCCTTCGTCCAGGGGATAGTCGAAACCGGGTGGTTCCGGTTCACTGGACTCGTGTCCGCATCCTCGAACAATTTCGCCGGCATCGGTGCGACCGGCTCGAACCGGGAACCGGCTTCTTTCCCGGACGCGCGCACCGGCGTGCGCGCTCAGATACAACACCTGCGCGCCTACGCTGACCCCCGTGCGTGGCGGTGTGCCGTTCCTCCGTTACACAATCCGTGTGTCGATCCGAGATTCGATCTGGTCCTGCCGAAAGGCAGGGCGCCAACGTGGAACGATCTCGGGAACGGCGAGTGGGCCGCTGCGCCGACGTACGGACGTCGCATCCTCGTTCTCTACGACGAGGCGCTGGCGTTTGTCACGGGCCGCCCGAATCCGTAGGCCGCGTCCCGCCGCCCCACCAGTTCACGAAGTGCCAAGCTCTGTGTGCCGCGACCCGCCGACGGCCGGTTGCGCGGTCGCGGATCCTCGCATGATCGCGACCGGGTGCCGGGGCTCGTACAGCATGACCTGCACGTTGCCCGGCAGGTTCAGCATCACGGTGATCCCGTAGCCTTCGTCCTTGGGCTCGCCGATGACCTGGATGCCTTTCACTCGAAGCTCCCGGATTGTTGCGTCGATGTCGTCGCACATCAGCGTGAACTGGTGGCGCACGCCCGTTTCCCAGGTCGGACCCTCGGCGGGATGCACGCCGAGCTCGGCCGGAGGCAGCGCAAAGATCAGCCAGCCGTCGCCGGCGTCGACATGTTTCCAGCCGAATACATCACGCAGGGCCGCGCGAAGCGCCTCGGCTTCGGGAGTGTAGAGCAGGACGTGCGCGCCGATGATTGCCATGAGAACCTCATTTCACACTGGAGGCGGCGGCTCGCGCCGCCAGCACGTTTTCCAGATCCGGGCCAACTTCGCCCACCAGTTCCCATCGAATGAGCGAAATCGGGATCAAGCCCGCCGCATCGAATTCGTCCATGAACCGCTTCATCGTGAAACCGGTCCCCATCTGCCGGCGTCGATCGGCCAGCAGCTGTTCAATCTGGATCTTGCCGATGACGTAACTGGTGCCGTAAGTCGGCTGGCGCAGGTAGAGATGCTGCTCCGAGCGGACGAGTCGTCCTTCCAGGCTGAGCCATCCACGCGGCGTATGTTCCGTCGTGAATCGGGCAGCCTCTTCCAGCGTCGCCTGGTTGGCATGCATGCGGAGGTCTCCGAGCGCCCGGGCTGCACGCTGCGCGAGCAGGATGAAGATCAACTCCCGCGATCGCGGCCGGGCGTCGAACATCCCGGCATGGAGCATCATCTCTTCCCAGCCGGTCGCGTGCCCCTCAGTGCGCGAGATGAAGATGTTGTAGAGCAGCGGCCCGCGGCGTATCGGGCTCGAATGGGGGTCCTGCGCCATTCGCGCCTTGTCGAACCAGTGATAGCCATGGGTCCGCATCACCTGCGGGTCGTGATGGTCCACCTCGCCGAAGAACTCCCGTGGCGCGGGCGCGTACCTGCCCACGCGGACCCGGAGTGCGGGATCCATGTAGTCGCGGATCGTCATGATCTGACGATCCGCGAGAAACGCCATGTAATCGGTGACGCCTGCCGCCGCGCGCCTGTCGTATTCCGCGGCATCCGATATCGGGCGGGATGCCGGCTGGTTCGCGTTGCGCTGCTCTTCGAGCGCGAGCGACGACAGCGCCCGCGCGAGCTCGCGCTCCATGAGCGCCACCTCCTCGCGCCACGTATATGGCAGGAGCGAGACGTTCCGCAGATACCAGTCGTAGTTCTCGACGCCGATGCCCGAGGATCCCTTCTTCGAGGACGCTTGCCCTTCCAGCCAGTCCGCAAATGCCTCCGTCGCCTTGCGCGCCTGCTCCACCTCGGTCCGGAGGGCGACGCTGTTCTGACCCGTCAGCCGCGCAGCGAAGCGCCCGAGATCCACGGCCTGTTGCCGGATGGATCGCGTGCCGTAGATCCAGAGGTCCCGCTTGTCCTCCGTGAGGTTCCGCCGTGCCTGCTCGAGCAGGGCGGGAATCGCCCGCATGCCGGCACCAATCTCCGAGAGGCTCTCGGCCGTCAGCGGGAACTCGTACTGCCACAACTCCACGCCGCCGTACGCGTAGTTACCCTCGCGCGCCGGTTGATCGCTTTCCGACGAAAAAGCCGTGACATAGAAGGCCGGGTCACTCGCCCAGGGCCGAATCACCCGGTGGTCGAAGTCCAGCCCGTTCATCTCGGCCCGCACGATGTGATGGTCGGCCTGCTGCGGGATCGGCCAGCCGGACGGATCGATGGCGCTGAGCCGACGTTGAAACCCGGCCAGTTCGCGGTGCTGCGCCGCCATCGACGCCGCAGTGTAGTCCGGCACGCCCTGAACGAGCTTCGGCCGCTGGAAGGCGCGCCACTCCTTGAAGAGCGCGACGAGCTCAGGATAGCCGGCATGCGTTTGCGCGACTGGCCAGGCGGGAAGCGAGGCGCGATCCGCAGCGATGATGAAGAAGGTGGCCAGCACGAGAAATACGCACGCTGGACGAAACATCCGGCCTCCGCCGCTCAATCTCCACTCCCCGAATGAAATCCCAATTTCCACCCCCCAATCCACAATCAATCCGCAATCTCCCATCGACGAATCCGCGATCCTTCAGCGCCATTCCGGCGAATAATTTCGCCGGCGGATTCGCTCTTCGACGACGAGGCTCAGCCAGAACAACGCGAACACTTCGAAGAGGGCGATGAACGCATAGATCGCGAAGCGCGTGAACGCGCTCGGGTCGGGAAAGCAGACCGTGCCCGCCTCGAGGCATCGCTGCAGCAGGATGTCGAGCGCGGCGTGTTCCCTGAAGATCAGCGCGAAGGCCACCCCGAACAGCACGCCGGTTCCGACGATGTTGCCGAGGATCGCCTGACCCGTGCGCCAGAACGGGGATGCCGCGAGCAGTGCGACCGGCAGCGGCACCGTCGCCTGCAGCACGATCCAGAACCAGCTCAGCTCGTTCAACACGCCGCGCGCCGTCGGGTCCACCGCCTCAGATCCTCCGGCCGGCCGAGTCGAAGAAGTGCAGGCGGGAAGCGTCGGCGCCGATGTTCACGTCATCGCCTGGCCTGACCTGGAGATCGGGGTTCGTCACGCCGATGACGCGGCCGCCGTCTGTTCGGACGTGCACAATCTGCGTGGCTCCGAGAGGCTCGACGAGCTGCACGCGGCCGCGAAGCAGCGCGGGCTGAGGGAGCAATCGGACATCATGCGGCCGAAGCCCGACGAGCGCCGCACTCGACGGCACGTCGACGCCGCCGGAGGCGGTCAGCCGCTCCGGCGCAATCAGGTTCATCGGCGGGGACCCGATGAACTGGGCGACGAAGGTCGTCGCGGGTTGGTTGTAGAGGCGCGCGGGGCCATCCACCTGTTCGATTCGGCCGTCGCGCAGGACGGCGATCCGCTGGCCGAGCGTCATCGCCTCCTCCTGATCGTGCGTCACGTAGACCATCGTAGCGCGAAGCCGGCTATGCAGCTCGATCAGCTCCGCACGCGTATCGCCGCGCAGCCGGGGATCGAGATTGGAGAGCGGCTCGTCGAACAGAAACGCACGGGGCGCACGCACGATTGCGCGGCCGAGTGCGACGCGCTGGCGCTGTCCACCAGACAGCTGGGCTGGACGGCGGTCGAGCAGCGCCGTCAGCCCCAGAGAGGCCGCGGTAGCATCGACCCGCGATCGGATCTCCGCCGCCCCAGCGCCGCGCATGCGCAGCCCGAACGCGAGGTTGTCGCGAACGCTCTTGTGCGGATAGAGCGCGTAGCTCTGAAAGACCATCGCGAGGTCGCGCCGTTCGGCCGGTACGTCGGTGGCATCCTGTCCGTCGATGAGGACGCGCCCGCGCGTGGGCTGCTCGAGCCCGGCAATGATCCGCAGAAGCGTGCTCTTGCCGCTGCCCGACGGTCCTACGAGCGCGAGCCGCTCGCCATCGGCGACATCCAGATCGATCCGCCGAAGCGCGGGCTGTCCCGATCCGAACGCCTTGTCGATGCCCTCGAGACGAATGGTGGCCATGCCTGCTCAACCCTTCACGGCGCCAGCCGTCAAACCGCTCACGATGCGACGCTGGAACGCCAGCACGATGACCGCCACCGGCAGCGACGCCACGACTGCCGCGGCGAGCACCTGCCCCCATGGGACCTGATACTGGCCGCGGAACAGTGCGATGGCGACGGGCACGGTCTGCCGATCGGGTCCGAGCGTGAACGACAGCGCGAACAGGAACTCGTTCCACGCGTACAAGAACGTGAGAATCGCGCTGGTTGCGATGCCGGGCGCAGAGAGCGGCAGCATGATCTCGATCGCGGCGCGCGCGCGGCTGGCGCCGTCCATGAGCGCAGCTTCCTCGAGGTCGCGGGGCAGCTGCCGGAAGAACGCCGCCATCAGCCAGATGGCGAGCGGCATCGAGAATGTCAGATACGGCAGCACGAGACCTGGATACGTGTCGATCAGGTGCGCCGCACGAAGGATCAGGAAGAGCGGGGACAGGATGGCGATCTGCGGGAATACCGAGACGGACAGGATGGCGGCGGCAATCAGGTGTCGCCCGCGGAAACGGAGCCGCGCGATCGCGTACGCCGCAGGCGCGCCGATCAGCACCGCGAGCATCGTCGTTGTCCCGGCAACGGCGAGCGAGTTGACGATGGGCACCCAGAACCGGCGCTCGGTGAAGAGCGCCCGATAGTGGTCGAGAACCGGGCGCGTAGGGACGAGGGTCGGGTCCCCGAACAGGCGCTCGTCCGGCGTGATCGACGAGACCAGCATCCAGTACAAGGGAAAAGCCCAGGCCGCGAGCAGCAGCACGATGACCACCGTGGTCCAGCGGCCGGGACGGGTCACGCCTCTTCCTCCGGGGTTCGCAGCAATCGCACGTAGGTGAGCGCGAGCGCGAACGTGAGCACGAAGGTGACGATCGACAGCGCAGACCCGTAGCCGAACCGCAGATCCTGCAGCAGGGTCGTGAACGCATAGAGCGAGATGACCTCGGTCGCCGTTCCAGGCCCGCCAGCGGTCAGGACGTAAACGAGATCGAACACGCGGAACGCGTCCATGGTCCGAAAGACGAGCGCCACCACGATCGCGGGGCGAAGCTGAGGGAGCGTGATCTGGGTGAACCGGCCCCATCGGGTGGCGCCGTCGATTTGTGCGGCCTCGTACAGGCTGGAGTCGATTCCCTGGAGCCCGGCGAGCAGCAGCAGCGCGACGAAGGGCGTACTCTTCCAGACGTCGCCGAGCACGATGGGCACCCATGCCGCGAGCGGCCGGGACAGCCAATCGTCATGGACGATCCCCGCGATCCCCTGGCTCTCGAACATGAATCTCCAGACGAGCGCAGCGACCACCGTGGGCAGCGCCCAGGGGAGGAGCACGACGACGCGCGCGAGGGCTCGTCCTCGTATCACGGCATCGAGCGCCAGCGCGAGTGCCATCCCGAGGACGATCTCGAGCGACACGCTCGCGGCCGAAAAGAGTACCGTGTGCACGACGGCCTCGCGCAACCGCTGGTCCGTCAGCGCCGCCTGATAGTTGTCGAGACCGATGAACGGCCGGCCGAGCCAGGGCATCCGGAGGTCGTGATGGTGCAGCGACTCCCAGATCGTTGCGAAAAGCGGCCCGACGGCAATGCCCGCGAGCAGGACCAGCGCGGGCAGGAGCAGGGTCCACGCGAAAGTGGCGTCCCGACCCGGCCGCATGCCGCCGGGCTTCACGACCGCTCCTTCGAAAGCCCGGCGGTGGCAAGAAGCCGCCGCATCCCGTCGGCAGCGGCTCGCAGGGCCTCCTCGGGCGCCGACTGGCGCGTCAGGGCCCGGTGCAGCTGAATCTGCAGGATGCCCGAGAGCTGACTGTAGACCGGCGTGGCGGGGCGCGGTACCGCGTTCTCGATAATCTCTCGCGCGCGCCCGGGCGGGATGGGCAGCGCATCACGCAGACGCGGGTCGGTGTAGAGACTCCGTCGTGATGGGAACTGGCCCGCCACCTGCGCCCGCTCGATCATCTGTTCCGGGGCCGTGAGGTACTGCACCAGCGTCCACGCGTCGTCGGGCTGCTTCGAGCGCGCGTTGATCGCGAGCTGTGCGCCGCCGAGCGCCGCCGCGGATTGTCCCTCTTCTCGCGGCATCGGCGCGACGTCGAATCGCCCGGCGACAGCCGATTCGCCGGGCCGCCCGAGGAGCGCCGCCGCGTACGGCCAGTTGCGCATGAACGCCGCGCGGCCGTTCTGAAACGCAAAGCGCGCCTGCTCCTCCTGCCACGTCAGCACGGCCTCGGGGACGGTGCGGTCGCGATAGATCGAGTCGCGCATGAACGTCAGCGCGCGCACGGCCGCGGGCGAGGCGACGACGACCTCGCCGTCCTCGTCGAGCATCGCGCCGCCGAAGCCGACGAGGTGTTCGAGAAACACCGTGACCAGGCCTTCGTACCGGGCGCCCTGCCAGACGAACCCGGCGGTGACCTTGCCGGTCTCGATCGCGCGCGCCGCGGCTGCGGCGAGCTCGCTGAACGTCTCGGGCGCGTCGCGCATCAGGTCCGTGCGCCAGTAGAGCATGCCCGTGTCCACGAACCAGGGAAGCGCGTACAGCCGCCCCTGCCAACGATTCGCCACGAGCGTCGCGTCGAAGAAGTCGGCGAGCGCTGTTTCCGCGACGCCGAACTCATCGAGCGGACGGATCCAACCGGCGGCCGCGAACTCGGGTGTCCAGACCACGTCGAGCTGCAGGATGTCGGGATCGGCCGACCAGGCGTTCAGCCACTGGACGTAGAGCTGATGCCGCTGATCGGCGGCGTCAGGCGTCTGCCGCACCTCGACGCGCACGCCATGCTCGGCCTCGAACCTCGCAATCTGGCGCCGTACGATCTCCCCTTCGGCGCCGAGCACACTGCCCGAGAAGGTCAGGACGTCGGGCCGCCCCGCGCAGGCGCAGGCAAGAAGAGCGGCGGCGATGGAGCCACCCGTGCGCCAGGGCATGGTGCAGACGATATCAGAGCAGAACTCCGGCCGGAGCGGGCCTGTCGGATCGGGCCGACCTCTGAGCCACGCGATCAGCGATCAGGAGTAAAACGGTCCCGGAGCGCGCTCGATCGGCGGCGGCATTGATTGGCCACTGACGACCGGTTCACCCCGGCGCCCGACTGATTGGCCCCTGGCGTCCGTATCACCCCAGCCCGCCTGCTCTCGCGCCCTGTTGGAGGCGAGCTTCGGCGAGGCCTCGCCGAAGCCCCGCCCACGGCCGTTGGGCGGCGCTCAACGCGGCATGAACTCGAGTGTCGAGTCGCGCCGGCGCGCCGTCCGGAAGCCGCGGACGTACTTGAGCGACCCCGGGGTCGCGTACTTCTCCGCGTAGGCCCGCTCGACGGCCTCCCGGATGCGCGCGCCGCGCGCGGGCACGACCCTGACACGAATCTCCCGCCCGCCCACCTGAATCGCGCCGAACCGGCTCTCGCGAAAGGCCCGGTTCCAGCCGTCCGGCTTCAGCGTCCACGAGCGTGCGAAGACCCGGTCCTTCACCACGACCGCCCAGATTCCGATGAAGCGGTGCGCTGAAGGATCGCCGGCGCAAACACCCAGAATCTTGCTCTTATCGATCGCCTGCAGGATGGGACGTGGGAACTGCCTGGTCTTCCGCGACCGGCCGGATGGTCCTTGCGGTTTGGACTGATGTTTGCGCATGGTCAATCTCATCCTCGCTATGTCAGGGGCCGGACGACTAAATGAATGTAAACCAATCCTCCCGGCAGTTCCGTCTAAGGAGGGGGTTCGGAAGCGGACCCGGGGCACCTGCGGGGTTCCCGGCCGGCTGCTGGAATCGAATGTCGCGATCGATGGAGATTTCAAGCGTCAACTGAGAGACTCGAGGCGGGCCGATGAACACCTGGGCAGAGCTGCAATCCGATCTCCGGCTGTCGGTTCGCCGGCTCCGCGAGGCCCCCTGGTTCGCGTGCATCTGCATCGCGACCCTCGCGCTCGGCATCGGCGGCAACACCGCTGTCTTCACCTTGATCGATCGGGTGATGCTGAAGCCGCTGCCCGTCCTCCGCCCCACGGAGCTGTACCGGATCGGGGACACGGACGCCTGTTGTGTGAACACAGGGCTGATGGGATCGTTTTCGTTGTTCTCCTACGATCTCTTCCTGCATCTGCGGGACGCGGCGCCGCAGTTCAGCCAGCTCGCAGCGTTCCAGGCCAACACGCGAGGGGTGACGATCGGTCGGCCCGGCCTCGATGCGCCGGGCGAGACCCTGACCGGCGTGTTCGTGTCGGGCAACTATTTTCAGATGCTCGGGCTCTCGCCGGCGGCCGGGCGTCTTGCGCAGCCATCCGACGATCGTCCTGGCGCGGCACCGGTCGCGGTGATTAGTCACCGTGCATGGACGGAGCGCTTTCAGCGTCGATCCGATCTCCTCGGGAGCTCGATGCTGCTCAATGGTGTCGGTGCGACGATCATCGGGGTGACGCCGGAAGGGTTTTACGGCGAGACGCTGCGACCGGATCCGGCGGACATCTGGATTCCGCTCTCCAATGAGCCCCTGCTCCAGCCCGCGGCCCGCCTGCTCGAGGCGAAAGCCTCGCACTGGTTGTACCTCGTCGGTCGGCTGACTCCAGGCACGGCGATCGGGCCGATCGAGGAGCAGCTGACCGCGCGACTCCAGCAGTGGATCGCCTCGACGCTCGATCTGTCCCCGGACCAGCGGAATCGAATCCCGCAGCAGCACATCAAGCTCACCTCGGCGGCTGGCGGCGTGAGCGAGATGCGCGACGAGGTCGCACCGTCCCTTCGTCTGCTCCAGGCCGTCGCGGCCGTCGTGCTGCTCATCGCGTGCGCCAACCTCGCGAACCTGCTTCTGGCCCGCGGGCTCGCTCGACGGACCGAGATTGCGGTCCGGGTGGCACTTGGGGCGCCGCGCAAGAGGCTCATCACACAATTCATGGTCGAAAGCCTCCTTCTCGCGTTCGCCGGCGGGTTGGTCGGGCTGCTGGTCGCGTTCGCCGGGGCCAGGGCAATCATCGAGTTGACGTTCCGCGGCGCGTCCAACGTTCCCATCGAGCCGGCGCCCTCCGTGCTCGTGCTCGGCTTCGCGTTGCTGGTCTCGGCCCTCACCGGAGCGATTTTCGGAGCCGCGCCCGCCGTTATCGCGTCACGCTCCGATCCGATCGATGCAATACGCGCGGCGGGCCGCACGACGGGGGATCGGGGATCGTGGCTCCGCCGTTCGCTGGTTGCGCTCCAGGTCGCGCTGTCGCTCGTCCTGATCGGGTCGGCGGGCCTGCTGGGCCGCAGCCTGAACAATCTTCAGCGACAGGATTTCGGGTTCACGACTGACGGGCGCTACGTCGCAAACCTCGCGCCGTCGCTGTCCACCGTGCCGGGGGAACAGCTTCAGCCGCTTTACGCCCGCATTCAGGAACGTCTGCTCCGCATTCCGGGCGTCGCCAACGCGGCGTTCTCGCTCTACAGCCCGATGTCGGGGGACAACTGGTCCTCCTCGATCACGGTCGACGGTCACGGCACGGCCGAGCGCCTCAGCGCCTCGTGGAATCGCGTCAGTGCCCGTTACTTCGATACGATCGGCACACCGCTCGTCCGCGGGAGAGCGCTCGACGAACGCGACGGCCCCGACTCCCCGCTCGTGACCACTGTCAGCGAAACGTTCGCGCGGAGGTTCTTCGGCGAAGCCGATCCGATCGGCCGCCGCATCGGGTTCACCAGCAGCAACGGCAGCGGGCTTCGCGAGATCGAGATCGTCGGCGTTGTCGGCGACGCGAAGTACCAGGACGGCCGCGGAGAGGCCTATGCCACGTTCTTCCTGCCGTTCCTCCAGGAGTCCAGCATCAGGCGTGCCCAGGCGCCGGCGCCAGCCTTGGATCGATCGCACTACCCGGGGGCGATCGTCATCCAGACTTCCTCGACGGTGCCGAATCTTGAGGGCGAGATACGACGCGCGCTGTCCGATGTGGATCGGCGGCTCATCGTCAGGAGTTTCTCGACGCTCGAGCAACAGGTGGCGGGGAACTTCAATCTCGAGCGCTTGATTGCACGGCTCACCGTCGCGTTCGGAGGCGTCGCGCTGCTGCTCGCCTGTCTCGGCCTGTACGGCGTCACCGCCTACGCCGTGGTGCGCCGCACTCGCGAGATCGGCATCCGCATGGCCGTCGGCGCGTCGCGCGGCCGCGTGCTCGCGACCGTCCTCCGGTCGGCGCTGATGCAGGTCGCCATCGGAGTCGTCATCGGCGTGCCAGGGGTGTTTCTCGCCGGCAGGTTGCTGCGTTCGGCGCTCTTCGGGATCAGCGAGCACGATCCCGGTGTGCTGGGCGCGGCGCTGGGGATTCTGCTGGTGTCGGCGATCGTCGCGGCGCTGATTCCGGCCCGTCGGGCCGCCACGATGGACCCGGTTCGCGCGCTCCGAATGGAGTAGGGGTCGGACCCTTCTGGTGCCTGACGCAGACCCCCGGGGTCAGTCCTGCCTCAGCGCCCTGACCGGGTCGATCCGGCTGGCGCGCTGCGCCGGAACGCTCGCCGCAATGGCCGCGACGATCATGATAGCCAGCCCGCTAGCGGCGAACGTGACCGCATCGAGCGGCGGCACCCCGAAGAGCAGGTTCTGCAGCGACCGCCCCGCCGCCGCAGCGCCGGCGAACCCGAGCGCCACGCCCGCGAGCACGACCTTCAGCGCGCCGAGCACGACCAGCTTGAACGTGCGCTCGGCATCCGCGCCGAGGGCCATCCGCACGCCGATCTCCGACGTGCGGCGAGTAACCGAATACGTCACCACACCGTAGACACCGACCGCTGCGAGCAGCGCCGCGCAAAGGGCCAACGCCGCCAGCAGCGTCGTGTTGAAACGCGGCTGAGCGATCGAGGCCGAGACCAGATCCTCCATCGCCGATGCCTTCGCAATCGGGAGTGCCGGGTCGAGCTCCGCGATGGCCCTCTTCACGTTCTTCACCACGACGCCGGGCGCGAGGTTCGTCGCCATGACGATCTGCATCTCCGACAGTGGGAACTGCATATACGGCACGAACACCTCGGCCTCGGCCGACGCCTCGAGGCTGTCGTGCCTGATGTCGGAGACGACCCCGACGATGTGGAGATCGCCGGCCATGGGCATCCGCACCAGCTTGTCAATCGGATCCATGCCGCCAAAATATCGGCGCACGAGCGATTCGTTGACGATGGCGACCTTGGGGCCGTTCTCTCGTCCATCGAACGAGTCGAAGACCCGCCCCCTCTTCAGCTCGATCTCCATGGTCTGGAAGTATCCCGACATCACCGCCCGGTACCTGGCCCTGGGCCTCTCTGAGGGTGATCTCGCATCCAGCCCGTCGATGGTGAACGGCAGATCGAACTGCACACCCAACGGGCTCATCGGGAGGGCCGAGACCGCCGACGCGCGCTGGACACCCTCCAGGCGCCTGACCCGCTCGACGAGGTCGTCCAGGAACTGGCGCTTGGCCGCGGGTGGACCGTAGCGGGCTCGCGGCAGCACGACGTGTGTCGCCACGATGCCCGACGTGCGGTAGCCCGGATCGACGTTCGACAGGCGCACGAAGCTGCGGATCAGAAGTCCTGCGCTGACGAGCAGCATCAGCGCGAGCGCCACTTCGGCGATGACCATCGCGTCGGCAAGCCGGCGCGACGCACGGCTCGCAGTGGAACCGCGGCTGCCCTCCTGGAGGACCTCCATCACGTTGGGCCGCATCGCGCGCCACGCCGGCACCAAGCCGAACATCAGACCGGCGGCAATGGCGGCGATCGCTGTGAACGCCAGCACGGACCAGTCGAGCGAGATGGTGGAGGCCCGCGGAACGGTCGCCGGAATCAGCGGGCGCAGCGCGCGAATCCCCCACCACGCTATCGCCAGCCCGACGGCGGCGCCGAGCATCGTCAGAACGGCACTCTCCACGAGCGATCGTCGGAGCAGCACCCATCGGCCGGCGCCAAACGCCGAGCGGATGGCGAAGTCCCTGCCGGCGCGGGCCGAACGAGCCAGGAGCAGGTTGGCGATGTTCGCGCAGGCGATCAGCAGCACGAGCACGACCGCGGCAAAGAGCAGCCAGAGGGTTTCGCTGATGTCGCCGACGACCTGCTCGTGCGCCGGCACGATCGTCACGCCCCATCCGGCGTTCGTGTCGGGGTTCTCGCGCGCAACTCCGGCCGCTACTGCCGCCATGTCCTCGCGCGCCGTCCGGAGCGTGGTCCCTGGCGCCAGGCGGCCGATGGCGTGATACATCCGATGCGGCCGCGACGCCAGTGCGGTGAGGTCGAGCGTCAGCGGCGACCACATCTCGACCTCCTCGTCGTCGGGAGGAAACCTGAAGTTCTTGGGCATCACGCCGACGATGGTGTGCGTCGCGCTATCGAGCTGGAGCGTCTGGCTGGTGACCTGCGGATCCTGTCCGAAGCGGCGCGTCCACGCGCCGTGGCTCAAGAGCACCTGCCGCTCGCTGCCCGGCCGCTCGTCGTTGTCGGAGAAGCCTCGGCCGATCAGCGGTCGGACACCCAGCAGCTCGAACAGCGCCGGCGAGACATCGACGCTCGAGACGCGCTCGGCCTCGTCCTCGCGGGTCAGCGTGAACCCACGGTACCTGTAAATCCCGATCTTCTCGAAGCTGCGCGTCCGCTCGCGCCAGTCGATGTAGGTCGCGGCAGACACCTCGGAGCGCTCGAGACCTTCCGCCTGGTTGCTCTCCCACAGGCCTGCCAGCCGGTCGGGATCGGCGTAGTCGAGCGGCCGCAGCAGGACCCCGTTCAGCACGCTGAAAATGGTGGAGTTCACGCCGATCGCCAGGCCGAGCGTGAAAACGACGATGGCCGTGAAGCCGGGGTTGGCTGCCAGGAATCGAGCGGCTTCCCGGAGGTCCTGTTTCACGAAGAGATCCTCTCGCGGTGTATGCGATGCACGACAGCGGTGTCGCGGTCAGACAAGTCCGATCCGTTCCTTGATTCGCTGCACTTCGCTCTGCTCGGACCGGAGAAACCGACGCGTGTCGGCCAGCTGTGCGACGGCGGACTGCAGTTCTTCCTGGGACATGGGTCGGCGGGACGTGGCCGATGCGATCAGCGTTTCGGCCGTGTCCGCCAGAGTCGCGCACCAAGTCACAGCATCCTCGAACGCCACGACAACCATACGGAGGTCCCGCTCGTCGACAGGCATGCGCCTTCTCCTGTTCGCGTTGTGGTGGAAGCAGAGAGCGTATCAGGTTCCCCGGGGAATTTCGATGGGGTGACCGATGCGCGGCACTACCGAGCACACGATTGCGCGATCGGCGATCGCGCTCGAAGGCCCTGAAAATCAGCGTTCGGGCTTCGATCTGAGACCAAAACCCGCGACTTTTCCATCCGGCGCGACGGCGATTCGAACCTGAAACGCCTGCTTGTCGAATTCGACATCGTAAACACAAACACGGTCGTCACCCAGTTCCTTCGACTCGAGCAGGACCAGTCGCCTGAGCGCTCCGGCCTGGCCGAGCATCTCTGCGTATGCTTTGGCCGCATTCGGAAAAAATCCCGCGCGCACGTACGCAAACTCGTCGGGATTGAGCTTCCCCGACGCCGCCTGCTCGAGGAGGCGGCGAACGCGCGCCTGCATGGCCGGGTCGGAATCGGTGATCGGCGTCAGTTCCGCAGGCTTGAAGGAGGGGTCGAGGATCGCTGCGACGTCATCCGCGATCTTCTCCGGATTGGCCTGGGCGAGGTTCGCCAGCACGATGATCGACAGGTCGTCATCCGGAAATCGCGCGATGGCGGTCTTGAACCCCTGCCAGGAGCCGCCGTGCCGCTCGGTGCGATGGCCGGCCAGATCATCGACCGACCACCCGAAGCCGTAGGGATACGTCTTCCCGCTGTTGAGGGCGACGGGAGTGAAGACCTGCGCCCAGCTCTCCTGCCGGAGCAACTGCCGCGAGCGCAGCGCCCGGTCCCAGGCAATCATGTCGTGCAGGGAGAGATAGAGCGAGCCGTCAGCCGTCGTGTTCAGCATCGGCGCAACCCATTCCTGGTTCTTCAGCTCCTTTTCGACGAGGCGATAGCCGGCGGCCCGATGCGGAACGATATCCGCCTCGGTGATGATTCGCGCCGTCTTCATCCCGAGCGGGCCGAACACGCGCTCGCGCAGAAGATCGCCGTAGAACTGTCCCGACGACTTGTGTATGAGGATGCCGAGCAACACATAGCCGGTATTGCTGTAGTTCCAGCGCGCGCCAGGCTCGAACTCGAGCGTCAGGCCGTATGCGAACCGCCGCAGCTCGTCTTCGGTGTAGTCCCGGCGGTAGTCGATGGTACCGGCCGTGTAGTCGGGAAGCCCGGACGTGTGCGTCAGCAGGTGGCGAATCGTGATCCGGTTCCAGGCGGCAGGCGCATCCGGAAAGAACTTCGTGAGCGGATCGGTGAGGGCCAGGCGCCCGTCCTCCACCAGCAGCATGGCGGCCGCCGCGGTGAACTGCTTGCCGACGGAGCCGGACTGGAAGATCGTCTCGGGGGTCACCGGGACGTCGTGCTCGACGTTGGCCACGCCGTAGCCCCTGGCCATGAGCGTCTTGCCGTTGCGGAGGATGGCCAGGGCGACGCCAGGGATTCGCTGCCGTGCCATGTGGTCCGTGACGTAGTTGTCAACTGCGGCGAGGTCCTGTCTGGCGACGGCGCTCGCGGACACTGCCAGACAGAGCGCCAGCAACGCCGCCATGGATCGCATGCTGCGGGACATGGGTTCTACGGGACCCCCGGATCGTTCGTGAATCGGATGCTGCCTTCGCGGCAACCTGGAGAGTTTACGTCAAGTCCGTGGTGCCCGCCTTCGCGCACGAGGATCCCGGCGCTTCCGCGAAGCGGCGCAGCGGCCTCTCGCATCCTCTCGCTCAGGCGGAAGAGCCCGGCCGGTTCGCGTCGGAGAGGGCGCGCGCCATGTGCGTCCTTCCCCAGAGGCGAACATCTTCGACGAGCGGGAGCACCGATCGGCCGTAGCCGGTCAGCGAATACTCGACCGGAGCCGGAATCGCGCCCCTCGGCTCGCGATGGACGATCCCGTCACTCATGAGCTCGCGGAGCTGCTGCGTGAGCACCTTCTGAGAGATTCCCGGCAGAGCCTGCCGAAGAGCGGCAAAGTGCTTCGGCGACTCGGCCAGCCAATACACGATGATCAGCTTCCACTTGCCGCCGAGGGCCGCAAGGGCCGCTGTCAGCGGACACCCGACCACGGGATTGGAGCGCGCCGGGCGCCGAGCGTTACCTGCAGGTGCCTTCTTGATGCGGTGCATGGCTCGGATTAGAGTCGTTCGAGAGCGCGTTCGGAACCCTCGACTTCCAACGTCCAATTTCCGAAACAGCGATGCCTCGAGAGTTGAACGTTGGCAGTTGGGAGTCACCTTTCTGCATGAACTCCAGACCAGTTCTCGAGTCCCGGTGGAGGTCACCAATGATAGTAGAAGTCCGAAGCTACCGGATCAAGCCGGGCCGCCGGGAGGAATTCATCAGGTTCTTCGAGACCCGATCAATCCCCGCGCTGCGCGCGCATGGCATGAGGATCCTCGGGCCCCTGCTCGATCTCGAGAATCCCAACAAGTTTGTCTGGATGCGGATCTTCCCTTCACTCGACGAGCGTGAGCGGATGCGGACCGCGTTCTACGAAGGCGAGCTCTGGAAGAACGAGCTCGAAGCGATCGCGATGCCCATGCTCGAGAGTTACGACGTCATCCTGTGCGAAACGACGCCGGCGTGCGTGTTCGATGTGCTAACAGGTTCGACCGAGGAGGCCGTGGCGTCGTAGAGCACCCGGCGGCTTTGTCGGTTCTTTCCACGACGAATCGCTCGCAGGCAATGTCGGGTGGACGGCCGGCTGGACCAGGCAGCCGTTGATTGCCACGGGCGCAAGCGCCCTGGGAGGACGGTCGCTTCTTCGCTGAGGAACAACCTGCGTCGGTTGCGGTCAGAGGGACGAAGCAATCGCGAAGAGGACGAACGCGACCAGGGCGAGCATTCCTCCGAGGATCGCGATCAGCAGCCAGAACTGTGGCCACCCCAGGCGAAGCGAACCGTAGGAAGCTCCGGTCATCTGACCCTCCGCCGCTACACTGCACACTGTGACACCGGAATCAGGCGGATGTTCCTTGGAAAGCGGCCGGTCATACTCGAATGGCAGAGTCCGCAACCTGGCCTTGCGTTTTTGACAGGCATACTCAGAGTAGCGTTTTGACAAACCCATACAACATGGCCGCAAACAAGAGCATCCCGGGAATCGCTGCTATCAGCGTCGCGCGCACCAGCGCTGACGAACGTTCGTTCCGCTCGCGGGCTGTCACCACGAGCGTGGCCCCCACGGCCGCGAGAAACAGGCTCGCGATGCACGTGAGCAGCAGAGGAACGACGGCAAAGTAGCTGAGTTTTGTCAGGACTGGTTTCCAGAGTATCCCTTGGATGAGGAGCGCTGCCACGGGAAGCCATGCGACTTGTCGGTACCTCGCAGCGAGACTGAACCGCCGTGGGAAGGCCATCAGTGCCAACACGAGACCCGCCGCGACGAGGCATCCCATGAGGCCGAGAGTGATCATCTGGCTGCAAACCTGTTGCCTGGCACCTTGCGTCCTTACCGCCAGTCTCTGAAGGGTCGGCTGATCCGCCGAATCCTGCCGGTTGCCGGAATCACTGTCACAGGAGCGTCACTCACGCGGACAGTCTGGCCCGCACGGCATCGAGCACCTTCCGGGACGATGGGAGCAAGCCCACCGCGGCCAAGGCGCCGCCATCAACCACTGTGTCCCCATCGACCAGGACCTTGAATTCGCCATAGCGCCCGCGCACCATCTCGACCTCCGAGCGCAATTCGCGGCGAAGCCGCGCCGCCACCCTGACGGCGTGCAGTCCCGAGATTCAATACGCGCAGTAGCGAATAGCAATGCGAGCCATGTTCATCTCCAAGCGTGTGGTCAGCTCACCGGGAAATCAACTCGCCGAATAGATTGGTCGCGCCTTACCGCCGCGCCTCTGCGCGTGCGCTCGTATGGATTCGCCGCCTACGGCTCCTCCTCAGCACCTGGGAGCGGCGCCTTTTTGGCTGGGGCTGGATGCAGGTCGAAAGGCCCGTCGCTCTCGACGAAGAACAGACACTCCGAGGCCTCGTCGCACCTCGTGATGTGCCGGTAATTGCCGCCGGGCTGCATCAGGTAGGAGCCGGGACCCAGTCGAAACTCGGGCTTCCCCTCCGGCGATTGCAGATAGGTGCCCGACACGATCACGAGCTTCATGGTGTGGGTGTGCGTGTGAAGAGGAGCCGTGAATCCGGCCGGCAGCTTGAAGAACGCGCCGAAGGCGCCCTTCTCATGATTGCCCCACAGGTCGGCGACCTTGACGCCGGGGGCACCGGCGGGATCGAGGTCAATCCAAATCAGGTCTGCCGCCGGCTTGGAGACCGGTGCCTGCGCGCCTTCACCGCTGGACGCAACTTGCGCCGCAACCGCAACCGCGAGCACGGACGCCACGACAAACGCCAGAACGATTCTCGAGTGCATGGGACCTCCTCGATTGTTCACTACTCGAGCGTACCGTAATCTGCCAAGTGCTGATTTCAGCATGCCTGGAAACACTCACCATTCCAGCCATGACGGCGCCATCGCCTCGATCGCCCCTCCTGGTGGGTTGACGCGCGTTCGTCTACTCGCTTGCCAGGACCTTCGCGATGACCGTGATGGTGTTCCAGTTGCGCGTGATGAGCGGCGCCCCGAAGACCTGATCCAACGCCCCCAGGTAGCCGATGACCTTCATGTGGCGCCGGTACACGCCGAACACGAACCGCTTCTCCCTTGCCAGGATTTTCATCAGCCACGGGCCGCTCGACGGAAACCGCAGCGGCATCGACGGCGTCGAGCGCGGCCGTCTCGAGAGGACGCTCACGAAGCGAACGATGTCGGAAGCCAGGCGCCGGCCCGCGTAGGGGTTCCGGGACAAGAGCCCGACAATCTCGCGGCCCCGACAAATGACGATCTCGACTTCGAAGGGAAGGCGGCGCGCCAGTTCGGCGCGGAGTTCCGCTCGGGTGATCGGCTGCCTGATGACGAAGGTACCTGTGGCGCCGATGTTGACAGCATCGAGGTGCTTCAGTTGTGCGGCAAGGGTACTCGGCCTGAAGGTCCGGTGCCCGCCGACGTTGATGCCTCTCAGAAGAACGACGAGTGCCACGGGTCTCCTCCCGGCGCATACCAAAACCCCCGCGCTCCCCGTTACGTCCGCCCGCTCATCGGCTGCTCCGCGCGTGATGCTATCACGCCTTCCGCGGGCAGGTCCGCCGGCAGCCATGACAGAATGCGTAGCGATGCGCGCTGCGCTCGCGATTCTTTTTGCCGGTCTTGCTTCGGCACCGCTCGCGGCCAACTGGCCGCAATGGCGCGGGCCGCGCGGCCTCGGCGTGTCGGCGGAATCCAACCTGCCGGTAGCCTGGAGCGCGCGCGAGAACCTTGCCTGGACGGCACAGCTTCGCGGCGATGGATCCTCATCGCCAGTCGTCTGGAACGATCAGATCCTCGTCACCTCGCAGGTCGGACGCGCGCGTGTCCGGCCCGGCTCGCACCCGATGCTCGCCCGCGACGATGCGGCGCTCGCGGGACTGGAGCGGCCGATCGGCGGGCGGCGCGAGGGGGCCGAGCGCAGCGACGGCACCGTCACGCTCGTCGTGGAATCGTTCAACCGCGTCGACGGGCGACGGCTCTGGGAACACCGGCTCGACGCCGAGGGACCGTTCCCTGACCTCCATGAGAAGCACAACCTCGCGACCCCGACGATCGCGACCGACGGCGAACTGCTGTTCGCCTGGTTCGGCACCGGTCAACTCGTCGCGCTCGACCTGCGCGGCCGTCCGATCTGGACGAGGCACCTTGGCCGCGAATACTCGCCGTTCGACATCAACTGGGGCCACGGCAGCTCGCCCGTGCTCTACAAGGACCTCCTGATCCTGCTCTGCGAGCACAACTCGGCGTCGTATCTGCTCGCGCTCGACGCCCGAACCGGCACGCAGCGCTGGAAAGCGGATCGCGGCAAGGGCCGCGCGTCGTTCAGTACGCCGCTCGTCGTGCCGGGAGCCGAACGGGATGAGCTGATCATCAACTCGAGCGATCGCATCGACGCGTACGATCCGGGCACGGGCGAACTGCTGTGGTACGCCGACGCCCCGCGGCAGACACCAATTCCTTCGGCCGTGTTCCACCAGGGCATCATCTATCTGACGCGCGGGTATCGGAACAGCCCGTACCTGGCGCTCCGGCCGGGCGGCCGCGGCGACGTCTCGCAGAGCCACGTGCTGTGGCGTGCGCCCGGCGGAGGCTCCTACGTACCCTCGCTGGTGCATTACGAAGGTCTGCTGTACCTGACGAACGACGTGGGCGTGCTGACGTGCGCGGAGGCCAGCACCGGCGAGCGCGTGTGGCAGATGCGGCTGGATGGGGTCTTCTTTGCGTCGCCGGTGGCCGCCGACGGCAAGGTCTACTTCGTGAGCCAGACCGGCGAGACGACCGTGGTCAAGGCCGGCCGCACACCCGAGATTCTGGCGCGCAACGACCTCGGCGAGCGCATCGTCGCATCGCCCGCCATCGCGGCGGGGCAGATCTTCCTGCGCAGCGACACCAGGCTGTTTGCCATAGGACCGGCCGGTCGGCCGCGGTCCCCGCGCTCGCAGCGATGATTCGAGTTATCGCCCTTCCGGAGCTGGGCCGCGCCCCCCCAAGCGAGCGTGGACCGTTGCCTTTGATCGCTCAGCGAGCAGGTCAGCTTCGCCTGCCTCCTCCGGCGCATCTCTGGCGCAGTACCGTGAACCGACCCTTCTCGGGGACGAGCACGGCGATCGTACAGGCCGGCACCGCGTCAATCACACCGCGAGGAGGTGGCCGTCGGCACGGCCTGACGACCCAATCCCCGGTGGCGCCCGTACGGCGAGCTGGCGGGGCGGCGCAGCCTCACTCGATCCACTCGGCCGTCAGTCTCGTGAGGCATACCACTCCAACACTCGTAACGCGCGGAGGGTGTTCCATCGGCTCGGTTGGCCCTCGCCCTCGCCTATCTCGACCGGCATCACGCCGGCATACCGGGTCTCGAGCGGCCAGCGCCCGTCGACGTCGCACTTCGACGCGACCAGCTCGATCGCCTCAGCCACCCGTTCGTCGGGCGTAACGCCGGCGCTGTGGAGGTATTCGAGCCCCCGCAGCACGTCGTAGTGCCACCACGTCGGAAAGGCGAAGCGCGTCCATGCGGCGTCCCCCTTGCGATCTCGCTCGATCACCTCGCCGGTCGACCGCCGCCGGAAGAGTCGGCGCTCGAGGAGGTACTCCTGCCCGCGGAGACGGGCCTCGGTCACCTTCGGGCTCCCTCCCGTCGCTCGTTCGTGCTCGAGCAAAGCCTCCAGCACGCAGATCGTGGTATTGAACGACGACCGCGTCGAACCGTCCGGCGCCTCGCAGTTCCAGCCGCCGTCGGCCAGCTGCTCGCCGAGCAGCCGGTCGACGATGCCGCGAACGTCCTGGCCGAAGTAGGCGCCGGCCGTCGCCACCTGTCCGTTGATGCACGGCTCGACCTCACCAGCGAAGAAGACATTGCCGTCGCACTCCTGCGGACCCGAACCTCGCCACGTCACGTGGTCCCGGACGAGGCTCACCGCGCGCCGCGCCTCCGCGCTCGCGGGATCGAGCCCCAGATGGCGCAGCAGCCACAGGACGTGCATCGTGGAGTTCCACCCGCGGTTCCATGCCGCGCCGCCCCACCGCCCGTCGGCCCCCTGGAGGGCGAGCAGCCGCGCGCCCCAGCCCTCGGTGGCAACCCTCGCGCGTTCAACCGCGACGTCATGCGCGGGCGCATCGGTCAGGTCTCGCATCACCTGCCAGCGGATCGAAGGGTCAGAATCGAGCAGCCAGCGTATGACCGGTCTCTTTGGCTTCGGCGCCTGCCGCTTGAGTGGGTTGGTCACCGTCTGCTCGTTCCTCCGTACTTTGGCCATAAGACGCTGTGGGTGGCCAGACGCCAGGCATCAGCGGCGGCGCGAGGCGCCGCCCGCATGCCGTTGTCACGCCGCTCCTGATTCAAAGGACGGCCCGTTGCACACGAGCACGATCTTGCCCGTCACACCTTCCTTGCCGAGCAGCTCGTGCGCCTGTCTCGCCTCGACCAGAGAACACCGCTGCGCGATGAGTGGGGTGATCTTCCGCTGTTGCAGGAGGTCGAACAGGGCGGTCAAATCCTGTCGAAACTGCGACGGTCTCAGCCGTTTGCGCCACTGAATGCTGTAGGGCACCACCCGTTTCCGGCCTGGCAGAAGCCAGCCGGCGGCAATATACAGTGCGAAAATGCGGATTCCGCGCAGCCGTTGACGGCGACCTGAAGAACCTGAGGCCAGCCGGCCGCCACGGAGCGAGGCGGTGAGACCATAAGCCACCACGGTCCCGCCGGGATGGAGCGCCTTGCGGGAACGCCAGATATGGGTGCCACCGATGCCGTCAAAGACAACGTCCACGCCCTCACCGGTGAGGCGGTGAATCTCTTTCACGAAGTCGAGCTGTCGGTAGTCAATGGGAATACCGCCCAGATCGGATACGACCGGCGCGCCTCGCAATGAGCAGGTCCCGTACATCTCCAGCCCGGCGAGCCGCCCGAGCTGCAAGAGTGCCGAGCCGACGCCACCTGCCGCGCCGTGGATCAGCGCGCGCTGGCCCAGTGTGACCTTGGCCGAACGATGCAGCATCTGAAACGCCGTGACGTAGTTCAGCACGAGGCTGACAGCTTCGGCGGCATCCAACCCGGGCGGCACGGGAACCAGTTCATCTTGCGGCAGGCAGACGAACTCTGCGTAGGCGCCGCTGATCGGGAGGGCCGCAACAGTCTGGCCTGATGTGACTCCCGAGACGCTGTCGCCGAGCCGATCGACCACACCGACCAGATCCCAGCCAGGCGTGAAGGGCAGCGGCGGTGTCTCGGGATGTATCCCCTCGCGCATCATGAGGTCGGGCAGGCAGACGCCCGCGGCCAGAACTCTCACCCGCACTTCGCGGCGCTTGGGCTCGGGACACTCTTCTTCGAGCACCTGAAGCGCCTCGGGCCCGCCGTAGTGGTCAACGATGATGCGCCTGTGCTTCACGTACGTTTGCGCGCTTGCCGGGCGCTCTGTTTGTGCGGCGTAACGACTTGCCGCTCAGCCGCGAGCGGCGAACGTGGTTTTCACTCGACCGCGCCCTGCCCGCCCGCTCGTCGGCTGGAGCGGCTTGGGAAGCAGCGACCCGCTCGGGACCAAACCATCACGGGTCGCGAGAGAACGTGATGCCTTGTCCACCGGGATCACGAAAGGCCTCATCTCCTCCTGCGGCGGCTCCCCCGAACCCCAGCATCCTCGCTTCTCTTGGCCTCCGACTGCCGGCGAACCTTGCCGGCGCGGGGCGTGGTGAAGATACCGATCTCCTGTTCTGACTCGGTCAGGTCAGCAAACGCCTTGTCCAACGTAGAGTAGCGCGCCTTGGCGTGGGCCAGCATGCGCTCCCGAGCTGCAGGCGTCGCCCAGAGATCAATCGTGAGATGCCTGCGCGGATTCTCGATATCCCGAAGCAGCGTGGTGCCGCGATAGCCCGGATAGGCTCGGAAGAGCCGAACCCAAGGGCCACGAGGCCCGTACGCGTGTTCGAACCGATCGACAGCTCTGGCCTTCACGACGAACTCCCAGATGACCTGGATCATCGATGGCCTGCTTTGGGATCTACGACGAGGATGGGTTGAGCGAGAACATGCACATACAGCCGCGGTCCAGCGTGCCTTGACATCCGCACTCACGGTTGGTGAAACCGCCACACGCCCGCTGTATTCCGGTTCTCATCCGAGTAACCGCCAGCGATAAAAACGTCGCCCCCGGGCAGAAGCGCTGCCGCGGCAAAACGGTATGCCGCGGGGAACGAGCCGGGGATCTCGCGGAATGTCCAACTTCTGAGATCGAGGCGCTCGACGATCGGCGCACCAGAGGTGACGAGCACATCGCCATTTGGCAGCTGAACGGACGTACCGGCAATCTTATATCGCCGATTGGCCATCGAGGGTCCTCGCTCGAACGCTGCGGTCCGAGGGTTGCAGATCTCGGTCGTGGCGTAGTGAAGGCGATCGGTGCGGTCCGCGCCGCCGATGACCAGGACCCGTCCATCAGGCAGCCTGATCGCATCGTGCTTGTGCCGTGCCGTCTCGAGTGTACCGGCAGCCTCGAAGCGGTTGGCTCGCGGAGAGAAGAGCTCCGCGCTCGCATACACCTCCATGTTCTGGCGCCGGCCGGCATGCCCACCGATGACCAGCACTCGGCCGTCCGTAAGAAGCGTCGCCGTGTGGCTCTCTCGTGGGACGCTCAACGAGCCGACGCGCACGGAACGGCCGGTCTCGGGTTCGTAGATCTCCGCACTTCGGAGAAACCTCCAGCCTTGGCCGACTCCACCCACGAACAGCACCCGGCCGTCGGGCAGGAGCGTTGCCGTGTGGCCGCTTCGCCCCTCCAGGAGAGAACCCGCTGGTCGAACGCGGTTCGTCGATGGCTCGAAAATTTCGAGCGTCGCGAGGTATTCGCCGTTATAGCCACCAGCGATGAGTGCGCGACCGTCACCGAGCAACGTCGCCGTGTGACCGGCTCTCCGTTCGGCAAGAGAGCCCCGCACCTGAACGCTATTACCGGCGGGATCGAAGAGCTCAATACTGGCAAGACTGCCTCCACCGTCCGCCATGCCTCCAACCACGAGCACTTTCCCTGATGGAAGCATCGTCGCGGTGTGCGCCGCTCGAGCGGTTTCCAGCGTTGCTACGCGCTCAACGTACGGTCCGAAGCTGGTTCGAGGGGCCGCAGGCTTGGCGAGCAGAGTCATGCCTATCAGGCTGCCGATTCCTAGGAGCGCGATGAAAAACATGGTACCTCCGCGGTGGACATGGTGCACCGGCGCTACTCCAACCCCAGAAAGCTCGAATATAGCCTGCCGACACAACCGCTCACCTGACGAGCGTTCTCACGTCACGCCACCCATACGCGCCGCCAAACTGTCCGCGATCGTCGAGCAGGCGCTCGCCTCTCATGCGGTCGTAGAAGCCCAGCGTCGGGTTGCTGAGCTCCGCAAAGAGGATGAACGAGTGGATGCCGCGTTCGAGGAACCTCCGCGCCGTCTCCGCCATCATCCGCCGACCCAGGCCCAGCCCGTGGTACTCCCCGCGCAAGTAGATCTTGCTCAACTCACCCTCGAACTCGCCCTCGTGGGGTCGACCCCAGGTGAATCCGATCAGTCGTCCGGTCCGGTCTTCCAGGACGAGGACGAAGTCGCGCCGGTTTTCATTCGCAAACACCTGGTTCCATTGCCAGATGCGAGTCGCAATTGTCGGCCCGCGCGCGGTGTTGTAGGTCGCGTTCCATGTCGTGACGTGCAGTTCGGCCAACGCCGGGATGTCAGCCGTCACCGCGTCCCGGAAGGTGATCGAGTCCAGCGACTCGCCTCGTTCACGAAGCGTGCGCGCATTCTCCTCGCCTGTGGGCCGGGATCGCGCGTGGATCCGGCGCTTCAGGCCGGCGATGCGCGATTTCAGTCGGTCCCCGACCGTGAGCGGCGGTGGCGTGTATTCTTCCACGCGTACCACATCCGTCTTGCCGCGCATGTCCCCGTACTCGTACGTGAGCCGAAGCGTTCGCCCATCGAGACGTCCCGCGATGCGGAACGGCAGCGTCGTCCCGTCCTGGCCGACGTGCTCGCCCTCGAGAGTGACCAGGCCGGAGATGGCGTCAAAATGTCCCCGGCGAATCGGCGCGTTCTGCCTGCCGGGATTCGCAACCCCGCGGACCACTCCGTCCGCCTCGACTACGAGGTCGAGCAGCACCTCGGAGGGCTTGCCCCACCGTCCTGTGATCATCGTGGTAAAGCCGCGAGAGCACGCATGCTCCGCATCGTGTTGCGTGTTGTGCTGCGCGCTCGACAGCGAACGTATGAGACGGGACGATGAGACGGATTGAGACACCGTCGGCTGCAGCGGCGTGTCAGGCTACTCGATCAGAACCTCCGGGACAGTGTGTCTAGTAGCTCGCCGAGCTGGTTGAGGCTGATGCTGCCCTGAACGCCGGCGAACCCTTCGGGATGGACCAGCGCTCCACGAACTCGAAAGTCCAACGATGGCCCCGCGAGCCGGCCGAACCCCTTGGGACCCTCAATCAGAAAGAGGACGTACTCTTCACCAAGCCGATACGGCCGCTCGACGCCCTCGTGCCACTTTCCGAGTTCGTTGCAGCGACCAGCGGCCTCCTGGCGGAGTTGAATGGTCGCTGGCACTCGCCCCTTGAAGACGCGAAGTACCGATGCGTCATGATGAGACGTCACGACGTGCGCGTCGCCGCACGGGCCATACCGGTGGGTCCCATCGATTCGGACGTGGGCGATCGCGGCGGCCATCCGATACGCCTCTGCTGGTTGGGGGACGACCCAGAGCACTTCGGACAGGACGCCTGTCGCCAGCATGACGGTTATCTCCGGACTGACTGACGAATCGACTCGAACGGCAGTGGTTTGGGAGCGGAAGCCGGCAAGACTCACCGTGACCCGGTATGTTCCGCCGGCGAGGTCATCGAAGCGGAATCGGCCCATACCGTCGCTCACCGCGCTGCCGGAGCTCCCCGTTGCCGAGATTCGTACTGTCGCCCCGGGTATCGCCGTGCCCGTGGCATCCACTACTCTCCCCGTGAGAACCGCACTCTGAACCTGCAGCATCGCGGACACTGCAACGACGGCTGCTGATATTAGACGCATACCTTGTCCGCCTGACGCGCGGCTTCAACCGCCGCGGCACAGCGTCGCACCGACCGCCGTCGGCTGCAAGCGGTGGGCGGACGGTTTCAATGGCTCAGGCCCAGTCTCGCCTCGATCGCTGTCGCCTTGCCGCCAGCCAGCATGTTCCGGCTTCGAATGGACAGCTTGGGTGCTCACCTATCGCACAAAGGCCAGTCTGCACCGTCGACCTCGTGGGGGTCTCACAAGCCACCGGCTTTGCCAGTGGTACCTGGCTCCATGCCCCCCATCGCGCGGAAGACTTTCCAGCTGCCGTCCGGGAGCTTCTTGAGCACCGCCAGCACCGTGCCATGAACCTGCTTCACCTCGCCACCCGGCGAGTCGACATACGCAGCCGTGTAGGAACGCCACCCGACGGCCCAGCCACCATCCAGAAAAGTGAAATCCTTGCTTTCCGGAACGTAGCTCAGCACCTTGAAGCCTTTGTTGGCCGTCTGGCGTTCGTTGCTCTCTCGAATCGCCTTACCGCCGACGTCCGCCGGCGCGCCGGCGCCGAGACGAATAGCGTCATCGGTCCACAGGTCGGTCAGCGCAACAGGATCTCGCGACACCGTGGCGGCAATGTCCTGCTGCCAGAGCTTCTCGATGGCGGCCAGGTCCGCAGCGCGGCCCGTCTGGCTATCAGCCGACGCGGACGATCCCTGAAGCACGTGCCCCGCGAACACGGTCAACGCGCACGCTACAACAGCAACGGCAACGTCTCTCATGACCCTTACTCCATAATGGACTGGACGTCGGCACTTTCAGCGGACTTGTACTACACAGACGTCGACTCCTCCGCGCGCTGCGGCGCGCGAAGCGCGCTGTCAGGTGCAATGCCTTGTTATGCCGCGTCTGACAGTCATCTGCGATGGTGTCGCGCGGTCTCCTCCTCCGTTAGGCGGAGAAAGCGGGCCGCGTTGTTGTAAAGGATATCGCGCTTCTGCTCTTCGGTCAGAAACGGAGCCTGCTCGATCGCTTCGATCGCTTCCGCTATCATTTCAGGCCAGCGCATCTGGTCCGAGCCAAACATCAGGCGCTTTCCGAGGCCGGCCTTGAAGAGCGCCTCTACATATTGGTAAAAGGCCGCCCGGGGGATGATCCAGCTAATGGTCGATAAATCGCCGTAGAGCTGCGGGTACTGGTACATCATGGCGATCACGTCATCGAGATATGGAAAGCCCGAATTCTCCACAAAAATCCGGAGCTTGGGATGGCGGACCAGGACCTCTTCCAACAGAAGCGGGCTACCAGCATTTGATCGAAAACCGGGTACTGGCGGTCCGATACCTTCGACATGAATAAGTAAAGGCACGTCGAACTCCTCTGCCAATGCAAAATAAGGCGCCAGGCTGGGGTCGTTTGGTGCAGTGCCGTGGAGTTGCGCCCCGATCTCACCGACACCGGCCAGGCGTTTTGCCTCAAGCTCCTTTCTGAGGTCACTCGGGGCAAACCCACCGGGCTCGTGAATAAAGGGAGAGATGATGAAGCGATCGGCGGCGGCCTTTTTCCAGACTTGCAGTTCATTCACGTCGAAGTGGCTAAGAAATCCTCTGACGATGTTGTAGCGATCCATTGCTTCGAGCGTCTTTTCAAGATTCTCTTTGGGGCCGGCGGTCGCCTTACCTTTACGCTCGCAGGGGGCAGGTAGGCAGGGTGCAGGCGCCCCAGCAGGCAAGTCCAGCGGGGCATCGATGTGCATATGCATGTCGATAATGGGCAGGCGCTCCTGTGCCATCGCGTGGAGTGGCACCAGGAGAAGCGCGACGATCAATCTCAGAGCGTTCATCACCGTGGCTCTTCCTGAACTCAGGTCCCGCCGGAACTATCAGCGCCGTAACGCGCAAGCTCAGCTGCGAACGGATCGAATAGGTGCGAGCGCGCAGCGCTCGCAGTCCGAACCCCGCTCGTAGCTGCAGCGCCACGTCAGGGGTACCCTGCGCCGGCCGTTCAAAGGCCGGATGACTCTCAGCGCGTATACGGAACGACATTGGCCGCAATTGCTCGCAGCTCGTCCTCGGTAAACGGCAATTGCGTAAACTGGGCCCATCGCTCGCGCCTCTGCGACGCCGTGTCCGCGAGATCGACGCCGAAGACGAAACGCCCGAGCCCGACTTTTCGCATTCGCTCGACCGCTATTGCACGGAGCGAGTCAGATGTTACGGGCGCGACGGCTGTTACGTCGAAGTACACGTTGGCCGCTCGCCGGTCACCGCTTGCAATCGCATCCGCGAAGACAGAGAAGGCCTGTTCCGTGTCCGGATCATAGCCCCCCCATCCGGCCAGATGCGCGATTTGTACGGGGACGTCTGGCGCCTGCGCCAGAATCTCCCGCAGAAAGATCTCCGCGTCGATGCGCCCGTACGTCTCGTCGAGCGTTCGCATGTGCACGACGATTGGGAATCGTTCCGCATTCGCACGCTGAAGTATCCTTTGTAGGCGTTCAACGTGATCTGGATTTCGCAAGTCGACGAATGATGAGGTGAAGTGAAGCTTGAGACCAGAGAACCCCGGCGTATGCAGGCAGCGTTCGAGTTCCTCCAAGGCATAGGCCGTCGTTGGATTGAAGCTGCAGAACGCGACCAGGCGATCGGGATAACCAGCCGCCTCCCGCGCCGTCCAATCATTCTCAGCCCGCACCCTGGCATACTCGTCATCGACCTCGAACATTGGCGAGCCAAACTGATAGGCGAGGGAGAGCACGGTCGCCCCGCGCATCCCCACAGAGTCGAGCTGCGCGATGAGGGCACGCGCGGGGAGTCCGGCCGTGTCGGACGGCGAGGGCGGACTGACGTTGCTCATCATCGACGCGACGATACGCCATGCGCCGTCTCGCTCTTTGCGCAGACTCCAGTGAAATCGACCAAGATCAGCGAGGTCGGCGCGCGTTCGATGTCCATACGATCCGACGACGTAGGCGAGCGAGTCGTGTACTTCGAACTGCTGAGCCCAGAGCTTGAGGTCGGCGCCCTTTGAGTCGAGTTGTGCAACGCGAATGGCCGCCCGACCGCGACGCCAGGCGTCACCATATAGCATGATGCCATTCGCCGTGAAGAGCCCCGCAAACGCCGCCTCGTCTCGGTTGTGCCAGTACCGCTCAAAATCTCTGACGACACGATCGAGACCAACGGGGAGATCAACAGGCGGCAGGCGTGCATGCCAGAGCGCCGCGATGGCCGGGCTCCTAAGGTGCGCGTGATGGTCGGCTACGGGAACGGGTGATTGCGCCACTTGCCCGCGCATCGGGAGCGGTGTGAATGCGCGCGAGGACAACCCGGCGGCAACCACCAGGGCGATAATTCGCGTTCTCCTCATCGTGACCGTTCTCCAACGTGATCCGTCTCTAACGTGCCGAATGAGCCGCACCGGCGGGACGCGAGCGGCCCGCGAGCGTCGGCTCCATTCGGAGGTTGGGCCGCTTCGATCGTGGCGGGGCATGCTCATGGGAAGTAACGCCTCGCAATCCACCGATCGCTCTCCCGTTCGGCCTTCATGGCGAAATCAAATGCGTCGAACGCCACGGCACAGTCGATGTCTTCCGGTGGAAAGTCCACATCCCCGGCCTGATGTTTGGCCGCGGCGCGGCTGCCAACAACGGCGGCGACAACCGACTCCCGAGAGTGGGCGGCGCGTCGGAGCGACGCGGCCATCAGCTCCGCGCACGCCACGTCCTCTTCGCCTTCGTTCGGCGCACCTGACGCCACAAACGTCACCTCTGCCCGATCCGCCAGGGCGCGGATCGTCGCCGACGCCACGACGAGGCTGCCAAGCCAGATCTCACTGGCGTTCCGAGCCTCCGCCACGCAGCGCGTACCCGAGCCCGTGCGCATCACCGCGCGGCCATCCAAGCGTCTTCCCACAAGGCGGCTCGGCGAATTGTTATGGTCGAAGCCTGGGATCAACCGCCCGCCGACCTCGCCCATCCGAAACCCCGGCGCGGCCAGCGCCTCTTCGACCGTTGACACGAGTTCGATTTCACCAATGCCGGCCTCAAAGGCGTACGCGGCGGTTGTGAAAGCGCGCATCACATCGATCACAACGACAACGCCGGTCGCCGCGCGAGCGCCTTCAGCGCCCAAGACGATTCTCGTGATCACAATTCGTTATTCTTGTCGGCCCAACGTCCTGCCGCTCAGCCGCGAGCGGCCAATCTATTCTCGCGAATCAGTCCGGTCTGCCCTGGCCGCTCGTCGACGAGGTCGCGAGTGTACGGGTGGCCAGTAGTATGATATATTGTCATACTTATGCCGAAGACCAAAGTCGCCCTCACGCTGGACGCCGCCTTGCTCGAACAGGTAGATGACATGGTGGCGAAACGCCGTTTTCGCAATCGGAGCCAGGCCGTCGAGGCGGCACTCTCTGACAAGCTGCGCCGCCTTGCTCGGACGCGGCTAGCGCGCGAGGCCGCCAAGCTGAACCCTGTGGATGAAAAGCGTCTCGCCGACGAGGGCCTGCTCGGAGCATTGGACGGATGGCCAGAGTACTGAGGGGCGAGGTCCGCTGGGCCGACCTCAACCCGGTCAGAGGCCACGAACAGGCTGGACAACGGCCCGTCCTGATCCTGAGCCATGATGTTTTCAACGACCGTTCTGGCACGGTAATCGCCGTTGCCATGACCAGCCAGGAACCACGAGCGGGCTTTCCACTCACCCTCGAGAGCCGAGCGAGCGGACTAAAGAAACGATCCTGGATCAAGATCAGCCAGATCCGCACGCTTTCCGTTGACCGCATCGGGACGCGACTCGCGCGTGCGAGCGAAGAAGAGCTCGCTCGCGTGCTCGATGGCCTCAACGAAATCTTGGGATAGGCCGCGTGGGGTTCAGCGGTCTAAGTCGAGTTTCAGCCGCCGCGGCTCCTGATGGCACTGGCCGACGTCGGCTGCAAACGCCGGTTAGACCGCTGGTTACACATGGTGGCGCTGCCGCCCAGTAGCGGCAAAGCGATGGGTCAGAGTGCGAGCACGTGCTTGGCGAGCGGCCCGATGCGCGCGCGCGTCTCAGGCTGCATGCGCGCCGCGAAGTCGGTCGCAGCGCGCCCATCCCGGGGAATGAACGCACCTTGAAGAGACCGACGCGACCCATTTGAGATGTTTGCGGTGTGTCCATGCCATGTGGACCCGTTGAAGATGACGAGCGAGCCGGCGGCGCCACACGCCAACACTTGTCCTGCGTGATCCGCTTGCAGATCTGACATCGTGTCCGCTGGCGTACGCGGCCACCGGTGAGAACCCGGCACGAACCGCGTTGCCCCGTTGTCGGGCCGGAACTCATCAACCATCAAGATGAAACTGAGAAGCGGCCAGTCGGCGGAGTCGCGCCGAACGTCGACGTGCAGACCCTCGACTTGCGTATAGGACCGCAGCGTTCGGGCGTGGAACGAACTGAGTTTGAAGGCCCGGCCGATCACGAGACAGCACGCCTCGAGTAGAGGAGGGAAGACGTATAGGCCGTCGAACTCGGATCCACGATTCACGAAATCATTCACACGCGTCGAGGCGCTACCAGTATGAATGTCGTCGTCCCTCGCCGATGCGACAGCGACAGTGTATGCGTTAGCCAGATGTTCCATCTGATCGGATGAAACCGCACGACGAAGTACGACGAAACCCTGCTCCCGTAATTCGGAAGCAGCGTCCTTTGAGAGTTCGCTTCCTGAGGCCAAGGTACTGAACCAGTCCGTCATTTCAGAGTGAGCGGTCAAAACGTGCGGCTTTAGCCGCGAGCGGCGCTCATGAGACGGCAAGTCGCCCATCTGCTGACGTGCCGCTCGTCGGCTGCAGCGGCCTTTTAGGCGGCGTGAACGTCAACGACTTCAGCCGTCGACGATGGTCTTGGGATGGACTGGCCGGCTTCTCTCAGTCCTTCGATATGAAACTCGATGGCATCACGGATGAGGGCAAGTGCTTCCTCGCGTGTCTCGCCCGCGGCAACGCATCCCGGCAGATCCGGGACGTACGCGCCGAATGAGCTCTGGCCCTCTTCGACGACGACGAGATATCTCATTGCCGCCCTCCTACTTCTTCAGGCCGGCTTGCTTTGGCACGCTGTTGAGAGTACCGGCCGGGACCTCAACGCCAGGGTTGCCGGCTATCGTGACCGTTCCGGGCTTCGCCGGATGTTGAAACCACCGGTGACTGCCTTTAGTCCGAACGAGCACCCAGCCGTCGGACTCGATCAACCGGATCACTTCGCGCACCTTCACTGAAGAAGCCTATCATCGTCGCGGACTCGAAGGTGGCGCGCTCTCTCGCCCATCAGTCTGTCCGCCTAACGCCCGAGTTGAGCGGCAAACCGCAGCGACCGAGCGAAGCGAAGGGTGCGAGGATTCCGCTCGAACGAGTTGTTAGGCGCCGCCTTATCTCAACGGAACGCTACTAATTCCATATGACTCGGCTTTGTTTCCAGGAACCATCCCCTTGACGCTGATACAGGTAGAGGTAGTTGCCGCTCTTATGGATTGGAGCCCCACCAGCCTTCGGAGTCAGCGTGTAACGCTCCGTGCCTCGATCAAAGGCCCAATCGCCTGATACCACAATCTCCTGACTGTTGTACTCAACCTGCACCGCGAACTTTTCGTGGAACACTCGCATTTGGGCGGCCACAGTATCCCCACCGGTCACTGGTGGCTTGTCGGGCCCCATCACAACCAGGTCGTCAGCGAAGAAACTTCGAAACTGGTTTACACTTCCAGCGTTCTCTGCGGCCTCGAACTGAGCGGTCGCGGCAGCGATGGCCTGACGCTCAGCCGCTGCATCCCGCGTGCTGGCGAAATCGCATGCCGCTATCAGGAACGCTGAGAAGACAGCTCCGATTGCCACATGCTTCATCGAACCTCCTCGCCTAAGCGGCGTCTAACGTCTGCCGCTCACCTGCGGCACGCGCGCGTGAACGATAGCATCGCGCGCAAGGGGCGCGCGCGAGCGCGGCGCAATGCCGTCAGGTGCAGCGGTGTGTTATGCGGCAGAAAGGCGGGTCAATTCTCGCGAACGATCACAAATGACCCAGGTCGTGCCGCCGGCCGCACGACCCATCCGGAGTTCAGAGTGGCGCTCCAGCCGTCTCCCTGCAGGGTGGTCCCTTCGAGCGGCTTGGTAACCGGCACGGCCAGTGTTCTCCCATCGGCGGCGCGCAAGACGCCGCTGTCAGCGTTGAGACGGCCCCACTGCGCGGAGAGGGTGAAGTTGTTGAACAACACCGTACCGACGCCCGGAATGCCGACGCTGCCCCTGGTGTCAGAGGTGCCGCTGCCTCCGGCAGGCATCGTCAGCACGGGCCCATCGACGAAGCGCCGGCGCAACTCGGCGACGCGGACCTGCTGCGCCCGATCGCGCGCCTCCTCCGCCGTTCGCAGCGTTGTCCCATCGTAGCGCGCCGCCGCGGCGGCGACGTCCGCCGTTGGCGGCCTGCTGGTTGCTGAGGCGAGCAAGTCGCCAAGGTCCGAAGCGCCCGTAACCTGTCGGCGCCACTCCGACATGAGATCGTCCAGAAGCACCCCGTAGGCGGGTCCGGACGCGGCTTCGAAATTTCCGACGAAGGACCACGGCGCTTCGCCTACTGGGAGCGCTGACGCTGCCGCACGGCGGGCATCCGCGGGCGAATCCGCCCAGGCCGCGATGCCGGTATAGGTGGCAAGCCCTTCGCGAATCTCGTCGCGCCGTTCGTTGTCCGCCGCGCCGGGAAACAGGCGGCGGCGTTCGCGCCTGAAGGCCAGCGCATCGGCGATCGCCTCGGCTTGGTCGCTTCCGGTCGACTGGAGCGCCCGGCGGAGCGCGCGCCATTCAAGCTGCATCCAGACGCGGCCTTCGAACGTATCGAGATGCTCGTTGAAGCCATCGCTCGCGCCCGCAAACAAGCCGTGCTCGGCCTGGATACGATGGAACAACGCGTGAAGCAGCAATTGCTGGCGCAGGTCAGCATCCTTCTCCGGGAGCATGTACAAGGGCGCGGCGAACCACACCTGCCCGCCCCAGGTGACCGGGCCGTCCGCGAGACCCGGAAAGCGGGGCGGAGGCCCCGGCGGTTCGGGATGGCTTGTGGCGCGCGTTCCGGTCGCCGGGTCGAAGATCACCAACGGACCACAGAGCGACACGCCCCAAAGCCGGCCCGCGTCCCGCTCGCAGAGCTTCTTGGCTTCATCGAAGTAGCGCCGCGCGAGCTGTGGATCGACCTGCGCCTCCGCATCCGTTGCCGAGCCAAACACCAGGAGCAGGAATAGCGCCTTGCAATGGTACCGAGTCCGCATCGCATCCCTCCCACTGAGAGCCGCTCGCCACACGATTCTCGAGCGTGACGCCATCCACACGCTATCCATGCCGCCTAACGCTCGGCTTCAGCGGCGCCGCACTTGGGCGGCGTCCGCTGCAAGCCGTTGTTAGGCAGCCGAGGTGGCGCGCTGTGACGAACGATGTCTGAAGACGTAAATCGCCCAGCCCACGGTGTCTCGGCCCCAGCGAAGATACACAGTCTTGCCCTTGGCCACTCGCTCCAAGAGCTCGGGCAGATCTGGATCGTCTGGATGACAGCGGGCGTACTCGGCCGTGGCATACCATTGCAGGCCTTCGTACTCGTCCCAGTCATCCTTGCTGCTCACGAACGTGTGAACCAGCTCGAGCCCCCGCAGCTCACCGGCCTCTGCGTTGGCAAAATGTGTCCCGAAGGCGTTCCTGCTGGCCCCCGATGCCGCAAGGTACTCCTCCGATGGCTGCTGAAGCCAGTAGGGCTCCCCGACAATCACCCAACCACCGGGCGCGACCATGCCCGAGAGCGCCTCCACAGTCTCTGCGTGACCACCGAACACCCAGCTGGCGCCGATGCAGGAGGCTAGAGTGAAGGTGCGCGGCTCTTCGGGCCTGAAGTCGGAGCCGTTCATCTGACTGAAGACGACCTCTGCCCCCTGCGCTCGCATCTGCAGCTGCCTCTGTGCGTCGGCGATGCAGAACGGTGACATGTCAATCCCGATTCCACGGATGCCGTACGCTTCAGCCAGGCGAATCAGGAACTCACCTTTCCCGCAGGCGATGTCGACCACGCGCGCTTCCGCTGGAAGCCGCAAGAGACCGACAAGTCGCGTCAGCTTGTCGTTGTTCGTGGGATTACACACCACGTGCTCACGGTGTGTGATGTTGTAGAACTTCCACGTGTCCATCGCCACTTCCCTTGGTCCGCCTAACGTGCCGCTTCAACCGCGGCGGCTCAGCCTCGCACCGGCCGCCGTCGGCTGCAAGCGGAGGTTAGGCCGCAGTTCCAGAGCGCTGTGCCACCACCACAAGTCGATCGGTTGCTCCGAGCGCAACGCCGGGGTCGTATGCGCCGAACCAGGAGACATCTCCGAAGCCATGACGCGCGAGAAGTCCATTGAGCTCCGCTCTATCCCAGCACCGCATGACGAAGTGATAGTCGCTGATCCTTTCGCAACCCTGTCCGGACAACTCGTGCCGTTCAGACATCAGAAGTTGCCGGCTCTCAGGATCGAGCGCGGTGTAGCTTGTGAACGTCAACTCACCTCGCTCGGTCGACACACGTTTTCGGAAGACTGGCTCACGGAGTTTCCGTTTCAGAGAGGCAGCCCATTCCCGGACGTCCAGGATCAACACGCCATGGGATTGCAGCGCACCCGCAAACGCTGCGAAGACGGCGTCACGACCGGCGTCGTCGATGATGTCATTGAGGACGCCACGGCACAGGATCGCAGCATATCGGGAGGCCGGCAGGTGGGCAATGTCCCCGACGCCGAACGATACGCGGCCGGTCGAGTCACCGATTGCACCAGTCGCGATGTCGATCAGCTCGGGCGAGAGGTCCACGCCACGAACGACGTAGCCGCGCCTCGCGAGTTCGAGCGCGTACCGACCCGTTCCGCAGCCGGCATCAAGGACCGCCGCGCCCGGCAGAACATCGCGGTCTATCAGCCAGGCGGCGATCGCGGCGCATTCCTTACGAACAGGTCGATCGATGAGCAGGTCGAACGCCCATGCGTACTCGGCGTAGAACGGACGGCGCTTGTTCTCGTTCATCGGGACCTGTGGTCGTCGGCCTAACGTCAGATTTCAGCCGCGGCGGCTCACGATCGATGGCCGCCGTCCGGTGCAAATCTATGTCAGCCGCCGTCCGGGATAGTCGATGGCTTCGGGCCCATCGAAAATCGGCCACCTCCGCACCGGACTGACGTTGTCACTCCTCGTCGACGCCGCGTTTGCCCAGGAGCAGCACCGCCCCGCAGGGTCCGCGCAGGCCGCGCCAAGCACATCTCGTCCATTTCGTCATGCGCACGGGAAGATTCATCGCGTCGACCTGGTAGCCCCGCGCGTCTTCCGCTTCGGAACCTGGATTGTCGCGGCATCCGACTCTCCCGCGACGCTTATCGTGATCAAGCGCATGTCCGATGGGAAGGCCTGCTCGTAGTAATGGACGGGACCAACGAGATCGGGACCACAGAACGGTTCTTTGTCTCTGTGGAATTCAATCTGATACGCAACTGAGCCGGCCGACTGGCTGTCGATACGCTTGAGGGACGCTGTGGAGAAACTGTTCGGAAATCTATCGGTCACGCGACTGATGTGCAGCACGTGTCCGTTCCACTCCGCCGTCCAGGACTCTTTGAAATTCATTGTGACAAAGCCATGCCCCTCACACCTGGCCCGGCGCCAGGAATCGGCGCGACGGGCGCTCGTACGCGTGCGCGAACGCCAGCACGCAGGCGTCGTCGCCGGGGAGGCCATTGTGCGTCCAGCGGATCGGATGCGGCGGACGTCCAGCCGGATCGCGGTAATGCGCTCCCTGCGCCGAGCGCCGCGAGCTGGGCCCGAAGGTCGCGACGGGAGAAGGTCATGGGTGCGATGAGGTTCGGGCCTGTGGTCCGCTCGCGTGGAGAGCGGCCACAGGGCCGCACTGTAGCCGGAGCCTTCGCACGAGGTCAAGGCGTCTGGTGATGGCTGCAGCGGGCCTCGAGACGGATACCATAGGCATGCCCAGATGCGACCGCGTGGACCCGCTCGACTGCTCGTCGCCCCGATCGTGCTCGCCGCCTCAGGATGGGTCGTGCCCCCGCGCGCGCCGGACGCTCATGAGGACGTCGCTGCCCTGATCGCGCACGTCGGCGAGCGTGTGGCCGCCTTCTACGAACGCGCGCAGCGGCTCGTCTGCCTCGAGCGCTCGACCGTCCTGCCGATCGACCGCGATTGGAGGGTCGTGGGCTTCGGCCGCACCGTACTCTCCGAGCTGCGCATCGAGCCCGGCGACGCCGATGGCGGCTTCCGGTCCGAACCGCACGTGACGCGCGTGATTCGCCGCATCAACGGACGCGAGCCTCGCGCGCGCGACTTGACCGGCCGCGCCGGCTGCACGGACCCGACGCCGCTCTCGCCCGTGCCGCTCGCGTTTCTGCTGCCGGAGCATCGGGACGAGTACCAGTTCACGAACGTCCGTGAAACGACTCGAGACGGCCGGGCTGCGCTGACGATCGGCTTTGCCTCGGTGCGTCGGGACGGACATCCGGTGCTCATCGAGGACGAGCACGGACACGACGATTGCTACGACTGGACAGGGCCCATGCGCATCACCGGCCGCCTGTGGGTGGACGCCTCGACACACGACGTCGTACGCCTCGAACGCCACCTTGCGGGTCCGACCGACGTGCGCATTCCGCGGCGTCTTCAGCGCGAGCACAACTTTCCCGACTGGGTGACAATCGATCGCGACGACCTGACGATCGAATACGACGAGGTGTCGTTCAGCCATCCGGACGAGGTGATGCTGCTGCCGGCGTCGATCGAATCGACCACGGTGCTGCGCACGACGCTGCAGTCGACGCGTCGCACGCAGGTGTTCGGCGACTACCGGCGCTTCCTCACCGGCGGGCGCATCGTGAAGGGCGGATACGAGCTGCCGCGCTGATCGAGTCGGATGATCCTGCCGGCCAGTCACCCTGAGGCAGTCCGGATGTATTCGTCCACGTTCTTCCCGAGCACGTCGAGCGGCACGTTGCCGCCGAGCACCACGACGTCGTCGAACGCTTTCAAATCGTATTTCACACCGAGCGCGGCCTTCGCCTTGTCGCGCTGGCGGTTGATCTCGCTGTGGCCCACCTTGTAGCCGCACGCCTGGCCGGGCCAGGAACAATAGCGATCCACCTCGCTGGCGACCTCCTCGGGATTCGATCCGTTCACGTCCACGAAAAAGCGGACGGCCTGCTCGCGCGTCCACCCCTTGGCGTGGATGCCGGTGTCGACGACGAGCCTGCAGGCGCGGACGGCGATCGACTGCAGGTAGCCGAGGCGGCCGACGTGGTCGTCCTCGTAGGCGCCGAGCTCGTCGGCCAGCTGTTCCGCGTACAACGCCCAGCCTTCAGAGTAGGCGTTGAAGGCCAGAATCTGACGAATCAGCGGCATCGCGTGCGTGTATTCCCCCTGCCAGATGTGGCCGGGAATCGCCTCATGGAACGTCAGGTCGGCGAGGCTGTACTTGCTGTGCAGATCCGTCGTCCTGAGATTGATCCAGAACCGGCCCGGGATCTTGCCGTCGATCGAGCCCGCGCCGCCGTACGCGCCGGGCGCGCCCGGCTCCTCTTCCGGCGGCAGGCGCTTCACTTCCATGTTCGGATCCACGACGGTGTTGAAGGCCCGCGATATCTGCGCCCGGATCCACTGGAGGCGGTCCTCGATGAAGGCCGTGATCTCCGCGCGCCCCTTATCGCCCTCCGAGAACTGGTAGCGCGGATCCTTCGCCAGCGCCTTCATGCGCTCGCCGACGCTGCCGGTCGAGTAGCCGACCTCCTTCAGTATCGTGTCCATTTGCCCGTGCAGGCGCTGCAGCTCGGTGCGGCCCATCTCGTGCACTTCGTCCGGCGACATGCTCGTCGTCGTCGACGCTTCGAGCGCCCAGCGATAGAACTCCCGGCCGTGGGGACGCGCCGAGATGGCCGGGGCATCGGTCGCGACTTCACGCTCCTTCCGCAGCTCCTCGAGCTGCCGTTCCAGCGCGGGCGCGATTTCCTTGATCGCGATCGTCCGCGCGCGTTCGGCCCAGCCGCCGGGGTCCTTCGTCCGGCGCGCGATGGATGCCACGAGCGATCCGCCCTCGCGCGCGTTCTTCACCGAGAGCGTCATCTGCGCAATCGCCTTGTCGATCAGGAATCCGGGCGGGACGAGCCCCGCCGCTCGCGCCGCCTGGATCCGTCCCAGCTCGCCGTCCAGCTGCTTCGCGAAGGCCTGCAGTCTCGCGAGATACGCCTCGGCGTCGGACGCGCTCCCGATCTGGTGATCGCTGTCCAGGAACCGCGGGATGTCGAGGTACGCGCCGACGTTCTGAATGACGACGTAGGGCGTGTTGCGCCAGCCGCCGACGGTAATGTCGCCATAGGGAAGCGCGAACCCTTCGAGCGCCGTGGTGTAGGCGCTGCGCACAACGTCGATACTGGTACGCACGGCGTGCGACAGGCCGACGGTGTTGAACCCGTTCACCCGGTCCAGGTCGGCGCGCACCTGCGCCGCGAGGCGCCGCTGTCCGTCCGCCGACCGATCGGCAAGCTGAGACCGCAGCGATGCACGCGCGCCGGTGTCGACGCCGAGCGATGTCGCGGTTTCCGGCATCAGGCGCACGAGGTTTTCGCCGATCGCCTCGAGCAGTGCGGCGGCATCGGTGTCCGCCGGGGTGGCACTCGCCGCCTCCTGGTCGCGCCCGCACCCAGTCATGAGCGGCAGGGCCGCGGCCGACGCGAGCGCCGCGAGCGCCTCTCGTCGTGTATACATCCGTCCATCATAGGCTGCACCGCCGGGTTTCAGCACGAGCTGCTGAATGCCGGAACGCCCTGACGCGATCGGGTTCATCTTCCCTCGTGATGTGGCGCGTCCGCTCAGTCTCAATTGATTTCCGGCGCGGAGGGAGTATGATGCGCGGCGCGGGACTTCCGCTCGAGTCAAGGAGCGTCACGATGCACAACCCGATGGGGGCGGGCGCACTCTTCCTGGCGGCGGCGTGCGTGGCCATGCCTGCGGCAGCCCAGACGTCCGCCGCGGATCGGCCGGCGGATGCGGCGGCCATCCGGGCACACATCGAGAGCATCTTCCAGGCGTTCGTCGACAAGGATCGCGCAAAGCTCGAGGCGACGCACGGAGCAGAGTGGCGCGGGTTCACGCCGTGGTCCGGCCACGTCATTCGCGGCCGCGACGGCTACATGAACGAGGCCACGTTCCCTCCAGGTCTGCCGAAGCACCAGGGGATGGTCGGCTACCGCATCGGCGAATTCGACATCGTCTTCTACGGCGAGACCGCCGTCGTGTCGTTCCAGGCGGAAGTCGACCGGATGGAAGGAACGGAGAAGAGCACGCAGAAGCTGACGTTCGTAGACGTCTATCACAAGGATCCCGGGGGATGGATTCAGGTCGCCTCCAACACGTCGCTCCATCCCGAGGCGCTCTCACAGATCATGTCGCAGCGGCGCATGCTCGATCCCGACGAGCGCGCGGCCCTGCTGAAGGCGCGCGAGGCGGTCTGGCGTGCGTGGTTTGCCGGCGACCAGGCCACGTTGTCGAAATTGCTGCCGCCTGAACTCATCACGATCGAGCCTGGCTCGACGACGTTCGGGACGCTACAGTCGAACCTCGACGGATCGCGCGGCTTCGCCACCGGGGGCGGCAAGCTGACGCGGCTCGTGTTTCCGTCGACGGAGATCCAGGCGTACGGCAACACCGCGATCATCTACACGTCGTACGAGATGGATCTGACGACCGGCGGCCAGTCGCGCTCCGAGCGCGGAATGGCCACCGAAGTGTTCGTGTTCAAGGACGGCCAGTGGTTGAACACCGGCTGGCAGCTCGCGCCGTCGACACGGTAGCCGAGACCCGCGCCGTGGGACGTCAACTTCCGCTACCGCAGCGTTCCAAGACGCAGTTGCCATGGACTACTCTGCGTGGTGATCAGAAGGCCGTTGCTCGTCCACGGGTCCGAAGCGAGGCGCTCGTCGATTTCCGACGTGCTGGACGCGCGCAGTACGAGGAGCGCATCCCGCGTGCCCTCCAACGGCCCCACGAGTGCCGCAAATCCGGACTCGAACAGCGCATCCATGAACGCCGCGTGGGCCGGCCAGTCCGCCTGTTCCTCCAGGGGCCTCGAGTCGTCCCACGCCGGTCCACGCGATCGCAACACGGCGAATATGCGTTCCATTTCAGTTCCACGTCTCACACATCAGCCCAGCGACAGGCGCAGGAGACAGAACGGGGCCCCAACAAGCCCCAGAGACCTACTGCCGGAGCGCTGTGAGCAGATCGACCCGGGCAGCACGCCTTGCGGGCACGTACGCTGCAATGAGCGCCGCAACCATCAGGATGACACTGACGCTCGCGAAGATGAGCGCGTCAGGCGGGCTCACATTGTAGCGACGTCCGCGAAGCACGCGCGCGACCGCCCAGGCGGCGGGAATGCCGACGGCAACTCCGAGCGCCGCAGTGGCGATGCCCTGCCTCTCGAACCGCGTGCTCGTTAGCCGGCTGATCCTGCTTCACGCGCGGATCTGTCCGTGTGGCCGAGTGGCATCGAGAGTCACGCAAACGCGATTCCGTCCTGCAGCTTCAGCTCTGGTCGTCCTTCAGCACGCCTGCGGCACTCAGTTGGCTCTTCAGTTTGGAGATCCTGGCATTGGCGTTCACGCCAGAGGACACGACTGGTGTAGCCGAGTTCGCCGCAGGCGGATGCCGCGGCAGCCACAATACCCAGGATCAAGATCAAGGAGCGCCTCGGCTCGCGTGGTCGCGCCACCGATTTCGTCGCAGTGTTCCACCGTCGTCCGGCTGACGCCTGCCGCTCAGCCCCACCTTCGCCTCCGGCTACGGCGGGCAGGCCGCGAGTGGCGCTGCACGATTCTCGAATCAGGCCGTCGCCTGTGCGCCGCTCGTTGGCTGCAGCGGCGTGTTAGACCGCGTCGTCAAGCGCCACGCCACGGCCCTGCCGAAAGGCGACCCGTGCGGCCTCGATTCGGCGCAAGAACTCAGGGTGATGCTCCAAGCGATAGTCGAACCAGTCGTCCTCTGAAGCGAACCCGATCAAAACGCCGGCGGGTCGGCCGTGGCGTGTGATGACGATCTCCGCCTCGGCCGCCAGCCGAAGATACTTGGAGAGGTCATCCTTGACCTTCGCCAGGGCCACCTTCGTGACCGCCGGACGTCTCCGGGGTTCCTTGCTTGTCGAGCCACGTGTGTGCTTCGGCCTTCGTGACGATGGCGAGGACCTGGACTTGCGTTTCTGTAACGTCATAGAACACCCGGATGTCTCCAACTCGCAGGCGATATTGAGGTTGGCGCAGCCCACGAAGCCGTTTGATACGGCTCTTACTGACCTTCCTGGGCTCGTGCGTCAGGTGCACGGCCAACGCCTTGACGACCCCGGTTCGCACGGGCACCGGCAAGCTCTTGAGCGTGGCAACGGCGCCAGGCGCAAGAACGATGTCGAATGCCATTCTGGCTATATTCTAGCCACAATTGGGGCATGAACGTCGAATCGACTCGTTGCCAGGTTCGCCGTGGTCTGACGCCTTGCCGATAAGCTGCGGGCGCCGAAGGCGACCGTCAGTTTCATCGGCCGGTTAGGCGGCTCAAATTCACGGCGACGGGCATCCGCTCGTCGTGCGCTGGGCCCGCTGTGTCAGGCACACCGGGAGTTGGGACGGCCGCGCAGCCAGAAAGAGGTGACCCAGACTCCCGCGCTGAGATAGAGGAGCGCATCTACCCACTCTCCGATCGCGAAGCCTTTGAGGAAGAAGGACGAGCCGACCAGAGCGAGTGCCCAGAGCAGCGACAACACAACGACGGGGGACAAGGACCGCATCGGAACCTCCGCGGTTGAGGACAGGGAAGCACTGATTGGCCCGGGACTTTCGGCGACGGCATGTCGCTCAAGCTCGTCGAGATAGGCCTCAATCCGAGGGACTGCGAGGTGATCGCCGATATCCCGACCGTAATGCGCCGTCACGATCCGGCCGTCCGGCCCAATGAGGAAGTCCGCCGGCATCTTCGCCATCTGCCACGCGATTCCTCCCCAGAAACGATGGCGTAGTGAGCGAACCCAGTCCACGTAGAAGCTCGGCTTCGCCATCGAAAGCAGGAGGCGCGGCCAAGATGTCTCCACGCCGTAGGAGCCGTAGACGCGGAACTCGGGGTCTGCGGTGAACGAGATCGCTGCCTGGCCCGACTTGAGTCGCATCCCTGCCTCCGTGCTTGAGGGTGGGTCCCAGTAAGTGTAAGAGCGCCGAGTCCGCCTAAACGTTCCGAATCAGCCGCGGCGCGTCACCGATCTTGACGCCGCCCCCGCAGTTGCAGCCGCTGGTTAGGCGGGAATCGCACGCGCTCTGCTGAGATAGCGGTAGCCGAGAACACCGACCGGCCTGACGACCACGAACGCGGGAAGGGAGAGTTGGCCTCCGGGCACAATGTACCTCGCCGGGAACAGCAGGAAGCCGATTGCCGCAATGAAGGCCGCACCCGCAAAGCGAGAACGGCGCCACGTCAGGACGGCAGTGAGAACGGCCACGCAGCTCCACGCCAGGACAAACAGGGCCAACAGCGGGGAGATGCTCGAAACCCGCGGCCAGGCCCCCCAGGCGACGACAATCCCCGTGCAGCCTACTGCGAGAAACGCGCCTGCAAGAATCGTTATTCCAAACGGCCTGCTCACTTTCTCACCCATCTCTGCCTCCGCCTCACGTCCTGCGTTTCAGCCGCGGCGGCCTCATGATTGTGACGGCCGCCGTCGGCTGCAAGCGGCTGTTAGGCGGCCCCCAGTGTCAACCTGATCGTTGCGGCCACGCTGTCGAGTTCCTTCCGCGGCGGACGGTGCCCGTAGTGCGGAGGAAAACTTGTGGCCGAAACCATCGCCGCCTCCTACGCGAGCGTGATCTGTTGCCACCGTTTGACGTTCACGCCCTTGATCAGAAGCCATAAGGCAAACAGCAATTCGCCGATGGCGGCGAGTATCGCGAAGGCGAAGGTGAACTGGCTGACCGTCGGGACGCCCGGGAACAGCAGCTGCGTGCCGGCATCAATCACATGGGCGGCGCCCCCGATCATCAGCAGGATACCCAACAGCCTGGGCAGGAACACGGACCTGAAGACCAGGAACCCGAGGGGCAGCAACCAGAGACCCCAGAATACGTGAGCCACCCCGATCCCGTACTCCCGCATGTCGAGGAACAACATCGCCTGGGCGTAGCGCTGAGTCGACGTGAATGCCCCATCGTCCGTGCCGCTGAGCAGCCGCAGGGCCGCAAGGTGGTTGACCTCGTTGAGGAACGCTATGGGGATGCCAACGAGCACCAGGATGACCATTAGCACCGCGTGATTCTTGTTCACGGGCTGGAGGAGCCGATACAACGCCAGCACCTGAAAAATGAAGATGATCTGGCCGATCAGGTGGCTCACGGTGCCGCTGCGGAAGAGCCACTCGGAGGCCAGGATGTTCCGCGATGTGGCGGCGGGATCCCCGGGCACCAGCAGCACCGACGGGACATACATGATGCCAAAGAACCCGAAGGGCATCGCGGCCAGGTATAGCGCCCCGGCAAGTCTCGCGGTCCTGTTGATCGAGGCATGCTCTCCGGCAGTCATTATCCAGCTCCGCAGTCCGCCCAACCTTCGCGATGAGCCGCGGCGCGCCACAGGCAGGTCCGCGCCGTCGGCTCCATCGCGCTGTTAGGCGTCAACTTCCCCCCCGCCCCAGCATCGGATGAATGACGTTCGCAAGGGCGACAAAGCCGGCCCCTGTCCGCAGAACACCCGCATCTTCCACCTCCCAGATCGCTGCCAGGACCGCCTGAGCGAAGGCCCATCTCAGGACACGCCCGGCGCCGAGGTCCAGCGCTGTGGCGAAGTGCTCAACCCGCCTCTCAATCGTACCCGGCTGTGCGACCAGCCCGGGGCGCTCGATTGGATTGCGAAGCGCCGCCCCGACCTCGTACTCCAACTCGCCGATGACACCCTTTGGATCGACTGCCAGCCATCCCCGCTGAGCGTCCAGCAGCACGTTGTGATGGTGCAGGTCTCCGTGCAGGAGTCGGGTCGACGACTGGGAGTCGCACAGCTCCGCGTACACCTCGGATGCGTCGTCGACAAGAACCGGAGGGATCTCCTCCGTGCGTCGGACGGCGTAGCGTCTGAAGCCCTCGGACCAGGCGTCGACGGTCACCGCTGTCGCGGGTGGCGAGGCTGGAGACATCCGCCCGATGACCTCCGCCAGGATCTCAGTCGCCTTCCCGTCATCGATCTCCTCGACCTCGAACAGCGACCGGCCAGGCACCAGCCGTTCGAGCAGCACGGCGCCATCCACGTAATCGAGCACCCGAACCACACCTCTTCCAGCGAAGGCTTCCAACGCCGCTCCTGCGAACCACTCGTCGCCGGGTCCCTTGGCGACCTTCACGACCACCGGCTGGTGACTTCGGTGCCCAAAGGCAACAACGGAGCTCTCGGTGTCTACGATGCTCTCGACGCTGACGCCCCACGTGCGGACGCGATCCTCCATCCTCCGTTCCAGGGCGTGGGGAGAACACTCACGGGTCATCGTTGTCGCTTTGCCGCCTAACGCCCTGCCGCTCAGCCGCGAGCCGAGCGGGAACGCAGCTTCGATCTGGCCTTGCCTTCGGCGCGGCTCGTCGGCTGCAGTGGCCTGTTAGGCGGCCACCAGGCTGGTCCAGAGGCGGCCAGGCCGCGACGGAGAGCGAAGCGAGCGAAATCCCTAACAGCGAAACCCAACGTGGACGCACGCATAGCATACTGACTTCCGGAGTTGGGGAAGAAGCAGTCAAGTGTGTCAGGTGCAAGACTCGTGTGCGCCTAACAAGTATTGGAGTAGCCATACCACTCCCGCCATCACGGCCGCAGCTTAACACGCTCCACGACGGCGCTTCCTTGCCGGCCAAATCCCTCAGAGCCAGCATCCTGGCATGACCCCTGACAGGCGAATGTCGCAGCCATCCTCCAGCGGTGCGTGGCGAACCGATGACGGAACGTGTGGCAGCTCCGAGCCTGGTCATGCCGGACCAAGTCCGCTGCCTCCCCGCGATTCCCCTGGTGGAGTGGACCCCAGCCCGCCGTGCGAGACGCACGGGCCAGCCGCCCCTCGTCAAACCGTACGTGCGGATTTCCCGCATACGGCGTCCCTCGACGTTCACCGCGCAGACCTTGCATCGGCTGGGCGGAGCGCCACCGGGAGGTCCCACCGCGCCAGCCCGTGCTGG
>DASTBU010000006.1:0-23092 GCA_035711845.1 Vicinamibacterales bacterium
GCGACGCCGTAATATCAACTTCGTGAAAGGGTTAGCAAGTCGAGTCACCCGTCGAACCGCGGGTGTATCATCGCTTCCTTCACACGGCCGCCCCCCGTTTGCAGGTGAAGTCATGGTCCACCCGCCCGACTCGTCGCCCGAGCACCGAGTGGAGTCGTTGGAAATGGCGAGCCGCGCCGTGGCATGGAGGCAGGCCCGGCCAAAGGATGTGCCGGACACACGAGCGCATCGGGCCGCCCTTGGGCGGGCGCTGTATCTCGCGGAACGCTGGGATCAAGCCGAGGAGCTTTTTGACGGGCTGGCGAACGAAACGCCCGGAGAGCCGGAATACATCGGATGGTCCGGCCTGTGTGCGGCCGCTCGAGGAAATCAGGCGCGGGCTCGTGCGGCCTCCCGCGTACTGCAGGACCTCTCGGATCCGATGCTGCACGGCTATCACACCCTTTGGCGCGCGAACCTCGCGGCGGCGCTTGGCGAGCGGGAACCTGCCGTCGATCTCCTGCGCGAGGCGATGGCCCAGGGTGGAGTGTACGGTCTGCACATCCACAACACTCCCGCGCTGAAGTCCTTGCGCGATTACCCGCCGTTCGAGGAATTGGTGCGGCCGAAGGGTTGACCGATGATGAGGTGCGAATCGCCGAACTCGTGCCAGAGATATGCATTTTCCAGCGCCGCCGTATAGGCGCGTTCCAGGTGGCAGGCCGCGCAAAACCCCTCCGATCCCGACGCCCGAGCCGCGGCGGCTGCAGCCCGTTCGAGTACGGCGAGGTGCGTCGCGTGCGGCTCGTGGAGTCCCGTGATCAGGCCGTTGACGGATCGCAGTGGCCGCTCGGGCGTGATCACGAGGCTCGTCCATCCCTCGCCCGGAGATGTGAGTCCTCGGTCGTCGGTCACGGTCTCGAGCGCACGCACGACAGTGGTGCCGACAGCGACGATGCGGTATCCGGTTCGCCTGGCGGCGTTGACGCGATCGGCTGTGCTCCTGGACACGCGGTAGAACTCCTCGTACGGCGGTTCGTAATCCTCCAGGCTGGCGACGCCCGTGTGCAGCAGGATCGGCGCAATCTGAACCCCACGCGAGACGAGCCTCGTGACGAGCCGCGTCGTGAACGGACGGCCCGCCGACGGCATCTCCGCGCTGCCGGGCTGGGTCGCGAAGACCGTCTGATACATCGCGCTCGGCCAGGCATCCTTGACATAGCTGTATCGAATCGGCGAGCCGTACCGATCGACGTATCGCATCAGCGGCTGCGGCAACTGCAGCGCCGCGATCCACAGTCGCGATTGCGAGACCGGTGATTCGATCAGCGGGTATGGCGCCAGCAGTGTCGCCTCGGCGCCGGCGGGCAATTCGAGTTTCGTGCCGGCGCGGGCATCCGGAAAGGGAAGCGAGGCGATGGGCCCCGGCCGCCGGAGCTCGACCGTCCAGAATCCTCCGGGCAGCCGTGTGGACAGATGCAGCTCGAACGTCTCTCCGGAGCGGGCTCTGGCCGGCAGCGCCGCATTGAGCGTGCCGCTGGTATTGACCACGAGCAGATCACCGGCGGAGAGGAACCGAGGCAGATCGCTGAAGCGCACGTGCTCGAGCGACTCAGCCTCGACATTCGACACGAGCAGCCGCACCTCGTCGCGCCTCAGACCGCGCGCCTCGGGCGGCTCGGCAGCCTCGAGACGAGACGGCAATGTGAAGGCCTTCATCAGGCCTGTTGCAGCCATTGCGCCTGCTCCTGCTGCGCCGCGAAGCGACGGCCGCTGACCTCCTCGGGGTGCTGATCGAAGAGCCATCGCCAGAACGGAATGGTGACTTCGGGCAGCGGCCGGTCGGAAATGTCCTCGCGCGGAAACGCCTCCTGATGCATGCGGGTGTGCATGTCGCCCGGATCGACGATGACGGCCGACACGCCGTCGTCGCGCAGTTCGGTTGCGAGCGTTCGCGTGAGCAGCTCGAGTGCCGCCTTGCTGGCGCCGTACGGCCCCCAGCCGGGATACGCGCCGATGGCCGCATCGCTCGTGATGTTCACGATGAGCCCTCGCCGTGCAGCCAGCAGCGGAACAGCCAACTGAATCAGCGCGATCGGCGCGTCTACATTGACGGGGAAGATGCGCCCGAACCGGGGCACCTCGAACTTCAGGAGAGGCCCGATCCCGCCGAGCTCCGACGCGTTGTTCACGAGCAGATCCAACCCGCCGAGGTCGCGTGCGGCCTCGATCAGCCGCTGGCGCACGGAGGGGTCCGTGATGTCACCCTGGACGTCCACGACCCGCGTGCCGCGGCGGCGTGCTGACAGGGCATCAGCGGCATGACGCAGGGTCTCGGCATCCCTTGCCCCAATCACCAGGTCGTCGCCGCGTGCCGCCAGCACGCCAGCGATGACCAACCCGAGGCCACGGCTCGCTCCGGTGACAAGGGCCACTCGCCTCACTTCAGCCATTCGTCCCACCTCTCGACAAACGACGCGGGTTTTTGCCACATCCCTTACAGCCTCCATCTTCAAGTGCACTTGAAGTCAAGTGGAAAATGGCGCAGACTGATTCCGTGGATGAAGTCCTGACGATAGGAGAGGTCGCCGCGCGTTGCGGTGTCGCGACCTCGGCGCTGCGGTTCTACGAGGACCAGGGCTTGATTCGCTCGGAACGCAACCGCTCCGGGCACCGCCGGTACCCCCGCGCGGTGATGCGCCGCGTTGCGTTCGTCGTCTTTGCCCAGAAGGTCGGCCTGTCGTTGGAGGAGATCGGGGCGGAGCTTGCGAAGCTTCCGGGCAATCGTGTGCCCGATCGGATGGACTGGGCAAAGTTATCGAGCCATTGGAACGAACGCATCCAAGCGCGCATTGCCGAGCTCGAGCGGCTGCGCGCGGGGCTCACCGAGTGCATCGGCTGCGGCTGCCTCTCGTTGGATCGGTGCCGGCTGGCCAACCCTGGAGATGCCGCGGCGCGCCGTGGCCCTGGCCCCCGGTACTGGGTCGAAGGTCGTCCCGCGGTAGCCGCGCCGCGAGCGAAGCCCTGACCGGCGTTCATCTCGACGTGCGTTCCTGGGTCCGGCGGCCCGGTCCAGCCTCGGAAAATGGTAACCTTGATCGTCCACCCGACATCCGAGATGGGTTCCCACTACGCAGACGAGCCGAAGGCTTTCGTTGGATGAAACACCCTCCCCGGCACTCTTCCGAGCCAGGTCGCTCATTCTCAGAGGCCGACAGCCTCTACGCGCAGCTCTTCGACTTGAGTCCTTCCCCGGCGGTCGTCACGAGGCTCGAGGACCACACCGTCGTCGCCATCAACGCGCGCACGGCCGAGATCGTGGGCATTTCTCAGCGCGATGCCGCGGGACGTTCCGTCGGCGATTTCTATGAGAACCCGTCGGACCGGATTCAGCTCGTCGAACGGCTGCGACGTGAGGGGCGAGCGGACAACTTCCGATCGCGAATCAAGCGGTCGACCGGCGAGTCGTTCTGGGTGCTCGCCTCCTCCCGCCTGATCGCGTGGCAGGGGCAGCCCGCGGTTCTGACCGTGTTTCACGATATCAGCGAGCAGCTCGCCGCCGAAGACACGCTCAGGGTGGGCGAGCAGCGCCTCGTCGCGCAAAGCGATGCGCTCACGAGCCTCACGGCGCGCTACACCAATCCCGGCGAGCGATTCGACGAGCGGCTGCGCAGCATCCTCGAAATCTCCGCGAACGCCTTGCACGTCGATCGGTTGAGCATGTGGCAGTTCGACGACGAGCGCTCGCTCATCCAGTGCGTCGGCCAGTATCAGCCGGGCGGCAGTCAGTACGTCTCAGGGTCGGTTCTGCATCGTGCTGATACTCCCGCCTATTTCGAGGCCGTGGAGCGCGACCGCGTGGTCGCAGCCGACGATGCCCGGACCGATCCGCGTACTCGTGAGTTCCTCGAGACGTACCTGAACCCGAATGGCATCGGCGCGATGCTCGACGTGCCCCTGCGGCACGAGAACACGACCGTCGGCGTGCTCTGCGCCGAGCACATCGGCGGTGCGAGAACGTGGACGGTGGACGAGCAGAACTTCACGGTCTCGGTCGCCAACCTCATCGTCGTGGCCCTCGCCGAGGAGGAGCGCCGGAGCGCGCTCGCCCGTGTGGAGGAAAGCGAGGCCCGCGCGCGGCTCATCGTGGATACTGCGCACGATGCGTTCATCGGCATCGATTCGTCGGGCAGGATCACCACCTGGAACGCCCAGGCCGAGAGGACGTTCGGGTGGACACGCCAGGAGGCCCTCGGCCGGAACATGGCGCAGACGATCATCCCGCCAGCATTTCGCGAAGGGCACGCCAACGGGATGCGTCGCTTCCTCGAGACGGGCGAGGCGCCGGTGGTCAACCAGCGGCTCGAGCTGAGAGCCCTCCATCGATCCGGGCGGGAGTTCCCGATCGAGATCACCATTACGTCTCCGATGAAGGTCGAGGGCGGCTATTCGTTCGGCGCCTTCCTCAGGGACATCTCCGATCGCCGCGAACGCGACGCCGAGCTTCGCCGCGCCAAGGAATCCGCCGAGGCGGCCACGCGCGCCAAGAGCGAGTTCCTGGCGAACATGAGCCACGAGCTGAGGACGCCTTTGAACGGTGTCATCGGATACGCGCAGCTCCTCCAGCGGGACCGAACGCTGAACGCCACGCAGCACGAGGCCGTCGAGGCCATCTCGAAGTGCGGATCGCAGCTGCTCGATCTGATAAACGACGTTCTTGACCTCTCCCGGATCGAGGCCGGCCGGCTCGATATCGTGGAGGGGCCAACCGATCTCGCGAAGCTCGTGACCGACATCAGATATGTCGTCGCGGAAACCGCGGAGCGGAAGGGATTGCGATTGACCATGACCATCGGCGCGGACGTTCCACGGCCGGTCGTCCTCGACGGCAGGCACCTGCGTCAGGTTCTGCTCAATCTTCTCGGCAACGCGATCAAGTTCACGTCGGCTGGCGACGTGGGCCTCGTCATCAACCGCGCCGACGGAGGGCATCTTCGCTTCGAGGTCATCGATACCGGACCCGGCATCGAACCGGAAGCCTTGACCGACATCTTCCAGGCCTTCGCGCAGACCGAGGCCGGCGCGGCGGCCGGCGGCACAGGCTTGGGCCTCACCATCTCCGATCATCTGATCAGGAAGATGGGCGGCAAGCTGACGGTCGAGAGCACGGTCGGCGAGGGGAGCCGGTTCGCCTTCACGCTGCCGCTGGTCCAGGGGCGCGGGACGGTACGGGCGGGGGAGCCGGATCTCGAGGCGACGGTGCCGGCAATCGATGCCCGACTCGCCCCGGGCGAGCGGCTCACGGCGCTCGTCGCCGACGACAGCACGGCAAACCGCCGCATTCTGGCCAGCCTGCTCGAGAGCGCCGGCGTCGACGTCATCACCGCGTCCGGAGGCCTCGAGGCTGTCGAGCTCGCGCGGACGCATCGGCCCGACGTCGTCTTCATGGATCTCAGAATGGACGATCTCGACGGGCTCGAGGCCACTCGACGGCTTGCCGGGGATCCCGCGACCGCCGCGATCCCCGTCATCGCGGTCACGGCCAGCGCGTTTGGCAACGTCAGGCAGACCGTCCGCGAGGCCGGGTGCGTCGACTACCTGTCGAAACCGGTGCGCGCGCAGCTCCTGTTCGGGATGCTGCAGAACCATCTGGGCGTTCGGTTCGTCAGCGCGAGCGATCATCTGGCGCCGCGCGACTCCGGGCTGAGCGGCGTCGAGCGGCGTGCCGAGCTCGGCGTCCGGCTGCGGAATGCGGTTGCCCTCGGCGACATCACCGACATTCAGGAGCTCGCGCAGGGCCTCATGAAAGGCTCGCCGGCCGAGGCTGCCGTCGGCGAGCGCATCAACCGCCTGGCGATGGACTTCGACTTCGAAGGCCTCGGCGAGCTGGCCGACTCGCTCGCGACGTGATGGGAATCAATCTGTCGTAGTCCGTAGCCCGGATCGGGAACAGGTCAGACGCGGTGAAGCCAGAGAAAACTCACGGGTCCCAGATCCTGCTGGTTGACGACAATTCCACCAACCTCCAGGTCCTCTATCAGACGCTCGAGGGCCACGGCTACCGTCTGCTCGCCGCGCGGAGCGGCAAGGACGCCATCTCCATCGCGCAGCGCGCGGTCCCGGATCTGATCCTCCTCGACGTCATGATGCCGGAGATGGACGGCTTCGACACGTGCGGCCGGCTGAAGGCCGATCCCCGGACTCGCGACTGCGCCGTCATCTTTCTCTCGGCGTTGAGCGAGCCGGGCGAGAAAGTGCGCGGGCTCGAGCTCGGCGCTGTGGACTTCGTCAACAAGCCGTTCCAGGCCGAGGAAGTGCTCGCGAGGGTCAGGACGCACCTGACGATTCGCGATCTCCAGAAGCAGCTTCGACGGCGGAACGAGGAGCTCGAGCACGAGCTGGTCGTGGCCCAGGAGCTCCTGCGCGAGGCGAGAGATCGGAGCGACGGCGTCCTGCTGGGCGAGAGCGTCGTGGTCGCGCGTCTCCGGCAGGAAGTCGAGGAAGCCGCTGGCTCGGACGAGACGTTGCTCATCAGCGGGCCGCCTGGCAGCGACCACGAAGCTGTCGCCCGCGCCGTTCATCATCAGTCGATCCGGGCGCCGCGGGCCATCATCTGTATCAGCTGCCTCTCCGTCAATGCCGGCTCCTCACCATCCCTGGACAGGACGGGGGAAGGCCCCGAGATCCTCGACAAGTTCCGTTTGGCCGATGGCGGCACCTTGTATCTGGAAGGCGTTCAGCACCTGCCACGGGACACGCAGCGGGCCCTGGCAGAACGGCTTCGTGCGCTGGATGCATCGCGCCGATCCGCCTCTGGCGCCGACCCCGACGTGCGCGTGATTGTGTCCACCACGAGGGATGTGGACGACGAGGTTGCGGCCGGCCGGCTGATACCGGACCTGCACCGCGCACTTCCGAGAACGCTGGATCTCGCGCCGTTGCGCGTGCGGCTCGAGGATCTGCCGACGCTCGCTCCTCATATCCTCCGGAGGCAGGCCGAACTCGCGGGCCGAACGGTGCCCATCATCTCGGACGAATCGCTGAAGCGGTTGAAGAGCTACAGGTGGCCCGGCAACATTCGCGAGCTGCGGAACGTGCTGGGGTCCGCACTGGCCGCCAGTCAGGGTCCTGTGCTGGAGATCGGCGATCACCTGTTGGACAACGGCGTGCGGGTCGGAAGCTACAGCCTGATCGAGCCGATCGGATCCGGAGGGATGGGGGAGGTCTGGCTCGCCAGGCACCAGCTGCTCGCCCGGCCGGCGGCCGTCAAGATCGTCAGGGAGGCGTCGGTCGGATTCGCGGAAGATGCGCAGGCGCTCCGGCAGCGGTTCGCCCGCGAAGCGCAGGCGACGGCGCAGCTCCAGTCGCCGCACACCGTGCAGTTGTTCGACTTCGGCATGACCGAGACTGGCAGTTTCTACTACGTGATGGAGCGGCTCCGCGGAATGGACCTCCAGCGGATGGTCGAGCGTCACGGTCCGCTGCCGCCCGAGCGGGTCGTGTTCCTGCTGAAGCAGGCGTGCCTGTCCTTATCGGAAGCCCACGCGCTCGGGCTGGTCCATCGCGACATCAAGCCGGCGAACCTCTTCGTCTGCCGGCTCGGACAGGAGTACGATTTTCTGAAGGTCCTGGATTTCGGGGTCGTGTCGCGGGAAGGACCGGTGTCGATGGCGCCGCTCACGGCAGCCGGCCTGGTGCTCGGCACGCCGGCGTTTTTGGCCCCCGAGCTGGTGTCGGGTCAGGGGCCGTTCGATCGCCGGGCCGATATCTACGGTCTCGGCTGCGTCACCTATTGGCTGCTCACGGGCCGGCCGCCTTTCGAGGGGAGCGACGCCATGTCGCTCTTGAAGCATCACTCGGACACGATACCGGCGCCGCCGTCCACGATCGCGAAGAAAGCCATCGCAGATGACCTGGATGCGCTCGTCCTCGAGTGCCTTTCGAAGGATCCCTCGCTCCGGCCGGGGAGTGCCGACGACCTGTGGATGCGTCTCGATGAGCTGTCCATCGCCCACGCCTGGGACCAGCCGCGTGCCCGTGCCTGGTGGCAGCAGTCCGAGCCCGAGGTCGTTGGTGAAGCCAGAGAATCGAGCGATCGCTCGATCGGGTGATCGAGCGATCGGGGATCGGCCGATCGAGTCGTTCGCTACTTCACAATCATCGTGGCAGTCGCCGAGCGGACGACGTTCCCATGCGTGCCGGTGAAGGTCAGTGTGTAGCTCCCTTTCGGGACGCCAGGCGGGAGGGTCACGGTGACCTTCGCTCTGGCCGTCGAGCCCGACACAGTGACAGCGGCGGGCGACACCGCGCACTTCGTATTCGGCGGCCCGCCGGCACACGCGAGCGCAACCGCACCGCTGAACCCGCTGACCGGCGTCACATCGAGGCGGTAGGCCGCTTTCTTTCCAGCGACCGACTGCGATGATGGGGATGCGGACAGACCGAAGTCCACGACCTTCACCACGACGGGGTCAGACGTGCTCGGGTTGAAATCCGAGTTGCCGTTGTAGCTGGCCGTGATCGGTCGATCGCCCAGGCTGGAGAAGATCAGGACGCAGGAGTTCGCCTGGGTGCCGGAATGGCAGCTCTCCCCCGTGCTGGCCTGGACCGTGACCTGTCCGAACGGTGTCAGCGTCCCATTCGGTTCTGACGCGACCGCGTACGAGACGACTACCGGCTGCCCCACGAACACCTGAGCGGGCACGGAAGTGATCGTCGTCGACGTATCCGTGGACTCGCCCCCACCCTGGAGCTGCACGGTGTCGGTCGCGCCGCCCGTGCCGCCGCTGTCGCTCGTGAACGTCAGCGTGCCGCCGTGATAGCCGACCGAGAGCGGCGCGAACGTCACGCTTTCGGAGCAGCTCGCTCCCGGCGCGATCGGTGACGCGAACACGCAGTTCTGCGTCGAGCTGAAGTCGTCCGTAACGCTGACGCCGCTGACCTGCAGCGGGGCGGATCCAACGTTGGTGACCGTCACCGTCTGCGGACCACTCGCCGAGCCGATCGGCAGCGTCTCGAACGTCAGGCTCGAAGCAGAAACGGACGCCCGCGGAGTGGCGGCGGAGCCCGTGAACACATACGCAGCCCCCTGGTCCGTGCTGGCATCGATCGTCGTGCGCGGGGCCCCGACGACCGCAACGGCGCCGTCGCCGCTCAGGCTCGTCGAGTTGCCGAACCAGTTCGCGCCCATCCCGTCGGACCCGCTGACGCTGTGGTCTTCGCTCGCCGTCGCCCAGCCGCCGACTGGCTTCGCGAAGAAGTACGCCGCGCCCGGACTGAAGCCCTGACGGGTTCCTGCAACGATGGTGTTTCCATCGAGACTGATGTCGACGGAGATGCCGAAGGCGTCGCTCCCGTTGCCGTCGCTGTTGGTCAGCTTGGCGGTTTCCGTGAGGAACAAGGCGCTGCTTTCCCAGCCTGTCGTCGGCTTCACGAATACGTACGCCGCGGCGCTGCCTGGCGCACCGACGACGATCGTGCTGCCGTCAGCATCCGTACCGAGAGACACGCCAAACGCCGCGTGGCTGATCACATCGGAGGAGGCAAGCTTGGCAACAGTAGAGTAAGCCGCGTCGTTTTCCTGCCGGGCCAGCACGTACGCGGTGCCCGTGAAGTCGGGCCAGCCGCCCCACCGACTCTCCCGTTCTGCTCCCACCACCAGGATCGCGGCGTCTTCGCTCAGGGCCACGGAGCTGCCATAGTACGAGCCCTCGGTTCCGGTCACCATCTGAGCTTCGGTCGCATTGGCCCAACCGGTCACAGGCCGGCGAAAGACGTACGCCGCGCCATATGACTCGAGGTCGATGCGACGATCGGGCGCCCCCACGGCGATCGTCCCGCCATCGCCGCTCGTTGCGACCGAGGTGCCAAAGGAACCCCAGTCCTGCACGTTGCTGACGGGCGCCGCTGTGAGCTTCGCGGTTTCCGTCTGAATGGGCGCCGTGTCCCAGCCGTTCGCCGGTCTCACGAAGACGTAGGCCGCACCCGGTATTGGGGCATAGATATCTGCCGCTCCAGCCACGATGGTTTCACCGTCGCCACTGATGGCCACTGATTTGCCCAGTCTTGGACCGCCGGCGGCGCCATCGGAGGCCAGCAGTTTCGTCTTGAAGCGGATGGGAAAGACGCTGTTCCAGCCTCCCTCGAAATCGCTTGGCTTCTCGAACACGTAGGCGGCCCCCGTCAGAACGCTGTTCGTGTACTTGAAGAGAGCGCCCACGACAACCGTGCTTGCGTCGGCGCTGATGGTCACGGAGTAGCCGAAAAAGTCCCCCGGTGCGCCGTCGTCGCAGACGCCGGCGGGATCGCAGGGAATGCGTGTCGTCAGCGTGGCGGCCTGCACGTATGGGTCGATTGTGACCGGGTATCGCGCGCCCGTATCGTCCACGCGCACGTGCAGCTGATTGCCAGTGACTTCGAGCCAGGCGCGCAGCTCGCGGCCGCTGGCGTCGAACGCCGTGAGGCCGCCGTAGTGGAGCGCCGCGGATCCACCCTTGCGGAGTGTCAGGCTGCGGCCGCCGGGATCAACCGACGCGGTCAGATTGCCTGAGAGCGCAAACGCCAGGGTCAGCGGCTTGCCGGCGGGTTTCCCGGGTGCTCGCGCGAGCGTGAACCCCTGCTCGAGGCCAAGCGGCCCGTTCACGTACCATTCCGTCAGCACACCGCGGCGGTACTCCACGCGATTGTGCGTTCCGCGGGGGTCGGCCGCCTTCGTCGTGTGCATCGTGTCGGGGTATCCGTAGCTGCGCAGGCTCATGGCCCAGAGATTGGCCGCCTGGCGGAACGTCACTCCCTCGAGAGTGAACTCGGCGGAGACCGCGCGGCGAGGGTTGCGCAGACGAAGACCGCGCTGACCGGCGACAGCGTGGTAGGTTCGATCGTCCTCTCCAATCACCGCCGAGATTTGCGCTCGTGCCGCCGGGGCCAGCGCGTCGATACCGGCCTTCCGCGAAGAATCGATCTGCTGCCGGGAGGGCACGGGTGTTCGTGGATGCGAAGACGACTTCCTCGCATTCACCTGGGGACCGCGCTGCGCGAGGCCCACGGTGGTCAGCGACACGACAACGAACGCGGTCAGCCAGACCGGGCGACGAGCGACCTGTTTCAGCCTGAAACAGGACGAGAGCCTGCGAGCAACAGTCATGATGCAGATGCCTCCTTACAAATCCGACTTCCCATCCTGGAAATCGGAACCGGAGGCAGGAAGGCGACACGCGAGGGAGTGGGGCGTCAGGATCCGAGGAGCGACCGGTACGCCGCCGCGCGATCCTGCTTGCCCCACGCGGCGTAGAGCTGGACGAGGCGGCTGATGGTGATCTTCAGGTCGGCACTTCGGGGCGCGGGCATCGCTTCCAGATCGCGGCGTGCTTCGAGCAACATCGCTTCGGCCTCGTCATAGCGCGCGAGTGCCACGAGCGTCGCGCCGAGCAGGCTCTTCGTGGCGCCGACGCTCCAGTCGTCTTCGAGGAACGTCCGGCGGCGCACGGGCACGAGGTCCGGAGCGAGCGTGCGGACCTGCAGACCTTCCCGAAGCAGCGGCTCGGCGACGGCGGGTTGTCCGCGCGCGAGGTGCACAGCCCCTAGATTGATTGTGTAGATGGCCACGAGTTGATGCTCGCGGCCCAGCGCCTCGTGCGCGATGTCCAGTGCGTCCTGCAGCGCCGACGCCGCTTCGTCGTACCGGCCCTGTGCGACCAGGACTCGCGAGAGGCTGTTGAGCGTCGCCGCCACGATGGGATGCCGTTCATCCAGTGCCTTCAGCTGCATCGCCAGAACGTGGCGGAGCTGCGATTCGGCGACACGATACTCGCCTCGGGACGCCGCGATCAGCGCGAGGTCGTGCATGGTCGTGGCCGTATTCGGATGGTCCTCGCCGCGCGTCTTGCGGTTCAAATCGAGACACTGCCGGAGGAGCGTCTCGGCTCCGGAGAGATCCCCATTCAGCCTCAGGACCGACGCAAGATCGCTCAGGCTGACCGCCGTTTCCCGATGATTTTCGCCCAGCACCTTCCGCCTGATTGCCAGCGCTTCCCGGTGAAGCGGCTCGGCGCGCCCGTTGAATCCGGCATCCTGATAGACCCGTCCGAGCTCGACCAGCGTCACGGCGACGTCCTCGTGGCCGGCGCCCAGCAGCTTCCGCCGCATACCGAGCGCCTCCTCGAGCGTCCGCCCTGCAGAGGCGTAGTCCCCCTTGTCTGCCAACACGACCCCGAGGTAGTCGAGCGTCTGGGCCACGGTGACGTGTTCGGGTCCGAAGGCCCGCTGCCCGCTCACGAGCGCCTGCTCCAGCAACCGCTGGGATTTGTCGTATACGGCCAGCCGACGATAGACCCTCCCCAGCATCGTCAGCATTTCCGCCTGCAACTCCGGCTCCTCGGCAAGGCCTGTCTGCACTTGTTCCGCGCCCCTGTCGAGAAGCCCGCGGACGGTGGGGTCCCCCGCTGTCGTGCGAATTTGAAACGGGTCGGCGCTCGTCAGCAGTCCCATCAGTAGATCTCTCACCTTGACCGCCTTCGCCGCCTCCCGCTGCGCGTGGTCGCGCTCGGTCGAGAGCCGGCTGGTATGGACGGCGATCATTCCGGCAACCAGCAGGACGACCGCGGCAGCCGTGGCGACCCCGCCCACATGGCGGCGCACGAACCTGGCAGTCCGGTACCGAACCGTGTCGGGTCGCGCGCTGATCGGCTCGTGGCGCAGATAGCGCCGAAGATCATCGGCCAGCGCGGTGACGGATCCGTAGCGCTCCGACGCGTTTTTTTTCAGCGTCTTCGCGATGATGGTGTCGAGATCCCCACGAAGCGTCCGCCGCAGCCTGGCGGGGGTCGATCCGCACTGCGTGGCGTGAGCCAGCGCTTCCTGCGGTTCTGTCTGGTTCACCACCGCGTCGGACACGCGCGGCGGTTCCGTTTCGACGATGGCGCGGACGAGCGTGGCGGGCGATCGGACGGCGCGCCCGGCCGGGTGCTGACCGCTCAGCAGCAGATAGAGAAGGACGCCGAGCGCATAGATATCGGTCGCCGTGCTGACCTCGCCGCCGGCCAGCTGCTCGGGTGCGGCGTACTCCGGTGTCAGCCCGGACCCGATCTCGCGCGTGAACGAGCTCGTCTCGCCAGACTGCGCGGTGCCCCACTCGCCTTCGATCAGCTTGGCAATTCCGAAGTCGAGCAGCTTGACCTGACCGTCGACGCTGACGAGCACGTTGGCAGGCTTGATGTCCCGATGAACGATCAGGTTCGCATGCGCGTGGGCGACAGCGTCGAGGACCTCGAGAAAGAGGCCGATGCGGGCCTCGATCCCGAGCCCGCGCTCGTCGCAGTAGCGGTCGATGCTCAGGCCGTCCACGTATTCGAGCACCAGATATGGCTGGCCCGATGGCGAGACGCCGGCATCGATGAGGTGCGCGATGCGGGGATGTCTCAGGCGCGCGAGGATGGTGCCTTCCCGCCTGAATCGCTCTTCGCCGGCGCGGCCGACCAGCGCGAGGTTCAGCAGTTTGACGGCCGCGCGTCCCTCGAAGCGCCCGTCGCTCCGTTCGGCGAGCCAGACGTGGCCGGTTCCCCCCTGCCCGATGAACGCAACCAGCCGATAGGCGCCGAGGACCTGTCCGGCCAGCGACTGATTGAGCGCCGTACGCTGGTCGAGGATGTCTCGTTCCAGAAAATGCGACTCGTGCACGACGGCCTGCTCGGCCAGCATCGCCTGCAGATCGGCGACGAGCGCCGGGTCGTGCGCGCCGATGGATGCGATCCAGGCGGCCCGTTCGGGGGGCGGAATCTCGAGCGCTTCGTCCAGGTAGGGGCTGAGGATGCGCCAGCGCTCAGGGCTGATGGGCGGCATACGCGCTCGCGGCGGTCGAAGGCGCGACGCTGTGCAGCGCATGATGCAGATACAAGCGGCCCTTCTCCCAGTTGCGCTGAATGGTTCGTTCCGACACGCCTCGCATCGCGGCGATCTCGCCGAACGAGAACCCGCAGAAGAACTTCAGGTCGATGACCTCGGCCAGGTCCGGATCGACGGCGGTCAGCTCGTCCATCGCATCGCCGATGCGCATCAGGGCCTGCGGGTTGCTCAGACAATCCATGTGGTCCGGGCCGAGTGACGTGATGTGGAACAGCCCGCCCCGCTTCTCCGACCGCCGCCGCCGCACCTCGTCGATGATCAACCCGCGCATGACGCGCGCCGCGTAGCCCAGAAACCGTGCGTTGTCGGCGAACACCGTTCCTTCCGTGCGCGAGATCGAAAGATAGGCTTCGTGGAGCAGGGTCGTCGCGCCGAGCCCCCCGCCGGATCCGTGTCGGCCCAATTCCCGCCGGGCCAGACGATGCAGCTCCGCATACAGGCTGCCGAACAGTTCGTCGGCGACCACACGTCCAGCTCCCCCGGTCGCGTTCAGTTTCTCGGACACGGCAATCATTATGGCCTTACCTGTCTGTCTGGTGCGGGTCGGCGCTTCTTTTTGCCACCCGGCCGGGGGCCAGCCCTGATCCCTGCCGGGTTGCTTGCGGGACCTCGATAACTGCCCCGAAGGTTCCCTTTATTGAGAATCGAAAAGGGACGTAAAAAGACGACACGGTCCTTCCGGCAAGGCTCTAAACGCGTGGACGCACTCGAATACCGACGGATTGTCAGACGAAACAAAGGCGAAACAACCGCGCACCGGTCAGTATACGCCGAACGGCTGCCGGTTCTCCTTCCTTCCTTTTCCGCCTCGTCGCCTTTCCCATCCGCGTTTCGATTCACCTGATGACGGTGAACACACGGACGAAGTCAGCCGTCCGAGCCGCCGGAGGGAGACCACGATGAGAGTCAGTGAGAACGGCAGGATACAGGCACACAACGAACGGGCGGCGGCGGTCTGGAGCGCTGGAGGCGACGACTACGACGAGATCAGCCGTGGTATCGCCGATGCGATCGAGCACTGCGTGTGGCGGCTGAACCCTCGAAGGGGCGAGCGAATTCTCGATCTCTCGACGGGAACCGGATGGACTTCCCGTGTCGTCGCGCGCCGGGGCGCGACGGTTACCGGCGCTGATATCGCGGATGACCTGCTGGTGGCGGCACGGGCCAGGGCGGCGGAGGAGCGACTGCGGATCGACTACCGCCTCGGCGATGCCGAGTGTCTGCCCTTCGAGGACGGGGAGTTCGACGCGGTGGTGTCGACCTTCGGCGTCATGTTCGCCAGTCGTCCCGAGGCCGCGGCACTGGAGCTCGCTCGCGTGTGCCGAAAAGGAGGCCGGATTGCGCTCGCCACCTGGGCGCCGCAAAGCACGGTGGTCAAGATGTTCGAGGTCATGAAGCGATACATGCCTCCGCCGCCGAATCCGGCCCCGCCTTCGCCGTTCGACTGGGGCCGCACCGAGCGCATTCGAGAGCTTCTGGGAAGCGCTTTCCATCTTCGGTGCGAGCAGGGCGTGTCCTATTACCGCGAGCCGAGCGGCGAGTCCGCGTGGGAGACCTTCTCGAGAGGGTACGGGCCCACGCGGGCGCTGGCCGCGAGTCTCGACCCCGAACGCCGCAAAGCGTTGCGCGACGAGTTCACCGCCTTCCACGACCGCTTTTCCACGGAGCTCGGCATCTGCGTGCCGCGCGAGTACCTGGTGACACTCGGCGTCCGGTTCTGAGCGGCCACCGGGGCCAACCCGACAAGGGTGGTGTTCACGTCTCGGCGCGAATCGCTACCGCTGGCTCACCTTGTGCAGCACGATGGTGCCGACCACTGACCCATCCGGTGTCGTGGTGTGCTCGAGCATCAGCCCGTTGTCGACGAGCTCGTACCGGACGTGCAACACCACCGAGGCTCCGTTGTTGAAGCACTGAATCGCGAGCGTATTCGACTGCATCACGTTCCGGGCCACAACGACGCCGTCGTCGAAACTGGCGAACCCCCGATCGGTTCCGTCGCACAGCGTCAGCACCGTATCGCGCGCGGCCAGCGAGTAGTTCCCGTTCGGCAGTCGCATGAGGCTGCGGCGCGCATCGCCACCGTCCACGGGATCGACGCCCATCCAGTACCCCTGGAATCCCGTCGCCGGTTTCCCCGGCGGTTGCACCCATGATGGCTGCGCCCAGACGTGCGCGGCGAGGATGCTTCCGAGGACAACGACGACGAGCGCGAGCCGGCGTGACATGAGCGGCACCTCCATTCCTTCCCTGAGGCCATCATTCTAGCCCTGGGCCGCTGAGATTTGCCCTTTGCTCGACGCGCAGCGCCCGTGCAGCGGGGCTACGGCGCCATCATCCGACGGGCAAACACGCTGACCGCTTCTCCTTGTACAGGTCGCGTCACTGTGCGGGAAGGTCCTCCAGCTCGTATATCAAGGCGTCGCTGGCTGCGTCACGGCGCACGGCCTCGCCAAGGCGTTGCGCTCCCTGCCTGTACGAGGTGTCCTGGAGCAGTCGCCGGACGGCGTCGGCGATCACCTGCGGTGTCGCCGTTCGCCTGAGCGTGATACCGGCTCCGCGGGCGGTGACACGTGCCGCTGTGTCGGGCTGATCGCGGCCGTGCGGCATCAGGATCATCGGCACGCCAGCCGCGAGCGCCTTCATGGCGGTACCATGCCCGCCGTGCGTCACCAGCACAGCCGCGTGCCGCAGAACCTGACGATGAGGGGCACTGGGAACAACCGTCACGTTCGGTGGAGAGTTCACCGATGCGGCGTCGATGGCTGGACCCGTCGTTACGAGCCCTCGGACCGGCAGCGTGCCCAGGGCTTCGGCCACTCGCCGCAGGCATCCGACCTGGTCCTGGAACGTGGATGACATCGACACGAGCACCAGCGGATCGTTTCCGCGAGGCGGTGTCCAGGAGGTCTCCGCCCACAGCGGGTCGTCCAGGACCGGCCCGACATACCGCACATTCGCTGGCAGCGTCGCCGGGAAGTCGAAGGCGGTGGAGGTCAGAACGAGGTGCCGGCGAGCGCCCCGGGCCTGGTCGAGGAAGTGCATTAGCGGCGCAAGGCCATGCCGGCCTCGCAGCGCATTGAGCCGCGCGAGCCCCTTGCTGTCCCAGTAGCGTTCGCCCACTGCCAGAATAATGCGATCGCGCAGCCGCTCGAGTGGACCGCGCGCCGGCTGCAGGCCGAGGCCAAAAGGTGGCATGCCCTCCGTCGGAAGCGGGTAGACATTCGGGAGCAGCAGATCGAACGGAATGCCGGCCGCGTCGGCCGCGACCATCCCGCCAACACAGAACATCGAACAGATCAGCAGATCGGGACGCGTTACCGCGATCGCCTCGTTCACGTCGCGCGCATATTCCGCGGCAGGCCCCACGAACATCGTCGCCATCATCCGCTCGACGAGCTGCCACGGGTACTTGCACTCCCAGTCACGTGCGGGGTCGTTTTCCGCTCGCCGATCTGGCCGGTTGGGCGCATGCCTCCAGGGGCGGAGTACGGCGCCGGTGGCGCGGGCCTCCTCGGCAATCGAATCCTCCGCGAGCACGGTTACGCTGTGGCCACGCTCGACGAGTCGCCGGACCGCGTGCAGCTCGGGAGGCACGTTGCCTCCGCCGTCGACGAGCGCGATCAGATAGCGGTGGCTCATCGGCGTTTTTCCCGGCCTCGTGGCATGGTCATGGGGACGACGTCTCGGACCCCATTTCTGCTGCACGCGTCAGGCAGTGGGGCCCGCGCCCGGCCAAGCCCCGTGTGTCGGGTCGGCGGGCATCAGCTTGCGGAGCACTCGAAGCAGGGCTTGAAGGTCTTCGCGATCGAGGGCCGCGAGGTCGGTCGGCGGCTGATGGAATTCGTTGAGCAGCTCCGTCCTCGTTTTCCTGCCCTTCGAGGTCAATACTACGAGCTTCACCCGGCGATCGTTGGCCACGGAGCGGCGCTCCGCCAGTCCCAGCTTTTCCAACCGGTCGACAATCCAGGTGGCGTTGGACGGATCGCATTGCCAGGCATCGGCCAGCGAACGCATCGTCCGTCCTTCATCGACGGCCAGGCTGAAGAGCGCGCGGGAATCGTTCGGCGTGAGGCCGCGTTTCGCGAGGCTCCGTGTCCTTTCCGGGGCCGTGCGGATCAGGTAGTCGAACATCAGTGTCCAGACCTGACCGGCGAGATCGGCTTTCGAGGTGGACCCACGGGGCATCGACCCAGTGTAAAGACGGCCCCGTGATGTTTCAAGCCTCATCATTTCAGAACTCATTCAATTATTTAAACGTATCAAGTATTAACGCTACGTCGAGAGGTGAGCCGTGAATCATACCCGGCTATTCCTGTTGCTCCAGGCTCTGGGCTTCCTGACCGCGGCGCTCGTCCATGCCGGGTTCCTGGCTCAGGGCTATCAGCATCGTGCAGCCATGGCGGCGGAGACCGTCATCGGGGTCGTGCTCGTCCTTGGCTGGCTGGCTGGCCTGCTGGCTCCGGTCTGGAGCCGCGCGTTCGCCCTGGGCGTGCAGGGCTTTGCCCTGCTCGGCACGCTGGTCGGCATCTTCACGATGGCAATTGGCGTCGGACCGCAGTCCGCGTTCGATGTGGCGCTGCACGCTGGCTTCGTAGCGCTCCTCATCGCCGGCCTGATCCTTACCGCACGAGCGCCCCACCTGCATCACCGTGTGTGACGACGAGGTGCGGGTGCGGCGTGGAATTCCTGCGTATCATTGACCCGCTCTCCGGGGACGCCTGCTCCTGGACGGGTTCTTCGTTCTTGCTCGTCCGGACGACTTCCTCTTCGTCGTCGTTCGCGCGGCGCCCGCCGGTGTGTTGAGTGTGCCCGGCAACTCGTAGGCTTCCTGGAGCCAGTCGGTGATGGGTGCCTCGACCTCGTCGCGGTGCGTGATGCGGATGAAGTGCGCGAGCTTGGCCTTCGACACCCGATCGACGCGCCGAATCTGAGGAGCCTTCAGCGGGCGACCGAGGAATACGCACAGCTCGAGGAAGCTCCTCTTCGGCCTGACGAAGAAGTAACAGGAGCCGCGCGAGAACATGATCGATTTGTGGGACGCGTAGACCCGCTGTTCGCCGAAGGACACGGCCGTCTCGCGCAGCCGCTCCCATGCCTGCTGCAGGTCCTCGGAGAGATCCTGCGTCAGCGCTTCAGGAGTGGTGGTCCAGCAGTCGTGCGCCTCCCCGGGCTCGATCCACTGCTTGCAGTGATAGCACTGCCGGCCGTCCATGTTGGAATTGTAGCGACGCGGGCGCGGCTCTCCCAAGTTCCCGACCCCGCCGTGCGGGACCCACGATGCCTGAAACAGGCGCGCCCACGGGCGCGCCCCGCCGGAGCGGAGCGGGGATCGTGGGCCCCGCGAGCGACGGCGATGGGGGGTCCGGCGGGGCGAAGCCCCCCGGTTTCACCTTAGACCCGCGCGCTGACCTGTCGAGGCGTGTCCCCCCTCGCGACGATCACCGACGAGAGGCGCGTATCCGCTGAATCACTGCCGCGCGGGAAGCCCGCGGGGATCGTCGCGTGCCAGCCTGCGGTGTGCTGGCGCGCTGCAAGGCGCTCAGGGGGTCCGCGCGCTCCGGGCCCGGCGAGCGCCCGCCACGCGCCTCCCGCGAGCCCGATGTCGGTGGTGATTCAGCCTGCACACGCCACGAGAGCGTCGTCGGCATGACGGCCGACGGAGAGATGGTAGAGTGTCGCTCGGTTGGACCATCGGGTCGGCAGAGTCCTGGGGCGCGACCCTCTGGCATGGTTCCGGAGCGCGAGCAATGGCGAGAGGTCGTCCACTGGACGTGGAGAGCGAGCTGCTCGAAGCGTTCAGGCACAGCGGATCCGTGAGCGAACATCTCGTAAACGTCCTGCCCGACGCGTTGTGGCGCGTGCCTGCTCCGCGGCCGCGGCCGATCGATTGCGGCCATCGTCGCCCACATGCAGAGCGTGCGACGTACGTTCGCCAGGATGGGTGGTGCGCGCCCTGGACCGCCCTCCCTCGATCGCAACCGGGCCACTCGCTCGGAGGCGCAGCGGGCGCTGCGCCGATCGACAGACGACCTCGCCGTCCTGTTCGGCGCGGCGATCGCTGCCCGACGGGCCCGCGTGAAGGGCATGCCGCGCCGGGTCGTGGACATGCTCGTGTATCTGATGCAGCACGACGCGCATCACAGGGGGCAGATCGTGGTCCTGGCCTAGGACCTCGGCCACGAGTTCGAAGGCGAGGACATGACGCGGCTCTGGGGCTGGCGCGCGCTGCCGCAGAACCTCCCCGGCATCCGCCGCGCTGGCCGAGCCTGAAAACGCGGGCCCCGCGCGCCGTGTCGATCCGGGCCGAAGCCGTTCGTTTAGATGGTGAAACGCCGGCAAGGAGCCGGTTCGTTCCCACGACGAGGACTTCCGATGAATCAGTACCTGCTCAGCATTTATCAACCCGACGGCGACGGCATCCCCCCGCCGCCCGAGTTCCTTGCGAAGATCATGCAGGACGTGCATGCGGTCCGGGAGGAGATGATCGCGGCCGGGGCCTGGGTCTTTGCGGGCGGCCTGTATCCGCCAGGCACCGCGACCGTGGTCCGGGTCAAGGCAAACGACGTGCTCACGACGGATGGCCCGTACATCGAGGGCAAAGAGCACATCGGGGGATTCACCGTCGTCAAGGCGCCCGACCTGGACGCCGCGCTCGACTGGGGGCGTAAGCTCGCCCGCGCGACCATGCTTCCGATCGAGGTCAGGCCGTTCCGGGAGGACGGAGCGAGCTGAGCGAGGCCATGCCGGTCCTCCAGGCGACCGAGATCGAGCGCGTGTTCCGCGAAGAGTACGGGCGCGCGGTGGCCGTCCTGGTCCGCGTGTTCGGCGACATCGACATGGCGGAGGAGGCCGTCCAGGAGGCGTTCACGACCGCCGTCCAGCGGTGGCCCTCGGTGGGTCTCCCCCCCAGCCCCGCCGGATGGATCATCACGACAGCGCGCAATCGCGCGTTCGATCGGCTCCGCCGGGAAGCCTCTCGCGAGGACCGGCACGCACAGGCCGCGCTGCTGCACGCCCGCGAGGAGACGACCGAGGAGGACGTTGTGCGCGACGATCGACTCCGGCTGATCTTCACCTGCTGCCATCCGGCGCTTGCGATCGGCGCCCAGGTGGCGCTGACGCTCAGGCTGGTCGGGGGCCTCACCACCGCGGAAATCGCGCGCGCGTTTCTGGTGCCCGAGCCGACCATGGCCCAGCGGCTGGTTCGCGCCAAGGGCAAGATCCGCGACGCGAGGATCCCATACAGAATTCCGCAAGAGGCGGACCTGCCGGAGCGGCTTCTGGCGGTGCTGGCAGTCGTCTACCTGATCTTCAACGAGGGCTATGCGGCCAGCTCGGGCGATCGGCTGATTCGTGACGACCTCTGCGCCGAAGCCATCCGCCTCGGCCGGCTGCTCGCCGCGCTCATGCCCGACGAACCCGAGGTGCTGGGGTTGCTCGCGCTGATGCTGCTCATTGAGTCGCGTCGCGCCGCGCGCATGACAGCCGAGGGGGACATGGTGCTGTTGGCGAGCCAGGTTCGGAGCCTGTGGGATCGACGTCTCATCGCCGAAGGCCACGCCCTCGTCCGCCGCTGTCTGCGGCGGAACCTGCCGGGCCCGTACCAGATCCAGGCGGCGATCAACGCCGTGCACGGCGACGCGCCGAGCCCCGAGGCGACCGACTGGTCGCAGATCCTCACACTCTACGACCAGCTGCTCGCGCTTGCGCCGAGCCCCGTTGTCGCGCTCCATCGCGCGGTCGCCGTTGCGGAGGTCGACGGGCCCGGCGCCGCGCTCGCGCTGGTCGATGACCTGCGGCTGGATCATTACTACCTGTGGCACGCGATCCGCGCCGAGCTGCTGCGGCGCATGGGCCGCGAGGACGAGGCGGTACTGGCGTACGATGCGGCGATCGCGCGCGTGGGGAATGCCGCCGAGCGCGATTTCCTGCAGCGCACCCGTCAGGCGCTGATCCGCGCGTGAACCGCTGTGCCCGTGCGTTTATCCTCGCTCGATATGACTGTTCAAGGTTCATCGGGTTCATAGGTTCAGCAGGTTCCGAGGTTCAGCAGGTTCACAAGTTCATCGGGTTCTCGTTCGCGGCGCGCGACCTGAACCGCCTGAACCCCTGAACCTCTGAACCTCTGAACCTCTGAACCCCGGAACCCTGAACCCTGAACCCTTGAACCCCTGAACCCTTGAACCGCGGAGTGGCGTACGAGAGCGCAGGTTAGTCCCTGTCACAGCCGACGCGCGCGGCGTTATGATCTCCGGGCGAACATGACGCGCGCGGTCCGCGCGCGCCCGTATGTCTCGGCACGGATCCGCGGCGATGAAGACGACCGTCGTCAACGTCGGGTACCGATCGACGAACTACTGGGTCCTCAGCGCCGGGACCTCGAGGCTGCTCGTGGACCTCGGGTACCCGGGGACGATGGGCGTGCTCTTGGCAAGTCTCTCCCGGATGGGTGTTCCGCTCAACGAGATCCGGTACGCGCTCGCGACCCACTATCACCTGGATCACGCAGGCCTTGCACAGGACTTGAAGCAGGCCGGCGTGCCGCTGCTCGTGCTCGACGTGCAGGTCGGCGCGATTCCGCTGATGAAGCAATTCATGAAGCCAGCCGATCGCTACACCGAGATCACGCTGGGCGACAACGTGACCATCTCGGCTGCGGAGAGCCGCGCGAGGCTGGCGCGCATGGGCATCAGTGGAGAGATCGTCCATACACCCGGCCACTCGGACGACAGCGTGTCTCTGCTGCTCGACGACGGCTCGGTGTTCACGGGAGACCTCACGCTCCCGGCGCTTGCACCGGAGGGCGCCGCCGACCTGGTGAACGCCAGTTGGCAGGTGCTGAGGGCCGGGGGCGCAACGCGCGTGTATCCGGGACACGGGCCGGTATGGGCGCTGAATCGAGGCGTCGCAGGATAACGGCGGCAGGTCCGCGGTCACGAGTTCGGGCCTCCGTCAAGTTGTCAGCGCGCCGGGCGCCGAGCCGGCGCGGCGTCACTCCGACTGCAGCGATTCAACCGGACTCGTTCTGGCCGCGCGGTAGGCCGGCACGCAGCAGGCCACGAGCGACGCGAGCACGACCAGGGCGATGCCGAGCGCGAACGTCAGCGGATCGTAGGGGGTGATGCTGTAGAGCTGTGCGCGCATCAATCCCGCGGCGGCGAGCGCCCCGAGGCACCCAATCCCCGCGCCCAGCACCGTCAGCCGCAGCCCG
>DASTBU010000007.1:0-7071 GCA_035711845.1 Vicinamibacterales bacterium
GCCCATGAAGGCGAACAGCGACGCATGGAAGCGACCCGCCTGCGGATGGTCCTCGAGATCACGACTCGCATACAGAACCACCAGCGCTCCTATCGCGGTGATGAGGAGCGCGAACAGGAGGCTCAAACCATCCAGGTTGAATGAGAGTGACAAGCCCAGCGAAGGCGCCCACGAATGCTCGACCACGCGCGGCCCGGCGCTGAACGTCGAGCGAAGCTCCGCCGCCAGGACGACGGCCAGGACTGCCGGCCACGCCGCCAGGAGACGCGCGGTCCAGGGACGGCGGCTCACCGCATACGCCGAGAGCAGCGCGACCGCGAACGGAGAAAGAATGAAGAATGTGATCACTGTTGGTGCTGGATGCGCGCGGCGCCCGACGCCCGACGTGGCTCACACAGGCGGCTTGACTGCCCTGACCGGTCGAGGAGTCGAGCTCCAAGCCGGCAGAGCGGGGACTTCGTCCCTGTGTGGAGGGCCCGAGCAGACAGGTTACATCAAGCGACCAGGGCTTCCGTACAGCGGATTCGATGGGGCAATGAACGCCGGGCGCAGTTTACCTTCTCCGACCTTGAGGTGATGACGTGCGTGTGCCGCGAGCGCCGCAATGCCTGCGGCAGACGCGCGGCGGTGCTCCTCCGCCCAGGGCGGACCCAATGGGCGCCCTGTGACGTTGACGAACGATTCCATGTCGCGAGGGTGAACCCCGAGGTGCGCTTGCGTATGTCGGCCTGGGCGGGGCCAGGCCTGCCCCCGACGCATAGAGCGACAGGATCAAGTCGAACCGGCGCCAGGGCACGCAGCGACCCGCACGGCGACGTCGAATATCTCGCAGCTGCCGGCGGTGACCTTGCCGAGCACTGCAAAGGAGTGCTTGGCATCCGGAACGATCGAGACAGACGCGTGCAGCCGCTGGCGGCGCTCCAAAACGAGCTTCACACTGCGGCAGCAGCTCACGGCGTCGGGATTCAGCGCCGGATGGCGGTGAACGCGCAGCTCGATCGTTGCTCGGGCCCCGGGGGCAGGACGCGCGTCCACCTCCACCGTCAGCTTCCGAGGCATCTCGCCAAGCCAGACATAGCCGGTATGGAACAGCGTGCTGTTTCCATCGGAGACGACGCTACGCGGCACGCCGCCGGAGGTTCGACGGTCACTCATCATGCCGAACGGATCCAGATGCAGCGAGGCGCTCTCCACGAACGCCTTCCATCGCCGCACGCCTGCCGCCATCCATTCCCGCGACGCGGCGAGACCAGCCATGGGCAAGACTCGTCCGGAGGCAGCCGGCGCCGCCTTCCTCAGCACCAGACACATCGAGGTGAACGGCAGGCCGCTCGTCAGCAGTTGCAGGTGCGGGTTGGTGTTGAGGAGCACGTCCGTGACCGGGTCGGCAGCATCCGCGCACAGGTCGCCGAGATTCACCGGGAGCGGCCGGTTGAACACGTGCGGCCGTAGCGTGCCGTCCACGACGCCGCAAACCGCGAACGACGAAGCGCGCACGAGCTCCTCGAGAAATGCCGCGGAGAAGTAGTAGTTGTGCGGCGCCGGAATGACTTCCTCGCCGTAGTGGAACTCCGTGGTCAGCACGTAGACGCCGTCGTCCTTCAGCACCCGACGCGTTTCCTCGAGATGCCTGACGAAGTCGTCGTACGTGCCGATGTGTTCGATCGCACAGGACGAGTAGCAGAAGTCGAACGATCCGGACGGAAAGGTGAGCTCGCGCATGTCCATTCGCCTCGCGCTGAGGCGGTCTCGGTCGACGGGAAACGGGGCGGCGGCCTTGACCGCGCAATCGGGATCCTCGAGCCGCGCTTCGTCCCAGCTGCTATCTGCCTCATAGAGGTCGGTAACGGTCAGGTGACCAGTGTGGCGGACGACGGCGTAGAGCAATCGCTCCATTCCGCCACCCATGGAGAGGCCGCGGGACGTGCCGCTCAGGACTCCCACCGACTGCAGGGCACGAAAGATCTGGGCGAACTCCCATTGCTTGCGGTGGAGCCGAGGCTCCTCCGCGAGCTCGGTGCGAACGATCCGATCGAACTCCGGATCGAACCAGTCCGCCGCGTCGCACAGCTTGCTGAGGGGCTTCACGGAACGGTGTCCGCTTCGACGGGCACCTCGCGCCTGCGCGAGTGCCCCGATCCGCCCACCGCGCTCAGACGCGCGACGTGATCGAAGACCTCGACGTGTGCGCGGACGGACGCCTGCCACGTGAACGCGGCGACGCGCGCGGCGCCTCGCGCGACGAGATCGCGGGCCACATCGGGGCAGCCCAGCACGCGGAGCAGCGCGTCGGCAATCGCCTGCGGCTGCCGTGGATCCACGTACAATGCGGCGTCGCCGCAGGTCTCCGGCAGCGCGCCAGTGTCTGCGGCGACGACCGGGCATCCGCGCGCCATCGCCTCGAGCGTCACGAACCCGAATCCTTCGTACAGCGACGGGCACACGAGCACCGCCGCGCCATCGAGCAACCCGATCTTCTCCGCCTCCGAGATCGGTCCCAGGCATCTGATCCGGCCGTGCCCCTCGCCGCAGAGGCCCGTCGCGCTCGGATGCGCGCGGGTCCCTTCACCCGCCAACACCAGCCGCGCGCCGGTCCGCGATTGGATGAGCTGGAACGCGTCGAGCAGTGCGGTGAGGTTCTTGGTCGGTTCCGGGCGGCCGATCCAGAGAATGTATCCGCCGCGCCCGTGGCGTCCCGGCGCGTCCCTCGGCGACACCGGACTGCCGTGCTGGATCACGTGCACACGACCGGGCGGGACGCCGTAGTGGCGGCACACGTCTGCCTTGGTCGCGCGGGACGGCGTTACGACAGCGGCGGCGTGATGTACCGCTCGCCCGAGGTAATGCCGGTAGAAGCAGTACTGCCGCGGGTGTGCGCGCCGAAAGAGCCACGGGATCAGATCGTGCACCATGACGACGCTTCGGGCTCCGACCAGGGGCGCCTCGATCTGGCTCAGGCCAAAGACGACAGCCTCGCGGTGCTGCCACGCGAGTCGGTTCGCGAACAGCCATCGGCGGAGGTTGCCCCGAGTCCCGCGCGCCGGCGACATCGCGCCGGTCACCCATCGGACCGTCGCGTGCGCCGGGAGCGCCGCCTCCAGGTGGTAGCCTCGCGCGTCGCCGGTGAGAACCACGGTCATGGGACGATCGATCCCGGCGCGGCCGAGCGCCTTCAGGAGGTTGACACCATAGGTCGTGATCCCATCCGGACGCCGACCGATGGCCGTGGCATTCACGACGAGGGGTCGATCCGGCATCTCAATCTCCGAAAACGCCGCGCCGTTCGCGGTACTCGGCCGCGACGCGCACGGGGCAGCCATCCATCACGAGGCGCCCGCGGTCGAGCCAGAGCATGCGGGTGCACTGCGCCTTCAGGAAATCCAGGTCGTGCGAGACGACCACCAGCGTGGCGCCCGCCGCGACGAGCGCGTCCACGCGCGAGAGACATTTCTCCCTGAAGAACTCGTCCCCGACACCGAGGATCTCGTCCAGGAGCAGGACGTCGGGCTCCACGTCGAACGCCAGCGCGAAGGCCAGTCGCGCATACATGCCGGACGAGTAGTGTTTCACCGGCTCATTGATGAAGCCGTCGATCTCCGCGAACCGAACGATCTGGTCGAGGCGCGCCCTGATATCCGCGGGCGTCCGCCCGAGCAGCGTGCCCGCCAGCAGGCAGTTCTCCTCGCCGGTGAGGTCCGGTTGGAACCCGACGCCGAGCCCGAGCAGCGGAACGATGCGCCGCTGCGGATCGACGACGACACGCCCCCGCTGGGGGACGATGACGCCGGCGAGCACGCGAAGCAGCGTCGATTTTCCAGCCCCGTTGCGGCCAATGATGCCCAACCGGTCGCCCGGATGCACGGTCACCGAGACGCCGGAGAGCGCGTCGTGCAAGCGGCGGCGCTCTCCGCGGAGCCGTGAGGCCAGCGCGTACTTGAGACTGCGAGCCTGAACGGCCTGCCTGTGGAAGCCGACGCTCACCGCGTCGAGCGCGAACACGGCGCCGGGCAGGGTCGTCGGCAGCATCACAGGTAGAAATAGAGGCGCGCACGCGTCCACTGAATCGAAGCCACACCCAGCGCCATCACCAGCAACGCAGCCAGCGAGGATACGGCCCAGTCGATGGAGCCCGGCCATCGGTCCGCGTGGATGGGCTTCTGAAACAGCGCGGCAAGGTAGGTGAGCGGATGCCACGCCAGCAACCGCTCCTGCACCGAATCGGCAGGGAACACGCTCGGATCGAACAGTATCGGCGCCGTGAAGAACGCCAGCATGAGGGCGGCGTGAACCACCGGCCGTATATCCCGAAAGAACGTGTAGAGTGAGGCGCAGCAGAGCCCCACGCCGAGCGCGGCCAGCGCCCAGGGCAATGCCGCGAGCGGCAGGACGAGGACATGCACCGTCCACCGCTCCTTGACGAATGCGAGTATCAGCGTCACCGCTGCGAAGGAGCACGCGAACTCGATTGAAGCGACGATCCACCGGGCCAGCGGGAGGGCGAAGGGAGAGGCCGGAAGCTGCTTGAGGAGCCAGTCGCCCTGCACGATCGCGTCCATGCAGCTGGAAACGACCTTCTCGAAATACCGCCAGGGCACCAGTGCGCTGAACAGAAAGACGGCGTAGGCGCCCATGTCCATCCGATTCACGTACGAGAACACCACGCTGAGCACACCGAGATACAGCATCGGCTCGAGCAGGAGCCACAGCACGCCAAGCGCCGTGTAGCGGTACTTCAGCCGCAACTGGCTCTTCGCGTAGGTCCAGGTAAAGCGCAGCGAACGCCGGTCGACGAGCGTCATGTCGAGAGCCCCTCGGCCGGCGACGTGCACGGGCGGTTTGCCAGCAGCCTCTCGCGAACCGCGCGGACGACCTCTGTCACCTCGATGTGGCCGAGGCACGGACTCGGTCGAAGGCCCGTGAGGGCGCACGGAATGATCTCGTTCCGCCAGCACGGGACGCAGGGAAACTGCCGCCGGACATCGAGGACGCGCGAGCGCGGGTAGTCGTGGCCCCGGACGCGCCCGTCAGTCGGGCCGAAGAGACCGACACACGGGAGATCCAACGCTCCGGAGAGATGAAAAAAAGCGGAATCGGGCGTCACGAGCACATCGCAGCCACTGGCGAGTGCGAAGGACTTCCGCAGGTCCAACCCGTTCGTGTAGAGCACGCCCGGAAGGGCCTCCTCCGTCTGCGGGCGATCTCCGAGGACCAGCACTCGCGCTTCGCGGGCCAGCGCTTCGATGATCCGATGCATGTGCGGCACGTCGCGGTACGCTTCGTCGGTGTGCCGCTGAACGCCAATCACGACCGCCCCGTCGAGCCGCACCTGGGCGAAGGACAGGTCACGCCAGCGCCGCTCCTCATCGGAGACGACATAGCGCGGACGACGGTCCATCGCCTTCAATGCGGACCGCCGAACGCCGAGGGCGCGGGCGAACAATTCGATGCGGTTCGCCTTGACGCGCGGTGCCGTCATGTTCTCCACGCGCGCCGCAGGGCAGTCCGTCAGGTTGAACCACTGAGTGTAGGCGGCGGGCTCCACATCACTGTCGATGTCCAGCAGCTCGACGTCGTCGTTGCCTTCGAAGACCGGGAAGAAGCGGGAAGGAATCGCGAGGACGATCGGCCGCTTCGGCTGCATCGCCTTCAGCGCGCGAAGCCCCGGAGTCATCATCAGCAAGTCGCCGATCCCCCCCATGGCGCGAGTGACGAGCGTCGCGTCGATTCGCGGTGCCGACCCCCACCCGCGGCGCCGGGAAACACCGTACTGACACAGGTAGGCGCTGGCCAGGGCGGATCGCTCGAGCACTCTGGCGGCCCCTCTGACGCCGACGCGCCGGGCGGCGCCGTGCAGGACCCATTGGGTCAGCCACAGAAGCTTGTCGCCCGGCGAGAGGTCGTGGGCCGCGAGCAGCCGGCGCGCCCCACGGTGCACCCGGTGCATGAGCTGCACGGCCGCCCGGCGCTCGTCGACGTTCGCGTGGAACACGCGCAGCCGCTCGACCAGCAGGCGCTTGAAGATCGACCCGCGGCGCGTCTGGAGCGACGCGGTGCAGAGTGCGTCGAGCAGCGCCGCGACGGCATTGCGATCAGCGACGCGATCGAGGCGCGCGTACGTGCCCATGAGGGTCGCATATGCGGATTCGAAATCACCAAGGAGCATCTGCGTACGGGCCAGCCGGAGCTGAATCCATGGCCCGATCTCCGGATGGGTCTTCGCCCCGAGCGCCAGGGCGAGCGTGCACGCCTGCTGTGCGTCGGTGAGTCGCGACGCGAGAAGAAGCTGTTCGGACCAGTCATGCAGCGTGTGGAACATCTCCTTGGGAAAGAGCTGCCGCGCGCAGGAGTTGGAAACAAACAGCTCGACGACCGACCCGAGGAATTCGCGTTCCTGGACGAGCTCAGCGGAGACGGCGGAGGGGCTGCGCAGGCGTGCAAGGCTCCCCTCGACTACCCGCCGCAGGATCTCCGGCGTGGAGTGGGACCCGCGCTCGGCTGGCGGCAGAGACTCGAAGAGGGCGCGGACGTGTTCGCGATGACCGTAGAACGCGAGCTCGCGCAGCTGCGCATGCCGCGCTCCCGCCAGCGAGAGACCACCGGATGCGGCGATGCTGATGTTCGCGGGGTCGCTTCCCATCCCCACTCCCGGATTCCCACCCGTGCTCGCGGCCGGCGGCCCGGCGCAGGCGGAAGTAAGAGACTTACGACGATCGAAAATTCTCGATGTGCGGGACGTCGTCCACCGGAACCCTTCGGACGCATATTCCGGAACAAACCGGCGCACTCGACAGTCTGGCGTCCCGTGGACGCTGGGGCGCAGAGCAAGTCGTGTGCCCTGGGCTCCGGGGTGATCGCCCGAATGAAGTCGGTACGCCGGGCGCACACCAGCGCGAGTCTTCCTCCGTCGGCCGCCCCGGTCGCTGCCCCACGGATAATCGCCACCAACCGGAATCATGAGAGCCTTCCCGCATATCGACTTGCCTGCGGTGAGTCTCCGGTCAGCTGGGCACCAGCGCCCGCCGCATGCTGCGGGCCTTAGTCCTGCGTTTCACAATTACGGTGACGTATTCG
>DASTBU010000008.1:0-29278 GCA_035711845.1 Vicinamibacterales bacterium
CCCCGATGACGAGTATCCGCATCGTTGCGCACGGCAGCATACACGAACCCGGATATACTCTCGCAACAATGGAACAACTGCTGGCCTTCGAACGCGCGCTCAACGGTTATGTCTGGGGCGGCCCGATGATCGTGCTGCTCATCGGCACAGGGCTACTCCTCACCATCCTGACTGGCATCGTCCAGTTCCGGTATTTGGGCTTTGCGCTGCGGGAAGTCCTGGGAAAGGTGTTCTCGGGCGGCGAGGGGCGCGGCAGCGTCACGCCCTTCCAGGCCGTCGCGACGGCCCTGGCCTCGACCGTCGGCGTCGGCAACATCGCCGGCGTCGCGACCGCGATCTTCGTCGGCGGGCCGGGCGCGCTGTTCTGGCTCTGGATCTCGGGGATCCTCGGCATGTGCACCAAGTACGCCGAGATCGTCATCGCGATGCACTATCGGGAGCCCGATGAATCCGGGACGATGCGCGGCGGCGCGATGTACACGCTCAAGAAGGGACTCGGGCTCCCCTGGCTCGGTGCGATCTTCGCCCTGCTCACCTCGATCGCCGCGTTCGGAATCGGCAACATGGTGCAGGCCAACTCCGTAGCTGAGTCGCTCAACGCCTCGTTCGGCATCAGGCCGATGCTGACGGGGATCCTCCTCGTCGTCGTCACCGCCGTTGTCATCCTCGGCGGAATCAAGCGTATCGGCGAGTTCACCTCGGTGCTGGTGCCCTTCATGGCCGCGCTTTATCTCGGCGGCGGGTTCGCCGTGCTCGTGACCCATCTGGATCGCATCGGACCGGCCCTCAGCCTGGTGTTCGACGGAGCGTTCTCCGGAACAGCCGCTACCGGCGGATTCGCCGGCAGCACCGTCATGCTGGCGCTCAGGTTCGGCATCGCGCGCGGGCTCTTCTCCAACGAGGCCGGCCTGGGTAGCGCCCCGATGGTGCACGCGGCCGCGCAGACGGATCACCCCGTACGCCAGGGCATGTATGGAATCTTCGAGGTCTTCGTTGACACGATCCTGATCTGCACCATGACGGGGCTCGTGATCCTGGTCACCGATACATGGGCGAGCGGGGCCAACGGCGCGGCGCTCTCCGCGCGGGCGTTCGAAACCGGCCTCCCCGGGACCTGGGGCGACATCGTCGTGACCGGGGGAATCCTGCTCTTCTCCTACTCCACCCTGATCGGGTGGAGCTACTACGGTGAGACAGGGATCGTGTATCTGCTGGGCGCGCGCGCGGCGGTCCCGTACCGGCTGCTGTGGCTGGTGTTCATCTATCTCGGCGCCACGGGCTCGCTGCACGTCGTCTGGAACATCGCCGATACGCTCAACGGATTGATGGCGGTACCGAACCTGATCTCGGTGCTCGCATCGATTCCCGTGTTGCTCCGGCTCCAGCGAGAGTTCTTTCAGAGTCAGCGGCGACCCTGACCGCGCCCGCGGCCAGGACGCGTCCGGCGACCGCGCTCGATCGAGCGATCGAAGCGCTCCTGCTGATCCGGCGTGAGCAGCTTGCGGATCTCGTTGTGCAGGGCCCGTTGCTCTGTGTCGAATTGCGCGCGCACGTCGCGCTGCAGCACCTCGACGCGGCCGCGGCTCGCCTTGAGCACGGCGCCGATTTGCTGTCGTTGCGACTCGTCGAGATCCAGCTCGCGCGTCAGACGCTCGAGGAGGACCTGGGGTGGCGGGCCGCCGGAAGGTCTGCTGGCCGGTCCCGGATATCTCCAGCCGGCAAGCGGCCGGCCCAGCGAGTCGAGGCGGTCCATGCGTCGCCCGACGAACACACCGGCTGCCGCACCCATGCAGAACACCGCCAGCACGAAGAGCGCGAACCAGATTCGCATGCGGTTATCGGCCATCGCGCGCGCCTCCCGCGGGTGGAAGTTCTCCGGTCAGCATCTGCTCCACGACCGCCGCGGATGTGACCTCGTCATCCCAGAGCAGCGTCGCGACGGAGGACGACTCGGTATTGCTGACGGTCCACTCTTCCAGGCTGAGCGGTGCGGCGCCGGTCTGACCCGTCGTCAGCACGGCTGCGAGCGCGAGTACGATCGCGACCGGCGCCAGACGAACCGTCCACGCGCGCCAGTCCGCGATGCCGAGCCACCCCTCGTCGCGATCCACACGATCCAGGCGTTCGCGCAAGCGCCGCGCGAACATCGGCGAGACGCGATCGGCTGGCCTGGAGCGAAGCCCTGCCGCCACGGCGCGCTGCGTGCCGAGTGCTTCGCGGCACGAACCGCACGCCTCGAGATGCGCATCGAGATCCGCCTCGCGCGACGCGGGCAGACGGTCGCCGTCGGCCCTGTGCGCCAACAGGCGGCCGGCTTCATCGCACGACAGCATGGCGTCCTCCTCCACTAACGTCCCTTGCGCAAGGGCTCGAGCAACGGCTTGAGGCGTTGCCGGCCCCGGAAGATGCGCGATTCCGCGGTGCCGATTGGCACGTCGAGCGCGGCTGCGATCTCTTTGTACTCGAGGCCCTGCACGTCGCGTAGGACCACGGCCAGCCGCAGGTCCTCGGGCAGGCTGGCGAGCGCCTTGTCGATCGCATCACGCAGCAGGATGTGCTCTTCGAGGTCCCGACGGTCGGGTGCGCTCTCGATAGGATCGATCACCGGAGATCGATCCGCTGACCGCGACTGGAACATGCGGCGCAGCCTGGCGAGCCTTCCCTGGTGCGACCGGACGACGTTGATGGCGATCCGGTGGATCCAGGTGCGAAACGTGCTCTCGCCGCGAAATCCACCGAGGCTCCGCCACGCGCGCACGAAGACCTCCTGGGCGATATCCTCCGCATCGACGTTGCCGGCGGTCAGCGATCGGGCAAGGCCCACGATCAACCCCTGGTAGCGGCGCACCAACTGGTCGAACGCCTCGCGGTCGCCCGCGGCTGCCGCTTCCACGAGCCCGCGGTCTGCATCCACTCAGACGTCACCTCTGGCGCCGGATCCTGACGTCATTGCACTTGGACTTCCACGCCCACCCATATATTCCGGCTCGCTTTTTGGACATGCGCGGGAAGTTTTCCGGGACAGGGGCGGTCTACCGTGCCATCAGGAGAACATTGCCCATGAACATCAGCACACGGACATTATGGACGACCTTTGCGGTGGTATTTCTGGCCGCCGTGGCCCTCGTGACCCTCTCGGCCCAGACGCAGGAGCCAGCGCAGGGACGGCATGCACGAATGGGAGAGTCGGGCGGCTTCGGACCCGGGCGAGGGCAGAGGCCGATCTTCGCGCGATTGAATCTCACGGACCAGCAGCGCGAGCAGGTCCGCGCGATCATGCAGGAGAGCCGTGCCGGCGAGCAGCCCGGCCAGAAGATGGGGCAGCTCAGGCGCGAGCTGAATGCGGCCATCTTCGCCGACGCGCCGGACCTGGCGAAGATTGACCAGTTGAAGGCAGCAATCGCCGAGGCCGATGCTGCGGCGCTGAACAAGCGCGTGGAGGCCGAGCTGAAGATCGCTCAGGTGCTGACCGCCGAACAGCGTGCGCAAGCCCGCGAGATGCCGGCTGCCCGCGGCGGGAGGGGTGCGCGGAGAGGTGTGAAGCAGTAGGGAGCCGGTGAGACCGGGGAGCGGGGAACCCCGGGTGCCCCTGGTGCCAACGGGCGCGACTCCGCCACGCACCAGGGACACCTCTGTGTACGGTTGAGCGACATCTGCGGCTGGTGCAGGCGAGGTAGGATGTACCATCGCGCGGAACTGCGGCCGGCCGATCGACACGAGTTCCATCGGAGAAAGGACCTCCTCGATGAAACCCCGGGTGCTTCTCCTCCTAACCTGGCTCGTCGTATTGAGCGCGGCGCCGGCCGACGCGAAAAGCTACGCCGCCGAGCGTTTCGACTGCTACATCCGCGTCCTCACGGGCGGCGCGATCGAAGTCACCGAAACCGTCGTCTTCCGATTCGAGGACGGCACGTTCACATACGTTTTCCGGGAGATTCCCAGGCGGCACACCGACTCCATCCAGGTCCTACGCGCAACCATGGACGGTCGGGAATTTCCGATCGGAAACCAGCCCGGACACGTCGAGATCGGACGCAAGTCCCGCCTGCGCGTACGGTGGCATTTTCCTGCACCTGTCTCCAACTCGACCCACTCCTTCACCCTGACGTACCGCGCCGAGGGCGTCGTCCGCCAGGGCGAGCAGGGCGATTTGCTGGCCTGGCGGGCTTTGCCGGGAGAGCACAGCTACACGATCGACAGCAGCACGATCGTGATCGAGCATCCCGCGCCGCTGACGGTGCAGCCCGCGATCGACAGCAGACGAGCAGGCGACGTGCGCGTCCAGCCGACGGCTTCGCCCGTTCGAGTGACGGCGTCGGATATCGGCAAGAACGGATGGGTCGAGACGCGGCTCTACTTCGCTCCGGGCAGCATTATCGCCTCGCCGCCCGCCTGGCAGGAGGCGCAGCAGCGTGCCGACGCCCTCGGGCCGCGATGGATGTGGGCTGCGGCACTCATCGGCGCGATGGGCTTCATCGGGCTCTGGTCGATGCGGCTGCAGTACGACGCGCCCCATCGTGACTCGCCCGCTCCAGCCTCGGACGCGGCGCCTCCCGATCCACTGGCGCCTGCAATTGCCGGAGCGCTCGCGTCCAACGGTCGTGTGTCCCTGCTACACGCGATGGGCACCCTCTTTTCACTCGCGGATCGCGGCGAGATTCTCATCAAGGAAGAGTCAAAGCGGTTCGGGCAAAGGATTTTCACCATGGAGCGGCGGAGCGCCAGGCGCCCGCTCGCGACCCACGAGCAGGCCGCACTCGACCTCATGTTCCGTGGGAAGCACGGCCAGGAGGACCAGGTTTCACTGGCAAAGGCAAGAAGCCGATTGCAGTCGCACTTCGGCCAATTCCGGAGCGCGGTGCAGGGCGAAATGGCGGCGATGGGCCTGATCGATCGCGAACGCCAGGCGGTGCACGCGCGCTTCGGCGCGGTCTCTCTCGTCGTCCTCCTCCTTGGCGCGGTGCTCTTCATCGCGGCCGCTCTGCTGGCGCGCGAGTACCGCGGCTGGCCGCTCCTGGTTCCCGGGGCCTTCATCCTCGTCGCGCTCGTGGGATTCGCGTTCCGAGGCGCGACGACCCCGTTGTCGAACGAGGGTGTGCGCATGGGCGAACGGTGGCGCGCCTATCAGAAACACCTGAAAGAGGTCGCCCGCCGCGAGGCGCATCTCACCGCAGATTCTCCGGGACGGGTGCTGCCCTTCGCTGTGGCACTGGGCCTGGCCGCGACATGGGCGAAGTTCGTCAAGGCTCACCCGACGCCGGTGCCCCCATGGTTCCAGGCACTTTCGGCCGCCGACGCGAACGGAGCGTTCTACGCATTCGTCGGCCAGGGCGGTCATGCCGGAAGTGGCGGAGCCGGCGCTGGCGGCGCGGCCGGAGGAGGGGGATCGGGGGCTGGGTAAACGGTCCCTGCGTCCCTGAGTCCCTGGTCCTTGGTCCCTGGTCCGAGTCCCCGGTCCCCTGGTCCCTTGCTCCCTGGTCCCTTGCTCCCTGGTCCCGAGTCCCTCGGTCGGAGTCCCGGGTCGCAGGTCCCTCCCGGTCCCGCGTGACCTTCCCTGTCACACCTACTTTGTAGACTAGGGCCAGCAGGGAGGATGCCGGCCGATGGATGTATTCGACGGTTCGCTTGCGCGGCAACTGGATTTCGGGGAATTGGAGTGCCCGGTAGCCGGGTCCGGGAATCGGGGGCTGCGGCTGGCCGTGCCCTCGGCGGCGTTGCGCGGGCCCGACAAGTACCGGGTGCTCGAACATCGGCGGCGGCAGGCGCAGATCAAGGCGCGCCTGCAGCTCGACCTGCTGGATCAGGAGCTGACCCATGCGTAAAGACCAGGCCGACCACATCTGCGCCAGCCAGGCCATCTGCTTTCAGTGCTTCAAGGCCGGGGTCGAGCGCACCCGCGCCCGCCGGCAGGCCTGGGCCCAACGGTCGCTGCCGTTCGAAGCCGCGGCTCCGGAACTGACACGTCGCGAGATCGTGCACCGGCAGCGGATGCTGGATCACCTGGCGCGCGCGCGCCGGGCTTGAGCGCGCCGCGCAGTTCTCTCGTCCGCACCCAGCCGAGGGCGCCCTTTCTCGCGCGTTCGCTTTTCGAGCGGCTGATCTCCCTGTAAGATCCGGCGCATGCGGGTCGCGTGCGCCGGTCCCCCCGTCCTTCAGCCTCCGTCCTTCAGCCTTCAGCCCTTCAGCCTTCAGCCTTTCAGCCGTCGCGCTTCAGTCTTATCCTTCAGCCTTGAACATTCAGCATTCAGCATTCCCCATTCAGCATTGAGCTATGCCTCGTAGCGGCGAAGTAATCCGCCAATGGACGATCCTGCGCGACCTGGAAGCGTCGCGGCGTCTCACCATCGACGAGATGGCCGAGCGTACAGGTGTCACGACACGAACGATCCGGCGCGATCTCGAGGCGCTCCAATCTGCAGGCTTCCCCTTGTACGACGAGACGCACGAAGGGAAGAAATACTGGACGCTCGAGCAACGGGCGTTCCGGAGGCTCGACAACACCGGCTTCACGCTGGCGGAGCTCAGCGCGTTGTACTTCAGCCGCACGCTCGTGGAATGCCTCGCGTCCACGCCGTTCCAGAGCGACGTGCGCAATGCCTTCGACAAGCTCGCGGCGGCGCTCACGCCGGGCATGCGGCAGTTTCTCGATCGGCTTCCGCTGGCTATCCAGACCAAGGCGGAGCCGGGTGCGCGGAAGGCGAATCGATCCGGGGAACCGGGAGTCGACCCGAAGCAGGCCGCGGCCCGCAGCGCGCGCATCGCCCAGCTGCTGGACGCCGTCCTCTACCACCGCCGCGTGAACATGACGTACCACTCGTTCTCGAGCAACCGGCGCAAGAAGTACCTGGTCGAGCCGTACCGGCTCGTGTTCGCGCAGGGCGGGCTGTACCTCGTGGCGTTCGTGCCCGAGTACGAGGCCATGCGGACGTTCGCGATCGATCGGGTGATAGCCGTGTCGGTCACCGAAGAACGGTTTGCGCCGCAGGAGTTGGACGAAGAGGTCTTTGCCCACTCGCTCGGTGTCCACCAGGGCACGGCCCCCGAAAGAATCGAGATCGCGTTCGATGCCCGAATCGCGCCCTACGTCCGCGAGCGCATGTGGCACGACTCGCAGGACCTGCGGGAGCAGACGGATGGTGGCGTCCGGCTCGTGCTGCACGTGTCGAACGACTGGGCGTTGAAGAGCTGGCTTCTGGGGTTCGGCCAGCTCGCGCGCGTCGTCGCCCCGGCAGCGCTCGCCTCGCAGATCGTCGAGGAGATCGAACGGGCGCGGGCGCTGTACAAATAGTCGTCGACGTCGGTCCTCCGCCCTCCGCAGGTTCGAGACGCTCGACGCGAGTTCACGATGGGCACCAAGATCCGATGGCCACGATGGATATCATTCAGACAGCTCATCGTGTTCATCCCTTCATCGTGCGCATCGTGACCGCCGTCGGCGGCGTGCCGCGTGCCGTCAAACGACAATCGGACGGCCGACGGCGCGAGCCTATCGAATGATGCGCAGGTTGGCCGGCGTCGCCGGGCCGCGCGAGAGGCGGTGGATCGAGCCGCCCGAGTAGTTGATGAAGTAGAGCTCACCGGCCGCGTCCACGCCGAAGCCGCTCACTCCGCCGACCGCGGCCGGCCCGCCCAGCTCCTGTGTGTGTTCGACCAGATCGCGCGATGCCGCCTCACCGGTCGTGGGATTGACCGTGAGCGCGAGTGACCATACCCGTCTGGCGATGAAGTCGGCGAAGAAGTACCGGCCCCTGTCGCCCGGCATCGCGGCGCCGCGGTACACGTAGCCGCCACTGATGGACTGCCCGACCGCGTGGCTGTACTCGAAGATGGGTTCAACCAGCGGGAGGGTCGAGGGCGGCGTCGTCTGCACGTGGTCGTGCGCGCCCTCGCGGTTCCGCCACCCGTAGTTGCGCCGGCTGCGGCCAGCCGGCTCGTAGTTCACTTCCTCCCATGCCCCCTGCCCCACATCCGCGATGAGCATCGCCCCCGTGCCACCGCGTGCCGGGTCGTCGAAAGTGAACTTCCATGGGTTGCGCAAGCCCAGGCTCCAGATCTCCGGCCGCGCGAAGCCCGCGTTGCCGGCAGGGATGACGAACCCCTGCGGATGCGCGTCAGGGACGTTGACGTCGATGCGCAGGATCTTGCCGAGCAGTTGATCGGTCCGCTGTGCGTTGTTGGCAGGGTCGTTGGCACTGCCGCCATCACCCATCCCCACGTACAGATAGCCGTCGGGGCCGAATACCAGAGTGCCGCCGTTGTGGTTCGCGAACGGCTGCGCAATGAAGGCGAGCCCCGTCGACCAGACGAGATCGAATCGCGACGAGGCATCGGCGACGAGAGGATTGGCGGATCGCCTGAACCGTGCGACCACCGTGTGTCCGTCGGGCCTCCGGGTGAAGTTGACGTAGAAGCGGCCCGACGCCGCAGAGTCGGCAGGAAATGCAAGGCCGAGCAATCCACGTTCGCCGCCCGACAACACGACGCTGGTGAGATCCAGGAAGGGCGTGCCTTGCACCACGCCGCTTCGGACCGCCCTGATCAAGCCGCCTTGCTCGACGACGAGCTGGACACTGGGGTCGGAGGGATCCTGGACGAAGGCGACAGGCGCGTTGAAGCCCGACGCGTAGAGCGACGCACGAAGCTGGGCCGACGCCGACGCTGCCGAAAGGACTGCAAGGCACCCGAGGACGAATCCAAAGCGCCTGCTCATGCCCCGATCGTAGCGTGCCTCGCCCTTCGACGGCGGAGAAGTTTTGCCAACCGCGCGACCGTGATCCCCGGTCGGACTTCGCCGCGCCGATCTACATCGCCGTGAACAGCGTCAGCGCGAACCGGGCGTCGCGGTCGACCCACTGGTCGCGAGCGGCGAAACAGGCACCCGCGCCCATGTCGATGATCTGATCCGCGTCGTACTTGTAGGAGCTCTCCGTCCAGATCCATTCGTCCGGCCCGAACCGGACCGTCATCGACGCTGCGGGAATCCGCACGGTCTGGACCCGCCGGCTCACGAGGTGCATCTCGATCCTCTGACGATCGCCCGCCCACGCGGCGCGGTGATCGAACCCGTCGAGATCGAAATCGGCCTCGAGCTCCCGGTTGAGACGGACGAGCAGGTTCTTGTTGAAAGCCGCCGTCACTCCGAGCGGATCGTCGTAGGCGATGATGAGGTCGCGCTCCGGCTTCACCAGATCGGCGCCGAGGAGCAGCAGGTCGCCTGGCGCGAGCGCCGTGCGTATCCGCCCCAGGAATGCGTGCGCAGCGGGCGTATCGAAATTGCCGATGTTCGATCCGAGCAGCAGCACCAGCATCGGCCGCGATCCGTCGCGCGCCGCCACGGCACGCCGAAGCCCGTCCTCGTAGGTGGAGTGGTGACCGACGACCGAGAAATGGCGCAGGCCGTTGAGGCGCTGCTCGGTCTGCTCGAGCGCCTGCGGCGAGACGTCGATCAGGTGCACGTGCGCCGCCAGCCCTCGCGCCTGCAGCGCCTCGGCCAGCAGCATCAGCTTCTCGCCGCTCCCGCACCCCAATTCGACGATGGTGGACCCTTCGTCTTCACCGAGCGCGGCAACAATCGCGGCACCGTGCTGCGCGAGCAGCCGCGTCTCCGCCCGCGTGATGCGATACCACGGCAGCCGGCAGATCGCCTCGAAGAGGCTCGAGCCGAGCGCGTCGTAGAGATATTTCGATTGAAGCTGCTTCGGGGCGAGCCGCAAATCCCGACGGACGTCGGCGGCGAATTCTGCGACGAATGAGCGGTTCGCTGTGGCCATCCCATCTCCAACAAGAGTGCTGAATGCCGAATGCTGAGTGCTGAATGCACTCGAACATTCAGCATTCAGCATTCAACATTCAGCATTCACCATGGGCCGTCCTGAACTTGGCGTAGACGTAGGGATAATTGCCGCGGAACCAGTTGCGGAAACTGCGGCGAATCAGCTCGCGAGCGGTCGCCGGCGAGGCTCCCTTCATCACGTAGTGCTGCCCGTCGAAGAAATCGGCCGAGTACTCCGGGTACGACGGCATGGCCTCGAAACCTGGGAATGGCCCGAAGATGCTGGCGGTCCACTCCCAGCCGTTGCCGACGAGATCGTGGACGCCCCATGTGCTCGCGCCCGCGGGGCGCGAGCCGGCCGGGACCGCTTCCCAGCTCGTGAAGTCGAAGTTGCCGCGCGAAGGATCCGCGGGCTCGCTGCCCCACGGGAATTGACGCTCTTCACCGGACGGTGTCCCGAAGGCCGCCCTGTGGTACTCCGCCTCCGTCGGCAGACGCCGCCCTTTCCAGCGCGCGTACGCGGCCGCCTCGGCATGGCTGACGTAGGCCGGCCAGGCGGGCGGCAGCGGGATGAACTCGAACATGCCGCGCCAGCGCCATCCCGCCCGTCCCGTGCGCCCGGCCTCGGGGCGGGACCAGAAGACTGGAAACTCGATCTGCTCCTTCTCGCGCCAGTCCCATCCTTCCTCGGTCCACAGCTCGCGCGCGTGATAGCCACCGGCGTCGATGAACTCCAGGAAGTCCGCGTTGGTGATGCTGTGAACGTCGACCTCGAACTCGGGCACGTCGACCTGCAGCTCGGCGAACTCGTTGTCCCAGCCAAACGTGATCCCCTCGCGGCGCGCGCCGAGCGTCGCGACGCCGGCGGGAATCGTCACCGTCCTCCGCGCGGGCGGCTCGGCGCCGAGCTCGTACGCGAGGTCGGCAGGCCTCGCCTTCTGCGCGTGCGGGAGCCGGTGCCACATGTACAGGAGCGTCTCCTGGTGCATGGCCTCGTGCTCGAGCGCGGTGAACAGTCCTTCGCCGCGCCGCATGGCCGGACGCGATTCGTCGAAGGTCGCGCTGGCGATGGCGTCGATGACCGCCCGGTCGGCGGCCGCCCCGAAGGCCAGTACCTCGTCGCGCGGCGGCCAGATCGTCGAGGCGCCGGAGCGCGGCACCGCCGTCGCTTCGTTCTCCGGATCGATGCCACGCGCGAAGAGCTGCTCGAGGCGCTCGTCGACGGGACCGGCGCCCAGAGCGCGCCGCAGGAAGGCAATCACGCTGAACGCGGGCAGGTGGCCCTCGTAGAACACGATCGGGTTGCGCAGCGAGATGGGCCGCGAGTAGTAGACGGCTGGATCGAGCAGGTCGAACAGCTCGCGCGTCCGCGCCCGGTTCCTGGTGTACCAGGAAACCAGATCCGCGCGGCTTATCGTCAGGGTTTCGAGAGCGCTCAGGGCCACGACGGCCTCCTCATGCTGTGGACGAGTACACGAGTATACCGACCTCCGCCCGTGCGCAGAAACCGGCGAGTCACCCGGAGTCAGGCCACGCGCGGGGTTTTGTGGGCTTTCTTGCGGCCCGTCGCGGCGCTCTGCTTGCGGTCGTGCCGGGCCCGACCTTCCTGCTTCGACGCCGCTCGACGGCGTGAGGTTTCACGGCCGCCGCGCTCCTCGAGGCTCGCCTTGAGCCTCGACATCAGGTCGATGACGTCGGCCCCGCGGGCGTCCTCGCGCTCCTTCAGGCGCGGCTTGCGCCCGGCGAGCTTGCCCTTGATCACGCGCATCAGGTTGTCGCGATACTCGTCGGTGTACTTCGAGGGGTCCCATTCCGCGCTCAGGCTCTCGACGAGCTGCCGCGCCATCGTCAGCTCCGGCTTCCGGATGCCCTCCGAGGATGGGAACTTGAAGTCCTCGAGGTCCGCGAGCTCGTCGGCGAACCGCATCATCGTCAGCACAATGGCATCCCCGATGACCTCGATCGCGGCAAGATGCTGGGCCTCACGAAGAATGATCTTGCCGATCCCGATGCGTCCCGACTCCCGGATCGCCTCGCGCAGGAGCACATACGATCGGTCGGCGCCCTTGCCGGGCTGAAGGTAGTACGGCGTCTCGAAGTACCGCTCGTCGATCTCGTCGGCGTCGACGAAATCGAGGATATCGACGGTCTTCGTCTTCTGCAGCGCCGCCGTCTTGAAGTCGTCCTTCGTCAGGACCACGAACTGCCCCTTCTCGTATTCGTAGCCCTTGACGAGGTCCTCCCACGCCACGGGCTTCCCTTCGCTCTGGCAGACGCGCTCGTACCGGACGGGCGCTTCATCCTTGGCGTGCAGCAGCCGGAAGCGCGGGCGATGGTCCCGGACGGCGCTGTAGAGCTCCACCGGGATGTTCACGAGGCCGAAGGCAATCGAGCCTTTCCAGATCGAGCGGGCCATTCCTGTCTCCAGGTCGTCGATCGCGAGTCAGTATCTGTCCCGGCCGGAGCGTCTCTGGCGCCCCGCCCGGGACGGTGCGGAAGCCAATCGAGTCGGCTGCCGGGAGTCGACAGTCGAAAGTCGACGGTCCGGGGACGTCGTAGTGCAGGATCTGCGCCGGGTGAGCCAGGAAGAGAAGGGTTTTGATGAAGTGGCTAGGTCGACGGTCGAGTTCTGTTTCACTACAGCTGGCACGTGAGACTTACAGGCTGTGTTAGGCTAAAGTATTCCCCGGCCTGCGGATGCGAAAGTGGCGGAACTGGCAGACGCGCCGGACTTAGGATCCGGTAGCCGAAAGGCTCTGGGGGTTCGACTCCCCCCTTTCGCACTCCTTCGCGGGCCTGCCAGGTTGCGCGCCCGCTTCGGAGCGCCAGCACAGGTACGCGAAGGAGTAGCGCAACGCCCGAAGGTGGACCACTCAGGCAGCACCTCTCAGCACCTTTTTCATGAAGACAGAGTTCATCGACGTCAGCGAGACACGCAAGAACCTGGTGGTCGAAATCCCGAGCACCGTCGTCGACGCAGAGATTGAGAAGGTCTCCAAAGACTACAGCCGGGCCGCCCGCGTGCCGGGCTTCAGGCCGGGGAAGGTCCCGGCCAAAGTGGTTCGGCAGCGCTTCCGCGACCAGATCCTGCACGACGTGGCCCACGGTCTCATCCCCCGTGCGGTGGACGAGGCGCTGCGCGAGCGCGGTGTGGAACCGGTGAACACCCCGGACATCCGGGATGTGATGGTCGAGGAAGGCCAGCCGATGAAGTTCACGGCGACGTTCGAGACCGTGCCTCCCATCGATCCGGGCGACTACTCCGGCATCACGATTCGCCGCCGGGCGGTCGAGGTCGCCGATGCCGCCGTCAAGGACGCCCTGTCGAAACTGCGCGAGCGCGGCGCGCGGTACGAGCCCATCGAGGGGCGAGGAATCGAGCTCGGCGATTCCGTCTTGATGGATCTCAAGCGGACCGCAGAAGGAAAGCCTGGCGAGGAGAGCCACACCGACCGGCACGACAACGTCACCGTGGAGATCGGCGGCCCGGCGAACCCTCCCGGCTTCGACCAGCAGCTGACAGGCCTCCAGACCGGCGACACGAAAGCGTTCGACGTGCACTACCCGCCCGACTACACCATCCAGGAGCTGGCCGGCACGACCGTGGAGTACGACGTCAACATCAAGGCGATCCGCAAGCGCATCGTGCCGGAGCTCGACGACGAGTTCGCGAAGGATCTGGGGAACTTCGATTCGCTCGACATGCTGCGGACCCGGGTGCGCGGGGATCTCGAGCACGAGGCCGCCCACGAGGCCGAACGCGAGGCCCGCGCCGACCTCCTCAAGCAACTCGCCAGCCGCGTCACCTTCGACGTGCCGTCGGCACTGCTCGACCGCGAGATCGATCGCCGCGTCGAGGAGTTCGTCCGCCGCCTGATCGAGCAGGAAATCGATCCCATGCGGACGAACATCAACTGGGAGGAGTTCCGCGAGCGTCAGAAGGAAGCGGCCTCCGAAGCCGTTCGCGGCGCGCTGGTGCTCGATGAGGTGGCGCGACGGGAGAAGATCTCGGCCACCGAGGAGGAAGTGGAGGCCGAAGTCGAACGTTATGCCGAACGGACCGGGCGCACGGCGGCGGCTGTCCGAGCCCGACTCGAAAAGGAAGGGGGGCTCGCCAGGCTCTACTCGGGGCTCCGCCGCGAACGCACCATGGACTTCCTGCTGTCGAAGGCGACGGTCATCAAGGAAGGCTGAAGGTCGAAGTTCGGAGGCGTCGTCTCCTCTTTAAACGATTGGCCTCCACCTGCCGATATAGTAATCTGGGCGAGGCGTGGTACACTTTTCGTCAGCTAGCAAGGTGCCAGCCCGCCCCTGAAACACAACATTCCCCAGCACACTGCCCCGCCGACGGAGTTCGGCGAGCGATTGACGACAGGCCGGCACCGGGCGCCGGCGACAGCCGCGGGATGGGGAATCTGCCGCGCCGGATCCGATTCACGGCAGGACGCTCATTTGATATGGCTGAACGCATGCAGCTCATCCCCATGGTGGTCGAGCAGACCAACCGCGGCGAACGCGCTTACGACATCTTTTCGCGCCTGCTCAAGGACAGCATCATCTTTATTGGCACGCCGATCGACGATAACGTTGCCAATCTTGTAATCGCGCAGATGCTCTTCCTGGAGGCAGAAGACCCGGATCGGGACATTCTGCTGTACATCAACAGCCCGGGCGGGGTGGTCACGGCGGGCATGGCCATTTACGACACCATGCAGTTCATCAAGCCGGATGTGCAGACCTACTGCATCGGCCAGGCCGCGTCTGTGGCGGCCGTCCTGTTGGCTGCCGGCACCAAGGGGAAACGGTTCTCCCTCCCCAACTCCCGGATTCTGATCCACCAGCCCTGGGTGCAGGGCCTGGGGGGTCAGACGACCGACATCGACATCCACGCCCGTGAACTTCTGCGCACTCGTGAGCGGCTCAACCAGATCCTGGCCCATCACACCGGCCAGCCGCTCAAGCGCATCCAGGACGACACGGAACGCGACTACATCATGGGCCCCGAGCAGGGCAAGGAATACGGTATCATTGACGATGTCATCCGGAAGAGGGCGTAGGCATCCAGCTGTCAGCTAGCTGAACGCTTCAGCCAACAGCGGCAAGCTGCAGGAACGAACCCCATGGTAAAAAAGGCCGGTGACGGCGAGATCCTCCGCTGCTCCTTCTGCAACAAGGACCAGAACGATGTGCGCAAGCTCATCGCCGGTCCCACGGTCTTCATCTGCGATGAGTGCGTCGAGGTCTGCAACGACATCATCGCGGACGACAATCGCTTCGAGGCCCGTGGCGGCACGCGCTCCTCGCTTCCCGTCCCCCAGGAAATCAAGAAATTCCTCGACGAGTACGTCATCGGCCAGGAACAGACCAAGAAGAAGCTGGCGGTCGCCGTCTACAACCACTACAAGCGCATCGAGATCCAGAAGCAGGCGCGCAGCCGCAACGAAATCGAGCTGACCAAGTCGAACATCCTGCTGATCGGGCCGACCGGCACGGGCAAGACCCTGCTCGCGCAGACACTCGCGAAGCTGCTGTCGGTTCCCTTCACGATCGTGGATGCGACGACGCTGACCGAGGCGGGGTACGTCGGTGAGGACGTCGAGAACATCATCCTGAAGCTGCTGCAGGCAGCCGGCGGCGACATCGAGAAGTGCCAGCAGGGGATCATCTACATCGACGAGGTCGACAAGATCTGCCGGAAGGACGAAAACCCCTCGATTACCCGCGACGTGTCGGGCGAGGGCGTCCAGCAGGCGCTGCTGAAGATCCTCGAAGGCACGGTCGCGAACGTGCCGCCTCAGGGAGGCCGCAAGCACCCGCACCAGGAGTTCTTCCAGGTCGACACGACGAACATCCTGTTCATCTGCGGCGGCGCGTTCGTCGGCCTCGACAAGCAGATCGATCGGCGCATCGGCAAGAAGACGCTGGGGTTCAAGGCGGACGTCAAGTCGGTGTCGAGCCGCGACATCGGTACGACACTCGAGATGGTCGAGCCGGAGGATCTGATCAAATACGGCCTCATCCCTGAATTCGTCGGACGGCTGCCGGTCGTCGGCACGCTGCACGAGCTCGACCGGGCGGCGCTCGTCCAGATCCTCACGCAGCCCCGGAACGCCATCACGCGCCAGTACCAGAAGCTCTTCGAGTACGAGAACGTCAAGCTGCGGTTCACGGACGACGCCCTCGAGGCGATTGCGGAATCGGCGCTCCAGCGCAAGATCGGCGCACGGGGCCTCCGCATGATCATCGAGGATCTGATGCTCGATCTGATGTACAGCCTGCCCGGCCAGAAGAAGATCCGCGAGTGCGTCATCACCCGCGAGGTCGTGCAGTCGAAGGAAAAGCCCATTACGCTGATCGAGAAGGCGGGCTGAGAAATGCTGAATGTCGAATGCTGAGTGCTGAGTGAAGAGCATTCAGTTCGACATTCAACATCGGGGATTCGAATTCCGCATTCAGCAATTCCGAATGCATTCAGCATTCAGCGCTCAGCATTCAGCATTGCATTGAACGATTCATGGAACTCTACGAAACCCTTCCCATAGTCCCGCTGCGCGACGTCGTGGTGTTTCCGCACATGATGATGCCGTTCGTCATCGGGCGCCCGTCGTCCACGCGGGCGCTGGAGCACGCGCTGCTCAAGGACAAGCGCATCTTCCTGGCCGCCCAGCACGATGCGGCCACCGACGACCCGCAGCCCTCCGACATCTACACGATGGGCTGCGTCGCCAACATCGTCCAGAGTCTGAAGCTGCCGGACGGCAACATCAAGGTGCTGGTCGAAGGCATCGAACGCGCGCGGGCGGTGGAGTGGAAAGAGGACAAAGGGTTCTACCGCGTCGTCGTGAAGGTGGTTCCGAAACACAAGGAGACGGGCGTCGACGCGGAGAGCACCATGACGCGCGTGGTGTCGCTGTTCGAACAGTACGTGAAGCTGTCGAACAACCTGCACTACGACGCGATGATAGCCGCCGTCCGCGTGGACGACCCGGGCAAGCTCGGAGACACGATCGCCGCGCACCTGCTCGTCGGCGTGGACGAGAAGCAGAACCTGCTCGAAATCATCTCGCCGGTCGAGCGCCTGAACCGCATCGCCGGCATTCTCGAAGCCGAGGTCGACAAGCTCCAGGTCGATCGCCGGATCCAGTCTCGCGTCAAGAAGCAGATGGAGAAGGCGCAGAAGGAGTACTACCTCAACGAGAAGATGAAGGCGATCCAGAAGGAACTGGGCCGCAAGGACGACAAGGGGAACGAAATCGAGGAGCTCAAGAAGAAAATCGACCAGTCCAAGATGCCCGACGAGGTCGAGGAGAAGGCCGTCCAGGAGCTGAAGCGCCTCGAGGCCATGCCGCCGATGTCGGCCGAGGCCACGGTCTCGCGCAACTACCTCGATTGGCTCATCGCGGTCCCGTGGTTCAAGAAGACCAAGGAGAGCCGCGATTTGAAGCGCGCCGAGCAGATCCTGCACGAGGACCACTACGGACTCGAGAAGATCAAGGATCGGATCCTCGAGTTCCTGGCCGTGCGCGCGCTCATCAAGAAGCCGAAGGCGACGATCCTGACGTTCTCGGGTCCCCCCGGCGTCGGGAAGACGTCGCTCGCCAAATCGATAGCGAGGGCGATGAACCGCAAGTTCGTGCGGCTGTCGCTCGGCGGCGTGCGCGACGAGGCGGAAATCCGGGGCCATCGGCGCACCTACATCGGCGCCTTCCCCGGCCAGATCATCCAGATGATGAAGAAGGCCGGCACGATGAACCCGGTGTTCCTGCTCGACGAGGTCGACAAGATGTCGATGGACTTCCGCGGCGACCCGTCGGCGGCGCTGCTCGAGGTGCTCGACCCGGAACAGAACAGCGCGTTCCTCGACCACTATCTCGACGTCGAGTACGACCTGTCCAACGTGATGTTCATCTGCACGGCGAACGTGCTGCATACGATCCCGCAGGCGCTGCGCGATCGCATGGAGGTGCTGCAACTCGCCGGCTACACCGAGCAGGAGAAGGTCGAAATCGCGAAGAAATTCCTCGCGCCGAAGGCCATCGAGGGCGCCGGCCTGACGAGCGAGAACGTCACGTTCCTGGACGAGGCGTTCCAGACGATCATCCAGCGCTACACGCGCGAGGCGGGCGTCAGGAACCTCGAACGCGAGATCTCCTCGATCTGCCGGAAGATCGCGCGCAAGGTGGTCGTCCAGGGCAAGCACTTCAACGAGGAGATCGGCGCGGCGAAGGTCACGGAGTACCTCGGCGTGCCGCGATTCCGGCCGACGCTGGCGGAACAGACGAACGAGATCGGCGTGGCGACCGGGCTCGCCTGGACGGAAGTGGGCGGCGAAATCCTGGTGACCGAAGCGACGCTGATGCCCGGCAAGGGGCACCTGACGTTGACGGGCAAGCTCGGCGACGTCATGCAGGAATCGGCGCAGGCGGCGATGAGCTACGTGCGATCGAAGTCGGACGAATTCGGCATCCCGAAGGACTTCAATCGCAAGACCGACGTGCACGTTCACGTGCCGGAGGGCGCGATTCCGAAAGACGGTCCATCGGCGGGGATCACGCTGGCGACGGCGCTGGTCTCTGCCATCGCGCGCGTGAAGACACGCAAGGACGTCGCTATGACGGGCGAAATCACGCTGCGCGGCAAGGTCCTGCCGATCGGCGGCGTGAAGGAAAAGGTCCTCGCCGCGCATCGCGCGGGGCTGAAGAACATCGTGCTGCCGAAGGACAATGAAAAGGACCTGGCGGACATCCCCAAGAACGTCCTCGACGCGCTCGACATCTACATGGTCGAAACGATGGACGAAGTGCTGAAGATCGCGCTGGCCGAGCCCCTCCCGGTCCTGCCGGCGGCGGCACCAGCCGATACGGAAGTCGAGCCCGCCATTTCGGACGACACCATTACGCACTGACGGTGCCGGGGCTCGGGACCGAACGGTATCGGGGCTCGGGGCTCGGGCTCGGGACCGAACAGTATCGGGGATTATCCGACCCGAGTCCCGAGCCCCGAGTCCCGAGCCCCGAGTGAAACTCCTGGACGCCGAATTCGTCACGAGCGCCGCGGCGGGCGGCACTGCGGACGGTATCCCGCGGGACGGCATCCCTCAGATCGCGCTCGCCGGCAGGTCGAACGTCGGCAAGTCGAGCCTCCTGAATGTGCTCTGCCGCCGGAAGATCGCGCGGACGAGCGCGGCGCCCGGCAAGACGCGGCTCGTCAACGTGTATCGCGCGACGCTGGAGGGCGGACCGGGCGGCCCGGGACGCTGGAGCGTGTATCTCGTCGACCTGCCGGGCTACGGCTATGCGCGGGGCGGGGCGCGTTCAGCGGCCGAGCTCGCGTCGGTCGCGGAGGCCTATTTGACAGCGGGCGGGCGCCTGCGGCCGGCGCGAGACGACGGTCCGGATGTCGCAGCGCAACCGTCGCCAGACGTTGGCGCGAAGCGCCGGACGCACGCCGGTGCGCGGGCCGGGCCTCGCGCCGTTCTCCTGCTGATCGATTCGCGCCATCCGGGGCTGGACTCGGATCTCGCGGCGGCCCGGTGGCTCGAAGAAATCGGCAGCGAACAGCGCATCGTGGCCACCAAGGTGGACAAGCTGACCCGCGCGGAGCGCGCGCGCAACCTGGCGACACTGAAACGAACGCACGGAATGGCCGCCTTGCCGGTATCGGCAGAGAGCGGCGAAGGATTGGATGAACTGTGGCAGATGATCGCGAACCTGGTACGCAGGTAACGGACGACGCAATCGAGCGGGAGGCGCGGAGCGGCAACGGGCCGGAGCGCGGCGTTCAGCGAGGGAACGAGGCCCGCCAGCGGAATGGCAACCGCGACGACCCGCGGGGCGGGCGCGGACCGCGCCAGCACGGCGGAGGCGGCCGCAGCCGCGAGGGCCAGCAGACCCAGCAGCCACGCGGGCAGAACCAGGGCCCGCCGCGACAGGCCGACGACGCCCGTGAGCCGGCTGCCGGCGTACCCCGGGAGAACGGACCGGTCGTCGAGCTGAGCACGCTCAAGGAGATGAGCGTGACAGAGCTCACGAAGATTGCCAAGCAGCTCGACGTGCCCGGCGCGACCGGCATGCGCAAGCAGGAGTTGATCTTCCAGATCCTCCGCTCGCGCGCCGAGAAGAGCGGGCTGCTCTTCTCCGAGGGCGTGCTCGAGACCTTGCCCGACGGCTTCGGCTTTCTGCGCGCGCCCGACTACAACTACCTTCCCGGTCCCGACGACATCTACGTCTCCCCATCCCAGATCCGGAAGTTCGACCTGCACACCGGCGACACGGTGTCGGGACAGATTCGTCCGCCGAAGGAAGGTGAGCGCTACTTCGCCCTGATCAAGGTCGAAGCGGTCAACTTCGAGCCGCCCGATCGCGGGCGCGACAAGATCTTCTTCGAGAACCTGACACCGCTCTATCCGCAGGAGCGGATCCGGCTCGAGACCGCGTCGGACAACCTGTCGGCGCGGGTGATGGATCTGATGACGCCGATCGGCAAGGGCCAGCGCGGCCTGATCGTCGCGCCGCCGAGGACCGGCAAGACGATGCTGCTGCAGAACATCGCCAACAGCATCACGGCGAACCATCCCGAGATCTACCTGATCGTCCTGCTCATCGACGAGCGGCCGGAGGAAGTCACCGACATGCAGCGGTCGGTGAAGGGCGAGGTGATCTCGTCGACGTTCGACGAGCCCGCGACGCGGCACGTGCAGGTCGCGGAAATGGTGATCGAGAAGGCCAAGCGCCTCGTCGAGCACAAGAAGGACGTCGTGATCCTGCTCGACTCCATCACGCGGCTCGCGCGCGCCTACAACACGATCGTGCCGCCATCGGGGAAGGTGCTGTCAGGCGGCGTGGACAGCAACGCGCTCCAGCGCCCGAAGCGGTTCTTCGGCGCGGCGCGCAACATCGAAGCGGGCGGCTCGCTGACGATTATGGCGACCGCGCTCATCGACACCGGATCGCGGATGGACGACGTGATCTTCGAGGAGTTCAAGGGCACGGGCAACCTCGAAATCCATCTCGACCGCAAGCTGGCCGATCGCCGCGTGTTCCCTGCCATCGACATCCAGAAAAGCGGCACGCGGAAGGAAGAGCTGCTGATCGTGCGCGAGGATCTGAACCGCGTGTGGGTGCTGCGCAAGGTGCTGACGCCACTGTCCCCCGTCGAGGCCATGGAGCTGCTCCTGTCGAAGATGGCAAAGACGAAGGGAAATGCGGAGTTTCTGGCGTCGATGGCGAACGGCGGACGCTGAGCGCCAGGCCCAGCCTTGCAGATGATCTACGGCGTAGGAGCCATGGGCTCACGCGCCGTTCCGCGGTACCGAGATCGCCCAGCAAATCGCCGCACCCGACGCGGCGAAGGGAATCCGCCCGCGCCGGTGGTGCTCGAGCTGCGCCCCGACGAAATTGACGATTAGTGTGCCGCCTGGCCAGCGGCGTCGCGTCGAGGCTGCGCGTTGCGACTCCTAGCGCCCGGGCAACTGTCGACGATGGCGATTGAAATTGCTTTCAGACCTTCGGTGTAAACTGCGACAGCTCGTAGATCCCAAGCCTCTTCTCGATCGCTGCCACGCGATCGACCATCTTTTCAAAACCGCCTTCCCCGAACAGCGCGTGTTCCTTCTTCTCGAAGTCCTCGCCGAGCGCACCGTATTCCTCCCCCGAAACCAGCTTCCGGAAAGCCGGGAACAGCACGGTGTCCTCCCTGGCCTCGTGCGGTGCGTACATGCGATTGAACTGACGCAGCAGGTCGCGCAGCGAAGCTGCTGCTTGTGGATCCTTCAGCGTCTGTGTTGTCGCCAGCTGCATGATTCGATCGGTGACGCGGCGGCCGGCCTGATGCTGGGCTCTCAGGACGCTCGTCAGATCCGTGAGCTGGCGGGCCTTCTCGAACCGCGGGAACAGGTAGTCCTCTTCGAGTTTCTCGTGATAGTCCTCGATGAAGCCCCGCACGGTGCCGGCAGAATCCTTCACCGCGTCGGGCGGCAGATCCTGCTTCGCATCAATCCTCCGGATCGCCTCCTCGTAAACGAGCAGCACGCGCTTGAGGACGCCATGCTCACGCATCAGGTCCTCCGCCGGAGATACCTCTTGTTCCTCCTCAGACTTCATCTCCTTGCCTTGTCCTCCGCCGCCTCCACCGCCACTTTCGTCGGCGAGCGCAGGTATCCAAAGGCCAGCACCTGCGGTCCCCACGGCGGCTACAAACATGCGGCGGTCGACTCCATGGTCCCCTCGATGGTAGCTGTGCATCATGCCCTCCATGCGCAGGCGGACGATCCCAGCTCGAATCCGATCTGTACGGCGACTTATCAGCGAGGAACGTCATCGGCCACTGTAGACGGCGATCGACTAGAGCCGCAAGCCGTGCGATAACCCGGCTGATCCGTTCGGTTCGCCTCAGAAACGACTCCACATGAGAAAGCGGAACCTCCGCCCCGCCGTTGCTGTTCTGCTCGGGATTTGTTCCGCTGCCGCCGGACGGCGGTGCTGTGTGTGGGCTGGATGGCAATTCTGTGTGTGCGTACATGGCGCACGCCGTGACGACTAGGCGCGGGGATGAGCGGCGCTCTTCGGGCCTCGCAATCGGTTCCAGATGGCGCGGCCGGCCGCGATGAACGCCCCCCCACATCACGTCAACGGCGACGCGATCGAGCGCAGACGGGGATCTGAATCGGCGCTGTGACCTATAGAGAGGACACTGATGCAAGAAACAAGATCTGACCCCCCGCGGCCCCCGCGGCGCGGCTAATTCGCGATGCACGATGCCTTGTTCGTGCGCCGCTTCGAGCGCGTCGGCGATCTGCTTCGCGATCCGGAGCGCATCGGCAAGTTGGATCGGGCCCCGCGCGATGTGACCGCAGAGCTCATCGCCCTCGACGAGCTCCATGGCGAGCGCAGTCAGGTCCGATGTTTTTTCGAGTCCGTAGACGGCAGCGACGTTCGGATGATTGAGCGCGGCGAGCACCTCTGCTTGGCGCTGAAACCAAGGCAGCCGGTCCAGGATCGGCGGCGACATCCGCAGGGAGCACTTCGATCGCGAACGATCGCTTCAGATTGCCGTCAGTAGCGCGATACACCTCGCCCACGCCGCCGGCGCCAATCGAGGCGGTGATCTCGTAGGGACCAAGGCGCGTCCCAGGGATGAACGCCACAGGAGTGGCGTGAGTATATGGCAGAGACGGTTAGGAAGAATCTATCTGCCCACTGTCAGACGGAAACCTCGGAAGACTAGTCGCGCCTGTCGGGTGCGGGAATGTCCAGACCGGCCTTGCGGAGCCCGTCGATCAACTGCTCAACCAGGTCCGGAAGGTACCATTTCGCGAACTGATCGCGCGCGATCTCCGCGAAATCGGGCCGCAGAGCCAGTAGATCTCGCAGCATCTTGGCAGCCTCCTCGCGGTCACCGACCTGCCCGTATAAAGCGGCGTTCAAGGCCGCGCCGAAGTAATTTCCTGGCATTTGGCTCTTGGGAATGAACGCTCTCGCGGTGCGGTAGTCGCCCCTGCGATAGCATCGAGGAAAGGGAGCGCCCAATACCACTTCGGGTGATGAGGGTTGAGGTCTCGTGCCCGTTCTCCCAACTCGCAGCCGCGCTCCCAGTCACCGGCGAACGCCAGCAGGTGACTCGTGAATTCGACCATCGCTCCGTCTGCGGGATTGAGCGCGATGGCTCGCTCCGCTGCGTTCCTGAACGTCTCGAACTCCTTGCGGAAGTAGTGAGCTTGGGCCAAAGCGAACTGGGAGAGGTGGCTGGAAGGCGCGATATCGGCCGCACGCAGCGCCGCACGAAGCGCTCGATCAAGGCAGTCGGGTCTGGCGTTGAATCCGAACCGGTGCTCCTCTCCGTACACCATCGACAGCATGCCCAGGCCGCCGCATGCCCTGGCGCCTGCTCCACCGCCCGCTCCAGGACACCCCGCACGAGGGCGTGCTCCTCGGGAATCACCCGCGCGAAGTAGCTGAACGCGCGCAGCACCGCCTCGTACGGACTCAGCTGATCGACGGGCTTGATTCTCACAACTTCACTCATGCTGTGCGGCAGAATCCCGTACCAGTCGGCCACCGTCGAAACAATCCGCGGAACCAGACCATCCTGGAGATCGAACACCGTCTCGGGGCTGAAGCTGCGCTCATAGGTCTCGGCCCAAAGATTCGCCCCGGACACCGCGTCTATGAGCTGCACGCTCAGCCGCAACTTTCCTCCGGCCTGCCGCAGATTGCCTTCCATCATGTAGCGCGCGCCCAGTTCTCTGCCGGCAGCGCGGACATCGCTCGCTTGATTGACGTACCGGGACGTCGAGCTGCGTGCGATCACCTTGAGGTAGGAGAAGCGTGACAGGCCGGTCACGATGTCTTCGGAAAGCCCGTCTGCCAGCGCCGCGAGATCCGTATGGGCCCCACTGCACTTGAATGGCAGCACCGCAACCCAGAAACCTTCCTCGCGCCGCGCGGCGCCCGAGTCGGCCGCGGAGCGGGTCGCCGCACCTTCTCCTGCACCGCTCAGCACCGGCGACGAGGAATACTCCAGGAGACTGAAGACGATGTCTTTGGCCGACTGGAACCGATGCTCCTGGTCCTTCTCCAGGCAATGCTTGACGATGCGGTCGAGAGCCGTGGAAATGTTCCGCCCCGACTCCGACAGCTCCCGCGGCTTGTCTCGCATAATTGCCGCCATCGTCTCGGCATTCGTGTCTCGCTTGAATGCCCGCTTGCCCGAGAGCAGTTCATAGAGGATCGCTCCGAACGAGAAGACGTCGGAGCGGTGGTCGACTGAGAGTCCCTTCACCTGCTCGGGCGACATGTAGCCCACCGTGCCCATGATCGTCCCGGGCTCCGTGTGGCCCGAGATCGTTGGAGCGCTCATCTCCGCTACGGGCTCGACTCGCTTCGCCAGCCCGAAGTCGAGGATCTTCAAGTGGCCGTCTCTGGTGACGAAGAGATTCTCGGGCTTCAGGTCCCGATGGACGACGCCCTTCCCGTGCGCTGCCGAGAGGCCCCTGGCAATCTGGAGCGCGTAGTCCACAGCCTGCTTCTGGGTAATGGGCCCGGCGTCGAGCTTCCCGCGCAGTGTCTCTCCTTCGAGAAGCTCCGTTACGGCATAGGCGATCCCAGCCTGCTCTCCGAAGTCGAAGATGGACAGGATATTCGGATGAGAGAGCGCCGCGACCGCCTTCGCTTCGCGCTCGAAGCGGGCCAGCCTGTCGGGATCGGCTGCAACGGACTGAGGGAGGACCTTGATCGCCACCTCGCGGTCCAGTTTGTGATCCCGTGCGCGGTAGACCTCACCCATTCCGCCGGCGCCGAGCGCCGCAACGATCTCAAAGGCGCCGAGACGTGTTCCTGGTGCGAGGGTCAAGCCGTGGATTATACGAGAAGAGAGTATTCAGAAGGCGTTCGCGTCGAGTGCCATTTCGAGACGATAGGAAGCATTAGCGGGGCCTGGAGGGGACATAACCTCCGTTGTCAGAACCCGCCCGCACACACCCAATGTCGGGAGTGACCCCGCGGCTTCCACCAAGTGAACCACGTGTGTCCGCGCGCCTTCCCCCGACAGATATAGGAGATGGCGTAGGGAAGCCACAGCGCGATGACGAGCACGATCGCGAGGACGTAAGCGGTCGAGATCTCCATCGTTCAGCTCCCCCGGCGCGATCGGATACTCCACCTGCAAGCTACGGTGCTGGGCGCCCGGCTCGTCTTTTGCCACTGACTGCGGGGCGACCGGTAACGCTTTAGTAGTCACCAGGCGTGCAGCGCGAGCTATTCGTGGCGTGCCCACCGCGAATCCGCTGGTCATTGAAAGTCACCTGGCTGTCCAATAGAATCTGTCGACTCCCAGCTGTGCCCGACGAGCGGTGCGCTGCCCCTCCGACACTCGAGCCTCCGCGCCGGCCCTGCTCACCGGAATCTCACGGAATGCTCACCCATACGTGAAGACATCGGCTGGTCCGTGGGGGATGCTTCCATCCCCAGCTCGATGAGGATGGCCAGATGTACCGACGTGCGCGGACGGGAGGAGTGGAGCGTATGAATGCCGGCCTGACCGCGGTCTCGTGGCTCGACTGGAAGCTGGGCGCGCGTCTGCTGCTGAAATATCCCGCGCTCACGATCATCGGCGGCCTCTCGCTGGCGGGCGCCATCGCGATTGGGGCGGTCGGCATCGAGGTCGCGGACGAACTGCTGTACAAACGGCTGCCGTTCGACGAAGGCGGCCGGGTCGTGCGCCTCGAGACCCAGGACACAGCGGCGTCACGCGTGGAGTCGAGGGTGCTCCACGATTTCGCGATCTGGCGGCGGTCTCTGAAGACGGTGGTGGAGCTCGGCGCCGCCCGCGTGAGCGAGCGCAACGTGCTCACGGGCGAAGGCGGTGTCGAATCGCTGCGCGTGGCGGAGATCACAGCGTCTGCGTTTCCGCTCACCCGCGTGCCGCCGTTGCTCGGCCGACCGCTGCGGCCGACGGACGAAATGCAGGGTGCGGAGCCCGTCGTGGTCCTGGGTTACGACGTCTGGCAGAGACAGTTCCTCCAGGACCCGGCGATCATCGGCCGCGTCGTGACGGTGGGCCGCACGGCTCGCACCGTGGTCGGCGTGATGCCGCCGCGTTTCGGCTTCCCGCGCAATCAGCAGCTGTGGGTGCCCTTGCCGGTGCAGAACGCGGCGCCGCGCGATGGGCCGGCTGTGCAAGTGTTCGGCCGCCTTGCCGACGGAGCGAGCTGGCGGGATGCCGCGGCGGAGCTCGACGTCGTCTCGGCACGCTCGGCCGCCGACCAGCCGGCCACCCACGCGCGGCTGCGCACGCGCGTTCGCGCATTCGCCGGACGCACGCCAGGTGATCCGCTGCGGCTGGAAGATCTGGCGGTCCACGCCATCGTCCTGCTGCTGCTGGGAGCGGTGTCGGCGAACGTCGCGACGCTGATCTTCGCGCGCACGGCAATGCGCGAATCGGAGATCCTGGTCCGCCACGCGCTGGGGGCGAGCCGTGCCCGCGTGATCGTGCAGATCGTCACCGAAGGGCTCGTGCTTGCCCTCGCCGCTGCCGTGCTCGGGCTCGTCGCGGCCCAGACGACCATGCGCTATGCCTGGACCCGTGCGACGCTGATCACTGGGGACGACCTTCCGTTCTGGGTGGATCTGAAGCTCGAGCCTGCCACCATCTCGTATGCGCTGCTGCTCGCGCTCGTTGCGGCGGCACTGATCGGCCTGCTGCCCGCACTGAAGGCCACCGGCGCGGCCGTCCAGCGGGGACTGCAGGGGATCACGAGCACCGGTGGGACGATGAAGTTCGGCGGCATCTGGTCGTTCATCATCGGCGCGCAGGTGGCCTGCACGCTGCTGTTCGTGCCCGCCGCGGTAGGGATCTTCACCAACACCCTCGACGATCAGTCGGGATCGGCGGAGTTCCCGGCGGAGCATTACCTGACCTTTCGTTTCAGCATGGATAACGAAGCGCTGGCCGGCGAGCATGGTGTGCCTGACGATGGGCAGATCGCCGCGCGTCGCGCGCTCGCATACGAAGAATTCGCGGGCCGGTTGCGTGAGGAGCCTGGTGTGACGCACGTGACGCACGGCGATCGCCTGCCGACGATGTACCCGGAGTGGGTGTCGGTGGAAATGGAGCAGGACGGTGCACCTCCGGCTCGCCTGCAGGGCAATTTCGAGGGCGGATTCGCGATGGCGGCTGTCGGTGCCGGCTATCACGAGGCGTTCGGCGCCCGGATCGTGGCCGGTCGCGCCTTGCATGCGGCTGACGCCGGCGCGCCGAACGGGCCCGTCGTGGTCAACGAGGCGTTCATGCGCGTGGTGGGCAGGAATCCCGTGGGCGCGCGAATCCGAACGCTCCAGGGAGGCAGCGAGCGCGAGCCGGGACCCTGGCACGAGATCGTTGGCGTGGTCACCGATCTGTGGACGCTCCCCGCCGATTGGAGTGAGGCGGCGTACGTCTATCGCGCAGCCTCCGCCGCGGAGTTCGATCCTGTCGCGGTCGCTGTGCGCGTCGCGGGGGACGCAGCGCCGCTTGCGCCCCGCGTCGCCGCCGTTGCGCGGCAGGTCGATGCGGGCCTGCACCTCCGGGATATCGTCACCCTCGACGACATCGTCGCACAGGAGCACAGACGGATGGTGGGCGGCAGCGTCGTCTTCGGCAGCGTTCTGCTCGTGGCGCTGGTCTTCTCAGCGGCCGGTCTATACGCGCTCATGGCCGTCGCCGTGGCGCGTCGCACCCGCGAGATTGGGATCCGTGTCGCACTCGGCGCCAGCCCCCGGCACGTGCTCCGGAGCGTGTTCGCCCGTGCGGGTCGTCAGCTCGGCGGCGGCATCATCGCCGGTAGCAGCCTCATCCTGCTCCTCGCATGGCGCGCCGACAGCCTGACCGCGGATCTCCTCGTGTCGTCGGCGATCACGTCCGCCATCATGGCGGCGGTGGGCGTGCTTGCGTGCGCCACACCGGCGCGTCGAGCACTGCGTGTTCAACCGACCGAGGCGCTCCGGCAGATGTGATGTGTTGCCGGGGGCCGAGTATCGCGCGTCCTCCTTGGAACCCGAATAGCTCGCGAGAAGTCGCCTCTAGTGGGGAGGCGTCTCGAAATCGACCCCGACGAGGCGAAAGTCATCCAGCGCATGTTCGAGGGGGCGCCAGTGGGGCCGGCCGACGACAGTCGTGGAGCGCCTCAACGCTGAAGGTATCCCTGGGACCGGCGGAAAGCGGTGGACCAGGAACCCCATCGCACGGATGCTCAGGAATGAACGCTCCTCGAAGGATGCCCATCCACATACGGGTCGAAGGTCAGCTCTCCCAGCGAAGTGGAGAACGGGTCATAGGTGGCGAGTGCGGGCGAGGACAGACTGAAGTTGTCCAGGAAAGGCCTCCGAATTCCGACGCTGGAGGCCCTCGTGTTGCTGAACACCCCTACGTCAGCCAGCGTAGCAAGGGAAAACCCGGCGATCCCGAGTGTTGCCGGCGCGGTTTCCAGCCCGTTGTTGAAGATCTGAGGGGTAACCGGGACCACGCATGATTTGCCGGGCAGACGCCGATCCGAAGCCGATGCCCGATCCGGCGGGTTCGCTGCCGGCGTGCGACAATCCGGGCGGTAGCGAGCTTCTCACAGACACCTCACGCGATGCTCACCGAACGCTGAAGACTCGACCGGCACGAACGAAGATCCTGCAGCGCAGCTGAATGGCATGACGCGGTCAAGAGCTGACCACACAACTGGAGGACACGTGTCCCAGGGCCGGATCCAAACCTTACTCGCGCTGGTCGTCGTGGCCGTCGGGCTGCTGCTCGCGGCGATTCTGGGGCTTTTTGCGTACATGAGCGCCACGGCGACGCCCCTCCACCCGGACCCGAACGGCGTGCCATCGCTTACGCGATCGAACCCATCGCGACAATGGGCCGGCGCGGTGGAACGCGGGCGACAAATCATGCGCGCGGGCCTCGCCGAGCAGAACCTGCCGGGGCTTTCGGTGGCGGTCGGCGTCGATGGCGACATCGTGTGGGCCGAGGGCTTTGGTTGGG
>DASTBU010000009.1:0-32426 GCA_035711845.1 Vicinamibacterales bacterium
ACTGAATGCTGAATGCTGAATGCTGAATTATGCTGAATGCTGAAAGGCTGAATGCTGAAAGGCTGAATGCTGAAAGGCTCAATGCTGAAAGGCTGAGTGCTGAAGGCTGAGTGCTGAAGGCTGAGTCCAGTACCTCATTCTCCAGCCCTCAGCATTCAGCACTCACCATTCAGCAGTCACCATTCAGCATTCAGCATTCAGCACTCAGCATTCCAAGATGTCCTACCTCTCTCACCTTGAATGCTCGGTGCCATGCGGCGCCGGCGCGTACGACCCACGCCAGGAACAGCACCTCTGTACGTGCGGCGCTCCGCTGCTGGCGCGGTACGACCTGGATGCCGCGCGGGGATGGCGTCGTGACTCGCTCGCGCCCCGGGAGCCGAACATGTGGCGGTATCGCGAGCTGATGCCGCTCCTCGAAGGCGAGGCGCCCCTCACGCTGGGCGAAGGCTGGACGCCGCTCATCCACACCCGCCGGCTCGGAAGCAAGCTCGGACTGAAGCGGCTGTATATAAAGGACGAGTCGCTGAACCCGACCAACTCGTTCAAGGCCCGCGGACTGGCGGCCGCGGTCACCCGCGCCGCGCATCTCCGCGCTCGAACGCTGTCCATTCCCTCGGCGGGAAACGCCGCGAACGCCATGGCGGCCTACGCCGCGGCTGCTGGAATTCCCGCACAGGTCTTCATGCCGAAGGACGTGAAGGTCCCGTTCATCCGCGAGTGTGAGCTCTACGGCGCGTCCGTGAACCTGGTGGACGGCCTCATCACCGATGCCGGCCGGATTGCCGCGGAGCGCGGTCGCCCGCTCGGATGGTACGACGTCTCGACCCTCAAGGAGCCCTATCGCATCGAGGGCAAGAAGACGATGGCGTACGAGATCGGCGAGCAGCTGAACTGGGAGTTCCCCGACTGGATCATCTATCCGACCGGCGGCGGCACCGGCATGGTTGGAATGTGGAAGGCGTTCGAGGAAATGGAGCGAATCGGCTGGAAGGCGACCGGGCACCGGCCGCGCATGGTGTCGGTCCAGGCGGAGCACTGTGCGCCCATCGTCAGGGCCTTCAACGAGGGTCGCGAGCGCTCGGAGATGTGGCCCGACGCGCGCACGGTGGCCGACGGGCTGCGCGTGCCCAAGGCGATCGGAGATTTCCTCGTGCTGCGGGCGGTTCGAGAGAGCGGCGGCACAGCCGTCGCGGTGTCGGACATCGACATGGTTGCCTCGATGCGCGAGCTGGGATCGGAGGAAGGCATCAGCGCCGCGCCGGAAGGCGGCGCTGCACTGCAAGCCCTCAAGGTCCTGCTTCGTGAGGGTCGGGTGCGGCCCACCGATTCCGTCGTGGTGTTCAACACCGGCGGCGCGCTCAAGTACCTCGACGTGCTCGCCTGAGGGCGCTCCCCGGCTACAGGGAGAAGCCCGGCAGAAGGACGCGTGCCGGGATCAGGTGCAGGTTGCCGAGCACATACCAGATCCAGAAACTCCGCCCCTGCCCTCTCAGCTGGATATTGAACCCGATCGTGAGCGGCAGGACGACCCTCGTGATTGCCCCAGGGTACCCCGCCCAGACCACGGGGTGAGCAATGAGCATGAGCGCGCCGTAACCCAACGCCAGGCGCCACCACGGGGTCTGCGGCTCCCGGGCCCAGAGCAGAAAGACCAACTGGACCGTCAGGCTGAACACCACCAGGAGCGCCCGGAATCCAGGGGATGCCGTTCCGTCGCGGGAGACCATCGCGAGGCTTTTCGACCAGTTGGCCATCCAGGCAACCAGCGGCGGCGACAGCTGACCGCTTCCCGTCAGGCTCGTGCTCCGGTAGATGGACCACAGGTAATCCTGCCAGATCGCCAGCGGCAGGATCACGAGCGTCAACGCGCCGGCCAGGCGCAGCCAGTCCGCGCGCCGCCGGGGAACAGCGAACATCACGGCGCCGATCAGGTTCGTCTCGCGCCCGAGTGTGGCGGCGCCGAGAATCGACGCCAGCGACCAGATGCGCTGGCGTTCGGCCGCGATCGCCGCCAGTGCGAGCAGCAGCAGGCTCGGCCCATCGAGCAGCGAGAACCGAACAGACCAGAGCAGGCCATGGCTGAACATGCAGGCGGTCCAGAGCGCGAACAGCCGTCCCGTGCGCGGAGGGACCCAGCGCGTCAGCACCCAGGCGAGCACCAGCCAGCACACCACGTTCTGGAGCGCGAAGGCCTGGAGCACCCATGCAGGACGTCCGAGGCCGGCCAGCCAGGCCGTCCAGCTGAAGAGGATCCGCCGCGCCCGGTACCCGGGTTGATCCAGCGCCCGGTCGATTGCCGGATCGCGGAGGAGCGGTTCGAGCGCGAGCCGCGCGTAGAACTGGCCGTCGTAAGTGAATTGCCTCGGATACTCGCGGTGTGGAATGGCGGCCAACGCCGGAAGCTCGGACTCCTCGCCCGCAGGAAACGCGATGAGCGCGGTGAAGCCGAAACGCGGGTGATAGAATCGCGCGATCGATGCAAGAAACAGCGCGCAGAGGAGCAGCGCCGCGGCCTGCCACATGCGGCTCCGCAGGACTGGGTTATCGCGCACGCGCCCCCGTGCTCGCCGCGATCGTGTGCGCGGTCGTTGCCGCGTGCGGCTCCGACGGCTCGCAGCCACAGATACGGACGGTCGATCTCATCAAGCGATTTGGCGACGCGGAAAAGAGGCCGGTCTCGGGCTCGTTCGAGCTGGCTCAGCATACCCTCAGCGGGACCATGCGTGCCAGCATCGATGTTCCGGTACCGAGCCGCATCATCTGGAACACTCACGTGCCACGCAAGGCCACCTTGAACCTGGACGCAGCCGTGCTTCCCTCACGCTCGCCAGCGGTCGTCAGATTCCGGATCGGCGTCAGCGATCACCGCATCTACGAGGCGCTCTTCGATCGGACGGTCACGGTCGCGCCGGGCGCCGACACTGCCTGGTCTCCTGTTTCAGTCGATCTGTCTGCGTACGCAGGACGCAAGTGGAGCATCTTCTACCAGCCGGACCGAGTCGAGTGGCGGCTCGTCCTCAGCACCGACAAGATCCAGGGCCCGGGCGTCAGGGCCGTGTGGGGTGAGCCTGGGATCGACACGGATGTGGAGTCGGCGCGAGGGTTGTGGGGTGGCGGATAAATCACGTGCGACGTGCTGCGTGCGATGTGCTACGTGCTACTTGTCAGGTGCCACGTGCTACGTGCCGTGCGACGTGCGACGTGCGACGTGCGATGTGCTCCGTAGGCAGGCGGTCAGTCGCCCAGTGATATCCCGATTGCACGAGCGGCCCGGACGACATCGAAGTCGAGCGGCACGTTTCGCGTGCGGCCGACGATCTTGGCGAGCGGCACCGCGACGATGTTCGGGGGATGGAAGGCCACCATGTTGCCGAACTCCCCTGCCAGGAGCAATTCGACGGCGCGCGCACCGAATCTGGTCGCCAGAATCCGATCGAAGCTCGTGGGCGCCCCGCCCCGCTGGAGGTGTCCGAGCACCACGCTCCGCGTCTCCTTGCCGGTCAGCGTCTCGATCTGCCCGGCCACAATCGCTCCGATCCCGCCGAGCCGCTCCGCCACGGCAGGAGTCCCTTCTTCGAGGATCGTGACCTTTCCGCCCACGCGCGTCGCGCCCTCCGCCGCCACGACGATACTGAAGCGGGCCCCGTAGGCTTCGCGCATCTTGATATGGTGAGCGACCTTGTCGAGGTCGAAGGGAATCTCGGGGATCAGGATCACGTCGGCGCCTCCGGCGAGGCCCGCGTAGAGCGCGATCCAGCCGGCGTAGCGGCCCATCACCTCGACCACCATGACACGGTGGTGAGCCTCCGCTGTCGTGTGCAGGCGGTCGATGGCATCGGTCGCAAAGGCCACCGCCGAGTCGAACCCGAACGTGTTCGTGGTCTCGACGATGTCGTTGTCGATTGTCTTGGGAACGCCGACGAGCGGGATGCCCAGCCTGTGGAACTCGTGGGCGATGCTCAGGGTTCCGTCGCCGCCAATCACCACCAGCGCATCGAGCTTCAGCTCGTGGAACATCTCCACGCAGCGTGCCGAGTAGTCGCGCTTGCCTCCCGAGGTGCTGACGGGATACGCGAAGGGGTTGCCGCGATTGGTCGTGCCCAGGATGGTGCCACCGATACGGAGGATGCCTGTCACGTCCCTCGGCGTCAGAACGCGCCAGCGATCGGGCTCGATCAGCCCATCGAAACTGTCCTCGAGGCCGATTGCCTCGCACTTGCAGTTGGTCGCCGACTTGACCACCGCCCTGATAACCGCATTCAGCCCTGGCGCATCGCCCCCGCCGGTGAGGATTCCGATGCGCTTCACGCCCGAACGATTCTTCTCTGCGCAGGACATTCGATCAGTCTACACCGCGCAGCTCGACCGTCCGGGATGGAGAAACCGGGTTTCAGCAGCTCGCCCTCGCATGCCTCGCCTGCAAATTGCAGGTGCGCAGTACGCATGGTAGACTCAGTAGTTCGCGCCGACATTTGCACTGAAGTCCTGTGCGACTGGGCGCGCGAGCGATCAAAGCACCCAGGTCCGATCCACTCGAAAGTGGGCGCATAGCTCAGCTGGGAGAGCGCGTGGTTCGCAATCACGAGGTCGGGGGTTCGATCCCCCCTGCGTCCAACAACCTCCGCTCATGATCCAGGCGGAGGGTGTCCGCCTGCGCCGTCCCCACCCCTCTTCGCGTCAGCATCGTGTTCACCAGACCGCGAAGGGCGGCCGAGGCGATCGCGTGCGCAGCGGTGAGTCGTGACAGCTCCTCGAGATCGGCGGCGGCAATATCGCCATGCGGATCGAGCGCTTCGATGCGCGCGGTCAGGGTCGCCAGGTTTTCAGCCGAATTCAGGGCTCCGCGGAACGACGCCTTCAGGGCCGTTATCTCATTGGGATCGGTCATGGACGCACACTTTACTCCAATTACAGGATTCGGATCCGCCGATCCAAAACGGTGATCTCGCGCGCATGCGACAGGCGATTCCCGCCGCCTCCCGCCCCGGAACGGCTGGAGAATCAGTGCATTGGAGGGACGGTACAAATTTGACGCAATGGTGCGCTGGTTGCAAAACTCGTCCATGCTCCTGCAATGTCGGCACCAATATCCGACCTGCCGTCCTCGGTCTCCTCGTCGGGCCACATCGACGGCCTGGGCCGGCGTGTCCTTGCCTTCGATCGCGAGACGGGCGCAATCCTCGAACGCCTGCACCTGCGTCCGGAGCTCGCGGCGTTCGAAACCCCGATCCGCCAGCGCGTCGACCTGCTTGCTTCCTTCGATGACGAACGCTTTGCCCGCCCGGGGTCGGTCGAGCGTGATCGATGCACCGGCGATCTCACCGTGCTCTCCGAGTTCGTCGCCGGCAGCCGTCTCTCGGATCTCCTCGAGACGGCCGAAGAATCCGAGATCGTGCCCGGCGTCGACGTTGCACTCGGTTTCCTGCTCGAGGCCCTTTCCGCGATTTCCAGCTTCCACTCGGCCACCAAGTGCAGCCACGGCCTGATCGATTCCTCCAGGCTGGTCGTCACCCCGGCCGGGCAGGTCATTTTCCTGGATGCCGCGTTCGGATCCGTGATCGAGCGGCTTGGGCTCACAGCAAGCCGCCTCTGGAAGGAGTTCGGGATCGCAGCGCCGCACGGCGACGGTCAGATCCGGCTCGATGTGACAGCCGATATCGCGCAGATCGCTCTTGGCGCGGTGATGCTCGTGATCGGCCGCCGCCTTCGCGAAGAGGAGTACCCGGACGCGATTCCCACGCTGCTGATGGAGGTCGTCGAGATCGCGCAGATTCGCGGGAGCCATGTGTTCGCCACGTCATTGCAGCGCCTGCTGCAACGCTCCCTGCCGCTGCCGGGCCGACGGCCCTATGCGTCGGCCGACGACCTGGCCGGCGAGATCCGTCTCCTGCTGCGCAGGGAGATCGGAACGGAAGTGTGCCGCCAGGCGTTAATCGATTTCACCGAGCAGATGGACGCGCAGTTCTCGGGCTCGCGCACACTTCCCCTGGAATCTGCCGCCACATTGATCGGGGTCGAACCCGACGATGGCGCGGGCCTCGATCTCGATCGGCTCGCACTCGATGCACTCGAGTCGATCGAACTGATCGACGAGGAGGACGTGGACCTGACGCCGCAGCTCGCCAGGACGAGCGAGGACGGGGAGACGAGCTCGGAGGAGTTCGAGGAAATCTCGCTCGATCCAATCACGGTCGAGGAGACGATTGAGGCGTCGTCAGCCCGGACGGGCCTCGCAGGCGAGGTCGAGACAATCGCCGCGTACGAGTCCGAGACGGCGCACACAGTGGAAGTTGCGGACCCCTGGCAATTCGATGCTTCGCACGCGGACCCGGTGGCTGCCGAGCCCGCGGGCGCCAAATCGACGGGTGACGCAGCTGAAGCGCCGCCAGTTGCCGAGTCCGCTGCGATGGAGCTCACTCCGGGACCGCCGAACGAAGACTTCGAGGCTGCCACGTTGGATGCGGCTGGAGCGTCCGCCGACGAGGAGCCATCCGCCGAGATCGAAAAACCGAGCTGGAGTCTGTCGAGACGCCTGAAGCGGCAGCAGAAGTCGGCGCGGGCCCGCAAGGACAAGCTGCGGTCCGCGACGGAACAGAAGCCGGCCCAGGTCGCGCCGCAGGCAGCCAAACCGCAACAGGGCGGCTGGATCGTCAGCCCGGATCGTGCGGCCGCCTTCGCGCCTGCCGTTCCGGATACGGGTTCCGCGCCAGCGCCGCCAGCCGTCGGACGGCCAGTCTCTCCCCCGATGCCCGTCTATCCGGCAGCAACGGCACCACCCGTCGTACCGGTGGCCGCGCCGCCGGCCCCGGTCATTCCTATGCCGGTCTACGGAGCACCGGCGCCACCCGCTCCGGCCCCTCCGGCTCCGCCTGCTCCTATTCGGCCAGTGGCGGTGGCACCTCCGCCTTCGCCGAAGCCCGTGGCAGCCGCCGGTGCGCCATTGCGCCTCAAGGCGGAGCCGCCGTCCGGCTACGTGCCGCCGCGGGCCAACGTGCCGATGTCGGCGCAGCCCTACGTTCATCGAGGCCCGATGTTCGAGCCGGAGTCTCCACGGGCGTTTCCCTGGAAGCTGGCCATCGCCGCCATCCTCATCGTCGGCATCGCCGTCGTGGTGGGCCGGGCGTACATTCCATCGAGGAGCGCGCCCGATCCGGAGCCACCCGCGGCGACTGCCAGCCTGCCGGAGCCTGCGCCTGCCGCAGCCGCGAAGGTCCAGACGGGCGAGATCCTGATCCAGACCCAACCTGCGGGCGCCCGGGTACTGCTCGACGGCAAGCCCGCCGGCCAGACGCCGCTGAAGCTCGATAAGGTACCTGTTGGGCGGCACGTGCTGACGTTCGTGTCCTCAGCGGGAGAGGTCACCCGCACGGTGCGCGTGGCCGCCGCCAAGCCCGTTTCGGTCGATATCTCCATCTTTTCTGGTTGGGTCGCGATCTTCGCGCCGATCGTTCTCGATGTCTCCGTCAACGGCCGATCGCTCGGAACGACGGAACTGGACCGCCTGATGCTGCCGCCCGGACGTCACGAGCTGACGCTGAGCAACAAGGAGCTTGGTTACAAGGTTGTCAAGGAGATCGAGGTCGAACCGGGCGAAGTCCGTTCCGTGACGATAGAGCCCAAGGGGGAGGTCAGTTTCAACGCGATCCCATGGGCGGAAGTCCTGATGGACGGAAGCAAGCTGGGCGACACCCCCATCGCCAACGTGCGGGTGCCGCTTGGCCTGCGCGAGTTCGTCTTCAAGCATCCGCAGTACGGCGAGCGGCGCGTATCGGCCTCCATTCGAGCGGACCAGCCAACCGCCATCGCCGTGGACTTTACGCGCCCGCAGTAGTTTCCACCGACAGGCGGCTTTCACTCCCGTAATTCCCGCCACGGATTTCGGGCCCCGCCTGGTGGTCCGTGCCGCGGCACACAGCTCCAAGGTTGTGACTTCCCCGGATTTCCCAAGGTTCCGCTTGCCGTTACATGGTGGCACTCGCCTTGCCATTGGGGCATCTATCACGATTGTTCAAAGCAAGGTGGTAACGTATGTGGAACTGGATCTCCTGCTACGTGACCGGCCACGATTACAGCGTTTCCTGTGACGGTGGCTCGATCTTCCTGCGCTGTCTCGTCTGCGGAAGGCGCTCCCAGGGATGGCTCGTGCATCGCGCGCACGCGCACGACCCGCGTCCTCACGCCTGACGCGTCTCTCGGTTGACACTCTGCCCGACGGCTGGGGACAATACTGCCCGTGGCAGTCCCCCGTATCACGAAGGAAGAGTTGAAACAACGGCTCGACGGACCGGCCGAACTGCGGCCCGTCGTGATCGATGCCCGTCTGAAGTACCCCTACGAGCACAGCACGGTCAGGTTACCAGGCGCGATCCGCATGATGCCGGGCGCGCTCGACCCCTCGCAGCTCTCCCGTGACAGAGAGATTGTGGTATACGACTCCGATCCGGAGGAGCTCGTCAGCGCGGGCGTCGCTGCCGAATTGAACCGGCAAGGCTTCCGCGCGGCGGCGCTGATCGGGGGCATTGGCGACTGGATGGCCGGAAAGCTGCCCGTTGAAACGAAGTCAGCCCCGCAGCCGGCCCCGATTGCGGCGGGCTCCCTCAAGGCCTAGCGACGCCTCCTCCCGGGCCTCGCAAGCTCGACGGTCTGTGTTCAGCGGCGAAATCCTCCGGAAACAAGGGTCTGATAACATGAGGTGCCGGCCTGCACAGAACAGAATGACGTTTTACAGCCTGACCGCCGTTCTGCTGGCGTTGCTAGCGGCACGGCCGACCGCCCAGGGTTCCGCGCCGTCGGCGGCCGAGGTGGCCGCGTCGCTCCAGCGGAAGTACGATTCGGTGCGCGACTTTTCGGCTGATTTCACGCATCAGCACGCTGGCGGCGTCCTGCGCCGCACACTGGTCGAACAGGGCACTCTACACGTCAAGAAGCCGGGCAGGATGCGGTGGGAATACAAGTCTCCCGAGAAGAAGCTTTTCGTGTCCGACGGCGAGCGCCTTTACTTTCACGATCCGATGAACAATCAGGTCACGATCAGCGACGCGCCCCGGGAGGACCGCGCGGCCAGCGCGGCGCTGTTTCTCTCGGGACGGGGAAGCGTGACACGGGATTTCAAGGCGAGCTTCATCGACGGGGGCACATCGGACACCTACGCGCTGCGCCTCGATCCGGTTGCGCCTCAAGACGATTACGACTGGCTGGAGGTGGTGATCGATCGACACACCCTGCAGATTCGCTCGCTGACGGCGGTCGAAAAGCAGGGTGGACGCTCGACGTTCGTATTCGCGCGGATGAAAGAGAACATCGGCATCCCGGACAAGCGCTTCGAGTTCGAAATCCCCCGCGGAGCGGAAGTGATCTATGCAGGCCCACCCAAGCTCTGATCGCCGCTGGCGAACTGCGGCCGCCATTGCCGTGCTCGCGGCCTTTCTGAGCGCCTGCGCCACGAGCTCGGCTTTCCGCAACGGCAAGCGCGCCGAGCAGAACGACAACTACGATCAGGCCGTCGTCGAATACACGAAGGCCGTGCGGGAGAATCCGGACGACGCATCTGCGCGGCTGGCGCTGGATCGCGCCCGCGTGCGGGCGTCGCAGGAGCACTTTTTCCGCGGCCGCCGCCAGGCAGCGGCCCAACGGTACGAGGAGGCGGTCATCGAGCTGCAGCTCGCCGCGGAGCTGAACCCCACCAACGGCGAGGTGGAATCGCTACTGCGCGAGACACGGCAGAAATTGCGGACGAAGGTGACCGTCTCACGACAGGGGAAGACGGAGCTCCAGGCGCTGGTCGAGACCTCGCGGGGACTTCCTTCGCCGGGGCTCGATCTGCCGGACGGAAGAAAGCTGCCCGATTCGCTCGTGTTCAGCCAGGCCGGCAGCCGCGCCGTGTTCACGGCGATCGCGCGATTCGCCGGCTTGAACATCGTGTTCGATCCCACCTTCCGGGAAGAAACGATCAACATCGACCTCCGAAATACGACCCTCGAGGAGGCCCTGGCGGCCGTCACCGCGAGCACGCGCACCTTCTATCGGGTGACTGCTCAGCGCACGCTCACGATCGTGCCGGATACGCCGCAGAAACGCCGGGAGTACGAGGAGTCGATCGTCCGGACGTTCTATCTCAGCAACGCCGATGTCAAGGAAGTCATCGACCTGCTGCGGATCGTCGTCGACGTGCGTCAGATCTCTCCGATCACCGCGACCAACGCCATCTCGCTGAAGGATACGCCGGAACGAATCGCGGCGGCGGCACGGCTCATCTCGGCGATTGACAAGGCGCGCCCCGAGGTTGTCATCGACGTCGAGCTGCTCGAAGTGGATCGCACCCGGCTGCGCGAGATGGGTCTGCAGATCGCATCGCCGTTGCAGCCGGGCATCTCCGGATCGGCCGATGTAAACCGGCCGAACCTGACGCTGGAGACGCTGCGCAACCTCACCAGCGCCGACGTGTTCATGTACAACGTCCCCGGAATCTACTATCGGCTCCTGAAATCGGACGCCAACACCCGGACACTGGCCAATCCGCAGCTCCGGACCTCGGAAGGCATCACGGCCCAAGCGCGTTTCGGCGAACGAGTGCCCGTGCCCAATGCGACGTTCGTCCCGATTGCGGGAGGCGGCGTCAACACGCAGCCGATCACCTCCTACGCGTACGAAGACATCGGCGTGAACATCGACATCACGCCTCGCACGCACCATGAAGATGAGGTCTCATTGGCATTGAAGGTCGTGCTGAGCAGCGTCTCAGGCGAGGGGTTCGGCGGACTGCCCACGTTTGCGAACCGCGAGATCTCGACGACGATCAGGCTGAAGGATGGCGAAACGAACATGCTTGCCGGCCTCATCACGGACGAAGAACGGACGGTGCTGGAAGGTGTCCCCGGGTTGAGCGATATCCCCCTGATCGGACGCCTGTTCGCGAACAACCGGAAAGAGTCCCGTCAGACGGACATCATCCTGACCCTGACGCCGCACATCGTTCGCGTGCTGGATCTCTCGGAAGGCGATCTGCGTCCATTCCGGCTGGGAAGAGACTCCGGGCCGCCGAGCGCGGACCTTCCCCAGCTGGCGGTCCCGCGCGACCGGATCGATCTGCCGCCGGAGATGCAGCCGCCAACCGAGCCCCAACAGAAGCCACTCAACCCCTTCTTTCCGTACGCACTACCGAGCGCCGCTCCGGGCCTGCCGGTCCTGCCGGGTCAGGTCGTGCCTGTCACGCCGCCGAAAAAGCCTGGCGGCGGCGGCTAGGGGTGACCCGCGGATTCCATCCGCTCGACATTCGCGCCGAGCGATTGCAGACGCTCGACGAGGGAACCGTACCCGCGTTCCACTGTTTCCAGCGGGCCGACATGGCTCTCTCCGTCGGCCGCGAGCGCGGCTGCGATGAGCGCCATCCCCGATCGGATGTCCCGCGTATCGAGGGGCTTTCCGCGCAGCCTCGACGCTCCCGACACGATGATTCGATGCGGATCGCACAGGAAGAGGTCGGCCCCCATGCCGCTCAACTGCTCGAGCGCGAACAGGCGCAACTCGTACATCCAGTCGTGCACCAGCGTCCTGCCGTCGGCCTGTGTCGCGAGCACGGTCACCAGGCTGATCATGTCGCTCGGAAATCCAGGCCAGAGCCCAGTTGTGATCCGGCGGGCCGCCGCGAGCGCAGAGGGTTCGACGATGAACCGGTTGTCGTCCCACGAACACTTGAGTCCCATTTTTCGCAGCGGGGCGGCCACGACCTCCATGTCTCCGGCGCGGGCTCCCGTCACCTCAATCTCGCCGCCGGTGATGGCCGCGACGACTCCCCAGCTGCCCGCCTCGACGTAGTCTCCGTCCAGCCGATGGCTTGTACCGCGCAGCCTCTGCGGCGCGTCGATGCGCAGGGTTGACGTCCCCTCCCCCGCGATACCGACACCCATCCCGCGCAGGAACCGGCAGAGCTCGACGACATGAGGCTCCATCGCGGCGTGGCGGATCTCGGTGTGGCCCTTCGCGGCAGCGGCGGCAAGAAGCGCCGTCTCGGTACCGGTCACGGAGGCCTCGTCGAGATAAAACGACGCGCCGGAAAGGCCCCACGGCGCCTCCAGCGCATGGCCCGGCTCGTCGAGCGGCACCGCGCCCATGGCGGCCAGGGCCTGCAAGTGCGTGGAGAGCGTCCGGCGCGTCGGAAAGTCTCCGCCGGGCGGCGCCAGCCGGGCGGAGCCCCTGCGCGCGAGCAGTGGCCCGAGCAGCAGAACCGATCCGCGGAGCTTGCCGACGAGCGCCGGGTCGGGCCTGTCCGTCGTCACGTCCAGGCACTTCACCCGCAGGGTCGTGGTGCCGATTCCATCGATTGTCGCGCCGAGCCCCGTCATCAGCTGGGCCAGGACCTCGACGTCCCGAATCTTCGGCACGTTCGTCAGGACGCAGTCTTCGTCGGTCAGCAGGCATGCGGCGAGCAGGGGAAGCGCGGAGTTCTTGTTCCCCTCCACCGCGACGCAGCCGGACAGCCGTTTACCGCCCTCGATCCGAAGTGTGGCCATCGGTGAACTTCACTCAGGCATCCGGCCGTCCGAAGCCGGGTCGAAGCCAAGATAGACGATCTCTTCCCGTAGCTGCACGCCAAACCGCTCGCGCACCCCGCGCTTGCAACACTCGATCAGCTCGCGGATCTCTTCGGCCGAGGCGCCTCCCTGGTTGATGATGAAGTTGGCGTGGGTCGTCGAGACCATCGCCTTCCCCACGTGTGCACCCTTGAGGCCCGCGCGATCCACGAGCGCCCCGGCCGACCACGGCACACCTGCAGGAACGATGTCCCTGGCGGGATCCGGGTTCTGGAAGATACACCCTGCGCTTGCGGACTCGAGCGGTTGCGTCTGCTTGCGGTACGCGAGGGACTCGCGCGCCGTCGCCCGCAGCGCGACCGGATCGCCGGATCCAACGTGGAAGAGAGCGTCCACCACAATCTCCCCGGTACGCTGAACACGGCTGTAGTCGTAGCCGAATTCCATCTCGCTGGCCGGCACGTCGAGGACGTCGCCGTCCGGAGATGCGAGCGTGACACGGTCGATTGTCTCGCCGATCAGGCGTCCCCGGAAGTGCGCGTTGCCGCGAACGGCGCCGCCGACGGTCCCTGGCGTGCCTGCCCAGGCTTCCAATCCGGAGAGACCCCGGCCGATCGTCCAACGTACGAGCCCGTTGATCGTCACGCCCGCGTCGGCACGCACGTGAGCGGGATCGGGTGCACTCACCTCGCCGCCGCGCAGCCGCATCACGACCCCGCGCACGCCGCTGTCGGCGACGAGCACGTTCGAGCCTCCCCCAAGCATCGACACCGGCAGGCCCGCGCGCCGCGCGATTGCCAGAACGCGCCGGATCTCGTCGGCCCCTCGCACCTCCACGTACCAATCCGCCCGTCCTCCAACGCGGAACGTGGTCATCGGTGCGAGCGCCAGATCCCGAAGCACCCGCGCGTTACCGAGCGTATCCCGGAACTCCCTGTCCAGCTGATCGTTCATCGGCCGCGGCCTTCCACGCGCGCGCGTTGCTCCCTGAGCGCGTCGATCGCTTCGGCGCGGTCGCCAGGCGCGAACGCGATCCAGTCTCCAGGCGCGAGTTGACCGGCGAGCGGGATGTCCGCGCTGATCACCGTCGCGATGCGGGGATAGCCGCCCGTCGTCTGGCGATCCGCCATCAGCAGAATCGGCTGTCCAGAGGCCGGCACCTGCAGGGAACCGATCGGCGTGGCATCGGAGAGAACATCGGCGCCGTCTGCGTGCTCGAGTGGCGGACCGTCCAGGCGATAGCCCATCCGGTTCGAGTGCGGCGTGACGACATACCGCCCGGCGAAGAGCGTCTCGAACGCCCGGGCCGTGAACCTCGATTCGTGGGGGCCGCGTAACACCCGGAGGCTCGCACCCCCGGAAGGGAGCTCCAACGGGACGACCCGATCGTCTGCTGCGCGTTTCGGCGAAAATCCCCGCGGCGAACCTACCGGCAGCACGTCCCCGGCGGCAAGCGCGCGCCCGCCGAACGGGCCCATTTGACTGATGAGGCTGGTGGCCCGGCTGCCGAACCGCGTCTCGACGTCCAGGCCGCCCTGCACCGCAAGGCTCGCGCGCGCTCCGGCGCTGCGCTCCCCGAACCGCAGACGCGCGCCAGCCGGGACCTCGAACGGGCGGTGCATCACCACGTCCCGTCCGTTCACGGTCACCCGGAAACGAGCGCCGGCGACGGCGCACAGGAGATCGGCGTCCGCCTGCAGCTCGGGGCCGATCAGCGTGACTTCCAGCGCCGCGGCGCTCTCTTCGTTTCCCACGAGATCATTCGCCAGCCGATGCGAATAGGAATCCATGGGGCCCGCCACGGGCACGCCGCTGCCTTGCCGGCCCCACCTTCCGTGGTCCTGCACCGTGGTCAGCAAGCCGGGCCTGATGATGGTGAGAGACGCCATGTGTGCGCTGCGCTCAGGATGCCCGGGCAAACTCCTCGGCCGTGATGGCAAAGAAGCGCACGCGGTCCCCTGGCCTGAAGAGAAACGGTTCGATACGAGAAGGATCGTAGGGCAACACTGGCGTTCGTCCGATGATGTTCCAGCCTCCGGGTGTTGAGGACGGGTAGATCCCGGTCTGTCCGCCCGCAATGGCCACCGAGCCGGGCGGCACCGCCGTCCGCGGCGATCTTCGGCGGGGCGCGGCGATTCGTCGGTTGACTTCGGCCAGATACGGAAACCCGGGAACGAATCCGACCAGATAGACTCGATACGTCGCGGCTGTGTGGATCGCAATCACCTCGGCCTCGGAACAGCCGCCGAATCGCGCAATGTCGCCGATGTCCGGGCCGAATGCTCCGCCGTAACAGACGGGCACGTCGACGACGCCGCCCGTGCTGTCTACAACCTCCTCGATCGCCTCGGCCATCTCGCGGATGCGCGCCTCGAGCCATGCCGGATCGGTCAGCAGAGGTTCGAAGTAGGCTGTCACCGAACAGTAGCCGACCACGACGTCGCGAACAGCGCTGCCAAGATGCTGTTCGATCGATCGAGCCAGCCGGATACACCAGGCATTCTCGAGCGGATCGATCCGTTCGGGCAGTTGCACGTGCAGAGCGGAATCGCCGGCGGGAACGACATCGAAGCGGAACATCAGCGCGCAGATCGCTCGGCGAGCGCCGTGAGAAGCCGTTGGTGGATGTTGTCGAAGCCCCCGTTGGACATCACGATCACGAGGTCCCCCTCGCGAGCCTCCCGCTGGATGGTGCGGACGATGTCTTCCGTCTGGGGGATGTATCGCGCGTCCACCTCAGCGGCTTTCAAGTCCGCCACGAGCTGTTCGGCCGAGAGGCGCTGATCCGCTGGCAGGTTCGACCGGAACACCGCGGGCAGAATCACGTGATCGGCCTTCTCGAAGGCGCGCGCGAACTCCGACTGGAAGACCCGCCGGCAGGACGTGGCGGAGCGGGGCTCGAAGATGGCCCATAGCGTCCGGGTCGGATGAGCCGAGCGCACGCCGGCGAGTGTTTCTGCGATGGCCGTCGGGTGATGCGCGAAGTCGTCATACACAGAGACGCCGCCTTCGGTCCCCCGGTGCTCGAGGCGGCGGCGCACCCCCTTGAACAGCTTGAAGGCCCTGGCGATTGTGTCGGTCTCCACGCCGACCGCAGCTCCCACCGCCATCGCGGCCAGCGCGTTCCTGACATTGTAGGTGCCAAGGAGCGGCACCTCGAAGCTGCCGATCGGATTTCCGTTCCGGCGGACGCTGAAGGTGGTCGACGAAGGGCCTGTCTGGAGATCGTGGGCCTGCCAGTCGGCGCCATCCGAGAGGCCGAAGGTCTCGACCCGGCAGAACGCGATTGTCCCGAGCGCCAGCGCATCCGGGTTGTCCGCTCCGAGCAGCAGCAACCCGCGGCGCGGCACGAGGTTGACGAAGCGGCGAAAGGCCAGTCTGATGGCATCCAGGTCGGCGTAGATATCGGCGTGGTCGTACTCGATGTTGCTCACGACCGCAATATCGGGAAGGTACTTGAGAAACTTGGCGGTCTTGTCGAAGAACGCGCTGTCGTACTCATCCCCCTCGATGACGAACTCCCGGCCTCCCCCGATGCGGTAGCTGCTCTCGAAGTTCTCGGCGATGCCGCCGATGAGGACGCTCGGATCCTTCCCGCCGTGCGTCAGGACCCAGCCGGCCAGCGAGGTGGTGGTGGTTTTCCCGTGCGTGCCGGCAATCACGACCGAGCGGGATGCCCACAGAAAGTTGTCGCGCACCGCTTCGGGCAGGGAGCAGTAGCGGATCTTCCGGTCGAGCACCTCTTCCAGCTCCGCGTTCCCGCGCGAGATGGCGTTGCCGACGACCACCATGTCGAGGTCTGCCGTGATGTGCTCGGCGCGATATCCCTCGAGGAGCGTGATCCCCTGCTCCCGCAGGAAGTCGCTCATCGGCGGGTACACGCCCTGGTCCGAGCCGCGAACGTCGAATCCCTTGGTCTTGAGCAGCGCGGCCAGCGTCGCCATCGCCGTTCCGCAGATGCCAATCAGATGAATGCGAGTCATGACACCAGGTGTCAGTTTCCAGTTGCCAGTTGCCAGTTTCCAGTTACCGGCGATCGCTTCGGCCTTCCGCCTTCGGTGTTCATGAGACCGCTGCCTCCTCGATGATCAGTGCGGGGAACGGGTTCGTCACCACTCGCGCCGCGACGCCAAACGGCAGCGTCAGCGTGGCGCCCGTGGTGTGGCCCGAGGGCAGGCCGAAGAGCACCGGCCCCGGAAAGTCCGCCACGAGATCCGCGATGACCGAACGGATGGCCGGGTCCCCTCCGGGCTCGTCACACCGCGGAAGCTCCCCGAACACGAGCGCGGAGGCGCGGGCCAGGATGCCGCTCAACCTGAGTTGAGTGATCATCCGATCGATTCTGTACGGACGCTCCGCCACCTCGTCGATGAACAGGACATGGTCCTGGGGAGGATCGAACGCGTAGGGTGTTCCGAGCGATGCGAGCAGTTGCGTCAGGGTCCCGCCGATCAGCATTCCCACGGCTTCGCCGTGCTTCAACGGCTCCATCGACGGATGCGTGATCGCGCCAGCCGGCAACGGCTGGCAGGCCACGCGGGAGAACGTATCCCTGTCATAGCCGAGCGGTCCGCGTGCGAAGCGGCCTTCGAGCATCGGACCATGGAACGAGACGATACCCTGCTGCAGGGTCAGCCAGATCAAGAGCGACGTCGTGTCGCTGTACCCCATGAAGATCTTGGGCGTGTTCGACACGGCAAGCCCGCCGAGGAGTGGCAGCAGCTGGACGCTGCCGTAGCCGCCCCGCACGGCAATCAACGCGCTGACCGTGTCATCGGCCCAGGCATCGCGCCAGGCGGACGCCCTGACCTCCGGCGGGCCCGCGACGTACGCCCGGCGCTCGAACACACGATCGTCATGGACCGGCTCGAACCCGAGCTGCCGCAGTTCGGCGATGCCGGCCTCGAACTCTGCCTGATCGAACGGGCTCGCCGGCGCGACGACGGCGATGCGATCGCCGGGCTGGAGCGCTCGGGGCTTTCGCAGGGACACCGATGTCTCAGGCAAACCTGGCCATCTCCGCGGCGATTGCCTGGTGCTCGTCGCGGCCGAGGGCTGCGCGCAGCGCCGCGCCGGCGAGCGGCCGCGGATGGGCGGGGGCCAGAAAACGCTCTTTCACCCGGCGGTGCCGGGCGAGCGCGTCCTCGAGCCGCGCGAGCGGCAGCGTTCCATCCTCCGCCGCGCGGATCACGGCTTCAAGGGCGGCGACCTGCTGTTCCTGGCTCGCCCCGCACATCAGCACCGCATCGCACCCGGCGGTAATTGCCGCAACCGTTGCATCCGGAATGCCGTACCGTTCGCTGATCGCACGCATCTCGAGGTCGTCGCTCACGACGAGCCCCGTGTAGCCCAACTCCCCTTTCAGGAGGCCGTTCACGATCCTCGGGGACAGCGTGGCCGGGCGTTCCTCGTCCAGCGCCGGGATCAGGATGTGGGCGGTCATGATGCACGCGACGCCCGCCTCGATGGCGGCCCGGAACGGCACGAGCTCGATCGCGTAGAGCCGATCGGGCGGATGCTCGATGAGCGGCAGCTCGTGATGCGAATCGGTGCTGGTGTCGCCGTGCCCCGGAAAGTGCTTGCCGCAGGCGGCAATGCCCTCGGCCTCCAGGGCCATGATGATGGCCCGCCCCAGCCGTGCCACGTCCTCGGCGCGCTCGGCGAGTGCGCGATCGCCGATCACCGGGTTGCTCGGGTTGGTGTGGACGTCCAGCACGGGAGTGTAATCGAGCGAGATGCCGACGGCCTTGAGCTCGGCGGCCAGTGCCCGGCCGAAGCGCTCTGCGAGGCGCTCGTCGCCGCTGCGGCCGAGCGTGGCCATGGGGGGCCAGGCGGTGAACGGAGACTTCAACCGCGCGACCCGCCCGCCCTCCTGATCGACGCTCACCCACAGCGGCAATTCGCGGGCGAGCGACTGCGCCTCGCGCGAGATCTCGGCCACCTGCTCCGGCGCCTCGACATTGCGTGCGAAAAGGATGATGCCTCCGAGATCGAACTCGCGGGCGAGCAGCCGGAGGTCGGACGGCATGGAGTGTCCGGCGAATCCTGCGATGGCAATCTGGCCGACGTGCCGGCGAAAATCCCTCGATGACATGTGTGATTGATTATGCCAGAGAACAGAGTCCCCAGTCGGCAGTCGTCAGTCATCGGAGCGACGCCTGGCGATCGACGAGAGTCGACTATAATTGCAGTTCCGTGCAAATCGAGGCTTCCGCGCCCACGCGCATCGATCTGGCTGGCGGCACGATGGACATCTGGCCGCTGTACCTCTTCCACGAAGGCGCGCAGACGCTCAACGCCGCAATCAGCCTGCGCGCGCGCTGCTCCATCAGACCGCGCCGCGACCGCCGCATCGCGATTGTCTCGAACGATACGGGCGGCCGCGTCGAGGCGGCGCACTGGAGCGAGCTCAAGGACCATCACGATCTGAGGCTGCTCGGCCGGCTGCTCCACTACTTCCAGGTGGAAGGCCTCGAGCTGCACACGCGGTCCGAATCGCCCATGGGGGCCGGAATCGCCGGCTCGTCTGCCTTGAACATCGCCGTCTGCGGCGCGCTCTCTGCATGGACCGACAGGCAGCTCTCGAGCGACCTCCTGCTGCAGATCGCGATGAACGTCGAGGCCCAGGCGATCGGCGTGCCGACCGGCGTGCAGGATTACCGCCCCGCCTACTACGGCGGCGTCTCGGCCGTCGAACTGGACGTCGACGGCGTTCGCCGGATCGCGCTGCCCGTCGAGCCCTCGGAGCTGACCGGCCGGATCGTGTTGGCCTACACCGGCGCGTCGCGGAACTCGGGCATCAACAACTGGGAGGTCACCAAGCGCCACATCGACGGCGACCGCCAGGTGCACCAGTGCTTCGCACGGATACGCGACATTGCGGCCGCCATGCGGGACGCGCTCGAACGCGGCGACTGGATCGAAGTCGGTCGGCAGGTGGCGGAAGAATGGGAGAACCGCAAGGGCCTGGCGTCGGGCGTCACTACACCGGCCATCGACCAGATGCTCGCAGCGGCACGAGCCGCCGGTGCATGGAGCGGCAAGGTGTGCGGCGCGGGCGGCGGCGGGTGCCTTTTCTGCATCGGCCCGCCTGAAAACGCTCCTGCAATCGCCCGCGCGCTGACCGCGTCCGGCGCGCGCGTGCTGGACTTCCACGTGGAGACCGAAGGACTCAGAATCGAAACGAGCGTCGCCGCGTAGACGCCGGAGCCCACCGAAGCGGCCGTGGACAACCTCGCCATCGCCCGGATCCTCGCCGAAATCGGCGACCTGCTCGAAATCAAGGGAGAGAATCCGTTCAAGATCCGCGCGTACCGGAACGCCGCCGAAACGATCGTGCACACGCCCGGACGCATCGCGGACCTGACCCCGCAGGAGCGTCTCGCCATCCCGGGGATCGGCAAGGATCTCGCCGCGAAGATCGCGGAGGCCATCGAAACCGGGACGATCGCCTATCACCAGAATCTTCTTCAGGAGTTTCCGCCGACCGTGCTCGATCTCCTGCACGTGCAGGGGATCGGGCCGAAGACCGTTGCGCTCCTGTACCGCGAGCTCGGCATCCGCACGCTCGACGATCTCCAGCGCGCGGCGGCCGAAAGACGATTGCGCGGGCTGAAGGGCATGGGCGCCCGAAAGGAGCAGCAGATACTCCGGTCGCTCGAGGAACGGTCGCGGGTCGCTGGACGCCGCCTGCTCGCCGAGGCGCACGACACGGCGGCAGCGCTCGTCGACGCGCTCCGCGACCACGCGCCCGAGGCGGCGATCTCCATGGTGGGCAGTCTCAGGCGCGGGTGTGAGACGTGCGGCGATCTCGACATCCTTGCCGCGGGCGCATCGGCCGATCTGATGGCCGCCTTCACGTCCTACAGGCTCGTCGAGCGCGTCCTCGCCCGGGGGGAAACCAAGTCGAGCGTGCTGCTCTGGGGAGGATTCCAGGCCGATTTGCGGGCCGTGCCGCGCGAGAGCCTCGGCGCCGCGCTCCAGTACTTCACCGGTTCGAAGGCTCACAACATCGCCCTGCGCGACCGCGCCATCCAGCGCGGCCTCAAGCTGAACGAGTACGGGCTGTATCGCGACGACGGTACGTCGGTCGCCGGCCCGAGCGAGGAGGAAGTGTACGAACAGCTGGGGCTCGCCTTCGTGCCTCCCGAGTTGCGTGAGAACCGCGGCGAGATCCTCGCTGCCGAGCAGCGGGCGCTGCCACGGCTCGTCAGCCTGAGCGATCTGCGCGGCGATCTCCACATGCACACAACCGTCACCGACGGCCGGGCCGACGCCGAGACCATGGCGCTCTCTGCCCGCGACGCGGGGCTCGGCTACATCGCCATCACCGACCATAGCCGCGCGCTCTCGATGGCCGGCGGGCTGGACGAGCGTGCGACGCTGGACCACGCGAAGCGCATTCGCGAGCTCAACGATCGAATCGATGGCATCACGGTCCTCGCGGGCATCGAGTGCGACATCCTCCCCGACGGACGGATGGATCTGGCGGAGGACTGTCTCGCACAGCTCGACATCGTGATCGCGTCGGTGCACTCCGCGTTCAATCAGGACGAGGCGCAGATGACCGACCGCATCCTTCGCGCCATCGCCTGCCCCTGGGTGGATGTGATCGCCCATCCGACCGGCCGCCTGCTCCTCAAGCGCGACGGATACAAGCTCGACGTTGAGCGCGTGATCGCCGCGGCCGCGAGGGCGGGCGTCGCGCTCGAGATCAACAGCCTGATCGAGAGGCTGGATTTCGACGAGCATCACGCGAGGCTGGCTCGCGACCGCGGCGTGAAGCTGATCATCGATTCCGACGCACACTCCCCCGCCGGCCTCGGCGTCCTGCGATGGGGCGTGACCGTGGCGCGCCGGGCCTGGTTGACGCCCGATGACGTGCTGAATACCAGGCCGGTGAACGAGTTCAGGGCCGCGTTGCGCAGGAGGACTTCCAGATGACGCTGACCTTCATTGGACCGCTTGCACCACTGGCCGGCGAGGCCGTGGTCGGAGCGCGGCGTCGAGGTACGCGATGAGCGGCGGAAGACGCGACCCGATTGCGGAAATTCGCGAGCTATACTTCAGCACGACGCCCGCCACAATCCTCCGCGATTTCGATCGAGCGATCGTCCTGCTCAAGACGCTGGCCGACGAGGCAGAGCGCGAGCGCGCCACGGTCTACATGCAGGGGCTGGCGGACCTTCGCAAGGAATTCAAAAAGAAAGGCTGAAGGCTGAAGTCAGAAGGCTGAAGGCTGAAGGCTGAAGGGTGACGGTGGAGCTCAGCCCAGCTTCTTGACGCCCATCTTGCGCGCGGCCAGGCGCAGCGCCTCGGGCACGTTTCGATCGGTCCCGATGATCTTCACGTCCCGTTCGTTCAACCGGTGCAACAGATGCATCGAAATGGCGGGCGGGGTCTTCGGGTTGCGTGCCAGGCCGAGGGCCACGCCGTAGTTCTTCAGCCACGAGCGGTTGCTCGCGATCACGCGCAGCACCTCCTCGGAGACGTTCGCCATCTTCGCGAACGCCTCGACTTCCGACTCGGTGAGCTTCGGGCTGCTCAGCACGGCGGAGGCAACCATCCGGTTCGAGTCGCGGATCAACTGCGCGCGCTGCTCGCGGGTCCCCTTCATCGCGAGCTTGATCCGATCCAGTATCGGCAGCGACGAGAGAATCCTCGTCTCCTCGGGCGTCTCCTCGTCCCCAGCGGGCACGGCCGGCAGTTCCGCCAACGTATCGATGAGCGGGTCCGAGGCATCGGACGCCGGCGTGGTGGCGGGCAGGACCCCGCGAGCGCGAAAGAAATTCCGGAGGTCCGCCGAGACCTCCGGCCTCGCGAGAAACGCGCTCACCATGTCGGCCGGCAGGCTCCCGATCGTCGCGTTCGCTTGGGCGGCGACCAGCGGGTCGGCGTCTTCCGCCAGCATCGCCAGGAGCACCAGCTGGTCATGTGCGCGGGGCGCCAGCGCGCCGCCAGCCGCCAGCAGCCTGATGTCACGGTCAACCTCGCCGCGCCGGAACAAATCGATCAGTGGTGAGCGGTGGCCGGTATCAATCATGGTCGATCGGACTGGTTGGCGAGATCAGGCGTCCGCCGCCTGGCGCGCGTTCGGGCCGGGGACCGAACAGGTCGCGCACGCGCGCGACAAACGCTCCAATATCCGCCGTTGGCCCCTCCACCGCACTGCCGGGCCGTGTCGTGAACACGCCAATCGCGGCGACGCCCGCGGCGCCGGTTGCCGCGACCTCCGCCAGACGATCGTGATCGATTCCGCCGATGGCCAGCACGGGCAGCCGCACTGCAGCGCAGACACGTGCCAGCGTGTCCACCCCGGCGGCCGGGTGCCCGGGCGGCTTGCTCGACGACGGATATATCGTTCCGAGAATCAGGTAGTCGCAGCCCCCCTGCTGCTCCACCGCGACCGCCTCGTCGAGATCGTGCACAGATCTTCCCAGAAGAAACCGCAGCGGCAGGATGGCCCTGATGCGTGGCGTCGGCATCGACGAGGCCGGCAGGTGCACGCCGCCTGCCCCCGCGGCAAGGGCGACGTCCGCCCGGGCGTTGACCAGTACGCGTGCGGCGGTGCCCTCGACAGCCGCCACGACGCGGCGCGTCAGCCCGAGCAGGTCCCGGTCGGCGATCCTGCGTTCGCGCAGCTGGATCAGGTCCACGCCCGCCCGAGCCGCGCGCCGGACGTCCTCGAGCACGTGCCGCAGCGCCGCCTCGTCGTTCACCTCGCCGTATCGCGTTCTGTCGGTGACCATGGCCACCAGCGGCCTTGCGAGGCGTGGCGCGGTGCTCGCGCTCACGACTGGGTTTTCGGCTCCGCAGGCTCGTCGCGGTACCGGACCACGATGGCCGTCGCGAGCTCCGCAATGCCTGCCAGCGTCGTGACTGCGCCTACTCCGGAGACGGCCCCACGCACGAAAGGGCTCGCCAATGTCCCGTAGAGCGATGAAGAGGCCTCGATGAAGAGGTTCGCATTCCAGAAGTTCGTCCAGGGTGCGATGACCAGGATGAGGCCAGCTTCAAGGAAGTAGGCAGCGAAGAGAAGTCGCGTGAAGAAGGAGATGTCAGCCTCCCGTTTGCACGCGCGTCAGGCGAGCGATCCTGGAGGGAACGTCTCTGTAGTCGCCGGCGTCAGCCTGGAGTTCAAGAAAGAGTGCCAACGCGCGAGGCGTGTCTCCGGCCTCGTCCAGCGCGACGCCGAAATCGTACAGCAAAGCCCAGCCCGCGTCAGCGTCTGGCGCCGGCGCCTCGTTGGCGCGCTCGAGCCAGTGCAGCGCTTGCGGCCCGTCGCCCTGGGCCAACAGGAGCCGGCCGAGCGTCGAGGCCGCCTCGAACCTGAGTCGCGGCGACTGCGCGGCCGTTTTCAAGGCGTTGACGGCCTCGTCCATCATGCCCATTTCGAGGTAGGTGCGTGCCAGCGTCATGTACTGCGCCGAGTAGTCGACATCGCCCTGGGCGGTCTCGCGCAGGCGTTTGAAGACGCTGTCGAGGCCGCCTTCCTGCGGCTGCCGCGCGGCCGTGCCGGCAGCCTCCAGGTTACCGAGGACGGACGTCAAATCGATCTCGTCGCCGGGACTCGCGGCCGGAGCGGACTGGCGACCGATCGCGGGCTCCGCTGTCTTCTCGCTTATTGACCCCCCGGTCGGTTCACCGGCAGCGCCCGGTGGTCCTTCAGCCGCGGCCTCTGCCCCAGTTGACGACGCTTCGGACAGATCGACGAACGGATCGGTGGCCAGGAAGGGCGTCTGGCCGCTCAACCGTTCGGCAATCTCGTCGTCGGGATGCGGCACGCGCAGCATCACGAGCGCGCGCCGGAACCGCTCGATGTGGGCCTGCTCCCAGGGCTCACGGGCCACGAGATCCTCGGCGATGACCCGTGCCTCGGCTGCCTGCCCCGCGTCCAGATACGCATCGGTCAGAGACTCCTGTGCCGCATACATCCGGGATTCGAGCCCGCCGTCTACACACACTTCGACGAGTTTCAGGAGCGCCGGGATGTGCCGGGGCACCTGGTCCAGGAAGCGCTCCAGGAGCGCGGTCGCTTTCTCGAACTCCGAGACGCCGACCGCAGCATCGACGGCGGCATCGATACAACCGAAGGCCGCGACGGGGTCCTGGGGCAGTACCGCCCATCCCAGCTCCACCAGCTTGTCGCGCGCATCGCCGCCGGCGGCGACCAGACGGGGGAGAAGCTCGATTGCCGCGGCGACGTTCCCCGACCGGATATTCGCCTCGGCCAGCGCCAGCAGCAGCGCCGGATCGTCGCCCGATGCGTCCCCGCCGAGAAACGTGCGGGCGCCTTCGACATCCCCGGCCTCGAGCGCTGCGCGCGCAAGCGCCCCGCGTGCGTCTGGATCCGACGGCCTCAGGCGCGAGAACTCCCGGAGCGCCTCCAGGGCTTCTGGCGACCGGCCCTTTTCGGCGAGGTCGTCGTGCAGCGCCTTGTGGCGGACGGCTGCTTCGTCGATGCGGCCCAGGTCTTCGAGCGCCCGCGCCGCTTTCCGCCGTGCGTCGAGGTCTGCCGGATCGATCTCTCCGAGCCGCACGACGATCTCGGCTTCTCCCCGGCGGTCTCCACGTGCCCGTCGCCGGGCAGCCACGGTGGTGAACTGTGCCTTGGCATCGGCCATCAGCCCCTGCAACGCGGAGACTTCCGCCAGGCGGATCTCGGTGACCTCGTCGTCGCGATTGATCTTGAGAATCTTCTTCAGGAGCGCGGCGGCCTTCTGATAGAAACCCTCGCGCGAGAAATGCTCGGCGATCCGGGAGAACTGGGAAACAGCCTTGTCGGTCTGGCCGGCACGGGCGTAGAGATCGCCGAGCGCATTCGCGCTGTTCCAGTCGCTGGGCTGGTCCTCGACGACCTTGATGTATTCGGCGATGGCCCCCTCGAGGCGGCCCTGCCGAAGCAGCTTCTCCGCCTTTTTCAGCGTGGTTTCGCGGTCGAAGGCCAAGCGGGTTCTCCAGCCGTCGGAGACATGGTGGCGCGCCGGATGAGGTCAGTCCATCCCGTCGAACAGGGACGGCGGCCGGAAGGACCGCCGATGTACGTCGGAATAGCCATATTGCGACACCGCCATGAGGTGATCCCTGGTCGCATAGCCCTTGTGCCTATCGAATCCGTATCGCGGGTCGCGGGCGTGCAACTCGAGCATCAACCGGTCCCGCGTCACCTTTCCCACAATCGAAGCGGCCGCAATGGCGGTGCAGCGGCTGTCTCCATGCACGATCGCGCGCTGCGGGACCCTCAGATTCGGTATCCGGAAGGCGTCCACCAGCACGAAATCCGCACACGGCGTCAGCCGTTCGACCGCCAGCTGCATGGCACGGAGCGAGGCCTGATGAATGTTGATGCGGTCGATTTCTTCGCATTCGACGGCCGCCACCGCCCAGGCGATGGCCTTGCGGGTGATGAGCTCGTATAACCGGGTGCGCTCGAGCACCGTGACGGTCTTCGAGTCGCAGACGCGCGCAACGTACTTATCGGGCGCAAGCACGACGGCTGCAGCCACGACCGGGCCTGCCAGGCATCCCCGGCCGACCTCGTCGACGCCCGCGACGTAGTTGAATCCCATCCGGCGGATGGCATTCTCGAGCGTTCTGAAGGCCCTGACCTTGACCATCGACTCGCCTGCTCCCCCGCCGCCTCCGAGCTTCAGCCTTCAGCCTGAGTGGCCCGCTTCTGTTCCTTCATCCGTGCCGCCTTACCCTTCAGGTCGCGCAGGAAGTACAGCTTCGCGCGGCGGACGCGCGCCGACCGCACCACGTCGATTTTATCGATGATCGGCGAGTGCAGCGGAAAAATGCGTTCGACGCCCTGGCCGAACGACACTTTCCGGACGGTGAACGTCGCGCGTGCGCCGCCCCGGTGCATGCCGATCACCATGCCTTCGAACACCTGGATGCGTTCCTTGTCCCCTTCGCGGACCTTCACGTGCACGCGCACGGTATCGCCCGGCTTCATCGCCGGGCGCCCGGTCATCTGCGCGCGCTCGACGGTTTCTACCGCATTCATCACGACGCTCCCTTCTCTCGTAGATCCAACAATTCCTGCAGCAGCTTCCGGTCCTCGGCGTCCAGCGCCACGGGGTCCAGCAGTTCCGGCCGCTCGCGCACCGTCCGCGCGAGGGCTTCACGCCGGCGCCACCGCTCGATCTCGGCATGATGTCCCGACAGCAACACCGGTGGCACCTTCATCCCTCTGAAGTCCGCCGGCCGCGTGTACTGCGGGAAGTCGAGAATGCCGCGCGCGAACGTGTCGCGCGCAACCGACTCCGCGTCCCCAACGACGCCCGGCACGAGACGGGCCACCGCATCGATGATCACCAGCGCCGGAAGCTCCCCGCCCGAGACGACATAGTCGCCAATCGACAATTCCTCAGTTGCGAGGTGCTCCCGCACCCGCGCGTCGACCCCTTCGTACCGGCCGCAGAGCAGGACGATGTGACCGAGCGCCGCCAGCCGCGCTGCTTCACGATGCGTGAACAGCCGGCCGTCGGGCGACGTCAGGATCACCGCCGCTGGAGTACCGCGCTCCCGTTCGATGGTTTCGACAGCCTCGAACAGCGGGCCGGGCGTCATCACCATGCCGGGTCCGCCCCCGAACGCCTCGTCGTCCACCGAGCGGTGTCGATCGGTCGTGTGGTCCCGGAGGTCGTGCACGCGGAGGTCCAGCACGCCCCGCTGAATGGCTCGCCCCACGATGCCTTCAGCGAGCGGCGCCTCCACCATCTTCGGAAAGATGGTTACCAGATCGACCTTCATGACCTCACGACCTGGTCGGGCGCCCCGCCTGATTCAACTCCAGAAGGCCTTCCGGTGGCGTCACGACAATCGTCCGCGCGATCGGATCCACCGCGGGGCAGATGTCCGCGACGAGCGGGATCAGCACCTCTCCTTGCGCTCCCTCGACGACCAGATGGCTGCGATCCATCGGGCCCTCGACCGCCATGACACGGCCAATCAGGGCGCCCTGGCGGTCCCGCACTTCGCACCCCACGAGCTCGTGACGATAGAACGTGCCCGCGGGCAGCGGCGCGAGCGATGCGGCCTGCACCGAGACATCGGCCCCGGCCAGCGCTTCGGCTTCGTTCATCGTCTGCACGCCGTCGAGCGCGATGACGGGGCGTCCCTGATGGAATCTGACAGCGGTGATCGTCAGTGGCCTGGGCTCGGCACCAGCACCAACGAAGAGCACCGCGCCTGTTTTGAAGCGCTCCTCCGCGAAATCCGTCTCGAGGTTGACGATGACCTGTCCGCGGTTGCCGTGCGCCCGCGCGACCCGGCCGACCAGCAGCAGATCCTCACCCATCGTCCCGGAACTCGAGGGTCGCCTTCGAGCCTTCCAGCTCCGCGGCGGCGTTGACGAGCGTTCGCATGGCCGCTGCCGTGCGCCCCTGCCGTCCGATGACGCGGCCGAGATCGCCCGGCGCCATGAACAGCTCCACGAGGGTCTGGCCGCGATGCTGCCGCTCGATCACCCGGACCGCGTCGGGATGGTCCGCCAGCGATCGCGCCACGACCTCGACGACGTCCCGGGCGCGGCTCACGGCGCGGGCTGTTCGGCTGCGGGCGCCGGGATCGGCATGCGCGCCACGAGCGTCCGCACCGAGTCAGACGGCCGGGCGCCGGACTTGATCCAGTGCTCCAGCCGCTCGCGGTTGATGTCGAGCGACTCCGGCTTCGACCGCGGGTTGTAGTGCCCGAGCACCTCGACGAAGCTGCTGTCGCACGCCGTCCGTGAGTCCATCACCACCACGCGGAAATACGACCGCTTCTTGGATCCCATCCGCCTCAAACGAATTGCCAACATTGAATTCAGCTCCCAGCTTCCAGCTATCGCATCAACGACTTCATCATCCCGAGCCCGCCGCGCTTCTTGCCGAGGCCCGCCATTCCACCGAGCTGCTTGAGCATCTTCTTCATCTGCACGAACTGCTTCAACAGCCGGTTCACCTCTTCGACCGATGTGCCGCTGCCCTTCGCGATCCGCTTGCGGCGGCTCCCGTTGATCAACGCGTGATTGCGTCGCTCTTTGGCCGTCATCGAGTTGATGATGGCCTCGACGCGCGCGAGCTGCTTGTCGTCCACCGCCTCGCGGTTGGCCGCCAACTGCTTCAACTGGCCCATCCCGGGCAGCATCCCAAGAATCTGCTCGAGCGGGCCCATCTTCTTGATCGTACGCAGCTGGTCCCGGAAGTCCTCGAGCGTGAAGTCGTCCGTCCGGATCTTCCGCTCGAGCTTCTCGGCGTCCTCGACCGACACCGCCTCTTCGGCCTTCTCGATGAGCGAGAGCACATCCCCCATGCCCAGCACGCGCGAGACCACACGGTCGGGATGGAAGGGCTCCAGATCCTGCAATCGTTCGCCGCTGCCGACGAAAGCGATGGGAACACCCACGACGCCCACGACCGACAACGCGGCGCCACCGCGCGCATCGCCGTCCATCTTGGTCAGGACGACGCCGGTGACGCCAACTCGGCGATTGAACTCGCCCGCGCTCTTGATCGCGTCCTGCCCCGTCATCGCATCCGCCACGTACAGCAGATCCGACGGCTGCACGGCCGCCTTGATTGCCTGCAGTTCGTCCATCAGCTCGTCGTCGATGTGCAGTCGGCCGGCCGTGTCCACGATGACCACGTCGAAGCCGCTGTTCCGCGCCTCGGTGAGCGCTCCGGCCGCCCTGCGGACCGGATCCTTCTCGCCGGCGGGATCGTACACCCGGACGCCCGCCTGCTTGGCGACGAGCGAGAGCTGTTCGATGGCGGCCGGCCTGCGCACGTCGGTCGAGACGAGCAGCGGATGTCTACCCTGTTTGGTGAGCCAGCGCCCCAGCTTGCCCGAGGTGGTGGTCTTGCCCGAGCCCTGGAGACCGAGAAGGAGGATGACGCGAGGCCTCGCCTGCGACGGGAGCAGGCCACCCGCTGTGTCGCCGAACAGCGCGAGCATCTCGTCGCGGACGATCCGGACGACCTGCTGCGCCGGCGTAAGGCTTTTGAGGACTTCCTGATCGACGGCGCGATCGCGCACGCGATCGATGAACGCCTTGACGACCTTGAAGTTGACGTCCGCCTCGAGCAGCGCCAGGCGGATCTCGCGCAGAGCGGCCTCGACGGTCTCCTCGGTGAGACGGCCTTCGCCACGCAGCGACCGGAAGACGTCCTGCAGGCGGGTGCTCAGTGAGTCGAACATAGTGAAAGACCACCGGCTGGAAGGCACGCTACGACCGGTGACCAGCTCAGGTGCAAACCCTTATCCTACCAGAGGTTTGCGGGACGCACAACCGGGCCCTTGGTCCCTGGGTCCCTGAGTCCCTCGGTCCTGAGTCCCTCGGTCCTGAGTCCCTCGGTCCTAAGTCCCTCGTCCTGGTCCCTGGTCCTGGGTCCCCTCGGTCCCGAGTCCCTGAGTCCCTCAGTCCCGAGTCCCTCAGTCCCGAGTCCCTGAGTCCCGAGTCCCTCAGCCCCGAGTCCCGAGTCCCTCAGCCCCGAGTCCCGAGCCCCGAGTCCCTCAGTGAGTCCCGAGCCCCGAGCCCCTCCGTGAGTCCCGAGCCCCGGCGTTAAGGGCCAGGTATCGAGCGAACAGCGCCTAGTTCAGGAAGCGAGCTCGGAGCTCGGGTGTGGGCACCATGCAGGTTTCGCGGCGGCCGAACCACCGGTATCGGTGGCTGGCAATCCAATCGTAGAGCCAGTCGCGTATACCGCTCGGGATCAGAATGAAGGCATACGCCAGCGGCCAGGGGAAGCTCAGCCTTCGGGCAATCCGCAGCGCGGCGGTCGAGCGCGTGAAGACCCCCTGCTCATCGACCAGGACGATGCTGTCGGGTAGCGTCTCGGGCGCCGCGGCGCCACGCAGTAGTGCGCGGGCCGCATCCGAGCCGAGCGTCGCAAATTGAAACCGGCCCGAAGGGTCGCGCGCGATGACGAACGTGACGGTGGCATTGCAGAGATTGCAGACGCCGTCGAACAGCACCACGCTGCGGGACACCGATCGGCCGTCGCGCTGTGCCTCCATGCTGCGGGCAGGATCTCAGACCGAGGAGAGCTTGTGGCCGAGTTTTTCTTTCTTCGTTTGCAGGTACCGCCGCGTATGTTCCGATGGGGCAATCTCGAGCGGCAGCCATTCCGAGACCGAGAGGTGGTAGCCCTCGATCCCGACCAGCTTGCGGGGATTGTTCGACAGCAGCCGCATTGACTTGACCCCCAGGTCCTTCAGGATCTGGACGCCGATGCCGTAGTCGCGCTGATCGGCCTTGAACCCCAGACGTTCGTTGGCCTCCACCGTGTCGAACCCCTGGTCCTGCAGCTCGTAGGCGCGGATCTTGTTCGCGAGCCCGATGCCGCGCCCTTCCTGATTCAAATACAACAGCACCCCTCGGCCCTCATCCGCGATGCGCTGCAATGCCGCCTCCAGCTGCGGACCGCAGTCGCACCGCGCCGAATGGAAGACGTCACCGGTCAGGCACCGGGAGTGCACGCGCACGAGGACCTGCTCGCCGTCTCCGATCTCCCCTTTCACCATCGCGATGTGCGTCTCATGGTCGATGAGGCTTTCGTACGCGATTACGGTGAAAGCGCCGTGGCCGGTTGGCAACGCGGCCGATGCGACGCGGCGGACGAGCGCCTCGGTGCGCATCCGGTACTGAATCAGATCGGCGATGGTGATCATCAGCAGCTTGTGCCGCCTGGCGAACCGTGTCAGCTCCGGCACCCGCGCCATCGTTCCATCGTCGTTCATGATTTCGCAGATGACACCGGCGGGGTACAGGCCGGCGATCCTGGCGAGGTCGACGGCCGCTTCCGTCTGCCCGGCGCGGACGAGGACGCCGCCGTTGCGCGCTTTCAGCGGGAACATGTGTCCGGGCCTGGCCAGATCCGAGGGACGCGTGGCCGGATCGATCGCTACCAGCACGGTTGCGGCGCGATCGCTCGCGGAGATCCCGGTGCTCGTGACGCCCTTGGCTTCGATCGAGACGCAGAACGCGGTGTCGAACCGCGCGGTGTTCTGCGCGACCATCTGCGGCAGATCGAGCTCCGCTATTCGAGCCTCGGTCATGGGCACGCAGATCAGCCCGCGGCCGTACTTCGCCATGAAGTTGATGGCCGCCGGCGTGATCTTGTCGGCCGCGATCGTGAGATCGCCTTCGTTCTCGCGATCCTCGTCGTCGACGACGATGATCATCTCGCCGTTGCGGATGGCGTCGATCGCGCGGTCGATTGGCGCAAACGGTGATTTCGGCTTCCGGCCTCGCCCGCGTGCAGTGCTCATCGTGCTCTTCTACCTGTTTCGCTGTCGCCTCAGCGCTCGCTGGTGCTCAATTCCAGCGCGCGCACGACATACTTTCCAAGGATATCGCACTCGATGTTCACGACATCGGTCGCGCGCGCGGCCTGGAGGTTCGTCTCGCGAAACGTGTAAGGGATCACCTGGACATCGAATTGGCGATCTCCCAGCCCTGCGACGGTCAGGCTGATGCCGTCCACGGCGATTGAACCCTTGCGGACAATGTAGGGCGCCAGCATGGGAGGGTACGTCACGGTCAACCAGTAGGACTCCCCTTCCTGTCGCAGCGATTCAATCATGCCCGTCGCGTCCACGTGGCCCTGGACGAAATGGCCGCCCACGCGGGCGTCGGCGCGCATCGGGCGTTCGAGGTTGACGAGGCTGCCAGGCGCCAACGCTCCCAGGCTGCTCACGCGGATCGTTTCCGGCGACACATCGGCCTGTATCGTGGTGGTATTGGCCGCAACCACGGTCAGGCACACGCCATTGACGGCCAGACTGGCGCCGGGCGCCAGTTCGGGTGCGAGTCCTGTCGCGACGAGGAGCCGGCTGCCGGCGGGCGTTGGGGCGACGTCCTCGATCGTGCCAACAGACTCAATCAGAACGGTTAACATGACCCTC
>DASTBU010000010.1:0-8247 GCA_035711845.1 Vicinamibacterales bacterium
TGCGGCACACCGTGTGGCGCGGCGGCGCCGACGTTGACCCGAAGATCATTTCGGCTTTCGCTCGGATGCCGGCGCTCTACATCGCCGATGGACATCATCGCGCGGCGAGCGCCGCGCGCGCGCGCGCGCAGCTGCGCGGACGCCTCGGTGGCACTGGGGATGCGGCCGACTCGAGCACGTTCATTGCCGTTGCGTTCCCGGATGATCAGGTGCAGATCCTGGCCTACAACCGGATCGTGAAGGATCTGGCTGGCGCCACGCCGGACGGGCTCTTGTCGGCCCTTCGTGAGAGATTCACGGTGCGGGACGGCCAACCGGCCCCGGCGCGGAAGGGCGACGTCTCGATGTATCTCGCCGGAAGGTGGTACGTCATCGACCTGGCCGGCGCCGAGCCGGAGGACGGGTCGCGCGCCAGCAGCCTCGACGTCGCCTTGCTCCAGCGGCACGTGCTCGAGCGCGTGCTGAAGATTGGCGACGTCCGCACCGACAAGCGAATTGATTTCGTCGGCGGCGCGCGCGGTACGAAGGCGCTCGAAGAGGCGGTCAGCTCCGGGCGGGCGGCGGTCGCCTTTTCGATGTTCCCGGTCACGGTCGGCGACCTGATGGCCATCTCCGATTCGGGAGGCATCATGCCGCCCAAGTCGACGTGGTTCGAGCCGAAGCTTCGCGACGGCCTGCTCGTGCATCTGATCTAGGCTGACAGCTGATAGCCGAGAGCTGAACCCATGAAAGTGCTGGTCGCTGACAAGTTCGAGAAGAGCGGTATCGAGGGCCTGAAGGGCGCGGGCTGCGACGTGCTGTACGAGCCCGAGCTGAAGGACGATGCGTTGACGGAGGCCATTCGCACCACCGGTGCGGAAGTCCTCGTGGTGCGGGGCACCAGGGTCACGACCCCGATGCTGGACGCCGGCCGGCTCGCGTTGATCGTCAGGGCGGGTGCCGGCTACAACACGATAGACGTCGCCGGTGCGTCGACGCGCGGCATCTACGTGTCGAATTGTCCGGGCAAGAACGCAATCGCCGTCGCCGAGCTCGCCTTCGCGTTGATCCTGGCGCTGGATCGCCGCGTTCCGGACAACGTCGCAGAGTTGCGTGCCGGGAAATGGAACAAGAAGGAGTACTCGAAGGCCCGCGGACTTTACGGCAGAACGCTCGGGTTGCTGGGCATCGGGAGCATCGGCCAGGAGATGGTCAGGCGCGCGGCGGGGTTCGGCCTCGACGTGATTGTCTGGAGCAGGCGATTTGCAGGCCAGCAGCGGCCGATGAGTGAAGCCGAGGCTCGTGAGCTCGGCATCGAAGGCGCGGTGCGGCAGGTCAGGGTCGATCTCGCACCAACGCCGGCTGACGTCGCATCGAGTGCGGACATCCTCAGCGTCCACCTGGCGCTCGCTCCGGATACGAAAGCCATGGTCAGCGCGGATCTGTTGAAGCACTTGAAGCCGGGTTCGTTCTTCATCAATACGTCGCGCGGCGAGGTGGTGGATCACGGAGCCCTGGCCGCGGCGGTCCGCGAGAAGGGGCTGCGCGTCGGTCTCGACGTCTACGCGAACGAGCCGAGCGGATCGACCGGCGAGCTCGAGGACGAGCTGCTGCGTCTGCCGAACGTCTACGGCACACACCATATCGGCGCGTCCACGGATCAGGCGCAGGAAGCGATTGCGGCCGAGACCGTCCGGATCGTCCGCAACTACAAGGACACCGGACATGTTCCGAACGTCGTGAATCTCGCCCGCCGGACGCCGGCGACCCACATGCTGGTCGTGCGTCACCGGGATCGTCCGGGCGTGCTTGCCCACGTCTTCCATCACCTGCGGGAAGCCGATCTCAACGTGCAGGAAACCGAGAACGTCGTGTTCGAGGGAGCGGAGGCGGCAGTCGCGCGCATCAACCTCGACGGGGCCCCCGCTCGGTCGGTGTGCGACAGCATCAAGAGCGGGAACCAGGATGTCCTGGATCTGCAGGTGGTGCAGTTGTGACGCTGGGGGGCGGACCCCGGTTGGTGAGCTGACTCTCACAGAAAGGCGCGTTTATGCAAACAGCCACTCGCATCTTCAATTTTTCGGCCGGACCGGCCGTGTTGCCAGTCGAGGTGCTGGAGGAGGCACAGCGCGACCTCGTCAGCCTGCCTGGCGTGGGGATGTCCGTCCTCGAGATCAGCCATCGGTCCAAGGCATTCGACGAGATCATCCAGGGCTGCGAGGCTGACCTCCGCGCGCTCGCCGGCATTCCCTCGGACTATCACGTCCTGTTTCTGCAGGGAGGCGCCAGCCTGCAGTTCTCCATGGTCCCTATGAACCTGCTTCCGCCGGGCGGGTCGGCCGACTACATCGTGACCGGCGTCTGGTCGCAGAAGGCGGTCAAGGAGGCGAAGCGGGTCGGCACCGTCAAGATTGCCGGATCGACGGAGTCCGACAAGTTCAACCGCGTGCCGAAGCAGAACGAGCTGACGATCGATCCCGCCGCGGCGTATGTCCATTTCACGACCAACAACACCATCTATGGCACCGAGTGGCACTACACTCCTGAGGTCGGCGATGTTCCCCTGGTTGCCGATGCCTCTTCAGACATCTTCAGCCGGCCGATCCAGGTTTCGAAGCACGCGTTGATTTACGCCGGTGCGCAGAAGAACCTGGCTCCCGCAGGGGTCACCCTCGTCATCGCTCGCGACGACATCGTCAAGCGCTCTCCGTCCACGCTGCCGACGATGATGCAGTACAGCGTGCATGCGGAGAACAAGTCGCTCTACAACACGCCGCCGGTGTTCGCGATCTACGTAATGCGGCTGGTACTGAAGTGGCTGTTGAAGGAAGGCGGGCTTGCGGCCATGGAGAAGTCGAACGTGCGGAAGGCAGCCAAGCTCTACGCCGAGATCGACCGCACGGGCTTCTACCGGGGCCATGGGCAGCCGGACAGCCGCTCGCGGATGAACGTGACGTTCAGGCTGCCGAGCGAGGAGCTGGAGAAGAAGTTCGTCAAGGAAGCGACCGCCGCCGGGCTCGACGGCCTGAAGGGACATCGATCCGTCGGAGGCCTCCGCGCCTCCATCTACAACGCGTTTCCGGAGGCCGGCGTGGACTCGCTCGTCGACTTCATGCGCACGTTCGAAAAGCAGAACGGCTGACGCCGCAGATTCTGCGTACGGGGACAGGCACCTTAAGGTGCCTGTCCCCTTAGGGTGCCAGTCCCTTTAGGGTGCCAGTCCCCCTAAGGTGCCAGTCCCTCTCTTCACACTCCCGCACCCTAACTGCGTCACAGGCAAGATCTTACGGGACGGAGACGCCGGTACAGAAGTCTTACAATCCGCCTTCGCCGATTTTGGTACTGTGACGTGGCCACTTCTCGAGGAGCCACGTGACCACACTTCGCAAAGCCATCAAAACGCCATATTCCCTGACCACACTGAACTGGATCACCGCCGTCTTCATGGTGCTTTTCCACCTCGGGGCAGTGGCCGCATTCTTCTACACCACCTGGACCAACGTCCTGGTCGCTTTCGCGTTGCACTGGATGGCCGTAGGCTTCGGGATCAGCCTCGGCTATCACCGGTTGCATACGCACCGCGGCTTCAAGACGTCGAAAGCGTTCGAATACTTCCTGGCGATCTGTGGCACGCTGACCCTCGAAGGCGGACCGATTTTCTGGGTGGCGACGCACCGCGTGCACCACCAGAATTCCGACCAGGACGGCGATCCGCACTCGCCGCGCGACGGCGGCTTCTGGGCGCACATGGGCTGGATTCTGTTCGGCGATTCGCACCACAACAACACCGCTGTGATGTCGAAGTACGCGCCGGACCTTGGCGCCGACCCGTTCTACCGCTGGCTCAATACCTACCATTTCGTGCCGCTCACGCTCCTCGGCTTCATCCTGCTCGCCATCGGCGGGTGGCCGCTCGTCTTCTGGGGAGTCTTCCTTCGCGTCGTCGTCGGCCTTCACGCCACCTGGCTCGTCAACTCCGCGACCCATATGTGGGGGAGCCGGCGCTTCGCCACACGCGATGATTCGCGCAACAGCTGGTGGGTTGCGCTGCTGACTTTCGGCGAAGGCTGGCACAACAACCATCATGCCCACCCGGTGTCGGCCCGCCACGGTCTGGCCTGGTACGAGTTCGACATCAGCTGGATCACGCTGAAGATGCTGAACACCGTCGGGATCGTCAAGGACCTGAAGGTCGCCAGGGTGACGCGCCTCCCCGAGGAGGAGGCCGCGTAGTTCCGGCCGTGCGGGAGCGCGCCTGCCTCCGGTCAGGCGGTCCACTGGGTTATTCTTCTGGAATGATCAGCGGCCGGCGCCGATCGGTCATCTTCTTCACGGTCCTTGGCATCTGCCTCGTCGCCCTTGCGGTGACGCTGAACATCAGCTGGGTGATCCTCAACTGGCGCCTCAGCGTTCTCACCGTGCTGGGGATCATCTTCTTTCCGCTCATCATCGCGGGCATGGTGCTCAACACCATCTTCCTCGTCCGCGAGATCCGCAGGAACGAACAGCACGACTCCTTCATCAACGCCGTCACCCACGAGCTGAAGACGCCCGTGGCTTCCATACGGCTGTACCTCCAGACCCTTCAGACACGCGAGCTGGATGAGGGGAAGCGCCGCGAGTTCTATCGGATCATGCTCGAGGACAGCGACCGGCTGCTCCAGACCATCGATCAGGTGTTGCGGGCCGGCAGCGCAGTCTCGCGCTGGCGCCGGGCGGCGCGCACGACTATCGATCTGGGCGAGATCACGCACGAATGCGTCGATCTGTCCCGTACCAGGTTTCACCTCGACGAGGCGGCGCTCTCGTTCGAACTGCGAACCCGCGAGGCCAAACCCCTGGTACTTGGCGATCCCGAAGAGCTCCGGGCGGCGCTCCTCAACTTGATCGACAACGCCGTGAAGTACTCTCTCGGGGACGTGCACGTCCGGGTCTCGATCGAGGACATGGACGGCAACCGGCTCGCCGTTCGTGTGAGAGATCAGGGGGTGGGCATCTCGCCGGCCGAGCTGAAGCGGATCTTCCGCCGCTTCTACCGCATTCCGGCCGGCGTCGCGCTGCGCGCGAAGGGAAGCGGCCTCGGCCTGTTCATCGTGCGGTCCGTCGCCAGGAAGCACGGCGGGCGGGCGTTCGCCGAAAGCGAGGGCCCCGGACGAGGCAGTACGTTCACCCTGCTCCTGCCAAAGGTGTCGGCTGCGTGAACGGGAGCGCGCCCAAGGTCCTGATCGTCGAAGACGAGCAACACCTGGCCGGGGTGCTGCGCTTCAACCTCGAAGCCGAGGCCTACCTCGTCAAGCATGTCGAGACCGGCGAGGCGGCGCTCGATCTCCTCATCGGCCCCGACAGCGTCCACTTCGATCTCGTGGTGCTCGACGTGATGCTTCCGGGCAAGGACGGCTTCGCCGTCGTCTCGGAATTGCGCGCGGCCCGGCAGTTCGTCCCCGTCCTCATCCTGACGGCAAGAGGACGGCCGGAGGATGTATTGAAGGGCTTCGCCGCCGGTGCGGACGATTACCTTCCCAAGCCCACCGAGCTTGCGATCCTCATCGCGCGCATCGACGGCCTGCTCAGGCGGACGCGCTGGCTCCGGCGCGCAACCGACCGATACACCTTTGCGGGCAAGACCATCGACTTCGACACGCTCGAGCTGCAAGTCGCCGACACGAGGCATCCGCTCACGCTGATGGAGACCAACCTGCTGCGATACCTGATCGACCACGAGGGCAAGGCCGTGTCGCGCAAGGCCATGCTGGAGGACGTGTGGGCGGTCAGGGAGGACACCGACACCAGGGCCATCGACAATTTCATCGTCCGCCTCCGCCGCTACATCGAAGACGAGCCCTCGAAGCCGAAACATCTGCTCACGGTGAGGGGCGTCGGTTACCGTTTTGTCGCGGAGCCCGGATCCTGAGCGGCGGTTGCGCCTTCTGATAGGCTTCAGACGTGGTGGCCGCCACCCTGCTCCTGATTGCACTGCAAATCCCTGGTGACGTTCGGCCCATCGCCGGCACGATCGTTACCCCATCCGGCGTACCTGTAGCTGGCGCGACGGTGATCGCGCATCCGGCCGGGCATCCAGAAGTCGAGACCATGAGCCGGTCCGACGGGACATTTGTCCTGCATGCGCCGGTGGGTGCGTCACTCCTGCTGGTCGTCTCGGCGCAGGGCTTTGCCGACTCGACAGTGCGATTGCGCGGCACCGACGCCCTTCCCGTCGAGATTCGGTTGTCCCCACGAGGCATCACGGAGACGATCACCGTCTCTGCAACCACCGATCTCCTGCGTGTCACGACACCCGTGAGCGCAACTGTGGTGGACCGCGAATCGCTGGCCTCGTCCGCGGCCCTGACGATCGACGATCAGCTACGCTCGATCCCCGGTTTCAGCCTGTTCAGGCGCTCTTCCTCCCGCGTGGCCAACCCGACGACGCAGGGCGTGACGCTGCGGGGTCTGGCGGCGTCGGGTGCAAGCCGGACCGCAGTGTTCGCCGACGGCGTTTCGCTGAACGATCCGTTCGGGGGCTGGGTCTACTGGGATCGTATCCCGGCCGCCGCGATCGATCGCATCGAGGTGGCAAGGGGCGGCTCGAGCGATTTGCACGGGAGCGACGCGCTCGGAGGCGCAATCAGGATCAGCACGTCGAACAGCGCCGGCGCCAGGCTCTGGCTCGACGGAGGCTCCCACGGTACCGCGCGCCTCTCCGCGTACGGCGGTCGGGAATTTGCCGAGTGGACGCTGCTCGGCGCGCTGGAAACATCCACCTCGGATGGTTTCATCGTCGTCGCACCGGAATCCCGTGGGTCGATCGACGTTCCGGCGTTCGCCGAGTACACCAGCGGGGCGGCGAGCCTGTCGGCGCCGATTGCCGGAATCGACCTCGGGATCAGAGGAAGCTACTTCACCGAGGATCGGGGAAACGGCACACCGTTCCAGTCGAATGCGACGATCGTCCGCCACGTCACGGGCAGCGCGAGGGGCGCTGCGTGGGGAGGCGCCTGGGCGTTTCACGCCTCGCGGACGTCGCAGGACTACGACCAGACCTTCAGCGCCGTCTCGGCAGACAGGGCGTCCGAACGGCCCACCACCGTCCAGCACGTGGACGTGGCATCCTCGGGAGCCGGGCTGGAGTGGATTCGCGGAGGGGATCGCTACGGAGCGCTCGTCAGCTTGACGATGAGGCAGGTGGACGCGGATCTCTTTCAGGGACCGGTTTCCGGGGAGATGACGCTCACACCGGCGCGCCAGCGAACCGGGGCGGCCTCGATTCAAGGGTCTCTCCAACCCTACGACCGGCTGACCGTCGGGCTTGGCGTGAGGACTGAAGCGTGGCAATCCGAGCGGCGCGATGCCGGGGACGATCGGACACTCTGGCGGGTCTTGCCGAGGGCGTCGGTTGCATGGAAGCTCACCGACGAGATGTCGCTTCGCACCGCGATCCACCGGGCCTACCGCGCGCCGACGATCAACGAGTTGTACCGCCCGTTCCGGGTTGGGAACGTCATCACGAACGAGAACGACGAGCTGGGACCCGAAGAGTCGCTCGGACTCGAGGGCGCGCTCTTCGCCCGCCGCGGTCCGACGGCGGTGCGTCTCGCCGCATTCTGGACCCGCCTGACCGACGCCATCGTCAACGTCACGCTGGAGTCGAATCCCTCTCTGATCGTGCGTCAACGTCAGAACGCCGGGCGCATCAGGTCGGCCGGCGTGGAAGTGGAGGCGGACGTGCGGCCCACGCGTCACTTCTCGTTCACGGCGTCGGCCGCCTGGATCGATTCCGTGTTCACGGGGGGCGCCGGCCTCGACGGCCTCCGCGTGCCGCAGGTCCCGGAATGGCAGGTGTCAGCGGGCGTGCAGGGCACGTGGACCCGCGCGTCGCTCTCGCTCGACTGGCAGTTCATCGGAGAGCAATTCGACGACGACCGCAATGAGTTTCCCCTCGATTCGTCGTCGATGTTCAACGGGCGCGCCGCCTGGCGGGTGAGGCGGACGATCGAGCTCTTTGCAGCCGTGGAGAACATGCTCGACCAGGAGCAGGACGTCGGCCGCACCCCCATCCGGACGATCGGGATTCCGCGCACCGCACGCGTTGGGCTGCGGTGGACCCATTAGAATGCTGAAGGCTGAATGCTGAAGGTTGAAGGTTGAAGGCTGAAGTTGGCGAAGGGTGGTGTAGTGGCTACTTCAGCCTTCCAACTTCAGCCTTCGCCCTTGCTTTTCATTCCGGACGCGCGTAGCGCGAGCGGCGGCGGCGCCGTCGGGGGCGGCGGC
>DASTBU010000011.1:0-16176 GCA_035711845.1 Vicinamibacterales bacterium
GGACCACGGCCGCCGTGATTGCCGTTGCGGAACCCGAGCTGCCACGAGCGCTCAAGCTGTTGGGATAGGCGGACGGATCGGGCACGGCAGCCAGTACCAGCTGTGTGTTTGACGCGCGAGTCAGCTTGAAGCCTGTTTCCAGTCGGGGTGACCGGAACCCTTGCTCGATTGGCTTATCTAACCATACAGTACTTCGTCGCGTCATAATCCAACGGGTACGGATGCGCGGAAGTCGTGGCAGAGAATCCTCCAAAGAGGTGCGAGACAATGAAGCAGCGTTCCCCCCTGTCATACGTGATGCTCGCGATGTTCATGCTTGCTTCTCCCATCGACGCCGCGGAGAACCTGCGCCAGGCCATCGCGTCCGACTACGAAGCCAACCTCAAGGATCTGTTCCTGCACTTCCACGCGAACCCGGAGCTGTCGAATCGTGAGTTCGAGACTGCCAGGCGGCTGGCAAAGGAGCTTCGCTCGCTCGGCTATGAAGTCACCGAAGGGGTGGGCGGCACGGGTGTGGTCGGCGTGCTCGCCAACGGCGGGGGACCCACGGTCATGCTGCGGGCCGACATGGACGGCTTGCCGGTCGAAGAGAAATCGGGGCTGCCGTATGCATCGAAGGCGCGGCAGACCGACAGCACCGGCAGCGAGCAGCCCGTGATGCACGCCTGCGGCCACGACGTGCACATCACGGCGCTCGTCGGCACGGCGCGGCAGATGGCAGCCCGCCGCAACGAGTGGTCCGGCACGCTCGTGCTGATCGGTCAACCCGCCGAGGAGCGGATCTCCGGCGCCCGCGCGATGCTCGCCGATGGACTGTACAAGCGCTTCCCCAAGCCCGAGTATGCGCTCGCGTTCCACGTGTCGGCCGATCATCCGTCAGGCAAGATCGAGGTGCCGCTCGGCATCGTCGGCTCCAGCTCGGATAGCGTCGATATCACGGTGCACGGGATCGGGACTCACGGCGCCTCCCCGCACCAGGGCGTCGACCCGGTGCTCGTCGCCGCGCAGATCGTCGTGTCGCTGCAATCCGTCGTGAGCCGGACGATCAATCCGCTCGAGCCCGGCGTGATCACCGTGGGCGCCATCCATGGCGGCAGCAAGCACAACATCATCGGCGACCGCGTGGACCTGCAGCTGACGGTGCGCTCCGACAGCTCCGCGACCAGGAAGATCCTGCTCGACGGCATCGACCGCGTAGCGGCCGGTGTGGCCCGCTCCCTCGGCGTTCCGGAGGACAAGCTCCCGACAGTCGTGCGGTCGACGACGGAGACGACGCCGCCCACCATCAACGATGAGCCGACCGCTCAACGGATCAAGGCGGTCTTCGTCGAGCACTTCGGCGACCGAACCATCATCGAGCAACCGCGCGAAGGCATGGGCGCCGAAGACTTCGCCTACTTCGTCGCGCCGGAGCTCGGCGTGAAGGGCGTCTATTTCAGCGTGGGCGGCACGCCGGAGGCGGAACGGAACTCGGCGCCCTCGCACCACTCGCCGCTCTTCACGATCGAACCCGAACCTTCGATCAAGGCCGGCGTCGAGGCGATGGTGGTCGGGGCGATGACGCTGATGTCCAAGTGAGCGTCCCCCCTTGAATCGTGAGATCTGTTGCGCGAAGTAGCGGGTTCACTTCATGGACATACCAGAGCCTCAGCCGCCGACGTCATCGTCTGCCAGAACGCCAGGCCTTGCGCTGCTCGTGGTCGGGATCCTGCTCACGTTTGTGGCAGTCGCCGCCATCACCGGGCTGATCGCCAGGCAGTGGACGCGGGAATCAGCGCAATCGACGGCCACCGTCGCCACATTGCAGAAGGATGTCGAGTCTCTCCGGGGCCAGGTCAGGAATCTCATGGCCGACTCGGACCGGACCGCAGTCCTGCCGCTCGCCGAGCGTGTCTACTTCCCCGTGAGGACCAACGGCGGCACCCTTCTGATGGCAGTGGCAGGTGTCGAAGAGGTCGGGAATGGCCTGCGTGTGCACCTCAGTATCGGCAATCCGCACTCGATGACGTACAAGGGCTTCACGCTGTCGTTCGTGTGGGACAAAGGAAAGGGCACGGGGGTGTTTGCAGATGTGCTGGCGCCAGGGACGTGGACCGTCGTGACGGTGATGCTCTCACCTGCGGATCCGGCGGGCACGAAGTCGCTGACGATCACGTCGGCGTCGGTCGATGAGATACCTGTGCGGTAACAGCCGTCAATTGATGCCGGTCCGCTTCAGGCCGGTGGGAGAACGATGTTGCGTAAGGAGCACGTGATGGAGCTGCGACAGGATGTCGGATACTCCCTGCGGATGCTGCGCCGTACGCCCGGATTCACCGCGATTGCCGTGGCCACGCTCACGCTCGGCATCGGCGCGACCAGCGCGATCTTCAGCGTCGTCCACGGCGTGCTGCTCCGGTCGCTGCCGTTTCGCAACGCCGGGCAGCTGTACCGAGTCCGCATGCTCTATCCGGACGGCACTGCGTACGCGGCGCTGTCCTCGCCGGATTTCATGAGCGTACGCGAAGGGAGCCAGGTGTTTGAGAGCCTCGAGGCGTACTCCACCGGGACCATGACGATGCTGGGAGCGGGAGAGCCCAGGGAGGTGCGCGGAACCCGGGTCAGCGACGGTTTGTTCGAGCAGCTCGGCCTGGACCTGGTCCTGGGGCGAGGATTCCTTCGGGAAGAACATCAGCCGAATCGCGGGGCGGTCGCGGTCCTGGATCACGGATTCTGGCTGCGCATGTTCGGCCGGGATACGGAAGTGCTGGGCCGCTCGATTACCGCGTCCGGCAGGTCCTACACCATTGTCGGCGTGCTGGCGCCGGGGGCGAGGCTGACGGCCGAAGCGGACCTCTACGTTCCGCTGCAATACGACGAAGCGTTCAGCTCGACGACTGCAACGGCCCGCCGCTCCGAATACCTCGCTGTGATAGGGCGGGCGCGGCCGGATACCGACGCCGGACAGATCGATGCCGACCTGCGGCGAATCGGGAGTCTCCTGCAGCGCGTGTTTCCGGAGACCAACCGCGATCTGACGTTCAATGCCATCGGGCTCCGCCAACTCGTCGTGGGTGACGTGCAGACTCCGCTTCTGGTGCTCATGGGAGCTGTTGGATTCGTTCTGCTCGTCGCTTGCGCCAACGTCGCCAACCTCCTGCTGGCGCGTTCTGCGGCACGTCACGCAGAACTGGCGGTTCGTGCGGCGCTCGGCGCAGGCCGCGGGCGGTTGCTGCGGCAGCTACTCACAGAATCGGCCTTGCTGGGCCTCGCGGGAGGCGCCATTGGCCTTGCCGTCGCGTATGGGGGCACTCGAATGCTGGTTGCCGCACGGCCGGCGGACATTCCTCGTCTCGATCAGATAGACGTCAGCGGGCCGGTCGTGTTGTTCACGCTGGGGACGTCGCTCGCCACGAGTGTCGTCTTCGGGGTCGTTCCCGCACTACTGGCCACCGGCGGCAGGCTCACGCGGGCCTTGCAGGAGGGCGGCCGCTCCGGCACCGGCGGCGCCGGCCACCGGGTTCGCGCGGCGCTCGTCGTCGTGGAGATGGCCCTCGCCGTCGTCCTGCTGACAGGTGCGGGTCTGCTGATCCGCAGCTTCATTCAGCTCACCCGCGTCGAGGCGGGCTTCCGCACCGACGAGGGTATGACGTTCCGTCTCAGCTTCGACGAGTACCAGCGGCGCCAGCAGATTCTCGCACGCGTCATGCAGCTCGAGCAGGGTGTCCGCGCCCTGCCCGGGGTGAGGTCCGTCGCCGGCACGACCGTGCTGCCTCTGAGCGGGCTCGGCACCATCTGGAACTTCAACGTGGAGGGCGCTCCACCGCCCCCGCCCGACGTCAACCAGGAAATTGCGATTGCCAGCATCACGCCCGACTACTTCCGTGCGATCGGCACACCGCTGGTTCGCGGCCGGCTGTTCACGGATGGCGATCGCGGCGAGGCGCCGCCAGTCGCGATAATCAACGAAGCCGCGGTACGACGGTGGTTTCCTGACAGGGATCCACTCGGCCGACGCGTCGTCGTCGGGGACAGCACGAGGGAGATCGTGGGGGTCGTGGCCGACCTGCTGCAGCACGACCCCGGCCAGTCCGCGCAGCCGCAGCTCTTCGCACCTTACGCACAGGTCACTTCGCGGTCGGTCTGGTTCGTCGTTCGTACAGCCGGCGATCCTCTCGCGCTGGCGTCGGCCATTCGGGCAGAAATCCGCCGGCTCGATTCCAACCTCGCGACTGCCGATTTCACACCGCTCGAGCAGCTCGTCACGCGCTCGGTGGCGCGGCCCCGGTTCTATACCGAACTCCTCACGTTGTTTGCGGGCATCGCGCTCGCGTTGGCCGCTACGGGAGTCTTCGGGGTGATGAGCTATACCGTGGCGCAGCGCACGCGCGAAATCAGTATCCGCATGGCGCTGGGCGCGCGCGCCGGCGATATGCTGCGCATGATCGTGGGACGTGCCGTGACGCTCGCCGCTGCCGGCGCTGTCCTCGGTCTCGCCGGTGCCGTGGCTCTCGGCCGGATTATCCAGGAGCAGCTGTTCGGCGTGAGCCTGCTGGACCCGCTGACGATCGCGGCCGTCGTGCTCGTACTCGGGCTCAGCTCGGTCGTGGCGAGCTACCTTCCCGCACGGCGGGCCGCACATCTGGATCCTGCGAGCGCGTTGCGCGAAAGTTGAGTCCGATGCGCCCACGCCGCGGGTGAGTCTTCTGCTGCCGAAGGCCATCAAGAGTCTTTCCGATGGCGCTCACCTGCACGCACCGCCGCCGCGACGCGTTGATTCGCGGCGTGGCACGTGCATGTATACTCCGTCGCTGCTGAGGTTCTACTCCATGGCCCACGACGCCTTCGGAGACGTCGGTGCTCTCCACGCAATCTTCCACCCGAAGACGGTCGCAGTAATTGGCCCCACAGCCGAGCCGGACACCCTGGGCCACAAGACGCTCGCCGCTCTCACGTCGGGTGGGTTCGAGGGTTCACTCGTCGTCGTAGGTTCCCGCCCGCACGGCAACCCGCTCGGGGTCGCTGTCTACCGCGACATCGAAGACGTCCCCGCCCCTGTGGATCTGGTCGTCGTGGTCACGCCGAGCGATGAGCTACCCGAGGCGATCGAGCAGTGCGCGCGCGCGGAAGTCAAGGGCGTGGTGGTGGCGTCCAGGCTGGACGGGACCGCGGAGCGTCGGCGCGGCTTCGAACGCTTCGTCCGCGAGCGGCTGCGCCACAGCCGAACGAAGCTCATCGGTCCTGGCTGCTGCGCGTTGATGAATCCGTCGCTCGGCCTGAACGTCAGCCCCGGCCTGCCCATGCCGGTCGCCGGCAACGTCGCGTTCGTGGCTCAGAGCGGCTCGCTGGCCACCGCGCTCATCGACTGGAGCCACAAGGGCATCGTCGGGTTCAGCGCATTGGTGTCGCTCGGGGATCTGGTTGACGTCGGCTGGGGCAATCTCATCGATTACTTCGGCGGCGATTGGGCGACGCGGGCGATTCTCATTCACATGGAATCGATCGCGAACATGCGTTCGTTTTTGTCCGCGGCTCGCGCGGTCGCACTGCAGAAGCCCATCATCGTCACCAAAGCGGGCCGCACCGATGCCGCCGCCCAGGCATTCGTCTGGCACGCGACCTGCCGCGCGAGCGACGACGAGGTGTTCGACGCGGCTCTTCGGCGCGTGGGCGTGATTCGGGTGGACAGCATCGACGACCTGTTTCACGTCGCCGATGCGCTGTCGAAACAGCCGCGTCCGAAGGGGCCACGCCTGGCGATCGTCACGAACGCCGGCGGCCCCGGCGTGCTGGCTGCCGACCAGGTCGTCGGCGCAGGCACTCTCGTTCCTCAGAAGGGCGAGCCCGCTGGCACTCCTGCGATTGCCGTCCCTCTGCGTCCCGCCACGCAGGCACTCGACGTGCTGGGCGATGGCACCAGCCAACCGTTTCTTCAGGCTGCGGACAGGGCAGCGCGGGATCCCGATAACGATGCACTCCTGCTCGTGCTCGTGCCCCAGGCGATGGCGGATCCGGGCAGGGCGCTCGAAGGCCTGCGGACGATGGAGATACCCAACAAGCCTGTGCTGCTGTGCCTGTCCGGTCCGCCTGCCGTTCCCGTGGAACAGGAAGCGCTTTCCCGCGCGTGTTTGCCGATATTTCCCTCCATCGGCGCGGCCGCGCGCACGTTCAACTACCTGTGGCGTTACAGCTACGACCTCGAGGCGATCTACGAGACCCCCGAGCTGCACGCCGACGCGGCCGATCGCGATCTCAGGCAGCAGGCTGGTGAATTGATCCAGCGCGCGCGGCAGGCCCTGCGTGACAGCCTTTCCAACGCCGAGTCGAGTGAAGTGCTGGACCTGTACGGCATCAGAGGTCTTCGCTGCCAGCCGCGGCCCGAAGAGCAGGGCTGCGCCGGAGCGGCGGGTGGCGCGTTCCCGACGCCGGCCAGCGGTGGATATGAGCTCGAGATGGGCAGCCGGGTGGATCCTGAACTCGGCCCGGTTTTGTGGTTCGGCGCCGGCGGCCGATTGCGGGATCTCTCGAGCGACCGGGTCGTGGGCCTCCCGCCCCTCAATGCGACGCTCGCTCGCCGGATGCTGGAACGAAGCGCGATCTTCGACGGGCTGCGTCGGCTCGGTTCGCGCGGCGCCGTCAACCTCGGCGCGATCGAGGCCTCGCTCGTCCGCTTGAGTCAACTGGTCGTCGAACAGCCGGAGATCCGCGGGGTGCGCATCAATCCGCTCCTGGTCACCTCTGAAGGAGCCATTGCGGTCGCCGCGCACATCGCGCTCCACGGATCCCAGAACCACGAGGCGGATCTTCCCAAGCCCGTCTTTCGGCCGTTTCCGGTCCAGTACGTTTCGGCCTGGACCACGGCGCGCGGCCAGGCGGTGACCATCCGCCCGATTCGCCCCGAAGACGAGCCGCTGATGGCCGACTTTCACGGACGGCTCTCGGAGACTGCGGTCTATCAGCGGTACTTCCAGGTGTTGAAGCTGGCGCGGCGGACCGCCCACGACGCACTCACACGCGAGTGCTTCGTCGACTACGACCGCGAGATCGTGCTCGTCGCCGAGCGGCGAGGCGATTCTCCGAACGAGCGGCAGATTCTGGCGGTTGCCAGCCTGACGAAACTATCCAGACGGAATCATGGCGAAGTTGCGGTGCTCGTATCGGACGACTATCAACGGCACGGGCTCGGCAGCGAGCTCGTGCGCCGGCTGGTCGACGTGGCACGCGATGAGCAACTCGAGCGCGTGATCGGGTCAACCATGGCGGAAAATCACGGGATGTGCGCCGTGTTCAGACGCCTCGGCTTCGCGCTGTCGATCGACGGCGACGAGGTTCGGGCCGAGCTCGACGTGCGCGGGACACGATCGCCCTGACTGGATGTCGATATGCGTGCCAGTACGCTGTCGTCGTGGAGGCCGTCCATGCGCTGGACTGACGGCAATGATAATGCCGGATTTCGTCCGTCGGTTCCGCGCCGCGGCAGTTGCCGTCTACCCGGGCCGACCGACGTGCCGCGCCTTCTCCCGCGGCAAGACAGAGGTTTCATCTCGACGGTCACCTCTCGCTGCTGTCGGGCTCTTCCGGCAGAGTTAGGTCACGGCCCCGTTGTCGTATACTCCGAGAGCGCCCCGGAGGTGCCGTATGTCCGTGCCTCTCCTCATCTCTCAGCGCGATGTCGGGGACGTCACCATCCTCGAGCTCAGCGGCCATCTCGTATTCGATGCGGGCGAACGCGAGTTCCGCGAGCACGTCCTGTCGCTCGTCAAGGCCGGACGAGCCCGGATCCTCGTGGATCTGAGGAAAGTCACCTATATCGACAGCGGCGGTATCGGCGGGCTGGTCGGCATGTTTCTCCACGTTCACAAGCGCGGCGGCGACCTGAAGCTGATCTGTCCCAGCGACCGCGCCCGTCGCGTCCTCAAGATTACGAAGCTGCTGTCGGTCTTCGAGGTCTTTCCGACAGATTCGCAAGGCATCGCCAGCTTCGGCCCGCGGGTCGCGACGGGTTAGACCGAAACCTGGACGCGCCGTTTCTTCGTGCCGCCGGGTGTCAATGGTGCGCTCGCGCGCAAGGCCGCTGGAGGTTTTTGGCGCTGAACGCTCCGCCATGGCAATGCGCCACCGCGGATCGGGCAACTGGACTTCCTTCGCACCTACCGCATACGAGTCGAGCACCTCGTCCATGCCGCGATCACCGAGATCTCGAGCGTCATGTCGATGGCGACATCACCGTTCGAGTGGACTCCAATCTGCCACCCGTTCTCGTGCGCCTTCCGAGCTTTTTTCGAAGAGGCCAGGTAGCACAACTGGGCGCTGTTCGTGCTAGACGACTGGAGAGAGTAGAACTGGTCCGCCCAGAGAGAAGCCCTCGGTTGTTCGAACCGAGGGCTGTCGTCTCCGGACAGTCAGAAGTCGTATCGCAGGGATACCTGCATGCGCCGTGGCCCGCCCAGCATTGCGCTGTACTGGCCAAAGGTGGCGGGGTCCTCGAGGCTCAGGTTCAACGAGGCGGTGTCGAAGTACGGCGTGTTGGTGAGATTGAAGATCTCCAGGCGGACCGCCAGGTTGTCAGCCTCGGAGTACGGCATGGTGAAGGTCTTGTTGAAGGCAAGATCCACCGACGCGTAACTATCACCACGCAGGACATTGCGCTGACCGCGTTCTCCCATCGCCGAAAAGCGGAAGAACCGTCGAGCCTCGTCCGGGTTCGGAAAGATGTTCGGATTGGGTTCGTCCGAGCCTTCATTGATGGCTGAGTTCGTGGTCCGGGTCTCGGGGCACGGGCCGGTCTCCAGGCCGAAGTTCAGACCCGTTCTGGGCGGAGCGCAGGTCGCATTGCCCTGCAGGTTCCAGTTGGTCGGCCACGTCCGACCGTTGATGGCGTTGGCCGGCAGTCCAGTGTTGAAGCGCACGACGCTGGAGACCTGCCAGCCGCCAATAAGCTGGTTCGTGAAACCGGAGACATCGGTCCCCCAGCGCCGGCCCCGGCCGAACGGGAGCGCCCACGTAAGATACGCGTTCAACTGGTGGCGCATATCGAAATCGGAGTACGAGTACTCCAAGTCGGGCTCCCAGGCATTTATGGCGCTCCCCGTATAGCCACCGGTAAAGAACCCTCCAGTCGGCTCCTGGCGCTCTGGTGTCGAGGAGTGGTCTTGGGACTTCGAGAGGGTGTAGTTCACGGCGAAGGCCGTTCCATTGCTCATGCGCTTGCGCAGCATCAATTGCAGCGCATGGTATTCGGAGCGGCCGATCGTGCTCCACGTGTTCAAGGCCACCCACTGCGCCGGGAAGAAGGTGTATTGACCGAGACGTGAGAACCCCAGAAACCCTTCCCCCGAAAAATAGTCCACGTCCTGCCAGACGGTGGAGGTACCGAAGCCGGAACCCGTCTCCGCGGTCCCGTGATAGCCGATCATGTAGTCGTAAGCGACCTGTGTGGCGGAATACCCACATCCGCTCCCCAACTGCTCGAACTGAAGGCATCCGCCATTGTTCCCGGACGGGCCCCAATCAGGAAACATGTTTTCCCAGAATGCTATCGGCGCCAGCGTCGCCAACGGCTGTCCCGCATCCGAGAGCCTGACCAGTTCGCGCGCCGCTTCGAATGCGCACACCTGCGACTGGGGATCGCAGACGTCGGCGGCCGTGGCAAAGTCGCGTAGCAACGGCAGATCTCTGCCGCGCCGGCCCACGTAGGCTGCCTCTACTGTGATCCCGCCCCGAAGCTCGCGGCTGATGGACACGTCGAACGTGTGAGCATGCGGGTTTCGGATGGTGTCGTCCAAGCCGTTCGAGACCGTCAGGAGGTCCGACGGGGGCACGGCTGGGAATTGGGCCCCGGGCGACGGCGCCAACTGCGCGTCTCCGTTGCTCAATACGTTGTTCGACGCCGCAGCCGTATCGGAAAGGCCGGTCCACCTGACGCAAGGCTCGACACCGCCGGTTGCGCCGATGTTGCACCCGCCCAGTTGGTTGGTGATGGCCGTGGACAGGCCAAAGGCACCCACCTGGTCGAAGGTATTCACCAGCGCCATGCCCATCCGGTCATACACCAGAGAATAGCCTCCGCGAATGGACATCTTGCCGTCGCCGAACAGGCGGCCCAGAATGCCGCCCTCGAAATGCGGCGCCCAGGCGGCACCGATGCGCGGCGAGAAGTTGTTGTTATCGCGGTCGAAGTAGGGCCGTCCGTCGTTCGCCGCTCCGCCGAGCTGGGTTTCGATCAAGCCGCAGTCGGCCGTCGGCCGCCCCGCCAGCCTCATCGCATTCCGGCACTGGAACCAGGCCCCGAAGCTGCCGTTGAGACTGGGATCCACGGGAACAGGAATGACCTGATTGCCGTTCGTCTCCCAGGGCGGTGTGGCATTCGTGTAGCGCAGCCCGAGAGTCACCGTCAAGGATGGCTGAATGCGCCACTGATCCTGGAAGTACACTTCGTATTCGTTGGCGGCAAAGCGTCGCGGCACCAGCTCGCCCTCGGGAAGGGTCTCCCCTTGTGCGTTGAAGTTGTAAGCGGCATCGACCTGCGAAATTGGGCCGAACATCAGAGTGAGCCGATCGCGAAAGTTGACACCGGCACTCGCGGGGACGGCAAAACAGCCGGGACGGTCGCAGTCCACCTGCCCGGGCTCGATGCTGCGGCCTCCATCCGGCAACCAGGAAGGGTTTACCGTGAAGGTGTGGAACGAGAGCGAATTGCTCGCCCGTGCGTTGCGAATGAAGCGAGCTTCGCCCCCCATCGAGAAGGTGTGTGTGCCGGTCGTCCAACTGAGGTCGTCCCGGATATGGTGCGTCGGCGTGCTCCGGTTCAAAGTCGAGGCTGTGCCGCCCGGGAGACCGGGGTCGTCGAACCCATTGAGATCATCAATGAAGCGGACATTGGCGAATTCCGCGTTCCTGACACCTGCGTTGTCCAACTTGATGCGCGTGTACCCATAACGAAGGCTGTTGACAATGCGCGAACTCACTATCCAGGAGTGCCCCACCGCAATGCCGCGGTTGCCGGTCTCTGTGGTCCGTATCGGATCGGCGCCAACAAAGGCCGGCTCCAGGGCGACCGCGTCGTCCTGCACCGTGCCACGCAAGAAAAACGTGTGATTGCCCGCGTTGAAGTCGAGCTTGCTGATATAGGTATTGAACGTGTTGTCGATGGGAGCGGCGAAGCGGTGGCCGACAATGTTCACGCCGTCACCGACGCTGGAGTCATTAATCTCCGTGGGATACTGCGCCCAATATCCCAACAGGGCCGCGTTTGGCCCGATTCCCAACGGATCCAATGCGGCGATCTCTGCTGGACTGAGACCGTAGCTGCCCGCGGGAACACTATAAGCGGCTCCGCTGACGCCGGTCACGCTGGTCGCCGAGGTCGGACACGATGCAAATCCGTCGCGATCATCGCATTGATAAATCATCACGCCATCCCGGAACGACAGACTGGGAACGTTGCGCACGGCCGATTTGAACAGGCTTTCCTCCATGCGCTCCCAGTTGCCGAACAGGAAGAGGCGGTTCTTCACGAGCGGCCCCCCCACCGAGGCACCATAAATATGCCGGCGGAACAGGGGCTCCTTGACGCCACTCTTGTTGAGGAAGAAATCGTTGGCGTTCAGCGCCTCGTTGCGGTGGGCATAATACGCGCTGCCGCGGAGCGTATTCTCGCCCGAACTGGTGATCAGCTGCACCTGCGCCGCCCCCGATCGTCCGCCCGCATCGGCACCGTAGTTCGAGGTAGTCGTGCGGAACTCGGCAAGTGAGGCCTGGGTAGCGCGGAGCACGCAAGTAAAGGCGTAACCGCTGATCGGGTCGTTGCAGTCCACGCCATCCAGGGTGATATTGGTCTGATCGCTGCGCGCACCATTGACCGCGCCGCTGCGACCGTCAAAATCCGACACCCCTCCGTAACCGCCTGCGGTATCCGACTGGCTGGGGACGAACGCGACGCCCGCCTGAAGGCTGAGCAGACCAGCGGGGTTGAGGTCGAGGGAAGGCAGGCTCCGGATCTCCGCGCCAGTGAGTGGCAGGCCCATGCTGGCGTCGTTCGTGTTCACGGCAGCGGTCATGGCTTGCACTTCGACCGCTTCGGCGATCTCACCTAATTCCAGCACGACATCCAGCGTGCTGGTGATACCGATGGGCAATTCGACGCGCGGCCGAACGGCGGTCCTGAAGCCGGTCGCCGTGACGTCCAGGCGATACTCTCCTGGCAGCACTTGCGCGATGAGAAACTTCCCGGTCTCATCGGTCTTGGCCGAACGCCTGGCACCGGTCGCCAGGTTGGTCGCCGTCACGTCAGCACCGACGATGATGGCACCCGACGGATCGGTCACCGCACCCGTCAGAGCCGCTGTCCCGGCGACCTGGGCAATCACTACGGGTGAAGTCAGAATCAGGAAGAGAACAGCAAGGAGCTTGCTGAGAACACGCGAGGAAGGCATGTTGCCTCCAGTCTGAACGGAATGAGACGCCTCGTCGGTTGTCAAGGCCGATTTGCGCAGCGTGATACGGCGAAAGAGGCGCAAAGTCAACAGGTTTGTGACGACCGTCTATCCACTATGCCGGCGATCGAAACTGCCGCCAATCCTTCCACGTTGGATCTATCACCGGACCCAACCTCTTCGGTGAGTTATCCGCGTCCCTGATCGATCGCGTGCCGAAGCAGGGGCGCCCAGACAGACCGCCTCTGCGGCAGCCGGGATGGAACCGCCATTCCGGGCTATAGTCGGTCTGGCGTATGAGGGATACCACCGCCTGCGTACGTCTCGTTCCGCCGGGCCCGCGCGGGGTTCCGATCCTTGGGATGCTGCCGGCGGTGAGACGCAACCCCACGGCCGCGTTCATGAGTGCGGCCCTCCGCTACGGCGACGTCGTCTACCTCCGAATCGGGTCGCGACGTGGCTTCCTCATCACGAACCCGGCGGATGTTCGTCATGTCCTGCAGGACAACGCCCGCAACTACCACAAGAGCCCGCTCTACGCCAAGCTGCGGATGTCGCTCGGCAACGGCCTGTTGACGAGCGAGGATGAATTCTGGCTGCGCCAGCGGCGCATTGCGCAGCCGGCCTTCCACCGCCAGCGCATCGCCGCGCTGGCCAGCATCATGGCCGACGCGGCCAGGGGCACGGCGGCCGACTGGGAATCGATCGCCGCGCGTGGGGAACCGACGGACGTCGGTGAAGAGATGATGCGTCTCACGCGCACCGTCGTGCTCCGCGCCCTGCTCGGGGCCGACCTCGGTCCGTACGCGGCGACCATCGACCAGGCCTGGACCCTGATGAATCAGCAAATCGGCGAGAGCTTCTGGTCCTTCGGATTCATGGACGGGCTGCCATCGTCGAAGCGCCGGCAGTTCGAGGCTGCCCGCGTCGTGCTCCGGGGAGCCGTCGATCACGTCATCAGCCAACGCCGCCGCAGCCCGTCTCAGAGCGCGGATCTGTTGTCCATGCTGCTGGCGGCGCGCGACGAAGAAACCGGGGAGGCCATGACGGACGAGCAGCTACGAGTGGAGGTCACGACGTTTCTGCTGGCGGGGCAGGAGACGACGTCGTTGGCGCTGACGTGGACGTGGTATCTGCTGTCGCAGCACCCCTGGGCCCGGCGTCGACTCGAGGAAGAGATCGACACGGTCCTCGCAGGGCGCCCAGCCGAGTACGACGATCTCGCGAATCTGACTTATGCGCGCCTGGTGATTGACGAAGCCATGCGGCTGTACCCACCAGCGTGGGGATTCTCGCGGCAGGCGCTGGCCGACGATCAGCTGGGCGGCTTCCGTCTGCCGCGTGGATGGCTCGCGTTCGTCATCCCGTACGTGCTGCACCGGCTTCCCGCATTCTGGGACCACCCGGACGCGTTCGATCCCGAGCGGTTCCTCCCACAACGCAGTGCGGAGCGGCCGAAATTCGTCTACCTGCCGTTCGGCGCAGGACCCCGACAATGCATCGGTAATCAATTCGCTCTTATCGAAATGCAGCTGATTGTTGCGACACTCGCCCAACGCTATCGCCTTCACCTCGTGCCGGGACATCGGGTGGAGCCATGGGCTCTCATAACGCTTCGCCCTCGATTCGGTCTACCCATGATGCTCGAACGACGGACAGCGTGGGCCTGAGCGCGCTCCCGCCCGGGCCTGCGGTTGTTCAGGGTGCGATGCGAACCTCCACCGAACTGATGAACCATTGGAAGTTCGTTCTGCTGTGCAATTCCATGTCGTTGGCGCGGCAGACATCCAACGTCCGCGTACCGCGGTGATGATCACTGATTGATTCGCGGATACCGGTCCGGAGCTGAACAACTGGGCAAAGTAATGCTGGCCGCGCGTGAGATGCTCCTCGTCCGCCGTCAGGTCACCTCCGCCGCTCTTCTTGTACATGTTGGACATCAGTGCCAGCGACGGCTCGGGGACATTCGGGTGGAGCACGTTCATCATGAGGTAGTTGCTCTGATTGCACCAGGCATCGGAGAATCCCCACTCATCCTCAATCTTCACGTGGTGTGTGCCGATGGTGCTCTGCGCATCGATGAGGACTTCGATGAGGCCGGTGGTGGGCGGCGTGAACGCAAATGCAATCTGTGCTTCGGCGATTACATGAGCAAGGTCCCAATTGTCTGCATCGTCGCAGTCCATCGTGGCTTCGTTGCCTACGAGGCCTGAAGGGGGGTGCAGAAAGAGCAATCGGTTCGCGCGGAAATGGTCGCTGGTAACGAAATCCTCACTGAAGAGGAACCCGAAGAATGGCGGCCTGAACAGGAACCAACGGTGCGGATCGTTCGGATCGTCGTCGGGCAGAACGGGCCCCCAGGGCAACGGGAACTTGTGCAGCGGCGACAGTTTCGCCCATTTGGAGAGATTGTTCTGCAGGTTGAAGCCTTGTGCGACGTTGCGAGTGTCCGGCGAGAGCGCCGCTTCGACCTTCGCATCCGCCGCACGGACGATCTCCTTGATCTTCTTGCGATCGGCGCCAAGCGTGCGCAGCAGCGCGTCGATCTTGTGTTTGCGCGCTTTCTTCTGCTTGTCGTAGTCGCGCTTCAATCCCTCAGGCGGCTGAAAGAGGTCAGCGAAGCTGAGGCGTTCGGCCTGGATGTGGTGCCGCACTTCCGCGAACTTCCGTGCGCCGAGAAGATTGTGCACCTGGCGGTGAACGCGTTCATCGAGTTGCTCAGCCTGGCGGGCACGCGCATCGCGGGCCTTGCCCCGCCTATCTTCCTGCTCGGCGAAGGCCAGTTCCGCTGATTGACGATCGCCTGTTGAAAAGCTCGTGAGGAACGGAACACTGCGAGTGGTGGAGTGACCATTTGGCATGCGAAGTCTCCTGGCGGAGCGATTCGATCGGTCGGATCGATTCCGGACCCCGATCGCTTTTGCCGTCGAACACGCGGAAGGGTTGCTCTGCCTGCAGGTATGGCGACGGCGGTCACGTTCATTGCCGATCTCGTGGCGAGTACGGAAAGGAATGGCTTTTCAAAGTACGGCCCCGCCTACTGCTTCATTCGCTGCAGCTCGTAGTACGAGGCGACCGATCCGAATCCGCTCTGCTGCGCGGGCGGCGTCGTGGCCTTCTCGAAGTACTCGCGCGCGCGAGCCTCTCGGCCGTTGACGAGGTGCCACACGCCAATACCGTAGGCGACCGTCGGCAGCTGCAAATTGTCTTTTTGCATCGTCTGGGCCACGTCCTCTTCGTTCTTGACGCCCTTGAACAACAGCAGCCTGTCGAGATAGGCGACACTCGATTGGACCCGGGTGTCGGACGTGACACGCTCCAGGACGTTGTCCGCGTCCGCCTTCCGTCCCGCACGCAGCAAGGCGACGTATTGCCAGGCCAGACATGCGATCCGGTTGTCGTCGGTCTTCGCGTTCGGGTAGCACTGCTCGTATTCCTCCGCGGCCCGCTCGAAGTCGCCGGTGACGTAATACGCGAGCGACAGGTGATACGCGACCCCGTACAGGTCCGCGCCCAGCTTCCGCGCCTGAAGCAGGTCCGGCAGCGCTTTATCGGCCTGCCGCACGTTGATGAGAAAATGGCCGCGTTCGAGGAGCGCCTGCGGGTTGTTCGGGTCGAGCTTCAAGGCGTCCGTGCAGCCGTCGATCGCTTCCTTGTGGCGCATCAGGCGCGCGAGCGTGCGGCAGCGTCCGACGTGGTACTCGGGCTGCTTCGCATCGAGTGCGATCGCCTTCTCGTACGCCGCCAGGGCTTTCTCGTTCTC
>DASTBU010000012.1:0-34736 GCA_035711845.1 Vicinamibacterales bacterium
GGCGCGGCTTCGTGTACGTGGCGTTCGTGATCGACGTCTTCGCGCGGCGGATCGTCGGCTGGCGGGTGTCCGCGTCGCTGGCGACCGACTTCGTGCTCGATGCCCTCGAGCAGGCGATCTACGACCGGCGGGGCACCGGCGTCGAGGCCCTCGTGCATCACAGCGATCGTGGCATCCAGTATCTGTCGATGCGCTACACGGACCGCTTGGCGGAAGCCGGCATCGAGCCGTCGGTCGGCAGTCGGGGCGATTCGTATGACAACGCCCTCGCGGAATCGATCATCGGCCTCTTCAAGACGGAGGTGATTCAACGGAAGGGCCCGTGGCGGCATCTGGAGACCGTCGAATTCGCCACGCTCACGTGGGTCGACTGGTTTAACACGCGCCGGTTGCTCGAACCGATTGGCTACGTACCGCCCGCCGAATATGAGGCGCGCTACTATGAGCATCTGCGCCGGCGCAACACGATCGAAGACGGCGTCGCCCCGGGGGTACTCCAGCCTGCAACGACTGACGATCGTGGCTCCTGGGGCATCCTATGAAGTCGAGCTTCGGTCGATCGATGCTGACTTCTCCGGCGTGGCCCGGTTCACGGGGTGGCGCTTGCCGGCAGCCTCGCCCCGGCATCGATGCCCCTCGCGCACGCCGCCAAGCGCCTGCACGACCTTCAACGAGCGCTGATAAGACCCGATTGACTCACACTAACCGCTCTCCGATAAACCCGGTGCACTTCGAACTGGCGACGCGCCATTACGAGGACCTCTTTCACAACCTCAGGCGTCAGGCACAGGAGCGACAAGTGACACTCGAAACACACGTGCTCGTCGGCCACGCAGCCGATCAAATCCTGAAGACCGCCGCCACGTACGCCGCGGATCTCATCGTGGTAGGACACCGTGGCCGATTCGCGATTCGTGAATGGGTCTCGGGCTCGACGTCGCGACGGGTGGTCTCTCACGCCACCTGCCCGGTGCTGGTCGTGAGGGCGCGCTCATGATGGCGATGGTGATGCCGTACCTACTCGTCGGGCTCGGCGGATTCGTCGGCGCCAACGCCAGGTTCGTGGTCGCCCGCGTGGTTGGAGCGGCATTCGAAACCAAGTTTCCGCTCGGCACGTTCGTGATCAACGTCAGTGGGTCGTTCTTGCTCGGGGTCCTGGGCACCATCGTCGCGCAACGCGTCATGCCGAACTCGGAATCGATGCGGTTGGCGCTCGGTGTCGGGTTTCTGGGCGCGTTCACGACGTTCTCGACCTTTGAGTTCGAAACGCACGCGCTGTTCGACGACGGCTCATGGCTGACGGCCACGACGAACATGTTTGCGAGTCTTTTCGTGGGACTGCTCGCCGTACGTGCCGGTATTGTCGTCGCGAAGACCTGGCTCACTTGAGATCGTGCCATGAAGATCGACACCGAACAGGTCCTCTGTCGCTTTCATCTCTCGAATTTCATCCGCCACGGCATGTCCCCGCTGTACGAGTGGATTGTCGAGACCGCGCACCACGAAGGGCTCCAGGGCGCCACCGTGCTCAAGGGCTTCTACGGTCTCCGTCCCGAAGGTTCACTGCTCGAAGAGCACACGTGGTCGATCTCACAGGAACTGCCCGTCATCGTGGAAGTCGTGGACGCGCCGGCGCGGATCGAGGCGCTCCTGGCGATGGTCGAGCCCGTCTTTCGCGAAGGCGTGATCACGCTCGAGCGCGCGCACGTGCTGCTGTATCGAGCCGGCACCCGGGACGCGACGGGGCCACTGAATGGACGGAACATTCACGGCACCGTGACGACGAGTGCCGCGGCAGGAGTGCGCACCATGAAAGTGCCCGAGAACGGCGTGCTGCTTCGAATCTTCATCGGCGAGAGCGACAAGGAACCCGGCCGCGATCGCCCGCTGTACGAGGCGATCGTCCGCAGGGCACGGGAAGCGCACCTGGCCGGTGCGACGGTCTTGCGCGGGCCGATGGGATTTGGACGCCACTCCCGCGTGCACACCGCGAAGCTGCTCGAGCTCTCAACCGATTTGCCGGTCGTGATCGAGATTGTCGACGCGGAAGACAAGGTGGAGGCGTTCCTGCCCACGGTGGACGAACTGGTCACGGAGGGGCTCGTGACCCTCGAGGCGGTTCGCATTGTCCGCTACGTCTCACCAGACAGCCGGTAGCTGCTCGCAGGCGAAGAGTTGAACCCGCCGTGTTTGCACGCCCTCACGGGGAACCACGAAGGGAGCCTGCTGGCCAGCGTCGGACCATCACGTTGACAGCGCGAGGCGGGTAGTCCGGTTCAACCCGTCAGCAGGTACAAGAGGGCGACTGCAACCACGTACACGGCCGCGATTGCGCCGGTGTCCCACGCCACGACGAATCGCTTCGTCATGACCTTGTACGTCAGGCCGATCAAGAAGAAGCCGTTCATGATCACGATTGCCACGATCGAGACACTGTGACTCGCGGCCGCATCGGCCATCAAGGGGCCCTGGCGATAGAACACGTCGTCCAATCCGAGGATCAGGAGATTGAACAGGTTGCTTCCCAGCACGTTGCCGATTCCCAGATCGAGCGCGCCAATCCGGACTGCTGCCAGTGAGACGACGATTTCCGGCAAGGAGGTCGTGATGGCGATGAACAGACTGCCGACGAAGGCCTCGCCGAGTCCGGTCTGCCGCGCGACCTCGGCGCCCAGGCGGGGGAGCCATAGTGCCGCGGCGACGACCGCAACCGCCGCGAGGCTGTAGTGCCCAACCGCTGATCGCAGTGTCGTCTCTCCGTACTGCAGCTCCTGCGCGACTTCCTGCGTCTCCCGCGTCCGGCGGTGCCGTTCGTGCGCGAAGATGACGCGCATCGCCACGAAGTACACCGCGATCAACGCCGGGGTGTACAGGCCGATCCAGCCGATGGCCGGGAGGCGGTGATCCGCCACCAGCCCGATTCCGGCGACGCCGATCAGTACCAAGCCGAACCCGATCGACAACGCGTGGCCCTGATGCGCCCGTGCGCTGATGGGCTCGGGTTGAATCGCATCCATCAGCGAGAGGATGAGCAGGTTGAACATGCAGCTCCCGAGCACGTCGCCGAGGGCGATGTCGGGCAGTGCCGCAAGTGCAGTCGCGCCGAATCCGGTGAACAGCTCAGGAAGACTCGTCGTTGCGGCAAGCAAGACCACGCCGATCCAACTCCGGCCGAGGCCCGTCTTCTCGCCAAGCACGTCGCCGTACCGCGCCAGGCGTACGCCGGCGAGGACGATAACGAGCGCGGTTACCGCAAACTGCATCCAGATCATCGCGATCCCGTCGGTCACAGCAAACGAAATACGATCGCGGCAATGGCGGTCGGCAAGAGCGCTCCGGCCAGCAATCCGAGGGGCAAGATCGCCCCGCCGAAGAACCGACCCAGCAGCGCCTGGCCGGCCGGGTTCGGCGCATTCGCGATGACCGTCAACCCCCCGCCGACCACGGCTCCCTGAACCACCGCGAGCTTCAGCTCGTGGCCAAGATCCGGCACCAACGTCGCCAGATACGTGATGAGCGCATTGTCGTTCACCGCTGTCAACGCCGTGGCGCCCAGGAACAGGGGACTTTCGGGAAGCCTGCTGAGCACCGGCGCAATCCACCACCCCTGCAGACCGCCATGGATCACCAACCCCGCGAGGAAGAAGCCCACAAGCAAGGGTGTCTTCAGTTCGATCCGGCTCTGATAGGGTGCAGTGGCGCGAGCAAAACCGAGGAAGAACAGAAACCCGCCCAGGAACAGCGCCGGGGCGTGCGCGTTGAACACGGTCCACGCCATGAACGCGATGTGCACCGCGACCACCCATGGTGGCACTGGGAGCAGCGTGGTATAAGCCGCATCGTCCTCGGGTTGCTCCACCTCGGGCACCGGTGATCGGCTGGCGAGACTTCTCAGTTCCTGCCGGAACAGGATGAAGTACGCCCCGGTCGACACGACGATCGCCGTGACCGCGCGCCAACCAAAGTTCGCGGCCATGAACGGGATATCCCAGCCCCACGGACGCGCCACCATCAGCACCGGCGGCGCCGCGAACTGTGTGAGCGTTCCACCAATCGAGACGTTGACGAACAACACCCCCAAGGTCGCGTACTTCAGCCGAGTGGAGGGTTGCAGGTCGTAGAACTGACGCGCGAGCAACAGCGCGCAGATGGTCATGGCCGCCGGCTCGGTAATGAACGACCCCAGCACCGGACCGATCGTCAGGATCACGACCCACCATGCGGCAGGCGTGGCACCACCCGCCGCCGCCACCCGCCGCAAGGCCGATTCTGCGAACCCGATGACCGGCCGCGTCGATGCGAGCGCCATGATCACAACCACGAACAGCGGCTCTGTGTAGTTGACCGTGTCGCTGACGTAGTGCTTGGCCGCCTCCCACCCGGCGTACGCGGTCGCCGCGACGAGGAGCACCACCGCCCACAAGCCAAAGACCACTTCGACTTCGCCGAGAAAGTGAAGCGCCTCGGCGCGCAGGCTCGGCGACGCCGGTGTGCCGCGCGCCGCTGTCTCCTCATCGTGGCGGTGTTGCACCCGGTGAGCAAGACGGGCGAAGCGGGCAGCTGCAAACGTATGGAGAATCGCCAGGAGAAACACGCCTGTGGCGATTGCGTTGAACGGCTCCATCTGCACACGCATGGCGAGATCGGCTGCCAGCGTCTGATCTGCGGCGGATGGGTAGGTCTCGAGCGGCCTCGGAATCTGGGTGATTGAAGTTGTCTCGTCAGTCATCGAGCGCGGACCTGCTGAAACGATCGGACGTTGAACGTGGTCATGACTTGCCTGAACCGGCATCGGATCCACGAGCTGGCGCGGCGTCGCGTGCCTCGAGCAGACCCAACAGGCCCGGCATCAGGCCGACGAGGAGCAGCACGTGCACGAGATCTCCGATGCTGTATAGCCCAAGGACGCCGAGCAGCCACGCGATGAGCAGCACAAAAGGAAGTCTCCAGCAATATCTCGCCTCCGGAACGCAGCGAGCCGGGAGAGAGCAGGGGTCAGCTGCGCAATGAACGGGGCGGCGAGTTGCCGGACAGATTACGGGTGGGATTGCGCCGAGACACCTCAAGGGCCAACGTGCAGACGATTCGCGAACCGAGCCTGCCAACTCGCATCCTCCTGGTCTCGCAACGACCATGAGGATGGCGGCCCGACCATCCAGTTGCCTGCAGCGGGAGCCCGCTGCACCCTTCGATCTCTCAGCTCCGTTCAGTATATGCGGTCAGAGGCCGGGCATCCGACCGGGTCGTGCATTTCGACGGAGATCAAAGCTGCGAGAGTCCCACTTCAGTGGCCGTCGTCGAAGTTCATTCGTTCAGCTTCATGTATCCGGGCGCTGCGCGGCCCGCCGTTCCCAACGTAGGCTTCGCAGTCGAGCCTGGCGAGATCTTCGGCTTTCTCGGCCCAAGTGGCGCGGGCACGGAGCGCGACACAGAACGTTGTGATCCGGCTGCTCGATGGGTACGCGGGCACAACCCATGCCTTCGGACGAGACCTCCACTCCTGGGACCGACGCTACTACCGCCGGATCGGTGTCGCGTTCGAGGCACCCAACCACTTAGCGAGTCACCCGTGTCGAAGCAATCGCCGGTCGAAGAGCGCCGCGGTAGCAGTGATCGCCAGGACACTGATCACCGCGCCGACGACGAGGTGAGAGCCGTATGAGCCGCCGGTCGCGGCAGACCAGAGTGCTCGCATCGGCCAATAGCCCGGCAGGATCCCGGCGGCATACTGGAACGGCACGGGGACGAAGAATGACGCGATCGGGATCAGGTTGATCGAGTTCAGCACCTTCACCAAAGCAAACCCAGCGACTTTGTTCGGCGCCGCCGTGGCCAGCAGCAGGGCGAGGAGCGGCGCCCAGAGCCCTGCGACAAGCGCGATCGGGGCCAGGTCGCGGAGCGGAAGCGGGCTAAGGCCGGCGAGTGGATACCCCGCGAGCGTCGCCAGGGTTCCAGCCACGAGCGGTACGGTGATCCGATACGCAAGGTACCGGCGCATGGACAGCGGCGTGACGCGCAGTGCCGTCAGCGTTCGGGCGTCTCGCTCATCGAGCAAGAGAAAGCCGATGATCATGCCGACAATTCCTGGCACTGTCATGAGATAGGCGCCCATGATGAGGGGGTGGTACGGCGCGAGGTCGAAGCCGTTCGCCGCATCGAGCGCCTCGCCGATTTTCGGGACGACGATGCGCAGCAGGAGCGCCACACCGAATGGCAGCAGCAGGATCCAGCCGAGCAGCGGATCTCGCCAGAGTAGTCGCGAGTCCGTCTGAAGGAGCGCCTTGACGGCAGGCGACGTCACCGGCCACCTCGCACTTGGGCGTCACGCATCAGTCGGTCCACACACCTGCGCCCCCACCAGAATGCGATGGCGCACCAGACGAGCGACCCGGCAATACCAAACGCGAGGTCCGCGTTCCCGCCCACGCCGTAGCCGGCCCGCATCAATGTGAGGGGCGGCTCGATCGGATGCCCTAGGAGCAGCCAGCGAGGCCCGAACCCAAAGTGCGGCAGGAGCGGCAGGAGGAGCAGCATCACCACCACGGACGCCGGGAGCAGCAGCCTGTTGACGGACTCGTATCGTGTGGTCATGGCGGCGCCGAACGCCGTATAAATGACACCCACGGCAGCCGTGCCTGCTACGATCAGGACCCAAGCGCCGCGGACCTCGAACGCCATCCACACGAGTGCGAGCGTCTCGATTCCCGCCAGTGTCGTCAGCGTCAGCGTCCGTGCCGCCAAATAGTCGCCCGGCGACAGCGGCGACACGGCGAGGGCGGCGAGTGTCCCTTCGTCGCGCTCCAGCAGCATCAGCCCGGCCACAAAGAAGAAGGTCGTGGTCTGCAGGTTCACGGCGACGAGCGCGGGCACCCACACACCCGAATCCGCGCGCACGGCTTCAGGCACGGCGAGCAGGAGCCCGCCGACCACGAGGACGAGAAAGGCCGTGGCCCAGTAGAACCCATTTCGCGCCTGCAGCACGACATCCCAACGGAGGATCCCGATCAGCGGAGTCATGCGAGGCGCCTGCCCGTCACCTGAATGAACACGTCCTCCAGCGTCGTCTCAAGGGTGTGGAGAGTCTCGACGCCGCCAGCGCGAAGCACCGTGAGGAACGCCGCGTTGTCCGCGAGCCCGTCGAGGTCGAATTCGTGCTGCACGGTCGGTCCGTCAGAACCGATCTCGACACGGACGACGCGCCGGCCGTGCGCCAGCCTGAGAGCGCGTGGTGCCCCTTGCGCGACGATGCAGCCGTCGACGAGGAATGCGACGCGGTCACACAGCTCGTCGGCTGTCATCATGTCGTGCGTTGTCAGGAACACCGTGGCGCCTGAGTCCCTGGCCTCGCGAATGACCTGTCGAATGCGCCTGGCGGTCACCGGGTCGAGCCCGGCCGTCGGCTCGTCCAGGAATAAGAGCTCGGGTCGATGCAGGAGGGCGCGCGCCAGCGTCAACCGGCCACGCATGCCTTTCGAGAATTCACCAACGCGCTTGTCGGCATCCTCGATCAGCCCCACGCGCTCGAGGAGCTCGTCGGGATCGGCGCGGACGCCCGAGTGAAGACCCGCGAACAGACGCAGGTTTTCGCGCGCCGTCAGTTTCAAGTAGTGATTCGGCGACTCGAACGAGACGCCGATCCTGCGGTAGTAGCGCCTATCCCACGCGCGAAGGTCCCGCCCCAGCACCGTAACCGTTCCTTCGTACCCATCCAACAAACGAATCAGGACATTCTGGGTCGTGCTCTTGCCAGCGCCGCTCGGCCCGAGAAAGCCGAAGATCTCACCCTGGACGACCGCGAATGTCAGGCCGTGCACGGCGGGTCGAGTGGCGCCCGGGTAGCGGAACCGGAATGACGAGGTCTGAATCACCATGTTCGTGGATGGATCACGCAGAACGAGGGGCCAGCCTACCAGAGTCCCCCGAGAGACTCCATCGGCGAGGCGACACCCGCCAATTGCGTAACAGTCTATGAAGTCCCTTGCGGTTGACCGCAAGCCGGGGGGCCGGGATACGCGCCTACGTCTCCGTGAGCGGCACGACTTGCACTGCGGCGTCGGGTACGGCGCCCAGGAACTTGTCGAGCGTCGAGCCACGTACGAGTAATTCCCATCGAGACCGCGCTGACTGTCCAAAGATCACGTGCGTGACGCCCTCGCGCTGAGCGAAGGCAATCAAGCCATGCGCCGGCTTGTCTGCCTTTACGCGCACGACGGTGGCTCCGAGCGTCTCGGCGAGCTTGATGTTTTGCTGCAGAGCATCGGCATCGCGCGGGTTGATTCGGTCTCCGCGCTCACTGGGCGTCTCGACGTACACCGCATACCAGCGAGAACCAAGACGCCCCGCGATTCGCGAGCCAGTCCGAATGACTCGCGGCGCCAGCGCATTCGAACTCATGCACACCATTACTCGCTCGGGTATCAGGGCCGGCTCCAGCCCCTCACGCGCCCGATAGCTCGCGGCCTTCTCGCCGACTTCATCGGCGACCGCGCGAAGCGCGAGCTCGCGCAGTGTGGAGAGATTGCCCTTGCGAAAGAAGTTCGAGAGTGCCTGTTCGACCTTCTCTGGGCGATAGATTTTCCCTTCGCGCAGACGACTCCGGAGTTCCTCGACGGTGACGTCCACATTGATAATCTCGTCGGCCCGGTCGAGGAACGTGTCCGGTATCGTCTCGCGCACGCGTACGCCGGTCGCGCGCGCCACCGCATCATTGAGCGTCTCGAGATGCTGGATGTTGACCGCTGTCATCACGTGGATGCCAGCGTCCAGGATGTCGAGCACGTCCTCATACCGTTTGTCGTGTCGTCTGCCGGGCACGTTCGTGTGGGCAAGTTCGTCGACGATGCAGATCTGGGGATGCCGGCCAAGGATCGCGTCCACGTCCATCTCCTCGAGGGTGACGCCACGATGCTCTACCTTCCGCCGCGGGACGATCTCGAGGTCCTTCAGTTGCGCCTCCGTATCACGGCGGCCGTATGTTTCAACGTACCCGATGGCGACGTCGAGCCCCCGAGCGCGGAGCGCGTGCGCTTCTTGCAGCATCTCGTAGGTCTTCCCGACACCGGGTGCGGCGCCGATGTAGATGCGCAGCCGGGCGCGGTCCTTCTCCTTGATGCGCGCGAGCAACGCGTCGGCGGTGGGGCGATGGTCAGCCGTTGAAGGCACGGCACTGCTCCATTTGTCTACGCCAGCCCGGTGACTACCAACAGCATGTCGATCGCCTTGATGCCCGCAAAGGGCAGGAGGACGCCGCCCAGGCCGTACACAAGCATGTTGCGCCGCAGCAGCGCTTCAGCGCCGAGGGGCCGGTAGGCGATTCCCTTCAACGCGAGCGGAATCAACCCGATGATGATTAGCGCATTGAAGATGACCGCGGCGAGAATCGCCGACTCCGGCGTCGCGAGCCGCATCACGTTCAGCACGCCGAGCTGTGGAAAGGCGAGGATGAACATCGCCGGGATGATGGCGAAGTACTTCGCTACATCGTTCGCGATCGAGAACGTCGTCAGGGCGCCGCGTGTCATCAGCAGCTGCTGGCCGATCTCGACGATCTCGATCTGCTTCGTGGGATTCGAGTCGAGATCGACCATGTTGCCGGCCTCTTTGGCGGCGGTCGTCCCGGTGTTCATGGCGACGCCGACATCCGCCTGGGCAAGCGCGGGCGCGTCGTTGGTGCCGTCGCCGGTCATCGCGACGAGCTTCCCCTCGGCCTGCTCACGTTTGATGAGCGCCATCTTGTCCTCGGGCTTCGCCTCGGCGAGGAAATCGTCAACACCCGCCTCCCTGGCGATTGCCGCCGCGGTGAGGGGGTTGTCGCCGGTGATCATGACGGTTCTGATGCCCATGGCGCGCAGGGCGTCGAACCGCTGTTGCATCCCGCCCTTGACGATGTCCTTGAGATGAATCACACCGAGCGGCCGGTTGCGCTCGGCAACGACGAGTGGTGTGCCGCCCGACCGTGCGATCTGGTCCACGAGCCCCTTCAACTCCGCCGGGATGTGACCGCCGTGGCTCGCGACGTACGCGCTCACGGCATCGGCTGCCCCCTTGCGGATCTCGCGCCCGTCGAGATTCACGCCGGACATCCGTGTCTGGGCGGTAAACGGCACGAACGTGGTGGCTCTGTCGGCGAGCTCACGGCCACGCAGCCGGTAGCGCTCCTTCGCCAGGACCACGATCGAGCGACCTTCGGGCGTTTCGTCTGCCAGCGACGCGAGCTGTGCGGCGTCCGCCAGCTCTCCATCCGTCACCCCCGATAATGGCAGGAACTCGGTGGCTTGCCGGTTGCCGAGGGTGATCGTGCCCGTCTTGTCCAGCAGCAGCGTGTTGACGTCCCCCGCAGCCTCGACCGCGCGGCCCGACATCGCCAGGACGTTGTGCTGGACCAGACGGTCCATACCGGCGATGCCGATCGCAGAAATCAAGGCGCCGATGGTCGTCGGGATCAGGCAGACGAGCAGCGCGATGAGCACCGGAATCGGGATTTCCGTTCCCGCGTAGTACGCGAACGGCTGAATGGTGACGACGACGAGCAGGAAGACGAGCGTGAGAAGCGCGAGCAGGATGTTCAGTGCGATCTCGTTGGGTGTCTTCTGCCGTTCCGCACCCTCGACGAGTGCAATCATGCGGTCGAGGAACGTGTGGCCGGGATCGGATGTTACGCGCACCTTGATCCAGTCCGAAATGACGCGAGTGCCTCCGGTCACCGCAGACCGATCGCCGCCCGATTCGCGGATCACCGGTGCAGACTCGCCGGTGATGGCGGACTCATCGACCGACGCCACCCCCTCGATGATCTCGCCGTCGGCGGGAATGAACTCGCCGGCACGGACCATCACCACGTCGCCCCGGCGGAGCGTTGTCGCGGGCACCGTCTCCAGGCGCTCGTCGGTCGTGAATCGATTCGCGACCGTTTGCGTCTTCGTCTTGCGAAGTGTGTCGGCCTGCGCCTTCCCCCGACCTTCGGCCATCGCCTCCGCGAAGTTCGCAAACAGCACGGTGAACCAGAGCCAGAACGCGACCTGGCCGGTGAAGAGTGGTCGCCCGGCTCCGCTCACGAGTTCCTGCACGAAGACGACGGTGGTCAGCAGACCGCCGACCAGGACGATGAACATGACCGGATTCCTGAACTGAATCCGCGGATCGAGCTTGCGGAAGGCGTCCAGGATCGCCGGCCTGACAATCGCCTGATCCCAGATCGACAACTTGCGAGCGCGCTCTGACATGTTGCTCACCGCAGGCCGTTCGGCGGCCGTGCTATTGCCTCGTCCAACGCGAGATTCAGCTCGAGGACGTTCACTCGCGCCCGCCCGAGGAAGCCAAAGGTCGGCGGTTCGGTGTGCGCATCGATCAACGCCCGAATGCGGTTCGGATCAATGCCCCGTGCGGCAGCCACACGTGCGGCCTGCAGGTGCGCCGCGGCCGGTGGAATGTGGGGGTCGAGCCCGCCACCGCTGGCCGTAATCATCTCCGAGGGGACGTCGCTGGCCGGTGCCGACTCCGCCGCAATGACCTTAGCCAATCGCTCCTTCACAAGCTCGAGGTGTTCCGGATTCGATGGGCCGAAATTCGATCCGCCGGTGGACGCCGCGTTGTAGTCGACCGCGGAAGGCCGCGGATGGAAGTACCCGGATCGCGCGAACGCCTGCGCGACCAGGCTGGAACCAATGACCGATCCGTCATCGCGCCGGATCGTGCTGCCTTGAGCCTGTGCCGGAAAGGCGACCTGGCCGACCGCCCACAACCCCGCGTGATAGACGCCGCCAAAGAGCACCATCGTCACCAGGGTGAACAGCACGCCGCGTTTAAGCTCGGTCAGCATGATCGGTCTTCCTTTCGTGCGCGCGGGGCCTTACCCCCACGCGCAGGGCGCTCGGCGACTCCGCGCCTCGCGCCGGCCGCAGGCGCTATCGAAGCGCGAGGTGTTCGGCGACTGGCCCGAGCACGGCCACGGGCATGAACATGAGCAGGCCGAGGATCACGATGACCGCCCACAGCGTGAATCCGTAGGTGCCGCTGTCCACGCGCAGCGTGCCTGCCGTTTCTGGCGCCGCCGGCTTCGCCGCCAATGACCCAGCCAGCGCGAGCGGCGCGATGATCGGGATGTAGCGCGAGAGCAGCATCACCAGACCGGTCGAGATGTTCCAGAACGGCGTGTTGTCGCCGAGTCCCTCGAAGCCAGACCCGTTGTTGGCGGCTGCGGAGCTGAACTCGTAGAGCATCTCGGAGAACCCGTGCGCGCTGGGGTTCTTGAGCCAGCCGAGCGCGGTTCCCGGGTCTGCGGTCGTCGCCCACAGATACGAGGCGATGGCGGTACCGACGAGAATGGCCAGCGGATGCCACAACAATGCCAGACTCGCCAGCTTCATCTCCTTGGCTTCGACCTTCTTTCCAAGCAGTTCCGGCGTGCGGCCGATCATCATGCCGGCGACGAAGACCGCGACGACGATGAAAATGAACATGTTGATGAAGCCCACGCCGACGCCCCCGAAGACGTTGTTCAGCCACATCGCCAGCATCGGCATGAGGCCACCGAGCGGACTGAGCGAGTCGTGCATGCCGTTGACCGACCCGTTCGAGGTGGCCGTCGTGCTGACCGCCCAGAGCGCCGTGAGCGCGGCGCCGAACCGCACTTCTTTGCCTTCCATCGATCCGGTCGACTGATCGACGCCCATCCGGGCAATTGCCGGATTCCCCGCCGCCTCCTGGCTCACAGCGAACGCGACAAGTGGCACATACAGTGCTAGCATCACCGCGAAACTCATCACGGCGAGGCGCCGGCGCGCGACGATGTAGCCAAGTGCCCACACCATGGCCATCGGAATGGCGAGGATCGACCAGGTCTCGACGAGATTGGAAAGCGGCGTCGGGTTCTCGAAGGGATGCGTCGAGTTCGGGCCGAAGTAGCCGCCACCGTCCGTGCCGAGCTGCTTGATCGCCACCATCGGCGCCGTGACGCCGCGCGCGATGACCTGCTGCGCGCCCTCGACGGTGGTCACTCTCACGGCTCCTTCGAAGGTGACCGGTGAGCCCTGCCACATCAGGAGCACCGCCACCACGACCGCGAGCGGCAGGAGCAGGCGCACGGTCGCGCGCGTGAGGTCCAGGTAGAAGTTCCCGATAGTTCTGAGCCGGTTTCCGGCCAGCGCGCGCATCAACGCGACGCAGGCCGCGATCCCCGTGGCTGCGGTCACGAACTGCAGGAAGGTGATGGCAAAGATCTGTGAAAAGTACGACAGCGCCGTCTCGCCGCTGTAGTGCTGCAGGTTGGTGTTCGAGGTGAAGCTGGACGCCGTGTTGAAGGCCAGCGTCGGCTCCATGTTGGCGACGCCATCAGGATTCAGTGGCAAGTACTGCTGCATCGTGAGGATGGTCCACGCCGCGAGCCACATCACGACGTTCGAGATCAGCAGCGACCGCGAGTACTGCTGCCAGGTCTGCTCCTGCGATGGCTTGACGCCGACCACGCGGAGCACCAGTCCTTCGATCGGACGCAGGACTGGATCGAGCAGCGTCCGCTGGCCGGTAAACACGCGAGCGACGTAGCGTCCGAGCGGAACGCTGGTGGCGCCCACGAGCACCACCGTGAACACGACAGCCAGGTATTCAGTCCCCATACGGCTCTCAGAACTGCTCTGGACGCAGCATCGCGTACACCAGGTAGGTGAACGCGACCACACTGAGCACGAGACACAGAATCGTCATCACCACCTACACGCGATCGCAGAGGTCCACGAACGCGACCAATGCGACGAATGTCGCAACCCCCAGCAGCATCATTCCAAGCGCGAGCAGCACAACGCCCTCCTACCAGACGCCGTCTTTCGTGCCGAACCACCACACGCCGCCGACGAGCGCCGTGTTCTGAACCTGTCGCAGGTCGGCGCCTCCGAATCGCCCGGGAAAGATTCGTTCGTTCGACCAATCGCGGCGGAACTCGGCGCGCACCAGGAACCCGTCAGCGAGCTTGTACTCCGCCGTGAGCGTGGTCTCCTGAAGTACTTGATCGATGCCGCCGAACAGCCCCTCGTCGTCCAGTCGCTCGTACCGCACGCCCACCGCGGCAGACGTGGTCAGCTGATAGCGCGCGTACGCGCCGAGGCCCTGGAGGGAGCTCGACTCGGCGCCGGCCACAATCTCGTTGGTGACGTAATTCAGATCCACAGCGAGCGCCAGTCGCGGCGTCGCCGCAACGGCGACATTCGTATCGAACACCTTGAAGAAGCCGTCTGGCCCACCAGGTTCACCGCCGTCAGGCTGTTCCTGACCGAAGTAGTAGTTCACGACCCATGTCACGCGGCTGGCCGGCTGCAGCACCGCCGCAACGTGATTCGATTTGAAATCGTTGAAGTCTTCGGTCTGCTGAATGCCGTTCGACAGCATGTACAACAGCGAGACGCGGTCGTTGACCGGCAGCGTGAGCCGCACGCCTGAGTGGTAGTAGGGCAGGAAGTTGAACAGGTACGCGCGGGAGAACGCCTGGTTGTCCTTTGCGTAATTGGTTTCGTAGCCGAGCATGGACGCGTACTTGCCGGCGTCGATCTGCAAGCCGTCGGGTCCGACTGGCAGCACATAGGTACCGTAGACCTGCCAGAGATGGCGGTACGCCTCTGGGCGGGGTTCGTTGCCAGGATTCCCCTGCACAGTGTCGGTGGCCATGCCGAACTGCAGGTCCACGCGTCCCCCGAAGCGCCGACCGGCCTCGACGTCGGGCGCGGCGTCGATGATTAGGCCCGCCTGCTGGATGGCGAAGGTGTTCGAGCGCGTGTCATACGCCCGCAGGGGCAGGACGCGATCGGGAGGCCGATTCCAGTTGTACTGGTAGAAGGTCTCGATGGTCGCCCCGAACACCAGTCCTGCCCACGGATTGTCGGCGGCCTTCTGAGTCTGCCTCCCTTCCTGCTCCTGCGCTGCCCGAGGTGTTGATCCTGAAGCGCCTGTCTGGCCTTGCGCGGGAGACGCCCACAGCGCGAGGCCAATGACGAACAGCACCTTCAGAAAGCCTTTGACGAGGTGGAGCTTGCGCCGTGGGGCCTCGGCGGGTGTCGGGAGGTGCAGCGAGACCAGTTGGCGCAGACCCGTCAGGCCGAGGATCAACTCATCGATCTGCGCGAGCACCTCATCTCGCGTGCCACTGAGCTGGCGTGCCGGCACGATGTAGCGCTCCATCGACGGCTGCGAGACCTTCTTCGTCATGACCGCTCCCTCTTCGTGTCTGCGGTTCCATGCGCGAAGGCGCAGCGGACATCCCGCAGGCGTCCGGCCACCCATGATCACAGTTGGGAGCGAGGTGGCGGGCGCTCACCGGCAGCACCGAGATAGCCCTCGAGGCGAACGGGCTGCCCACAGAGCACCAGCCGCACCATCTGCAGCTGCGCGAGCAACGTGTCAAGTTCTGCCAGCTTCGCCTCGCGCGTGCCAGTCAGGTCGCGGGCCGGGATGTGGATGATCTGATCGGGGTCGCCGAAATCCGAGCCGCTCATGTCTTCAGGATAGGAATTCGCTCCTGAAGAGGGCCGAAGAAGTTCCTGAAAAGTGCCTGAGGGGTCGCTCAGGTCCCGTTTTCGGCGTCTCCGGTGGCAAAGCGGTATCCGACCCACGGCTCGCTGACGAGATACCGCGGATTGGAAGCGTCTGGCTCGATCTTTCGACGGAGTTGCGCCACCAGCGTCCACAGGTGCTCCGGCTGCTCCACGGCGTTGGCGCCCCAGATCGCCTTGAGAATGGCGCGATGGGTCAGTACCCGGTCACGGTTGCGCACGAGCAGCGTGAGCAGATCCATCTCCTTGGGCGTCAGCCGGATCTCGTCGCGGCCTCTCAGCACGCGTCGCCGGTCGTAGTCGATCGTGAGATCGCCCGCGCGCAAGAGACCGGACTCGCCGGCCTCGTCCGTGAGGACGCGACGCAGCGCCACCCTGATCCTCGCGAGCAGCTCCTCCGGGCCGAAGGGCTTGGTCACGTAATCATCGGCCCCGAGGTCCAGGGCGTTGACCTTGTCCGCTTCAGCGCCGCGCGCCGACAGGACGATGATCGGCGTCTTCATGGTCTCTCGAATTCGCCGGCATACCTCGGTGCCTTCGATGTCCGGCAGGCCGAGATCGAGCACGATCACGTCCGGTGCGCGATCGGAGACCACACGCAGTGCCTCCACCCCTGTGCCAGCGACCTCCACGTCGTACCCTCGCGACCGCAGCAGCGGGGCGACCGCCCGCTGAATGGACGTCTCGTCATCGACGAGCAGAATGCGGCCGCGGGCGGTCATGACGCCGCTGGCTCCTCACCGGCGGTCGAGGCCGCGAGTGGCAGGGCGATCGTGAACCGCGCACCACCGTCGCTGCAGTTCTCGACCCAGATGCGTCCGTGTACAGCGCTCACCAGTCCCCTTGCGATCCACAGGCCCATCCCGGTTCCGGATGCACGCGTCCGAGCCGCGCTTCGGCCGCGGAAGAACCGTTCGAACACGTGAGGCAGATCGCCTTCGGTGATTCCGAGCCCATGGTCGCGCACGCGGAGGAGCAAATCGGTGCCCGCGATTTCGCTACTGACGTCAATCGACGTCCCGCGGGGCGCATACTGCGCGGCGTTTTCGAGCAGGTGTGCCAGCGCCGACGCAGCGAGCCGAGCATCCAATCGCACCGGAGTATCCGGTGCGAGCGTGATCGACACGCGGTGCTCTCTCAGCGTGTGTTCGACCTGATCACGCGCGGCCGAGACGATCTCCGACGGATGAGACCAACGCTCTTCCGTGGCGACGGCGCCCGCGTCAATACGCGCCATCTCGAGGACATTGTTGAACAAACGCGTCAGGCGTTCGACTTCGGCAAGGATGAGGTCGCTCTGTTCTGTGCGATCGTCGGCCGGCAACCACGTGGATTTCAGATTGCCGGCGGCCACACGGATCGCGGTCAGAGGGGTACGCAGGTCGTGACCGAGCGATGCGAGGAGCGCGGACTTCAACTCCTCGCTCTGCCGTGTCAGCTCTGCGCTCTTCCGTTCCTCGAGGAACCGCATGCGTTCGATGGCGATCGCGACGAGGCCGGCCAGCGTGTCGAGGGTGCCCGGCTCGATCGGTCGCCCTGACGCCGCGAGCAGTCCAATCGGCGTCGTCCCGGCACGAAGAGGGACCAGCCGCACGGTCCGGCCATTCGTCTCCATCGAGCGATGACCAGCATACGTGCGGGCGTAGGCGTCAAACTCGAGAGACTTTGCCGCTGCCTGAAACGCGTCCGTGAGTTGCTCTTCCTCCAGGTTCACGGTGTCATCGCCCGCTGCAGACACAGACCATCCCTGTTCGTCGGGAAGCGCAAGCGCGACGTACTCCAGATCGAAGCGCCTGGCAATCGCACGGGCCAGGTGGGAGACGGCGTCAGGAGTCGCCGTCATCACGAGCACGTCACGACTCAGGTCAAACAGCCGCGCCAACTCATCGCGACGCCCAAGCGCTTCCTCGGTTCGTGCGCGAGCCACGTGCGAGAGCCGGCTGGCGACGAGACTCACCGCCAGGAACACGAAGAGCGCCACCCAGTTCTGCGGGTCGGCAATCGTCCACGTCCCAACCGGTGGCAGGAAGAAAAAGTTGAAGCACAACATCGAAGCGATCGACGTGATCACGGCGACGCGCAGTCGTGAGGTCGCGGCGGTGATCAGGACGATGAAGAGAAACGTCAACGCCACGATCGTCGCGTTGGTGACGTGCATCCACCGCGCGTAGACGAGCGTCACGGTGGCGAGCGCCACGAGGCTCAGAAGCGCTGCGCTGAGTTCTCGCACAGTGATGTCCGTTGAATGGGCTTGGAACGAGGGCCGCAGAGCCATCATGACGCAAGAGCCGAGCCAGCCTCAATAGCGGGTGTGTCCGAAGTTCCTTAAAAGTCCCTGAGAAATGAGCCGCTGTTGGCCGAACGCGCTACGCTCGTCGTGCCACTGCATGGGGACTCGTGTGCACGCCTCGCCGGCGCTCGAAGAAGCGCCAGTCCGCCGCCGCCGGCAGTTCTCACCGGCGCAGCTGCTGGTACTCAGTTTCGCCGCGCTCATCGCCTCGGGCGCGATTCTCTTGCGCTTGCCGATTTCGGCTGCGCGTGATCCGCTCACGTTTCTGGATGCCCTCTTCACAGCCACGTCGGCGGTCTGCGTCACCGGTCTGATCGTGGTCGACACGCCAAACGACCTGACGGTGTTCGGCCAACTCGTGGTCCTGTCGTTGATTCAACTCGGCGGCCTCGGATACATGGCGATCACGACCGTCGTCGGCGTGGCGCTCGGGCGTCAGCTCAGTCTGCACGAACGGCTCACGCTGCAGGAGGCTCTCAATGTCCAGACGATGGAGGGCCTGGCGCGTTTTGTTCTCACGGTCCTGAAGCTCACGCTCGCCTTCGAGCTCACGGGGGCGTTGATCTTGACCGCATGGTGGGCGAGCGAGTACGGGCTCGGACAGGCGGCCTACTACGGCCTCTTTCACGCGATCTCCGCGTTCAACAACGCCGGCTTCGCGCTGTTCTCCGACAGCCTGATGCGGTTCCGCGGTGACTGGGTCGTAAATCTCGTGGTCACGACTCTGATCATCTGCGGTGGGCTGGGATTCGTGGTTCTAACCGAGATCGGGCGCGTACGCCGGTACCGGCGGTTCTCGACCCACACACGGCTGATCATCACGCTCACCGCCGCGCTCATCGTGCTCACGACAGCCATGATTTGGTTCATCGAACACAACAATCCGCGCACGCTGCAGCCGCTGGGCATCGGTGAGGCGCTGTTGGCATCGTACTTTCAGGCCGTGACGCCGCGGACGGCGGGCTTCAACACCCTCGACATCGGTGCGATGCAGCATGCGAGTCTGTTCCTTCTGATCCTCTTGATGTTCATCGGTGCCGCTCCCGGAGGCACCGCGGGCGGCGTAAAGATCAGCACGTTCAGCATCACCGTCGCCGTGATCTGGGCAATGGTACGCGGCACGCCCGAACCCACTCTGCTCGGGCGTCGCATTCCGCCGCCGTTGATTGCCCGCGCGTTTTCAATCTGTCTGATCGGATTCCTGGCGCTCAACATCGTCGCTGGCCTGCTGCTGGTGACTGAAGGGCGGGAGCTGCTGCCGACACTCTTCGAGACGACGAGTGCGTTCGGCACAGTCGGACTCTCAACGGGTGAAGCTGGTGCGCCGGTGAGTCTCGTCGGGCACTTCTCGGGCGGGGGCAAAGCACTCGTGATCGCGATGATGTTCATGGGCCGAATCGGCCCTTTGACACTCGCCGTCGCCATCGCCCGTCGACGCGAGCTGGCGCGAGTGCGGCATCCGGAAGGCAAGTTTCTGATTGGCTAGTCGAGGAGACACCCTTTGAAACGAAAGCAGTTTGGCGTAATCGGTTTGGGTCGCTTCGGGTCCGCAATGGCCATGACGCTGACGGAGCTCGGGCACGACGTGATCGGGGTCGACGGGGATGAAGCACGCGTGCAGCAGCTTGCCGACGTCATCACGCATGCGCTTCAGATCGACGCGACCGACGAAAAGTCCCTCCGAGCGGCCGGTATTCAGGACGTCGATGTGGCGGTGGTGTCGATCGGAGAGAACATCGAGTCCAGTCTGTTGGTGGTGATGCAGTTACGCGAACTGGGCATCGAGACCATCGTCGCCAAGGCCGTCACACCGCTGCACGGGCGGATTCTTGAGAAGCTCGGTGTTTCGCGAGTCATATTTCCAGAGCGCGAGATGGCGATTCGCATCGCGCACAGCCTGGTCATGCCGAACGTGATCGACTACATCGAGCTCTCGCGGGACTTCAGTATCGTGGAGGTGCCAGCGCCCGAGGCCTTCGTTGGCCGCACGCTCAAGCAGCTTGAACTTCGGCCGCGACTCGGCCTGACTCTAATCGCCATTAAACGCCAAGCAGACGGCGGAGCCGGCGTGATCACCAACATCGCGCCCTCGGCGGACGAGACGATTCGAAGCGGAGATGTCCTGGCACTTCTAGGGAGCAACGAACGGCTGAACCAGCTGGATCAACTCCTCGCTGGTTGAGGCACTGGTTCCGACACTGTCCCTGAAATTGTCCTGCCAGCGCCCAGAATAAGGCTTCTGGAGCCAACAGCAGCCAAATCGTTCGATCGAGGAAGTGATTGAAACGCGAGGATCTGCGAGGAAAAACGACGATGGCCGAAATGCTGATCGGCGTTTAGCAAACCGCCGCCTTCAGCCACTCGGCCACCTCGCCGCGACGAGATTCCCAAGTACACGCGAGTGTCCAAGTTGCGTGAACCCTGATTCGGTCCTGCTTGTCCCTGAATTGTCCCTGCCAACGGCGCGATCGAGGGCGTGGCCAACCCTCGCTTGCACCTGCTCGCGCGCCTCAAGACGCCACCCCCTCCGCGGCGCGATCGCTTGTCTCTGCAAAGAACTTCGCGAGTTCCTCGCCGATGATCTGCGCCTGGCCCAGCATGAGGTGCCCACCTGATTCGAGGCTGACGAACCGAGCGCCGGGGATGCGCTCGGCCGCGCGCCGACTCGCCTCGTGCGAGGCGAGCGGGTCGTCTTTGGTGTGGACGATCAAAGTGGGCACCCTGATGTCCTCCAGGTCGTAGTGATTGACATCGGCGTTGGAGACGAACGCGTCGAAGTCGGGACCCTCGGGCCTCACGGGGAACAGACTGTCGAGGAACTCGATAACGAACCGGGTGTCTGCAGCGGTTAGGGCCAACCCTTTCGGGACCCCGGCCAGTCGGGCGAAGGTTAACGGTGCGAAGGTCCTCAACGCCCACATGGGGAGTTGTCTATTGAATAACTTCGCCCAAGACGCCTGGACGACGGCGGTCGGGCTTCCGGGCAGGTTGCCGACCAGCACGACGAGATGCTTCACCTTCTCGGGATGACGCAGAGCGAGTTGCAGTGCCGACGTGGCACCGGCTGAGATGCCGATGACATTAATTCGGCCAATGTCGAGGCCGTCGAGCAAAGCGGTGAGCGCGTCCGCCTGGGCTGCTGGTGTCGCGTTCGGCGGTACGCTCGAGCCGAGATAACCGAATCGAGATGGAGCGATGACTCGCCGATCGGAAGACAGGTCGCGGGGGAACGTCACGAGTCCCCCGACGCAGTTGTGGAAGATCCCGTGCAACACGAGCACTGGCTCGCCGTGGCCCCGCTCGGCGTACTCGACCGCACCCCAATCCGTCGGGATGACGTGGCGGTCCACGGGGGCGAGGCGTGCGCGCGCAGCGTTCATATCCCGCCGGTAACGGAGGTAGACGCTGTACGCGGGGACTGCCACTCCGGCAGCAAGTCCCGCCAAGATTGCTCGTTTCACGACGCACCTCCCACCGCGAAGTGCCAGAACTCCCCTCGGGCAACGTGCAGTTGGGTGTTCGGCATACCCGGGCTCGCGCGTACAAGAGCAGTTCGAGTGCCACTGGCGCTCGGAGCTCGTCGGGCGCGAATTGCCGCTGAAAACAAGGTGACGCCACACGACAAGCGCCGGAAATTCGGCAGATCAACATGCGTTGTTCCGTATGAGGATGAGGGATTTCCCGCACTTCGGTGAGGTCTTCGGCGGCACCGCGTCCGAATCACGTTGAGAAGGCCCGAAAGGCCTCGGCACGGTTCATGCGGTCCAATTTCCGAGGCATCGATGTACGTCGCGGCGTCGAAAGAACCCGGCGCATGAGAACGACCACGATGTTCGTCAGGCGGCATCCGGTGACGGCGTTCTACGCGCTGGTCTTCGCCATTTCCTGGGGCGGCATTCTCCTCGTCATCGGCGGACCTGGTGCGATCCCCGGCTCTGGCGAGCAAATCGAGCGGCTGACCCTGCCAGTCCTCCTCGCGCTCTTCGCGGGTCCCAGCATCGGTGGCATCGTCATGACTGGCATCGCCTCGGGACGCGCAGGTTTTCGGGAGCTTCTGTCCCGACTGCTTCTTTGGCGGGTGAGCCTTCGGTGGTACGCGGCTGCGATACTGTTTGCGCCATTCTTGGTGACGACAGTGCTCGTTGCGCTCGCGCTGCTCTCACCGGCGTTCATTCCCGCAGTCGTCACGGCCGACAATAAGGTCACGCTGGTGTTGTTTGGTATGGGATGGGGGCTCCTCGGAGGCGGTCTCCTGGAGGAGCTGGGCTGGACGGGGTTCGCGGCGCCCAAGCTGAGGCGGCGCCACTCCGCCCTGACGATCGCGCTCATCGTCGGGTTCCTGTGGGGAACATGGCACATCCTCATCGCACTTTGGATGGGCGGCAGTTTCGCTGAAGGACAGTGGACTCCTTACCTGCGGGGAGTCCTTGTGTTCTATCTGGCAGCACTGCCTGCTTTCCGAGTGCTCCTGGTGTGGATCTACGACCGCACTGAGAGCCTGCTGCTGGTGATGCTGATGCATGCAAGCTTTTCTGCCAGCATGCTGATCCTCCAGCCGCCGCTGGCAGGAGCGCCTTTTCTGCGCTGGAATCTCGCGATCGCCGCCGCGCTGTGTGTTGTCATCGTCGCGATCGCGGCAGCAAACGGCTGGCGTGTCTCGCGAAGGCCGCTGCACAAGGGCGTGGCGTGAAACCGCCATTCACATCAGTGCCTGCGTCCGTCACGGTACGGCGGAGCAGGATCACGTCGTGATGGACGTCTCGCATCGACTGATCCCGGAGACGAACGTGCTGGGCATGCTGGGTGACGTAAAGCGAGCGGTCGCATGGCTGAAGCGAAACGCCTCGCGGTACCGCGTGAGCCCGGACAGGATCGTGCTCGGAGGTCGCTGGACGCCGTCGTCACGAGGGCTGTGCAGCCGCGTCTCGTCCGAGGAGCCGATCGCGCACCGACGTAATCGAAAGGATGCGGTGCAGCGAGAGAAAAACGACTGGGGCCACCGTCGCGAGGTAGACGCCTGCGGCCCACGGCGTCGCGCTGTCGGTGCCCAACAGAGTTGCGTGGACGAACGCCAGGCCGAATGCGCCGAAGCTCGTGTAATGCAACCGTCGCCACGCTCGCGCGCCGATGTGCCGACGGATGTGAAAGCTGACGATGAGCAACAGTGAGAGCCAGAGCGCGATCTGGCCACAGGCGACCAGCAGCGGCTCGTAACGCCCGGCGAATGGCACAACGACCGCCCGCAGGGGGAAGCTCACGTAGCGATCCCCCATCAGGACCAGTCCGTGAAAACTGCCGAATCCCACGGCCGCCGCGCTCAGGAATTGGTGCGCATCGAGCAGCTGCGGCGGGCGCACCCACGCGCGACCCAACCCTGTGCTGAGGAACAATCCCCACGTGACCGATCCCCATAACAGGGCGTAGGCGACGAACCCCGAGGCGCGGCTGAGATACCAGAATGCCGTTGTGCCGTCGGCGAGCCCTGTGGCGCCAACCCCGACGACGAACCCGGCTGCGGCCAGCGCGATGCCCACGAGCGCGCTCAGAAGCACACTCCCCGGGGCAATGGCTTCAATATCAGGCGTGGCAGTACGCGGCATGGCTCTCGGCCTCCTCGGTCGGAAAATGGCCGACCACTGTGCGGCTGCCATCGGTACCGGTCAGCAGCCCAGACAGACCTCGCTCGAGCAGGTAGCGCGCACCGGGCTGCCGGCCCAGTACCAACACGACCTTCGCGGCGACATCGGCGGTAGTGGTAGTCGGCGCGTGCACCGTCACGGTATGCAGGTCGCTGTCGGCCGACGTCCTGGTTCGCGAATCGATCAGGTGGTGGAGCGTCCGGTGGCCGCGCTGCCAGGAACGCCCGCCGCAACTGCTCGTGGCGAGCGCACCGTATCGCAGTCGGACGAGGGCGCAATGCCGTTCCGGCTCGAATGGATCCTGAACCGCGATCGGCCACGCTTCGTCCGGAACGGTGCCGATGACGCGCAGGTCGCCGCCTGCGTCGACAAGCAGCGGCCCGAGCGGCGCCAGGCCAAGAGCGACCTGGTCAACCGTCCAACCCTTCGCAATGCCTCCGAGGTCGACCGCCAGACTGGCGGGCAGTGATACTGAACGCGCGGTACTGTCTACCCGAACACCGCGCCATCCGCCAAACGTTGTCGCTCGCGAGTCCTCATGCGCCGGTCCCGTTCGTTCAATCAGCTCGAAGCTGCGGTCGTACCCGATCCGCTCCATCGTTCGACCGAGCGTCGGATCGAAGATGCCGCCGCTGTCATGCGCCGCCTCGAACGCCACCTCCAGAACCGTCCAGAGCAACGACGACACCGGCTGCGGTCCGGCGCCCGCCGCGCGGTTCAATCGGCTCAGCGCCGACGTCGGGCGAAAGCGACTCAGGTCCGCTTCCACGCGGCCGAAGAAGTCTTGGGCCCAGGACATCGCCCCAGGAATTCCCGGATTCGATCCCGCGTCGGTCGACCAGATCCAGATGCCGACGTCCGTGTTCATCGCGCGGAAATGGTGTTCGTGCAGCATGGCATCATGAACGGCGCGTTCGGGTCACCGGCGCCTGAAACACGGGCTTCTGCGGCATCGCGCGCAGCGCTCGACCGGTCGCCAGCGATTGCCTGGTTGGCTCGATGGCCCTGACCAAAGGCACGTGCAGGTGCCCGGCGTTGACATCTGTGCGCATTGGCGCCGGCTGTTGCGACACGGCCGCGCTGACCGCTGGCGGGTCCGGTCGTGTGAATGTCATCCAGCCGGCCACCGTTGCACCGAGGCTGGTCAGGAGCACCCATGCTTTCCACCACTGGGCGTGACGAGCTGTGGCGCCGCGCCGCCTCTCGGATCGGGCGGCGTTCGGGGTCCGTGTCTCCCTTGCTGTTGCCATAGTCGTTTCCTGTCGTGACGCAGCCTCATCGCGTCATTCGTCGTCAGAGTCTCGGTTAGACCGCCGTTCACGATGGCGGTCGCGGTCGTCATGCTCGGTGAATCGGTCGTCCTCGCCACGGTCGACGGCAAGCTTTGGTCGCGCCGTCTGCAGCACGCGGATCTGTGCGTACGCCTCATCGAGTGCGCGGTACGCCTCGTCGAGCTTCTGACGGTACGCCGCGACTTCGTCCTGCGATGCCGCGCTCGCTGGAGCGGCGGACTGCGTGAAGGTCCTCGGAGCTGCGGCGAGATCGGTGCTCGGCCTCGAAGCATCGGCGCGAACGCTGACCGTTTCAGGACTCGGCGTGTCAGAAGCGGTGCGCAACCAGCCGCGATGAAGGGCGAGGCCGAACGTGCTGCCGCCCAGAACGAGCAGCGTGAGCAGGGCGGCAATGACGACAACGGATCGATTTGAGGAACCTTGCATGACCGATCTCCTTTTCCAGAGGTCCGGTCATCAGTGTGGCGGCGCAACCTTATGGGAGCCTTAAGGGCTGCCAGCCGCGGGACAGATCGTGATGTGCGGGCGCGGACACCGTGATTGGCACTCTGGCTTCTAATCGCGGTGTGTGCCAAGCTGCCATGACGCCCTGACCGCCATGATCACTTCACCGGCCCCGCTTGTCGTGGTAATCGGCGCGATCGTCGTGCTGGCGGTGACCCGCAATCTGTTTGCAGCCTCACCCTACGTCGTCGCTCTCCAGACGATGGCCATTGGCCTGAGCGTGTGGGCCCGCCGATCTTTCCCAAAAGGCACGTTCCGGGTTGTTGCCGATCCAGGCGGCGCCTCGATCGTCAGGCGCGGTCCGTATCGCCTGATTCGCCACCCGATGTACGCCGCCGTATTGCTCTTCATCTGGACCGCGGTCCTCAGTCATCTCTCGCTGTTCACGGTCGTTCTGGCCGCCGTCGTCACAATGATCGTGACGAGCCGCGTCGTTGCCGAGGAGCGCGTTCTTCGGGCTCGCTATCCTGACTACGCGGAGTACGCTCGCTCGACGAAAGCGATCATTCCCTTCATCGTGTAAGGCCACGCCGCCCAACCAGTCGTCTTCCTCGAGCGGTACCGCGCGCGCGGAACGGGTAACGATGTTCGGACGAAACCGCCGGATGTCTGCGGTTCTGCCCGCGTGCCGGCTGACCTCACCGACGGTCTCCGGACGTAATTACCGAAATGCCCTGTGGAGTAAACAGTAAGAGGTCAGGGCGTCGTAGACGGCCTTGGAGTGGCTGGCGGAGAGGGGGCACGGCGTCAGATTCCGTTGTACCAGGCCCAGCCGTTCTTCGGGTAGCCGCGATCGCCGCCGTCGTCGAGATGCCCGGTCACGATGATCTCGGTCAGGAACTTCATGCTCTTGTAGCCGATCTGGCGCTCCACTCGAAGCCGCAGCGGAGCGCCGTGCGCCACCGGTAGGTCGCGTCCGTTCATGCCGTAGGCCAGCAGCGTCTGCGGATGGAGGGCGTCGAGCAGGTCGATGCTGTCGTACCGACGGTCGAGCGACTTGAAGGTCACGAACCGCGCCGACGGCTGCAGGCCTGCGGCATCCAGCACGCGACTGAGCGGCACGCCCATCCACTCGCCGATGGCCGTCCAGCCCTCCTCGCAGGTGTGTTTCGTGATTTGCGTCCGCGACGGCAGCGCTTTCAGCTCCTGGAGCGACCACGCCCCAGGCCGCGCCACCGCGCCGCTCACCGACAGCCGCCAGTCACCGAACTGTCCGGCCAGCCAGCGACGGTAGGTCTCGGCCACCTCGGTGCGTTTCGAGGATGCCGGGTCGATGGTGCCGACGGCGGGGAAGGACGAGAGATCGGCACGGCCGCACTCGCGGACGAGCGACTCGCCCGGAAGCAGGTCTGCCCGAAGTACGTCAGCGCCTCCCGTTCCTCGTGCGTGGCGACAGCCACGTCGACATGAACCTGCACGTGGAACGACGCGATCTGCAGAGTGCCCTCGAGGCCTGGCGGGAGCGGCTGGAATTCAGCCAGAAGCTGGGCCTTCGTTCGAACGATTCCGTTCTCGTCGACGTGAATCATCCGTTCGTGGAGCAGCCTGCGCCACACGTCAACACGGCCAGGCGCGACAGCATCCAGCAACTCCTGAGTACGTTGTCGAAGTTCCGGTTCGACGGGGGAGGCCGTGGGTGCCTGTTGAGGCGTGATCAGCGTGGAGGCCATCATCAGAGGCAAGATCGCTCGTTGCAACATCTCGATCCTGAGGGCCTGATGTTTCTCGACCGCGGCTTGCGCCGCGATCCGGCGAGTTCGACGACAATCTCTCCGTACTACTGCGGTGAAACGACGTGGCCCGTAGTGCTTGGCCATCGCCGCACCTTCCTCATGGTGCCCATCGGTTCTGGTGGACTGGACTGCTACACGGATCTCATCAGCCGCGAGGCTGCCACTGATTTCCGCCCGCCCGCAGCCGCAGATTCGCGGGTCGCGGAGAGTCGCGACGATGATCGTTCTCGACTCCGGACGCATTCCAGAGACAGAGCTCCTGGACTCGGCATCGTCGCGTGCTGGGCCCGCTGTCGCTGATCGCGCAGCGCCGCGTCGCGCCAACTGCGGAAGCTGTGCACCGACTCCGGCCGGAGCGGGCCTGTCGGATCGGGCCGACCTCTGAGCCACGCGATCAGCGAAGGGAATAAAACGGTCCCGGAGCGCTCTCGATCGGCGGCGGCACTGATTCGCCACTGACGACCGGTTCACCCCGTTGCCCAACTGATTGGCCCCTGGCGTCCGCATCACTCCAGCCGCCGACGGGATCGTCAGGCCATCGCGGAGGGGCCGTTTTTCCGCGAGGCGAAGCGGGAGGCCCGAGACGACAGGTCCGCTCCGGCCTCGCAGAGCCAGAGACCCTTCGCCGCGCTCGCTGTCAGATCGCGCGGCGGCGACGCCGCGCGCCGGGCCGCCGGCTTCCGCACACCGGGAACGCGCCCTCCGCTCAAACCCGTCCGCTCCCGCGTCGACTAGAGAGTGATCAGGGCGACAGCCGCCAGGCGCACAGATGCGCCGGTGACGGTCCCAGCGACGCGGATCACAGGGACGGGAGTCGACGCGAGGAATCGCTGCGGGCGCGTTCCGGCTTCGCGCTGCCGCGGTGTGCTCCAACGGCGTCCGTCGCGCGGCGCCGCCGCCGCGCGGGCGTCGGCGACTCGCGGCCGACTGGCGAAAATTGACATCGATCGCTGTGTCGATCGGCGCGTCGTTCTCGTGGGGACGCGGCGCACACGCCCTCGCCGAACATGGCGCAGGGCGCGTCGATGGCGCTCGAGGACGCCTTGGTGTTGACAACACGAACTGTCTGCAGGACATTCTCCGGTTGAAGCTCTCGCGGCTTTCGCGACACGCCGCGAGGCCCGCGTCGGCTGGGTGCGGCGACGCACCGATAAAAGAATCGGATCGATGCTTGCCCGCGCTCCTACGAAATCTTGCGCTTCGCGTCGCGGGTACAGCCGTCTACAAAACGGATCTCCCGTTGTTCGAGGAGCCGTGAGGATCCAATTGATCGGCACCACGGGCGGCCGCGAAGCGACGTGAAAGCATCGGATTCCGCTGACAAGAGCCGAATGTTTCAACGCATTTTTCAAAAGGGCATTGAGACCGCGAGAGTAGCTTGCGCAGCACTCGAACCGCACGCGCTATCTGCCCGTAACCTATGAATGAGTACGGAACCGACCTCGCGCGCATTCATCACGAGGGACACGCCGACCTCGCACAGAGTGCAGGTCCAGCTATCGTGAGCGCCCTTCGACACGCGAGCATCCGTAGCGGTCTGGTCATCGACCTCGGATGCGGCACTGGCATCGTCGCGCGTTATTTGTTGGATTGCGGCTTCAATGTCCTTGGCGTCGACCCGTCCCGGGCGATGTTACGGATCGCGAAGCGAGTGGCACCGGGTGCGCGCTTCATCTGCAGCCGAGCGGAGGATCTCGAACTGCCGGGGTGCGTCGCCGTCGTGGGGACTGGCGAAGCGCTGACCTACCTGCCCTCGAGAGCCGCGCCGGAGCCGCATCTGCGAAGGCACATCCAACGAGTGTCGGCAGCACTCGTTTCCGGTGGCCTCCTTGTCTTTGACGCCATCGTGGAAGAGGGCGCGACGCCACTGACGTACAGGACATGGCGCGCTGGTCAAGATTGGGCGGTTCTGGCGGATGTGATCGAGGACGTGCGACGTCACGTGGTGATACGGCGAATCACGGCATTCACGCGCCTCCGATCCACGTACCGTCGGTCGCATACAGAGCATCGTGTCGGCGTGTATGTGCGAGGCGCTGTCTTGCGCGACCTCCGCGCGGGCGGTTTCACGGCGCGCACGCTCCCCGGCTACGGCTCGACGCCGGCGGGCCCGCGCCGGCTGGTCTTTCAGGCGCAGCTGACCGGGTGTCGTGGGCAGCCGTGAACCAGGAGGGGGCGACGGCCCTCCTGGAGGCCTTGACCGACTTGATTCTGAGTGTTTGAGTCAAGTGTCGGTCAACGCCGTCCGCGGGCTTGCCCCGCCGGAGCGCTCGAGCGCGAAGGCGGGTCAGCGCGGCGTTATCAAAGGATGCCGCTAGGCGAGGCGGAGCCTCGTCATAGGGTCAGTTGTCCCATGCGTCTCATCCGTCGCGCGGCGGGCCCTGCAATGCAGCGCCGCCCCGAGGTCAGAGCCATGGGACACTGTATCGTGGCCGGATCGCCAAGTCTCTTCGAGCACGATCTCCCCCCAGGTTTCCTGTATCACGAGAACTTCATCACGGAGCTCGATGAGCGCATCCTGCTCGAAGCGATTGCCGATGTGGCGTTTTCGGACTTCGAGATGCGCGGCGTCGTCGCACGGCGACGCGTGGCGTTCTTCGGCCACGCGTACGATCGGGCGGCGGCCGGGCCGCTTCCAGCGTTCTTGTTGCCCCTGCGTGCCACGATTGCCCAGTGGGCTGGTGTCGATTCCGAAGCGTTCGCCATGGCTCTGATTAACGAATACCGGCCTGGCTCGCCAATCGGCTGGCATCGGGATGCGCCCCAATACGGCATCGTCGCCGGCGTCTCCCTGCTGTCTGCCTGCCGGATGAAGTTCCGCCCCTACCGTTCTCCCGCATCGACAGCCCCACAGTCGCGTCGACGATCGGCGACACACGAGATCGCGCTCTCGCGGCGGTCCGCCTACCTCATGACTCGGGAATCGCGGAGCGCCTTCGAACATCACATTCCGCCTGTTACGCAGTTGCGCTACTCGGTGACGTTCCGGACGCTCCGATGATTCCAGGCGGGCAGCGGCCTCGGCCGCCAGGCAATACTCTCGACGCCGGACGAAGTGTCGGAGCGCCGCCGATCGTCAGATGGCTGGATGCCAGCGGATGCGAACGCGGGCGCAGCCAGGGCGCCGGTCATCCTGCCCACAATCACCACATCGGTTTCGTGCTCGGCAACGAGAGTCGGATAGGGCGGATGTCGGCGGTCGAATGCCGAATCCGCAATGGCTGCCGAGTCTCTGCATATGCTGTCCGGCCGTCACGGTCGACATTCGGAGGCTGGATTCGACAGCCACGCCAGCAACCGATCGAGAGGCCAACAGTTCACAATCCTCTCAGCGGAGATTCCGGCAAGACGCGCATGTGCGAGCGCGATCTCGGCATACGAGAGTTGCGTAGTGGCGTGCGCATCGCTGTCCAGCGCGAAGACGCACCCCGCTTCGAGGGCGCGCGACGCCAGCGTGTGATCGAGGTCTTGGCGCGCGGGATCGCCGTCGCTCCATTCAGAGTGCATCTGCAGATCGCCCCGGTACTGCTCGAGCGCGGGGCCCGCGAGCGAATCATCCAGCAGAACTCGGCGGGCTTCCGCGCGGCTGAGAAAGTGCCGCCGAAGTTGACGTCGCCGGTCGATATCCGTCCGTCGGCCGCTTCCGTCGATCGCACGTTCAACTGTGGGCGATTCACCGGTATCCAGAATCTCGCGGATGATCCGTGTCGAGCCCGGCCCAATCCCGGCGATCCGCGGCAAGGTGCCGTCAGGGCCGATGAGATCGGTCAAGGGCACGTCGAGCGCCAGAATCGCCGCTGCGGCCCGCTTGTACCCGAACATCTTCTGCTGCAACGACTGTGCGAACGCCATGTCGCGCAGATATCCGCCCACGACCGCATTGACGTCCGTGTGCATCTGGGATCTCTGCACCGGTATCGGCTGCACCTCGCGTCACCCCAGCTTGGAGAGCGGCGCTTCCGCTGGCCCGGAGTCACTTCGCCAGTTGGTTTGAGCCGCGAGCCATGACAGGGGCAGTCCCAGGTCCGTTCCGCGGTGTTTCAACCCACGTTCGTGCTGTTGACAGCCCTCGTATCTCTTCGCCTCAATGTCCCGTTTCGGTGTGCGGTGCGTGCACTGGTTTCGACTCCGGGGACCATCGCTGTCGAAGATAGACCGCGAGCCAGACCATCGACGCGATCGCGAGGAATTCGCTCTGCCAGTTCTGAAACGACTCGAACCAGAAGCGGGCGGACGTCAGATAGTCGGTGAATTCCGGCCGCCGCTGATGATGTGCCGCCTGATCGGCTGCATATTCCGCAAAGCCGCCCACCGCGTGGCCGATCCAGGAGATGAGGAACAGCAGGATGAATGCGAGCCCCAGTGAATGCTCGTAGATGCGCAAGACCCAGCCGCCGCGCCTGACCGGCCACGGCGCATCCGGATCGCCGGCGAAATCGCGGGGATCGGTATCTACCAACTCCTTGACGCCCGGACGCCTCGATTCCGGAGACCCCTTCTGAATCAAAACGGTCGTGAGCAGCACGAAGACGGCCATCTGCAGAAATTCGCTTTCCCAGTTCTCGAACAGCGCCTCCCAGGGGTGGCCGGTGGCGAAATAACCGTTCATCGAGACCGTCGGTTGGCCATGCAGCTTCTGTTCGGCGTTGTGCTCAGCGAATCCGGTGGCGAGCTGCCCGACGAGAAACAGGAGGAACATCGTCATCAGCAGCAATGTCAACCCTCGCTCTCGAATCCATTCCACGGCGATCTCCCTTACACGGCGCATGAGTGCGTTCCTGGACCGAGCGGTGGAACGGGCAGCGCCGCCAGGGCGCATCGCCGCTCTTCAACGCTTGCCCCAGCTGTGCTGTTCGCCAGCACGGCATCCATAACCGCTTGTTGACCGGGACGGAGGGTGGACAGACCGAATACCTTCAGAACCAATTGGCCGACCCGTGAGCGTGAGCTTCGCTTCACGATCCCCCTGTCGGCCACGCTGTTTCGCTTGAAAGCGCAGCTGTGTCGACGCTGCGACATTGCCTTTCAAGACGACCTCAATCTGACGAAGGGCGTTGTCGTTGTCGGCCGCGGTGTTCGAGACGATGCAATCCGCGGGCGCGAAGATCTTGAAGTCGCGCATATATGCGTCGTTCGCGGTGAAGAGGACGCAGATGTTGCCGGCGATGCCCGTCAAGATGACGCGACGAATCCGCAGCGTCTCGAGCAGCGTGTCGAGGGTCGTGTCGAAGAAGCCTGAGTGCTTCGGTTTCAGCACAAAGTAATCGCGTGCGGTCGGGCGGAGACGCTGGGACACACGCTTTCCCGGTGATGAGCGGGATGTGCAGTGCGCGACCGTCTTGCGAAAATCGGAGCGCCACCGCCCGAAGTTGTCGTTGATGTAGATCGCGGGGATTCCGGCGGCGGTAACGCGGCGCTTCAGCGCCGACAGGCGGATGGCCATGGGCTCTGCCTGGGCGACCAGCGCCTCGGATCCGTCAAATGCCAGGTCATTGATGACGTCGATCAGCAGGAGTGCAGTACCAGACACGGGGACGGTACGCGCTCGCTGAGCATGACTCGATCGAGTTGGCCCGCCTGCCGCCCTCCAACGCGCCATCGCACGTGCCCCTAGCCAGTTTTCCGCCTCAGCCAGTGAGGGGGACCGTTCGTACAAGGTCTCGGCGTCCATCAGTATTGTCGAGAGCAGCATGTTGCGTACCAGCGCGCAGACTCGGCACTACATCTTTCTCTTAGGAGAAATCCCGAGGCCTCGTTCGAGAACTCGCCTGCAATTGCTTCAAGGAAGTGCCGAGCGGCCAGGAGCTGCCGATGACCACCTGCGGTAACAGCCGACAGTGCCTGTCAGCTGGGCTGCCCACATTCCAGCGATCGACGACAGGTCATTCGCGTCTCAACGTGAGCCGGCAGAGCGCACAGATGGGTAGCCCAAGACGTAGCCAGGCACGTACAAACCTGAACGTTCAGACAACGCTCACGCCCGAGCAAGGTGCGAGATGTGAGGTAGAACCCCGATCCTCGACGCCCCCCAGATCGAATGGAAGAATTGGCCGACCTGCCATCCCAGCCGCATTGCCGGCGTGTGTGTCCCCTTCCCCATCATTGTCTGCGCCCTGCCCTGCTTCTCGAGAAGCAGGCTGAATGTGGATCGTCGGCTCAGCGTTTGCATTTCGCCATCGTGTGCGCGAGACGGTACCGCTCTCCTGGCCAGCACCGGCACCTCGCACGTGGCGAGAGGTCGTCGATGATGCGCCATCGACGGAGCCGTGAAGACGATGGCTGTCGCCAGGCGAGCCACGCGGGCCAGCAGCGACGCCAGGAAACTGGCCTCCTCGAAGAGCCGCGGTCGGCGCCGTGACAATTGCTGTTGCGGCCCACACTCGCGGTCAAAAGATGGCGGCCCAGACTCGACCGATCGGAGGATGACATGGCGAAGAAAAGTCAGACACGGTCCAGCGCAAAGCGCTCAAGACCGGCGGGCAAACGGGATCTCGTGCGCCGCCCGAAGGCCAGCGCGTATGCCAAGCGCACCACTGGCGGACGCTTCAAGGAGATGGACGATGTCGGCCGCTCACAAAAGGCTGACAAGCCGCGCAAGGCAAAAAGGACCGTCCGCAGCGGCTACGGTGATCAAGGTGACGAACGGCGCGCGACCCGAAAGACACGCCGCTAGCAAATGGCGCGCAAGTCCGTCGTCGGCGATCGAGATCACTCGATCGTTTTGCCCGCCCCTTGGGTTGTGATCCACAGGTGCTCGAACCCGATCAGCTCTCCGTCGTCGAACCACTGCTTCTTCGTGAGAACTTCGAGTCCCGGTGGCGTCGCCCCGGAATACCAGGGGGTGCCAGGTTCGCCCCCCTCACGTGATGTCGTCGTCAAATAGAGGTCCTGCGCCAAACCTGCATCGACCAGTCGTGACGCCGTGAAGCGTCCCCCTACTGCGGAGATTCTCCGGATGCCCTCCGCATCGCGCAAGCGATCGATCGCCGGTCGGAGATTGTCCGCAATCAGAGGAATGGGCCGGACCCAGGGTCGTGCGTCGAACCACGCCGCGCGGCGCGACACGCATTCCTGTCCGGCAATCAGAAAAACGGGAACGTCCGGGACGTTGAACAGGAGGGCATCGAAATTCACGCGTCCGTGTTTCGAGACGACGATCTGGGCTGGATGACGCGGCAGCCCCAACGCGTGTCGCAGCGCGACCAACTCGGGATGCCAGACCGAAAAGAACGTCTCGGGGTGCACCGTGGCGGCTCCTGCGAGGACCGCGTCGGCCGCGACCCGTGACAGGCCCTCGTAGATCAAATGCTTGTCGGTGGGGCCGCCGCCGAGCGTGGACGGGTCGGCGACACCCGTGTTGCCATCCTTCGACTGCACGAACACGAATGACAGCGCCGTCCGCTCTTCCGCGGGTACCGCGACGTCGAAGTCACCTCCATAGTGCGCGCGTGTCCACACATTGCCGATCCCACGGGCCGGGCTTTTCCCACGCCGGTGCAGGATCGTTGATAGCCGCTCGATGCGGGCAGTTGCTGCCTCGCGTAGCTTGGCTGCTGCGAAGTCCTCGAACCCGGTTCGCTGGGGCTGCGACATCGGCGCTTAGTCCTGCGTTTCACAATTACGGTGACGTATTCGGGCGCCGAGGCGCCCGGATCGCAAGGCGCGAGGAGGGAGCATGCCGGGCGCATGTGACCGACGAGCAACGCAGCGAGGCGGGATGCATCGGCGGCCGAGACGTCATC
>DASTBU010000013.1:0-40604 GCA_035711845.1 Vicinamibacterales bacterium
TTGCTCAAAAGTATGTCAGGAGGCAATAAGAATCTCCCGTAGTCCGTGGTCGTGGTCCGTGATCCGTGGCAACACGGACCGAGGACTCAGGGACCGAGGACCAGGGACCGAGGACCCAGGGACCGAGGACCAGGGACCGAGGACCCAGGGACCGAGGACCCAGGGACCGAGGACCCAGGGACCCAGGACCGAGGGACCCAGGACCGAGGGACCAGGACTCAGGGACCGAGGACCAGGGACCGAGGGACTATTTGTATCGAGTCCCCCGCTTGATCACAGCGTCCACGCGCTGGAGCAGCGCGATGTGGCGCAGCACGTCGCCGCGGACGGCGATGATGTCGGCGTACTTGCCCGGCGTCACCGTCCCCACGTCCCGGTCGACCTTCATCGCCAGCGACGGCCAGTAGGTCGCTGCGCGGATGGCGGTCATCGCGTCCACGCCAAGGATGTTCACCCAGGCGTCGAGCTCGTGCCAGGTGGACTGGCTGTGGAACTTCATCGGGATGCCGCTGTCGGTCCCGATCAGCATCACGACGCCAGCCTCGCGCAGCTGGTGGAACTTGCGCGCGAGCGTCGGGCGGCGGGCAGGCGTCAGCTGGAAGTACGGCAGGCGATCCGGATGCGCGATCGATTGCCTGATGTCGGCGATGATTTCCGGCGTCAGCCCCTCGTGCCAGGACGAGTTGTCGAGCGCCTCGGGGTTGTCGCGAAGGTATTCGTAGTTCAGCAGCCCTTCGATGGTCGGCGTCCAGAAGAGCGGGCCGCGCGCCATGTTCGCCGTCCGCTCGCGGATGGCCGCGATGATGTCCGCCGGATACTCCGGCGCGCTCGACAAGCCGGTGTGCTCGAAGTTGTCGACGCCGGCGGCGAGGCCGCGGCGGATCTCCTCCGGCCGGTGCGAATGCGCCACGACCGGCAGGCCGCGCGCATGCGCCTCGTCCACAACTGCGCGCACTTCGTCCATCGTCATCTGGTCCTGATCGATCAGCTTGACGACGTCGACGCCGGCGTCGGCCAGCTTGCGCACCTTGGCGCGGGCGTCGTCCACGCCGGACACGCCCCAGCGGAACAGCTCCGTGCCCGGATACGGCGCGTGCTGGATGAACGGGCCCGACACGTAGACCGTGGATCCCGCGATCGCTCCCGCGTTGATCTTGTCGCGGACCGAGATGCTCGCCTCGAGCGGTGCGCCGAGGTCGCGCGCGCTCGTCACGCCGGCGAGCAGGAGCTGCTTGGCCGAGGCCGGCATGATCACCGGCTCGAACAGCGCGGGATACGTCTTGTCCCAGTGTGCGTAGTCGCTGTGGCCGTTGATCATCAGGTGCACGTGCATGTCCCACAGCCCGGGGAGCACGCTCATGCCGTCGGTCGAGATGACCTCCGCGCCGGCAGGCACCTGCAGCGAGCCGACCTGGCCGACGGCCGTGATCCGCTCCCCTTCGATCAGGATCACGCTGTTACGAATGGGAGGACCACCGAAGCCGTCGATCAACGTGCCGCCGACGAGGGCCTTGCTGGCAGCGGGCCGTTGAGCGGCCAGCGCGGCGCAGGCGAGAATGGCGGCGATGAATCCCTTGAGCAGCCTCGCCATCTTCATCACCCCCGCGGCGCCGGGGTCTCTCGACCGACGGCCTTCATAGCGAGCGCAATCATGGATCCGACGTCGGCGACGTTGGCGGGCAGCACGAGCGTGTTGCTCTCCTTGGCGAGCTCGCCGAACTGCGTGATGTACTGCTCGGCCACCCTGAGCTGGACAGCCTCGTAGCCACCCGGCAGCTTGATCGCTTCAGCCACGCGCCGTATGCCTTCGGCCGTGGCCGTGGCCACCGCCATAATCGCGGCAGCCTGCCCTTCCGCCTCGTTGATCTGCTGCTGTTTGCGGGCCTCCGACTGCTTGATTACTTCCTGCTTCGCGCCATCGGCGGTGTTGATGGCGGCATCGCGTGCGCCTTCCGAGTTCAGGATCACAGCGCGCTTCTCTCGCTCGGCGCGCATCTGCTTCTCCATTGCGGCCAGGACGTCCTGCGGCGGTGTAATGTTCTTGATTTCGTACCGCAGGACCTTCACGCCCCACGATTCGGTCGCCTTGTCAAGCTCGCTGACCACCGCCGTGTTGATGTTCGTGCGTTCCTCGAACGTCTTGTCCAGATCGATCTTCCCGACCTCGCTACGCAGCGTCGTCTGCGCGAGCTGGCTGATCGCGAACATGTAGTCCGTGATGCCGTATGACGCGCGCTCGGGATTGAGCACCTTCAGATACAGGACGCCATCCACGCCGACCTGCACGTTGTCCCGCGTGATGCACACCTGCGCCGGGATATCGACTGCGAGCTCCTTCAGCGTGTGACGGTATCGAATCGTGTCCACGAACGGCAACAGGATGTGGAACCCCGCGCCGAGCGTCGTCGAATACCGGCCGAGCCGTTCGACCACGTAGGCGCTCTGCTGCGGCACGACGATGGCGGTTTTGGCGATGATGATGAGGACGAGAACCGCCAGCACGAAGAACACGATCAGTCCGCCGGTCATGCGTCAGCTCCTTCGGGTTCGAGGAAAAGCATCAAGCGATCGACTTGGACCACTCTGCATCTCTGTCCGCGTGCCAGGACGGCCGAGTCCAGGTTCCGGGCGGACCAGACGGTGCCGCGCAGCTCCGCGCGGCCAACCGCGCCGGGCGCGATATCCTCCTGAGGAATCGCGATGTCGCCGACAGGCGAATCGCGGTCTGCCGGCGAGTCGGGCTGCATCAAGCGAAGCAGCGGCGCGCGAAAGAACAACAACGCGCCAACGGAGATGAGGGAGAACAGCATCAGCTGAAACCAGATCGGACCGGCGAGGTCGAAGAGGTGCAGCCCGCTGATCACGATGGCGGCAACGCCGAAGAAAATCACGTAGAAACCGCCGGAGGCGGCCATCTCGAGGAGGACGAGGATCAGTCCGAGGACGAGCCAGTGCCACCAGGACATCGGGTCGAGATTGTAACAGGGACTGGCCTTGGAGGCCCGAATCCACGGGCGACGTTCACGGCCGGCTCCGATACAATTCGCCATGCTTCGAGCCACGCGCTGGCCGGGCGGCTGCCTCCTCGCTGTTTTCCTGTGCGCGTCGGTCTTCGCGGCGCAGCGGCTGCGCCCCCGCGACGTGGACGGACTGTCGGCGCGCCCGGCAGACGCCCGGATCGCCTATGGCACGGACCCGCTCAACTACGGCGACCTCCGGCTCCCGAAGGGCCGTGGCCCCTTTCCGGTCGCGATTGTCCTCCATGGCGGCTGCTGGATCTCGAAGTTCGCCACGCTCCAGAACACCGCGGCGCTCTCGGATGCCCTGCGGGAGGCAGGCGTGGCGACATGGAACGTGGAGTACCGAAGGCTGGATCAGCCAGGTGGGGGCTGGCCCGGAACGTTTCTGGATGTGGCCGGCGCTGCAGATTACGTCCGCACGCTGGCGAAGGAACATTCGCTGGATCTGAACCGTGTGGTAGCGGTGGGCCATTCCGCCGGCGCCCACCTCGGGTTATGGCTGGCCGCCCGTCATCGCCTGGATGCCGACAGCGAACTTCGGCGAGAGAACCCGCTGAGGCTCGCCGGTGCCGTGGCGCTCGGCGGCCCGGGCGACCTCCGCGACTTCACGACGTACGCGGCCTCAATCTGTGGCTCGCCCGTCATCGAGCAGCTGCTGGGAGGCCCGCCGGCGTCCGTGCCGCGGCGCTACGCGCAGAGCTCGCCGGCGGAACTGCTGCCACTCGGAACCAGGCAAGTGCTGATTGTCGGCGAACACGATGGCGTGATGCCGCCCGCCTCCCGCGACCGCTACGTCGCCGCCGCACGGAAGGCCGGCGACAGCGTCGATCTGGTCATCGTCCCCGACGCCGGACACTTCGAAGTAATCGCCCCCACGACGAGCGCCTGGCCCTTCGTGCGGGAGATCATTCTCGAGTTGGCCCGCCGCACACGGCCCTAACCACTTCGCACCCTGCACGCGCACGTGCATATCGCACACATGTCGCACGTGACAAGTAGCACGTGGCACGCCGCACGTGGCACGTGATTTACGCCACCCCAACAGGACAGCTCACGCCCGTGCCGCCCATCCCGCAATAGCCGGCGGGATTCTTCGACAGATACTGCTGGTGATAGTCCTCGGCGTAGTAGAACTCCGGCGCCGGAACGATCTCGGTGGTGATCGCACCAAAGCCGCGCCTGGAGAGCTCAGCCTGATACATTTCTTTCGACTTGTCCGCCGCCTCCCGCTGCGCGTCGTCGAAGTAGTAGATCCCGGAGCGATACTGCGTGCCGACGTCGTTGCCCTGGCGCATGCCCTGGGTGGGATCGTGATTCTCCCAGAACGTCTTGAGCAGCGTGTCGTAGGACACCTTCGCCGGGTCGAACACGGCCAGCACCACCTCGTTGTGGCCGGTCAGGCCGCTGCACACCTCGCGATAGGTCGGGTTCGCTGTGTAGCCGCCGGTGTAGCCGACCGCGGTCGTGTACACGCCGGGGAGCTGCCAGAACTTCTTCTCCGCGCCCCAGAAGCACCCCATCCCGAACAGGGACTTCTGATGGCCGGGTGGAAACGGTTCCTCGAGCCGTGCGCCGTTCACGTGATGCGCGGAGGGAACCGGCATCCGCTCGGTGCGGCCCCGCAGCGCTTCTTCCCTCGTGGGCATCTTGACTGTCTTTTCCCAGATCACAAGTTCCTCCATGGAATGAACCCCGTTCGACTATTGGGCATTCCCATCTCAACGCTCGCCTGAGCCAGCCAGCCGGCGGACGGCGGGTTTTTCACTCCTGCGTCATCAGGATCACCACCAGCACGATCACGGCAAGCAGCACGAGCAGCGCGATCTTCCAGAAGCTCTTCGGATATTCCCCGGACATCTTCCCCGTGTACCCGTTCACCACGACGTGATAGGGCCTGGCGTGGAAGTCGTAGGTGAGCAGCCAGATCGGAACGAGGACGTGCTTGAAGGTGCGTCCGGAAAACGTTGGATGGATCTGCAGGTTCCGGTGCGTATCGCCGGGAACCTCCGCCGCGCACATCTCGTACAACCGGCCCTTCATGGCTTCCTGGGAGGCCTGTGCAGCATCGACGAGAACGATCTGATAGTGCTCCACAACGAAACCTGAAAGATAGGCAGTATCGTAGGGGACCAGTTCCTGAGTCGGAAACGGCTCCACGGCGGCGAGCAGCGCATGGGAGACGCCCTGCGTACCGGGGATCGGCTGGTCGTCGAAAAAATGCCGGACCTCGCCTGAAGCCGGCTCCCAGCGCACGTGACGGACCTGTCGAGTCTGCTGGCGGCCCTGGTTGTTGCGATAGGTTTCGGTCGTGTAGTAATAGTGGCCGGCGTCGGCCGTCCAGGGGCAGACGGCGTGCGCGTCGAAGGTCCAGTACGGAATATAGACGCCGCGTACGCGATCGACGAGCGCGCGGCTCTCGAGCTTGCCCGGCGCGAACCATCTGCTCGCGTACCACCGGCGGATCTGTTCGCGGACCTGCCCCTCGGTGACCTTGAAGGGGAGGAGGCTCTGGGGACGGATGGGTGCCTTGAGCTCCTGATAATCGACGAGGGCCGGCGACCCGCAGAAGTCGCAGTGCTGGCCCACGCGTTCCGGATCGAACACGGAAACGGCCTTGCAGCTCTGGCACTGCACGGTGCGCTTTTCCGCCGCCCAGCCCCGCTGCTCGTCCGGCAGCTCGCGAAGCGTTTTGACGAGGTCGATCTCGTCGATCGCGCCGGTGGCGGCGTCGATCTCGAAGGGCGCGCTGGTGCCGCAGAACGGGCATACGAGCAACTGCTTGCCCGGATTCCATTCCGCCTGCGCGCCACAGGCCGCGCAAGGAAACTTCTGGAGCGCGGTCAGGTCGGCCATCGCGACGTCAGATACCGCCAGGGTGCCGCGACTATCGCGCCAGGTAGTCGTCGAGCGCGCTGCGTTTGATGCGGTACGACGCGCCGATCTTCTTCGCCGGCAGCTCTCCGGATTCGATGATGGTCATCACGTCGGACTCGGGCACGCCCAGCGTCTTCGCGACGTCGGCCGGCGCGAGCAGATCCGGCAGCGTGACGGCAGCATGCGCGGCCGTCGCCGCCGCGCCGGCGGGCATCCCCTGCTGCTGCATGATCTGCTGCGCAATCGACAAGCCCACGGCCAGCTCCGTCGCGACGCCGCCCGACGAACCACCCTTCTCCATGCCCTGCGCCATCTGGAACTTGACGTAGTCGTTCAGGTTGCCCACGGCCGCCATGCTCGACCGCTTGTCGATCGCCTGCTCGACCTCGGGCGGCACCGAGACGTTTTCGACGACGAAGGTCGCCACCTCGAGGCCATACTTCGCCGTGACGGCAGGGTTGATGAGCGGAAGGAGCGCCTCGCCGAGCTCGGCGTAGCGGCTCGCGACGTCGAACACCGGAATCTGCGCCGATGCGAGCGAGTCGGCAAAGATGCTGACGATCCGCGACCTCATCGTCTCGGCGAACTCGTCGAGCCGGAAGTTGTGGTCGGACCCGGCGACCTCCTTCAGGAACAGGCGCGGATCGACGATGCGGAAGTCGTAGGTGCCGAAGGCGCGCACGCGGACGATCCCGAGATCGTTGTCGCGCATCATCACCGGGTTGGCCGTACCCCACTTGTTGCCGGTGAAGAGGCGGGTGGTGAGGTAGTAGACGTCCGCCTTGAACGGCGAGTTGAATCCGTACTTCCACGACTTCAGCCGCGTCAGGATCGGGATATTGTCGGTGGTCAGCGTGTGTTTGCCCGGCCCGAAGGTATCGCCGAACTCGCCGAGATACACGAACTGGACCTGCTGCGACTCCCGGACGATCAGCTGGGCCCCGTTCTTGATCGCCTTGTCGTTGTCGGGGAACCGGTACGACAGCGTATCGCGCGAGTCGTCCGTCCAGTCGATGATTTCGATCAGCTCGCCCTTGATGAAGTCCATCAGACCCATGATTCACTCCGGGAAGAGACGCGTCGTGCGCGGACCCATCATTCTAGACCGCCCGGCACCTGCGTGGCCGCCTGCCCCCATGCCCCCGTGCTGAGGGCGCGCCGTGGCTCTGCTACCCCCGTGTCGCCGGTTCGAAGGTCAGCGCGACACCGTTGATGCAGTAGCGCACTCCGGTTGGAGGCGGACCATCCTCGAAGACGTGACCCAGGTGGCCGCCGCATCGGCTGCAGTGGACTTCGGTGCGCGTCATGAAATGGCTTCGGTCGATCGTCGTGCCGACCGATCCTTCGAGCGGGGCAAAGAAACTCGGCCATCCGGTTCCGCTCTCGAACTTCCGGTCCGCCACGAAGAGCGGTTGGCCGCATCCGGCGCAGCTGAACGTCCCCGCGCGCTTCTCCTGCAGCAACGCACACGAACCGGGCCGCTCCGTCGCGTGCCGGCGCAGGACCTGGTACTGCTCCGGTGTGAGGAGGCGCTGCCACTCCTCGTCGGTTTTCGTCACTTCGAACTGATCTGTTTTCTGGGTCATGGTGTTGTAGTGGTGACGGACGGTTGGGCGCTCACTTCGGCGTGAGCGCCTTCATCACGTCCAGGCCGAATTTCGGCTCCTTGCGTGTCCCTCGTACCTTGATCGGCAGCACCGCGCCGGCCTTGCCCTCCTTGAAGAACGGATCGACAACCTTCAGGAAGATCGACTTGACGCCGCCGCCAGCCGCTTCAGAGATCGTCGCCTGCATTCGCAGCGTACCGTCGAAGGCGATCGCCTCGCTTCTCAGCCCGTACGTTCCGCGCAGGCTCACCGTCGCGCCGGGTACGGCAAAGCGCAGATCCGAAAACGAGATTACGCCCTCCTGCAGCCTGAATCGTCCGTTCAGCCCCGAGATGATGTTGTCGGCGCCGCTCGTGGGCTTCTCGCCGCGGGCGCGCCGGCTCATCCCGGTCAGCTTGGTCTGAACGTCGCGGTTGGTGAACCGCGCGTCGACGTCGAACTTCCCGGCGAGCCGGAGGCGCTCGATGACGTCCCCTTCGCCCGGCGGCAGGGTGAAGTCGGTATGCAGCGCCACGTCGCCGATCATGATCGGCGTCTCGGACTTCACGGCCATACGAAGCAGATCCTCGATCCGGCCCTCCTCGATCTCGACCCGCAGCTTCACCGTCCGTCCCTTCACACCGGGCGTGCCCGTCACGGCGCCTTGCGCGTGGAGCGACGTGTCGAGAAAGGTCGCGAAGACGTCATTGAGGTAGGTGTCGCCATCCGTGCCGTCGACCACTGCCTGGAACCGCGTCTCGAGCGGTACCGGCTGGCCGGAGACATCGACCCGGAAGTCGGGCGTCCGGGTTTCCCCTTTCACGGCAATCTTTTCGAGCTGACCGGCGAATTCCCCTGTTGACTCCAGGATGCCGCCGACACCTTTGATCGTGGACAGATCGGCCTTCGCGAACGTGTAGTTGCCGGTGAGCGGCGTCAGACCAGGATTGTGCTTCTGCCAGGGGCCGAACTCGCCCTCGGTGTGGATCGTCCCCCTGGGGACGGGGTTGGTGAGCTCGGCCTGGAACGGCATCCTCTCCGCGATGCCGAGCGACTGCATCTCCAGACGGTGAATCCTGAAGAGCCGCGGCTCCTTGCCTTCGCGCCGAGGGATGATTCGCAGCTCCGCATCGTCCGCGCGGAGCCGTGCGATCACGAACGGCGACTCCTGGCGCTCCGCTGGTGGAGGGGCGTCGGACGTCCCCTTCGCATCGATCCCTCCCGGCGGGATGTTGATTTGAAGACCCGTGAGGTTGACGAGACCGAATCGCCGGGGCCGGCTCAACAGGCCGAGCAGTCCGCCTTCGACCGAGAAGGTCCCGATGCTGACGAGCGGGGGGACATCGCGGCGGCCGCCGAGGCGTACGACGAGCCCCTCGCCACGAATGCTCACGGTCGGAAAGGTATCCACGCTGAACGCGGCCAGCTCGATCTCGCTCTGGAGACGCTCGGCGAGCTGTTCGGTCACGAGGCGCCGAAGCGTCTCGGTCCGGGACCCGAGAGCCACGGCTATCCACAGCACGACGAGAAGGCCACCGACCGCAAGGAAGACCCATCGGACGACTTTCAAACTCATGACGCTCCTGAGAGAAATGCTTCGAGCAGGTTCGATGCCACGGTCAAGCGGTACCGTGCTGTCGATCGGATGTCGTCGATCGGCGACACGTCGCGGATGAGCGCGTCGCGCGCGCCTGCAATGGCGCCCGCATCGATCCGGCGGCCTCGAACGACACCTTCCACCTGGCGGGCTCTGACGACCGTGGGGGCGACACTGGCCAGAGCGATGCGCACATCATCAACAGTACCATCGGGCGCGACGTTCAGCACGCCAGCGAAGGTGACCTTGGAAATCGCCTGGGCCCGCCGCGTGCCCACCTTTCGATAAAACTCGCGCGATCGCGGCCGCCCGCGTGGCAGATGGATTGAACGGATGAGCTCGTTTGGCGCCAGATCCATCTGCTTGTAACCCGTGTGAAAACGGTCGTAGGCGACGCGGCGCGCCGAGCCCCGACAGACGACCTCCAGCTCGGCGTCGTAGGCCACCAACACGGGAGGCGAGTCTGCCGCCGGCGATCCGTTCGCGATGTTTCCGGCGAGCGTTCCGCGATTCTGGTTGGCGACGCTTCCGGTCTCCGCGGCCGCAAGGCACAGCAGCGGGAACTCCTCCCTGAGCAGGGGGTGTTCGAGAACGTCGGTGTAGGTCGCCATCGCGCCGATGGCGACGGCAGCCTCCGTGACGTCCACGAAGCGCAGGTCGCGAATGTTCCAGAGGCTGACGAACGCCTTGTGCTCGAGCCGTCCGGCTTCGAGCAGCACCATGAGGTCAGTGCCCCCTGCAAACGCCCGCCATCGGCCGGGCTCGTCGTCGAGCAGTGCGAGCGCCTCGCCGAGGGTCGCCGGCGTACGGAGGTCGTATGCGGGAACGTAGCTTCTCAACGAGCCTCCGCCGCCGGCCGGCACGCGTCCATCACGGCCTCGAAGATTCTCATGTATCCAGTGCAGCGGCAGAGATTTCCGGCGAGACCCGTTCTGATCTGCTCCAGGGAAGGGGCAGGCGTGCGGCCGAGGAGGCTGACCGCCGCCAGCACCATGCCGGGCGTGCAGATGCCGCACTGCGCGCCGCCGCATGCGATGAAGGCGTCCTGAACCGCGTGCAGCCGATCGCTGTCGGCGACGCCCTCGATGGTCGTGATGGTCGCTCCCGACGTATGGGCCAGCGGAACGAGGCAGCTGTTGACGAGCCGGCCGTCCATCAGCACCGCACACGCCCCGCACTCCCCCTCGCCACAGCCTTCTTTGGTCCCCGTCAGCCGGAGCTGATGGCGGAGCACATCGAGGAGACGCTCCATCGGGTGGCCTTCAACGGTGGTCTCGGTGCCATTGATGAAAAAGCGGATGGTCATGCGTTGGGGCCAATTCCAGCTTCCAGTTTCCAGCTTCCAGTTTCCAGCTTCCAGTTTCCAGCTTCCAGCTTCCAGCTTCCAGTTTCCAGGTGCCCTCAGCCTTCCGCGTTCATCCTTTCCATGAGCTTCTCCGGCGTCACCGGGATCGACCGGATGTCTACGCCGATCGCATGCGCGACCGCGTTGGCAATTGCCGGCGCCGGCCCATCCATCGGCAGCTCGCCGATCCCTTTGGCGCCAGCGGGGCCGTACAAGTAGGGCCGTTCCTCGAAGTACACGCGGATCGGCGGAAGATCGACCGTTGTCGGCATGATGTAGTTCGTCATCTGCGCGTTGGCCATCCGGCCCTGGCGCCAGACGACCTCCTCTGAGAGCGCCCACCCGATCGCCTGCGCGACGCCCCCTTCGATCTGTCCGGTCGCCAGGGTCGGGTTGATCACCTTGCCCACTTCCTGTACCGCAACGAAGTCGTCCACGCGGATCTCCCAGGTCGTGGTATCGACGGACACCTCGGCAACATAAACGGCCCAGGCGTACGTGCCGTAGGCATCTCCTTCGTAGCGCTGATCGTCCCAGCGGAGGCCCGGTGGCGCCTGGTATCGCACCGATGCGCGGAGCGGGCCGGCGGCGTCGAGGTACTCCCCGCACGCGCGTCGAAAGTCCTCGGCGGTATAGGGCTCTTTGAGGCAGCCGCTGTCCACGAGCGTGCGGCGGATACCGGCCACCGCGGACTCGACGAGCTTGCCGACGACCATGCACGTGCGCGAGGCAACCGTTGGACCGCTGTTCGGCACGAGCGCCGTGTCCGGCTGGACGATTTCAATCGCATCGAGTGGCAGGCCCGCGGCGTCCGCTGCAATCTGCGCGAAGACCGTGTTGGTGCCCTGGCCGATCTCCGTGTTGGACGAGAGCACCCGGAGCTGGCCGTTGGCGGAGGCCTCCACGGTCACGACCGACGCGAGGTGCTCCTCGCCGGATCCCGTGAAGCCCGCGCCGTGCATGAACGCGGCAAACCCGATGCCTTTCCTGATGCCGGCGATCCCGTTGGCGTGCGAGAACTGCGCCCGCTTCTCGTGATACTTCGACAGCGAGAATGCACGGTCAAGCAGGCCTTCCATGTCGACGGGATCCCGGATGATCTGGCCGACCGTGCTGGTCTCTCCCGCATGGATGAAATTCCGTCTGCGGATCTCCTCGGGCGTGACGCCCGCCGCCGCGGCGACGCGATCCATGTGACGCTCGAGCGCGAAGAGGCTCTGCGGCGCACCAAACCCCCGAAACGCCCCGTGCGGCGGCGTGTTGGTCGCGACGGCGCGTCCGTGGATGCGCACGTTGGGACAACGGTAGGGACCCGCCGCATGAATCGTTCCACGCGAGAGGACGACGGGTGTCAGCGTGCAGTAGGCGCCACCATCGATCACGAAGTCGATCTCCATCGCCAGGAGCCGCCCGTCGCGCGCAATGGCAGTCCTGTGGCGCGTACGCGAGGGATGGCGCTTCGTCGTGGCGGCCATGTCTTCGGCGCGATCGTAGAGCAGTTTGACCGGGCGGCCCGATTTCCAGGCGAGCAGCGCCGCATGGCCCGCAAGCACCGACGGATACTCCTCCTTGCCGCCGAATCCGCCACCCGTCTCGAGCTGCACGACGCGGACCCTCTCGTCGGGAAGGGCGAAGAGCGCCTTCAAGGCGGTGTGCACGTAATAGGGACACTGCATCGAGCCCCACACGGTCACGCCCTCTGTGTCGTTCGCCACGGCCAGCATGCCGTTCGGCTCGATGTACAGCTGTTCCTGTGCCCCGGTCTCGTACTCACCCTCGACGATCAGATGTGCCTGCGCGCGCGCGGAATCCACGTCGCCCCGCGACACCGTGTAGCGCTTGAACACGTTGTCCGTGCCCCAGATCACCGTTCGCGCCGCGAGCGATTCCTCGATCGTGAACACCGCAGGCAGAGGATCGGCGTGGACCGTCACGTGCCGCCGCGCCTCCTCGAGGAGGTAACGATCCGGATGCGCGAGCAGAACCAGCGGCTCTTCGGGATGGTTGATCGATCGGTCGGCGAGATAGGGCTGATCGGCGGCAATGAGCGCGACGCGGTTCGCGCCGGGAATATCCGAAGCTGTCACGATCGTGAACTCGTCCCACGGGATCGACGGTCCGTATTCGATGTCGGTGACGAATCCCCGCGGGATCGCACTGCGAATCGTGGCGCCGTACAACATCCCCGGCATCGCGACGTCCGCAACGTATCGAGCGGCGCCGGTCACCTTCGCGCGGCCCTCACGCCTCGGAACCGACTGTCCGATCGCAGGCATTCAGGGGATTCTACCCCCTGCAACCGCGTCGGCTCTCCCGCGAGTGTAAACGGTTGGCGCCGAGGTAAGATCCGCGCCAAAGGCGAGAACACGCTGGCGTCGCGGTCTTGATCTTGCAACGCGCACCGCTCGGAGCAACGCGATGAAATGGACACGCGGGGATCGGGGCAACGTGGAGGACGTGCGCGGCCGGAGCGGCATGCGCATGGGCGGGATCGGACTCGGGGGCCTGCTCGTCGTGCTCCTGCTGAGCTGGCTCACCGGGGTCGATTTCCTGTCCCTCGTCGGCCCCGGCGGCCTGGCGCCGGCACCCACCGAGTCAGTGGGTCCGGGCGGGGCCCCGCTCGACACGACGCCCGAGGAGGAAGAGCTCGTTGAGTTGGTGGACGCCGTGATGGAGGACGCGCAGGGGACCTGGCGTCAACTGCTGGGGGACCGCTACCGCGACACCACCGTCGTGGTCTTCCGCGATCAGTATCCGTCGGCGTGCGGCATGGGACAGGCCGCGACCGGTCCCTTCTACTGCCCTGCCGACCGGAAGGTCTATCTCGATCTGGGCTTCTTCCGCGAGCTGCACGAGCGCTTCGGAGCGCCGGGCGATTTCGCGCAGGCCTACGTGCTGACGCACGAGTTGGGGCATCACGTCCAGACCCTGGTGGGAACCGAAGCCCAGGTGCGCCAGCTCCAGGCCGAGCGGCCCGATCGGCGCAACGAGCTGTCGGTCCGGATGGAGCTGCAAGCCGACTGTTACGCCGGCGTGTGGGGCCGGTATGCCGCCGAGCCGGGACGTGCCGCGCAGGGCAAGGTGGAACTCGAACGCGGGGATCTCGAGGAAGGATTGAACGCCGCGGCCGCGATAGGCGACGACCGTCTGACCGGCGGCCGCGTGGCCCCCGACCGCTTCACGCACGGCACCTCGGCCCAGCGCGTCAGCTGGTTCCGCCGGGGCCTGGAATCCGGCGACCCCCGGACGTGCGATACGTTTCAATAACGTGGATGGTTGGGTGCTACTCATCACGTACGACGTGCTACGTGCGACGGTGCTCCGTGCTACTTGTCACGTGCAACGTGCGACGTGCTCGTGCAACGTGCGACTGCTCATCACGTACGACGTGACGCTATTCCACCACAATCTTCCGCCATTTCCCCTGACGGAACCGGATAACCGTCAGGACACAGCGGGTGAAATGGCCGATCAGGATGGCGGTCCACACGTCTGAGGGCTCGAGCGTACCGAGACTCTGGAACATCCAGCACAACCCGAGCGGCACGGCAACCTGCGAGACCAGCGTGATCGCGAGCGGGCTTCGCGTGTCGCCGGTTCCTTGCAGCCCGCCGGTGTACGTCAACGCAACGGTGATGAAGAAGCCCGAGACGCTCAGATACCGCAGCAGCTGTGACCCGATCGACACGACGATCGGTTCCTGCAGCCCGAAGATCGCCAGCAGCTGTTCCGGGATCAGCACGAACAGGCCCCCGACGGTCGCGGCGACACCGAGGCCGATGCGGGCGGCGATGTTCACCGCGTGCATGCTGCGCTCGGGATCGCCGGCGCCCAGGTTCTGCCCCGCCACGGCCGCCGCCGCGCCCATCAAGCCGACCGAGGTCCACGTGATCAGAGAGAACAGTTCGGCGTAGCCGACCGCGTACGCGGCCTGCGCCTCCGCGCTGTGCTCGAGCGACCCGATGAATCGCAGCAGCACCACGCCCGCGATGTTCATCGCCACACCTTGCAGGCCGGCCGGCAGCCCGAATCGAAACAGCGATCGGATGATGCTCCAGTCCGGCGCCCACGACATCGAGCGTGAAAAATGCACCACCAGCTTGCCGGTGCAGAGCATCCACACCGCCACGGCCGAGACCGCGCCCGTCGCGATGACCGTGCCGACCGCGGCGCCCCTGGTGCCCATCGCCGGAATCGGTCCCAACCCCGCAATCAGGATGACGTTCAGGACGATGTTCAGGATCGTCATCGCGACCCCGAGCCTCAACGGCGTCCGTGCGTCCCCGGCTGACCTGAGCGCACCCCCAAGCATGAAGAACAGCAGCAGACCGAGGCCGAAGACGAACATCGTGCGCAGGTAGGGCAGCGCCTCCGCGCGCACCTCCGGGGTGGCATTCACCAGTCCAAGCAGTGCGGGCGAGAAGAAATATCCGAGCGGCGCCATCACGCCGACCGCCATCACCACGGCAACCAGGAACGCCTGGTACACCGTCCGATTGACCTTCTCGTGATCGTCGGCGCCCGCGAAGCGCGCGACGAGCACGGCCATCCCCGTGAACAACGAGCTGATGAAGACAATGACGACGAGGAAAATCTGCCAGCTGACGCCGATCGCGGCATTGCCGGTGAAGCCCACGTAGTGGCCGACCATCGCGTGGTCGATGATGCCCTGCAGCCCGCCGATCGCGTTCTGGAGGACGGTGGGCCACGCTATGCGCCACACCGCACGGGCGATTGGCCCCTCGACAATGGAGCGATCGAACGCACGGACGGTGGACTGCTCGTGCGGCGCGCCCGGAGCGCCGGCAGTGGACGACCCGGGGGCCGAATCAGCCGCTGCGGCAGCGGAGGACGAGTGGGGAGAAGAGCTCACCGGACAAGATCATAGCGGAATAACGAGGGCACTCCCTCGAACCGTTGCCTCACCGCATGTCCTTGAGCGCGCGCCGCACAGCCGCGTGAGCCAACACGACCGCTGGCTGACGCTGCAACGCCTCGAAATAGCGTCGTGCGAACCCATCACCGTCCTCCGATGCCGTCAGGAGTCGCCCGACCGAGTCCAGCAGCGCCGACGCGTCGGCATCGGTGGCCGGTGCTTCGGGTTCCACAGTTTGATCTATTCGTACTACGAGCTCGGACAGGGCGTGCAGCCACGCAAACCAGGGGTCGTTGATGACCAGCTGCAGCAACGCCGCGTTGTTGGCCACACGACCTCGATCCATCTCGTACGCCGCACGCGCATCGTCGAGCAGCACCTTGTGAAGCTGGAGCAGACGGGCGCGGAGGTCGCGCAACTTGTGGCGCATGCCGTCGTCCATCGGCGCGTAGGGTGACTCGACGGCGGCTGGCTCCTCCGGTTCGGCAGCGGCAGCGCGAAGCGCTTCCAGATCCAGACGACGCGTGTCCATCTGGAGCGAGCCGTCAGTGGATCGGGGCCAGTCCTCCCGAGGGCGATCCCAGTACAGCTCCAGACCGTTGCCATCCGGGTCGCGCAGGTAGAGAGCCTCGCTCATACCGTGATCGCTGGCGCCCTCGAGCGGGACGCCTGCCTGGTCGAGCCGCCGCAGGGCGCTGCCGAGCGCGGCTCGATCGGGATATCTGATTGCAAAGTGGTACAGGCCCGTGGTTCCCGGCGGCGGCGCGGACCCGCCACGGCTCTCCCACGTGTTCAGCCCGATGTGGTGGTGATACCCGCCTGCGCTCAGAAACGCTGCGGCCTGTCCCAGGCGCTGGGTGATCTCGAAACCGAGTACGCCGTTGTAGAACGCCAGCGCACGCTCGAGATCGGCCACCTTGAGATGGACGTGGCCGATGTCCACCCGCGGATCGATTCGCTTTGCCATAGCGTCATCATTGGCAGGGCGGGGCATTCAAATCAAGTGACAGCGTGCCGACTGGTTCTCTTCTTGCAGCCGCGCCAACCTTGGAGGTTGCAGCGTGGCTGAGATTCTCGTGCAGTTTTCCGACCCCCTGGTCACGTCGGACGGCACCACCTATATAGCGCGTGCATGCGGCAGCGAGATGGCCGACGGCCTATGGCAGGGGTGGATCGAGTTCCTTCCAGTGGGCGACGGCGAAGCCGTCCGGTCGCGCCGCGAAACCACCCAGCCGAACCGGGACGACGCGCTGTATTGGGCGACCGGATTGACGACCGTGTATCTGGAGGGCGCCCTGGATCGCGCCTTGAACCCGCCGGCCAGGCCGGGTGGGCCGCCAGTTGCTCCCCCCGTGTTCGATGGACCCGCGCGGCCAGAAACACCAGTCGAGGCGGTGTCCGACAGCATCCTGAACCCCTTCTCCGTGTATCGCAAAGGTCAGACTTTGCTGCGGAATCAGCTCGCGGCGCTGTCACCCTGGCACCTCGCCAATATCATCCGTGCCTACGATTTGAGCGACCTCGATGCCGAGACGCTGGAGCAGATGAGGGCCGAATCGCTCGTCGAGATCATCGTGACGGCCGTGCGCAACCAGGCACATGCCGGCACCACACGCTGAGATGTTCGCGGGGCATTCAGGGCGCGGAATTCTTACTCTCCGCGAGCACATCCGATTCAGCGAGCGTGCCTGAAGGTCAGCAGGCGCCGAACCTCGCGCAGGATGATGGCCGGGTCGCAGGGCTTCCCGAGAAAGAGGTCGAAGCCGGCCTCCTCTGCCATCGCGCGCTCCGTCGGCATCACGCAGGCAGAAAAGGCGACAAGCGGAACATCACGCAGGGCCGGATTCGACTTGATACGGCGAGCCAGTTCCCACCCATCGACGTGCGGCAGTTGCAGGTCCAGGACGATGACGTCCGGAACCGCCTTGTCGAGGATGGAGTCGAACTCCGCGGCGCTCGCGGCCGCAAGGACGTCGAACCCGTTCACTTCGAGGTACTCGGCAAAGCCTTCGCGCGTATCGTCGTGATCGTCCACGAGGATGCAGAGCGCCATTTGACGAGATCCCGTGCAAGACCCGGACCTCTACTAGTCCAAGCTCAGGCTTACGCGCCCTTCTCCGACGCCGGCAACCGAACGACCTTTGCAGTCGTAATTATCTGACCTGCATGACGTTGGGCGTGCTCGGCGGCGTGGAAGAGCAAGCCCAGCACCGTGGTTGGCAGAGCTGCCCGCCCAACCGTTCGGGCCTCCTGCAGAATGCCGGGCTGCGTTTGGGCAAGTTGGACGAGCGCCGCGTCGATCCCGGCTCGTAGTGCGCCAACCAATGACGCCGCCTCCACCCGACCGGGGGTTCGCTCGGCGCTGAGCCTGGCACGCTGTGCCTCGCTCAGGCTCTCTCCCCGCGCGTAAGTCAGCAGGCGCTCCGTGCTGCCAACCATGTGCACGACGTGGAACCCGACGCTGGCGGCCCCACCCGGCGCCTGCCAGATCTCGTCGGCTGACAGTTCGGCCAGCACCCCTTCAACATCCTCTCTCGCCTGGAGAAAGGCGTGTGCCGGGGGCTGAAGCCGAGGGTCGATCCCTGGAACGGGTCCACGAAGCCAGACTTCCGGTTGGGTGCTCATGATGCAAAGCGTGATTCTACCTTCAACCCTGATACGCCCCCAGGGGCGGCGGACGGCGAACGAGTCGCTTGATTCCGGCCCCGCAGGGGCACACAATTCCCGCGGAGGTACACGTGCGAAGTCCGGCTACACGTCGGTGGGCGGTTCTCCTGTCGGCAGGTTCGTTCGTCTTCGCCGGAGTGCTTTCTGGCGAGGTCGTGTTCGCTCAGGCGCCTGCTGCGACTCAGGCCGGCGTCCCGCCGGCGGCAGGGGCGATGTCTGATGCGGCGATCGAGAAGTTCCTTCGCGAGGCCACCTTCGTAAAGACACGTTCGGCAGGGAAAGGCGTCACAAACTCCGTGCGTGCCACGATGACCGACGGCACCCTCACCCATGACGTGCACATCCAGACAGTCGACGAGCAGAAGACTACCGGGCCGGGGCCGCGGGGACTGGAGGTGAACTTCCGCGACAGTTGGCGGTACAACGTCGCTGCATACCGGCTGGACCGGCTGATCGGGCTCAACATGGTCCCTGTGAGCGTCGAGCGCAATTACCGGACAAAGAGCGCGGCCTACACCTGGTGGGTCGACGATGTGCTGATGGACGAGAAGGCGCGGCTGGATAAGAAAATCCAGCCGCAGAGTCCCGGCATCTGGGTCGAGACGATGCAGATGGTCCGTGTGTTCGATCAACTGATTTACAACGTCGACCGCAACATGGGGAATCTGCTGATCACCACGGACTGGCACGTGTGGGCCATCGATCACACGCGTGCGTTCCGGCTGCACAAGACGCTCGCCAAGCCCGAACACGTCGCGCGGTGCGATCGCGGCGTCTTCGAACGACTGAAGCACCTCGACAAGGAGGTGCTCGAGCGCGAGCTCGGGGAATACCTGACCGGATGGGAGCGCGACGCCGTCCTCGCGAGACGCGACGAGATCGTCAAAATCATCGAGAAGGCGGGCGAGGCTGGCCTCTTCGACCGCCGTCAGAGTTGAACGCCTCCATTGCACGCTGCGCGAACCGTGCAGGTCGGTGAGCATGCCAGGGAGCGAGGAGGAGCCCCTGTGAGAGGTTCGAGGCTCGTGCTGCTCGGCTCGGTCCTGTGCGCCTCGGTGTTCGTTTTCCAGAGTGTCACCATCCAGAAGCTCGCCGAGAACAGCCTCGCATTGATCGACGGGGAGATCGACGTTGAGGGCCTGCAGTCCACCGTCCGCGTCGTTCGCGACCGATGGGGCGTGCCGCACATCTATGCACCGTCTGAGCAGGACCTCTTTTTCGCGCAAGGCTACGTGGCCGCCCAGGATCGACTCTGGCAGATGGAGATGTGGCGCCGAAGCGCGGAAGGCCGGCTCGCCGAGATACTCGGCCCGGCCGCCATACCGAGCGACAGGCGCGCACGTCTCCTGAAGTATCGCGGGCCCGTTGACGATCAGGAGATCGCCAGTTATCACCCTGACGCGAGACGGCTGATGACGGCGTTTGTCGCCGGCGTGAATGCGTTCATCGCTCACCATCGAGACAGGCTACCGATCGAGTTCCTCCTCACCGGCGTCACGCCGGAGCCGTGGACGATCGAAACGCTGCTCCTGCGGCAGATCGCGTTCGGCGACGCCACGAGCGAGCTCCGCCTCGCACGATCGGTGACGGCGCTCGGTGTCGCCGAGGCCAACCGGCGCAGCAATCCCGATCCCTGGGACGATCTCAAAGTCCATGACGGGATGGATCTGTCGATCGTCACCGAGGAGGTGCTGTCAGCCACACGGGCGGGAGGTCGGCTGCCCGAGCCCGCCGTCCTTCCGGCCTATCGCTCCCTGATCGGGTCCGCAGCACAGCAGGTGGAGGAGGCAGCGGTCAGTCCGGGCAGCAACAACTGGGTCGTATCCGGTTCGCTCTCGGCAACCGGAAAGCCTGTGGTCGCCAACGATCCGCACCGCACCGTGTCGCTGCCATCGCTTCGATACATCGTTCATCTCAGTGCGCCGGGGTGGAACGTGATCGGAGCGTCGGAACCGCCTTTCATTGGCGTCGCAATCGGCCACAACGAGCGCCTGGCCTGGGGCCTGACGATCGTGGGAACCGATCAGCAGGACGTGTACGTCGAGGAGCTGAATCCCGCCGACCCGCTCGCAGTCCGGTACGAGGATCGCTGGGAGCCGGTGCGCATCGTGCGTGAGGAAATCGCCGTCAAGGGTCGACCGGCCGAACAGCTGGAGCTCAAGTTCAGCCGCCATGGTCCGATCTTCTTCGAGGATCGCGCGCGTCATCGCGCGTACGCCGTGCGATCCGCGCTGCACGAGCGCGGCACCGCTCCCTACCTGGCTGGCTTGCGCCTCGGCCAGGCACGCGACTGCCGCGAGTTTCTCGAGGCTGCGATGTATTGGCACGCGCCGTCCGAGAATCTCGTCTGCGGCGATGTCGGCGGCAGCATCTCCTGGCAGGCGTCCGCGCTCACGCCCGATCGCCGAGGCTGGTCAGGACGGCTTCCTGTGCCGGGAACCGGCGCGTACGAATGGGGCGGTTTCCGGAAGGACCTGCCGCGCGAGTACAACCCGGCGCGGGGATTCATCGTCACAGCCAACCACAACGTGCAGCCGAAGGACTACTCGCCGCCGCTCATGTTCAAGTCGGCCGATACCAGATTCGCTCGCATCACGAGGCTGATGCAGCTCTTCCCGCCCGCCCGCAAGCTCACGCTCGAGGATCACCGGCGCATGCAACTCGACGCGGTGTCGCTGCAGGCCGCATCGGACCTCGAGCAGTTCAGGGGCTGGGCATCGGACGATCCGGCGATCGAACGAGCGCGAGCGATGCTCGCCGCGTGGGATGCCCTTTACGCGCGTGACAGTGCGGCCGCCGCACTCTACGAGACATGGCGCAGCCTGCCGGGAGCGGAGCACGCTCCGGCCCGCACGTCGTCTCGGTTCCGGTCCTATGCGGAGGCACGGCTCCGGCAGGCCGTGAACGAGCTCACGGGGCGCCAGGGTCTCGACCCGGCGGAGTGGCGCTGGGGACGAATGCACACACGCAGTTTCAGGCACCCCTTCATTGCCGCGTTCGATCTCGCCACGGTCGAGCGTCCCGGCGGCGCGGGAACCGTTGCGGCAGACGGCGCGAGCTACAGGGAGATCCTGGACGTTTCGGACTGGGATCGATCGCTCGTGACGAACGCGCCGGGGCAATCGGGGCAGCCCGGAAGCCCTTTCTACGGCAACCTGCTGCCGCTCTGGGCCAGCGATCAGTATTTTCCGCTCGCCTTCTCGACAGCAGCCGTGGAGAAAGACGCAACGCATCGGCTCTTGCTCCGACCGGGTCGGTGATCGCGAGGGCGCCATGTCCACGAGAGCTCATCCGAAGCAAGGGATGAGCCCGGGTCCGGTAGGGGTAGGCCCCGGTTCGCCGGCTGGATCAGGGCCGCGGGCGGTTCGGTGGGGAGCACTTCCCCAATGCCCATGCTTCAGTTACACTTGGCTCTTCCAGAAGAGCCACATGTTCAGACGATTGGCTGCGACCTTCGTCGTTCTTGTGTTGGCCATGACGGGCGCCCATGCCCTGCAGGATCCGGTTCCGCAGGTGCTCGCTTCGCCGCCTTTCGAAGCCTACCTTGAACCGCTCCGCCAGCAAGCGGGCATTCCCGGGCTTTCTGCCGTCATCCTGCTCGATGGCGAGGTGGCCTGGGAGCGCGGATTCGGCTTTCAGAACGTCGAGGCGCGCATCCGCGCGACGCCCGATACCCCCTATGTCGTCGCTGACCTCAGCCAGACCTTCGCCGCTGTCCTGCTGCTTCAGTGCGTGGAGACGCGACACCTCGCCCTGGACGAACCGGTCCAGACCTATGGTGTGACGTTCCCGGAGCCAGGCGTCACGATGCGGCAACTGATGAGCCACACCTCGACGGGCGCGCCGGGACTGGGCTTTCGGTACGCTCCCGATCGCTACGCCAGGCTCACCGAGCTGGTCACGACCTGCATACCCCAGCCGTACCGGAAGAGCGTCTCGCACCGGATCCTCGAGCATCTGGCGATGAGGGATTCGGTGCCGGGGCGGGACCTGCAGGATCCGGCCGTCGTGCCGGAAGGCCTGTACGATCCGGCCGACCTCGAGAGGTACCAGCGCGTACTGGAACGGCTGGCCGTGCCTTACCGGGTAGACAGGCGCAACCGTCTCACGCGGGTGGATGTACCGATTGAGGGGATCAACGCCGCCACGGGCCTCGTGTCGACGGCGCGCGATCTCGCGCTCTTCGACAGAGCGCTCGACTCCTCACTGCTGCTGGAATCGACGCGGAACCTCGCGTGGACGAACGCCTCGGCGGCGGATTTCTCCACCGTCCCCATGGGGCTCGGCTGGTTCGTTCAGTACTACCGTGGCGAGCGCATCGTCTGGCATTTCGGCCTGGTGCCGAATGCGTACTCGTCGCTGATTCTCAAGGTGCCGTCCCGGAAGCTCACCGTGATTCTGCTGGCCAACAGCGACAAGTTGAACTCAGCATTCCAGCTCAGCGAGGGCGACGTGACCAGGTCGGTTTTTGCCTCGCTCTTCCTGCGTCTGTTCATTTGAAGGCCGGCCTGACCAGCGGGTTGTCGCGTCTGGCCTCGTGCCTGCTGCTCCTTGGGAGCTTCGCGCGTCCCGCGAGTGCCGAGTGGTACCTGACCCCCCTCGTCGGCTTCACGTTCAAGGGCGACACGACGCTCTTCAACGAGCCCACCCAGGACGACGACCTCAACGTCGTGACGGCGGTCAGCAAGATCCACTGGAATTTCGGGGGCGCGACGACGCTGATCGGCGCAGGCCCGATAGGCGTCGAAGCGTTCTTTCTCTACACGCCGGGCTTTCTGCAGCAGGATCTGGGTCTTCTACAGAAGAGCAAGACGCTGGCGCTGATGGGGAACGTCGTGCTCGCGATGCCACGCGGCTGGAACGAGTACGGGCTGCGGCCGTTCGTCTCGGGAGGGCTCGGGCTCCTGCGCGTGACCGCGGAAGATCTTCCACCCGTCAATTTCTACGAAGACCCGATCAACCTCTTCGGCTATAACGTGGGCGGCGGTGCGGTCGGCTTCATTACCGAACGGACAGGGCTGCGGTTCGACCTGCGGTACTTCAGTCACGTGCGGCCGAAGGAGGATTTGAGCGGGACTTCCTTCGGCCCGATCGAGCTGAGCTACTGGAACGCCTCGGTCGGCGTAATCTTTCGATACTGATCGGTGCCGCTTGCCCACGGCAGGCTCCATCGATACGATCCGCGCCATGCCTGAGGTGCCCCGCCCGCTCGGGGTCGCCGTCGTCGGCATTGGCTGGGTCGCCGCGCAGCACCTCACGGCTTTCCTGCGCAACCCGCACGCCCGGGTTGTTTTTCTCTGCAGCCGGAACGAGGCGCGCGCCCGTGGGCGGTTGGAGCAGGCAGGTGTCGACGCTCCGTCTGCGCGGTTCACGACGAACTACCAGGACGTCCTCGACTCCCACGAGGTCGAGATCGTCTCGATCGCGACGCCGAACCACCTGCACGCCTCGCAGGCCGTAGCTGCCGCGCGGGCAGGCAAGCACGTTCTGCTCGAGAAGCCGACCGGGCTGGACCTCACGGAATTGCGCGCCATCCGGGACGCGGTCAAACGGTCGAGGATCCGGACCATCGTCTCGTTCGAGCTCCATTACCACCCCTACCTGCGGTTCGCCCGGTGGCTCCGCGAGAGCGGGTGGCTCGGCCGGCTTCGTTTCGCTCGTTTCCAGTATTTGTCGCGGGTCACCGAGTGGTACTCGGGCTGGCAATGGGTGCGAACCAGGACGAGCGGGCGCAGTCACCTGCTGGCAGCCGGCTGCCATGCCGTGGATGCGCTCCGCTGGTGCACCGGCCTCGAGGCAGCGGAAGTCTCTGCCTACCATGCGCGCTTCACGAAGGGCTATGAGTATCCGACGTCGATCATCGTCAATCTGAAGATGGGTCGATCGCCGGGATCGCCGGTGATCGCGCAGCTCGTCAGCTCCACGGATTTTCAGATGCCCTACAGCTTCGGCGTGGAGATGATGGGCGACCGGGCCACGCTCCGCGACGATATGATCCTCTGGAGCGAGGGGCCGATCGATATGGCGGCGCTCGATCGGGACTGCCCCATCGACGGCATCGCGTTCAGCGAGGGCCGTACGCCAACGGGGGCTGCCGCGATACGCATCCATGCGGACATGCCGGGCAGCGCCGACGTGACACATCATCCCTTCCAGGGCGAGATCGACGAGCTCGTGGAATGCATCCTGGACCGACGCGAGACGCACCTCAACGTCCACGATGCTCAGAAGACGATGGAGATTTGCATTGCGGCGGATCGATCGGCGGCGCGCGGCGGGCGCCCGGTACGGCTGCCGCTGATTCGATAGATGCGCACGGCAGCCACGACGACACGAGGATCTGACGACCACGACGATCACCACGACCACGACGTTTGCGATTCATTCGCGGTCCATTCGCTATTCGTTCGTCGCGATCGTGGTGACGTCGCGGTCGTTTCCGACGTGCGCGCGTTGCCGTGGCTCGATGAACCGACTCGACGCCGGAGCTGGACGTCCTCAGGAGGACAATGCCAATGCTGACCCGACGGGATCTCCTCCATCGCGTGGCCGGAGCGCTCGGCCTGCCCGCGATCGCGCGCGCGGCAGGCAGCGGCCTGGTCTCGCAGCCACCCTCCGGGGGGCTCCTCTTCCGCATTTCGCTCGCGCAGTGGTCACTCCATCGCACGATCAAGAGCGGCAAGCTGGACCACCTCGACTTTGCGAGGGTCACGCGCGAGGACTACGGGCTCGAGGCCGTCGAGTACGTGAACTCATTCTTCAAGGACCGGGCGGCGGATGCCGCGTACCTGGCCGACATGAACCGCCGCGCAAAGGATCACGGTGTCGCCCAGCACCTGATCATGTGCGACGGGGAAGGCCGCCTGGGCGATCCCGATGGGGAGACGAGGCGTCAGGCGGTCGAGAACCACAGGAAGTGGCTCGATGCCGCGAAGACGCTCGGGTGCGTTTCCATCCGCGTGAACGCGGCGAGCGAGGGAAGCTTCGAGGAGCAGCAGAAGCTGGCGGCCGACGGCTTGCGGCGGCTCTGCGAGCTGGGCGCGGCGCTCGGCATCAACGTCATCGTCGAAAACCACGGCGGGTTGTCGTCGAATGGCCGGTGGCTCGCGGGCGTCATGAAGATGGTGGGGCATCCGAGGTGCGGAACGCTGCCCGACTTCGGCAACTTCTACGAGTACGATCGTTACCAGGGAGTCGCCGACCTCATGCCGTTCGCCAAGGCGGTCAGCGCCAAGTCGCACGACTTCGACGAGAAGGGGAACGAGTCGGCCAAGGACTACCACCGGTTGATGAAGACGGTGACCGATGCCGGCTACCGATCGTGGGTCGGCATCGAGTACGAAGGGGACCGCTTGAGCGAGCCGGAGGGCATCATGGCGACGAAGCGCCTCCTCGAGCGCGTTCGCAGCGATCTCGCCGCCGGGAAGGGAGCACAGCTATGACCTCGAAAGGCAGGCGGGAATTCCTCAAGAAAGCGGGAGCCACGGCAGCCGTGGCCGGGCTCGCGCGCCGCATCCCCACCGCTGCTGAACCGCCGGGCGATTCCGGTCCGGTGCCAAGGGCACAACCACGCGCGCCGCTCGGTCCCGACGACGTGGTCGGGATCGGCGTGATCGGAACGGGAGGAATGGGCACGGCCCACTGCGAGGCGTTCACCAAGCTCGCCAGCGCGGGCGCCAAGGTGCGAATCGAGGCAATCTCCGACGTCTGCGACCGCCACTGGTACGAGGCCAAGAAGCAAATCGACCGGGCCCAGGGTTCCGACGTCACGGTGCACCGGGACTATCGGCAGCTCCTGAAGATACCGACGCTTCACGGCGTGCTCATCGCGACGCCGGAGCACTGGCACGCCCGGATGGCGGAGGATGCAATCGTCGCCGGCAAGGACGTGTACCTCGAGAAGCCGATGACGCTGGACCTGAGGGACGCGCTGCGGCTCCAGAGCGTCGTGCACGCGAACCCCGAAGTCCTTCTGGTCGTGGGGACGCAGTACGTGATGACGCCGAGCTATCAGGCCGCGAAAGACCTGATCGCGAAAGGCGCCATCGGCAAGCCCGTCTGGAGCCAGACGAGCTACTGCCGCAATTCGAAGACGGGTGAGTGGAACTACTACGAGATCGACCCCACCTGGCAGCCCGGCGTGAACCTGGACTGGAAGACGTGGTGTGGCCCTCTCGGGAAGAAACCGTGGAGCCCTGAAGTGTTCGCCCGCTGGCGGCGCTACCGGGCGTACTCCACGGGGATCATCGGCGACCTGCTCGTGCACCATATGACGCCGGTGATCCGGGCGCTCGACGTCGGCTGGCCGGTTCGCGTCACGGCCAGCGGCGGCCATTACGTCGACAAGGCGATGGAGAACCACGACCAGGTGAACATCACCGTCGAGTTCGAGCGGGAGCACACGATGATCGTCGCCGGCTCGACGTGCAACGAGCTGGGCGTCGAGCGCGTCATCCGCGGGCACAAGGGGAATCTCTACGTTGGCGGCCGCACCGCGATCATCCGCCCCGAGCGGATCTGGGCCGAGGAGGTGGAGATGCAGGAGATCCCGGCTCCTCCCGGCGCGCCGCAGAACGATCAGGATGCGCTCCGGCTGCACTGGCTCGAGTGCATCCGCACGCGCAGCCAGCCGGCGAGCGACGTGGACCTCGGAACCAGGGTGATGGTCATCGTCGATCTCGCGACGCGATCGCTGTGGGAGGGGGGCACGTTCGAGTACGATCCCGAGAACTGCAGGGTGAGCAAGGCGTGAGGCGGTCCGCGGTCCGGCTGGCCGTCGCGGCGATGGGGACGCGCTGCGAGCTGGTGGTGCTGGAGGGCCGTGGGGACCTGCTCGCCGCCGGCGAAGCGGCCCTCGAAGAGATCGAGCACTGGCACGCCCGCCTCAGCCGCTTCGCGGACGACAGCCTGCTGTCGCACATCCATCGCACCGCGACACGCGCTCCGGTGCGCCTCGACCGTGAAACCTACGCGCTCTTCGAGGAGGCACTCGCGGTCTGGCGCGCATCGGACGGGGCGTTCGACGTCACGGTCGCTCCGCTGATGGCCCGACATGGCTTTCAGGATTCCGCCATCCCGGCCTCGAGCGGCCGCGTCGGCACCTCGGGGATCGCGCCAGTTCCCGACCCGGCCACGCTGGACCCAGGACGCCGTGAAAGAGGCGCGCCACGGGCGCGCCCCGCCGGCCGCCTTCGCGCCGGAGGCGCTTCGGCGAGCCTCGCCGAAGCTTTAGCGGAGGCGGGCGGGGCGAAGCCCCCCGGTTTCTCTCTGGATCCGGACCGCTGGACCATCAGCCTGCTGCCGGGCACGGCGATCGACCTCGGCGCGATCGCCAAGGGGCACGCGCTCGACTGCGCGGCCGGTGTGCTGCGCGCGGCGGGCGTCACGAGCGCTCTCCTGCACGGCGGGACGAGCAGCGTCGTCGCGATCGGCGCGCCGCCCGGTTCGCCGGGCTGGCAGGTGGCGGTGGGACTTGAGACGGGAACGCCCGTCGTTCGACTGCGCGACAGCGCGCTGTCGGTGTCGGACGCATCGAGCCAGCGGGGCGGATCGAGCGGTGGCGGCCACATCCTCGATCCTCGAACCGGACGGGCCGCGGCCTGTGGCGGGCGCGTCGTTGTCGTCGGTCCGTCCGCGCGGCTGGCTGACGCGTGGTCCACGGCGCTCGCCGTCCTGCGGCGCGTGCCTCGCGGTTTCCCGGCAGGCTTCACCGCGGATCTGCATCCGGTCTGTACCATGGCGTGAGCCCGATTTCGGTCCTTATGGACACAACCGACCGTCGCTCGTTCATCGTCCAGACCGCCGGCGCGCTGGCGGGGCTGGCGCTCGTGCCGGACCTCGGCGAGTCGCTCCCCGTGCTTCAAGGCGCGCGAGTGCGCGCCGGCGTCGTCGGCGCCGGACGACAGGGCCGTGCGATCCTCGCCGAGCTTCAGAAAATCGAGCAGGTCGAGATCGCGGCCGTGTGCGACGTCGTCGCGTCGCGGCTCGAGGCCGCAGCCGGACGCCTGAAGGATGTCGCAACGTTCGCGGACCATCGGGCGCTGCTCGACTCGCGCGCGGACATCACCGCCGTCATCGTCGCCACGCCGACGCATCTCCACCGGGCCCTCGTCGAGGACTGCCTCGCGGCGGGACGGCACGTGTTCTGCGAGGCGCCGATCGCTGCGTCGGTCGAGGATTGCGAGGCGCTGGCCAAGGCCGCCGTCGAGGCGAAGACCGTCTGCCAGGCGGGATTTCAGGGGCGCTCCAACCCGACGTACCGTCGCGCGCAGCCGCTCGTGGACGCGGAACTGCAGCAGCTCGTCTCGCTCTACGCGCAGCACCATCGGAAGACGAGCTGGCGCTTCCCCGCTTCCGATCCTGCGGCCGACAAGGCCGCCAACTGGCGCCTCGATCCGGACGTCTCGATCGGGCTCGCCGGCGAAGTCGGCGCGCAGCAGTTCGACGTCGCGCACTGGTTCCGCGGAGGTCGATACCCGACGCGCGTGCAGGGGCGCGGCGACATCCGCCTGCACAAGGACGGACGCACGGTCCCCGATGCAATCGAGGTCGAGCTGTTCTGGCCCGAGGGGCCCACGTTGCGCTACGAAGCGTCGCTCGCTACCTCGTACGGCGGACAGCACGAAGTGTTCTGCGGCACGCAGGGAAGCCTGCGCCTGGCGTGGAGCCACGGCTGGCTCTTCAAGGAGGCGGATGCTCCCACGCAGGGCTGGGAAGTGTACGCGACGCGCCAGGAAGCATTCGGCCAGGAGGGCATCGTTCTCGTCGCGGATGCCACGAAGCTGGCGGCGCAGGGCGAGCTGAAAGCGGGCGTGGGATTACCGCATCCGTCGCTCTACTACGCGCTCGTGGATTTCGTGCGCAGCGTTACCGAGGGCGCGCCCGTGCGCTGCACGATGCAGGAAGGCGCGCGGGCGACGATCGTGGGAATCCTGGCGAATCAGGCGGTCGTGACCGGAGAGAGCGTGACAATCCCGCCGCTCACCGGCTGACGAGCTGGAAGCTGAAAACTATTTCACCTTCCACTCCGCCCCGACCACAGCGAGAATCCGGTACGAGTATTCATAATGCTCCTCGATCCGGTGGACGCGTCCCGACGCATGGATCGTCACGCCAGGAGCGGGCTGGAAGAGCCGGGTCAATCCCACCTCCGAGTAGTCTCGCGTGCCGCCATAGCGGCTGCCGTCCCGCCGAATCGACAGGTAGTTGGGATCGCCTTCCTCGGTGATGAAGTCCCATCCTCGCCAGACGAGCAGGTGCGCGCGCCACCCGGCGCGTTCGGCGGATGCACGGCCGAGGAATCCCGCGCCGTTCCGGTCCCTCTCGGGTGAGGCGCGATCGGGCACGAACCGGGTGGCGAGCCCGAACGCCTCGACCTGCACCGTATCCAGCGCGCCGAGCCGGCCTCTCAGCGACACGCCGGCAGCCCCGGACTGGCTGTCGGCAACCGGACCGGACCGGAACAGTTGTCCGCCCTCGTGAACGATGTGCGCCTGGTAGGGAATGGTGAACGGACCGGTCAGCCCGAACGCTCCGTTGACGCCGGCGTCGAAGCGCTCGCGGTGATCGCGGGTGTTGACGCGCTGCCAATCGAGCCAGACGTCCTGCCGGAGTCGACGCCCGGCGAAGAGCCACTGCAGGCCTGCTTCGTAGGGCCGATCGAATGCCAGCGTCTCCCGCTGGATCGGTGGAAGCAGCCCGTGAGGGCCATTCAGGTCCGGCCCTGCCGCACCGGCGTGTGATGAGATCGGCAGCGTCCCGAACGTGAACGAGGAGCGTGCGCCGCGAATCGTGACGCTGACGACCGGCCGCGCCAGATCGAACCCCTTCTCGGATCCGAACCGCTGATTCCCGAACGCCCCGAGCGTCAATGTCGTACGATCGCCGATGCCGGCGACGGCCGTCAGCCGGACGGCCGCGCCGAAGATCGTTTCCCCTTCGCGGAACGGGTTGCGGAACTCGGTGTTGTCGCCGTAGAAGAGGACGTTCGCTTGCAGTGCCACGCTGTCCTGCGCGAGGCCCGTTGTGGCGGTCGCGGCGATCAGCGCCGGAACGGCTGCCAGGAGTCTCACAGCACGCAGCATGCGCGTTACGATACCCCACGCCGGCTCGACTCACCGCTGGTGCCTCTCGCGATTCCTCCAGTGCACATGCTGCGTGCTGCTCGTGATCGCCCCCGCCGCGGCGAACGCCCAGGGCGCGCGACCCGTTCCCGCCGAGGATGCGTTCGCAGACCGCGGCTGGCACCTGGAATTGGGCGGGCATGCCGCCATCGAAGCCTGGAACTACAACAACACGCACGAGAAGATGTACGGCTGGCACGCGGGGCTCACCTACGGACTGCGACAGGGCCTGCTCGTCGTCGTTCGCTCCCCGCTCTACTACGTGGACCAGCGCGGTACCGACGCGTTTCTCCTGGGCGTGACGGCTGGCGTCCGGGGTCGGATCTACCGCCGCGGGCGTCTCTCCGTCTTCCTGGAGTTGGACCTGGGCATATCCGAGGCCGACGTGGCGGTGCCTCCGCGCGGTACGCGGTTCAACTACCTCGCCATGGGCGGCGCGGGAACCACGGTCAGGCTGAAAGGCGCCGTTCATCTGCTCGCCTCGATGCGGTGGGCCCACGTATCCAACTCCGGCATCGCCGGACGGGATCGAAACCCGGATATCGAGGCGGTCGGCCCTCAGATCGGCATCCTGATGGGATTCTGACCCTGAGTCCCGAGCCCCGAGCCCCGAGCCGTGTACGGAGCATGCGAAGCAGAGGCCCGAAAGAAAGCGGGAAGGGAGAGGGATACCTTGAACCCTGAACCCTGAACCCTGAACCCTCAGGGACAACGAACGCGCGGATTCCAGTCCGCGAACATGCCGCTCGGATTGTGGGCCCACACCCAGACATGGAGCGCATAGTGCCACGGGACTCCCGGAGCCGGGGGCGGGCTCAGGTGGAACGTTCGACTGAAAAGCTGCGGGGCCGGATTGACGACCTCGTACTCCGTCGGGTCCCACGGTGTTGAATCGAACCGCGGGGCCGGGTCCTCGGAGGCACCCACCCGGCGCAGCAGCGCCACCTGGAAGAACTCCACACCCACGAGCCGGTGCCCACCATTCGGCATCGGTTCGTAGAGCAGCAGTTCCGGGCGTGCGGGATCGACGGCGAACTCCTCGAGAAGCGACGGGTTCGGTGCGTGGATGCCCATCGCTCCGGCGGGACTTGAAACACAGGGCTCGTTCTCGATCGTGTAGCCCGCTGAAAAAGCGCGGGAGATGTCATGGTAAGCGGCGGTGGCACGCCGGAGCGCCGCCAACTCCGGCCCGACCGGGAATGCGATGTCAGACGTCGGCCAGGTGAGGGGTGGCATCGCGGCAGCCTCGCTGCGCACGGGGGATGGCCGGGCCGGGTTTCCCTCGCTGCATCCCAGCGCCGTTCCGGCCAGTCCGACCACCAGCAGCGTTGAGCCCGCGATTCGAGAGGGTTTGCTCGTCATGCCTGCCTCCTGTGATTACGGGGTTCTATCCGGTAAGGCGCGGGCCCACCAGAAACACTGCAACCACCCCAAACCGTTCGCTTCCTTCATTGCAGGGTTCCGGCCCGTCTTGCGCCTTTCCGTCCAGGTGGATTGTCTTCGTGCGGGGGCAGACCATGGCGTGATGCGCTCTGGTAGACTGTGGGCCTTCGACATCCTCACGATGCCGGACCCTCGATCATCCGGCGGCGATGTAACCTCCGTGCTCAAGCTCTGGAGCGAGGGGGACGAGCGCGCGATCGACACGCTGATGCCGCTCGTTTACGACGAGCTGCATCGCATGGCGCTTCGACATCTTGCGCGCGAGCGCTCGAACATCTCGCTGCAGGCCACGGCGCTCGTCAACGAAGTGTGCCTTCGCCTGCTCGGCTGGGACCAGGTGCGGTGGCAGAACCGGGGGCATTTCTTCGGCGTGTCCGCACAGATGATGCGGCGTGTCCTCGTGGACATCGCGCGGCGCCGCCGCGCCGATCGACGCGGAGGAGGTCGGGCCGTTCGCGTGTCGCTCGATGACGTGGACGTGCCCGCGGCGCCGGCCGACACCGACCTCGTGGCCATCGATCGGGCGCTCGAAGCGCTGGCTGCGCATGACGCGAGAAAGGCCCGCGTCGTCGAGCTCAGATTCTTCGGCGGCCTCTCGGTCGAGGAAACGGCGCAGGCGCTCGACGTCTCGCCGCGCACGGTCTACAACGAGTGGCAATTCGCGCGGGCGTGGTTGTACCGGATGCTGAGGGGCGAGCAGCCATATGAGCGCCCGCAACTGGGATGAACTGAATCGAATCTTCACCGAGGCGCGCGAGCTTCCCGCCGAAGCGCGCGCAGGATTCGTGGCTCGAGCCTGCGCGGGCGACGAAGCGCTGCTGGCGGAGGCCCTGTCGCTGCTGGCCGCCGAAGAAGCGTCCGGCGAGTTCCTCAATGCGCCCGCGTTCGACCGGCTCGCTCAGCTCGTCGCAAAGGACGGCTGGAGCCTGCAGCCCGGGGAGCGAATCGGCGCCTACACGATCGTCAGGCTCCTTGGCTCGGGCGGGGCAGGCGAAGTGTGGAGAGCCAGGGACGAGCGGCTGAGCCGAGACGTCGCCATCAAAGTCCTGCTGCCGCATTATTCCAGCGACGATGAACGGCTCCGCCGCTTCGCGGATGAAGCGCGAACGGCCGGAGCGCTCAATCATTCCAACATCCTTACGGTCTACGACGTCGGCGAGCATCGCGGCGTGCCCTATCTCGTCTCCGAGTGCCTGGAGGGGAAGAGCCTGCGGCAGCGCCTCGAGGCCGGACCCGTTTCGGCGAGGGAGGCACTCGGCCTTGCCGTTGGAATCGCGCGGGGCCTGGCCGCCGCCCATGCCCGGGGCATCGTCCACCGCGATCTCAAACCGGAAAACACCTTCATCAGGTCGGATGGCGTCGTCAAGATCCTCGACTTCGGGCTGGCGAAGCTCCAGAGCGCGCTCGAAGGGCTCCCGAACCAGCCCACGGATACCCTGACCGGCGTGATCGTTGGCACCGCGGGCTACATGGCGCCCGAACACGTGAAGGGCGAGCCGGTCGATGGGCGAGCGGATCTCTTTGCACTGGGCGTGATGATGTACGAAATGCTCGCCGGGCGCCAGCCGTTCCGCCGAGGCAGCACGTTCGAAACGCTCCACGCGGTGCTCACGGTGGATCCGCCGGACGCAGCCGAGGTCTCCGACGCCGTAGCGCCGGCACTGACGCGCATCGTGATGCGCCTGATCGAAAAGTCCCCTGAGGCGCGCTTCCAGTCGGCCGCCGATTTGATCTGGGCCCTGGATCAGGTCGACACGAAAGCGGCGGCGTCGGGCCGGAATGCGGCGATCCGCACCTGGCCGACTCAATCGTGGCGTGCGAAGGGCGCGCCATGGATTGCTGCCGCCGCAGTCACATCGCTGGCGCTTGCGGTCGGCTCGCGATGGCTGCCCGAACGCCAGGAGACGAGCACGTTTCCGCTGGCACGATTCACGTGGACGCTGCCGGACGGAGTCGTCCTCGCCTCACCACCCGTGGTGTCGCCCGACAGCAGGCACATCGCGTTCGTCGGCAGAAGTTCGGCTGGCAACCGTCTGTACGTACGGGCGCTGGGCTCACCCCAGGCCCAGATGGTGTCTGGCAGCGAAGCCGCCAGGTTGCCGTTCTGGTCGTCTGACGGCCGGGGGCTGGGATTCTTCAACGCGAGATCAGGAGCACTGATGAAGGTGGCCTGGCCCGGGGGCGCGCCGGTCAAAGTCGCTGATGCGCCGTTCGGGCTCGGCGGCGCGTGGAGCCAGTCGAACGTCATCCTGTTCGGTCCCGATATCGTCATGTCGGGACTCCAACGTGTATCCGCCGAAGGAGGCGCCAGCGAACCGGCGACCCTACTCGCCGCAGAGCGAGGCGACAACACGCACAGCTCGCCTGTCTTGCTGCCGGACAATCTTCACTTTCTCTACTTCGTCCGATCCATCGATGACGCGCGGCGGGGTGTCTATCTCGGACGAATCGACCAACCGCCATCGACCGCCGACCAGTTGCTGTTTCGATCCGAATCCGACGCAGTCTACGCGCCCGTGCCCGGATCCAGCGGCGGAGTTCTCCTGTCGGCGGCGCCAGATCACATCGAGGTGCGCGACTTCGACCCCGGTCGCATGACTGTCGCCGGCGATGTGCACACGATCGACCTGAGGGCTGCAGGGAACACCCTCTACGATTCCATGATGCTCAGCGCCTCGTCGGATGTGCTGGTGTTCGTCGAATCTCCCATCCCCGGTGGAAACCGTCTGGAGGCAGTCAGTCGGACGGGTGAACGGCTCAAATTCTGGGACCAGCCGGAGCCGCAGAACTGGCCGCGTATCTCGCCCGACGGACGTCGGATCGCCAGGCAGCGAGTCGATCTGCTGACGAACAACCCTGACATCTGGGTCGAGGATCTCGAACGGGGCGCGCGCATCCGCGTGACGTCGGCCGTCGATCCGGACATCCATCCCGTGTGGTCGCCGGATGGAGGTCAGCTCGCGTATGTCTCTGGAAGGCTGCCGGGAAGGCCGGGGAAAAGAACCCTCAGCATCGCCGCCGCCGACGGCACCGGCGTCGCACGAAGGTTCCCATGTCCGGCCGAGTACTGCGAGCCGACGGACTGGACCGCCGGCGGCCGCTTGATCGTCAACACAGTCGATGCCCACGGGCAGAATGTCTGGAGTGTGTCAGCGACCGACGGAAGCGACGCCCGCCCTCTGCTCTCCGGCACAGCCCAGGAGCGCGACGCTCGCGTGTCGCCGAACGGCAGATGGATCGCTTATGTTTCTGGCGAGACCGGCCGGTCGGAGGTGTCCGTTCACTCGGTGGCGGGAGCAGCAAGACGAATCATCATCTCGGCGGAGGGCGGGACCCAACCGGTCTGGAATCGGAGCGGCCAGGAACTGTACTTCGTCGATTTGAAGGGACAACTGCGCAGCGTGCCCGTGAGGTGGAGCGGCGACACGCCCACATTCGGACTGCCGGAGAAGCCGAATGTTCCACCGATCGGGCTGGGGCATTGGGGAACGCAATACGACGTGTCGCCGGATGGCCGGCGCATCTATCTCCTGCGCAGGAACGACGACCCTGCGCCGCGAGAGATCCACGTCGTGCTCGGCTGGCGGGGGTTGTTGCGGTAGGAGGGTTCAGGGGTTCAAGGTTCAGGGTTCAAGGTTCCGGGGTTCAAGGTCCAGAGGGTTCAAGGTTCGGAACACCGTCAGCGAGCCCGTTGAACCCCTGAACCCTTGAACCCCTGCCGGACGGGATCGAAACCCGGATATCGAGGCGGTCGGCCCTCAGATCGGCATCCTGATGGGATTCTGACCCGAGCCCCGAGGCCCGAGCCCCGAGCGCCGCGCCCCGAGCCCCGAGCCCCGAGCCTCGAGCCCCGAGCCCCGAGCGCCTGATCCGTGAAGGAGCATGCGAAGTATGGCCCGAAAGAAAACAGTCCGCCGGTCCGGCCGCGTCAACCCGTTGAGGACTTCGGAGACGTTCCAGCGGTTCGTGCTCGACCAGTTCGACCCGCTGGGCGACGTATCGCCACGCGCGATGTTCGGCGGGGTCGGCCTGTACTATCGCGGCGTGTTCTTCGGAATCATCGCCGGCGACGTGCTGTATCTGAAGGTCGATGACACCACGCGTTCGGATTACATCCGTGCCGGCATGGGCCCGTTCGTGCCCTATCCCGAGCGCGCCGGGACGATGCAGTATTACGCGGTGCCGGTGGATGTCCTCGAGAACCCGGAGCAGCTGGCACGGTGGGCCAAACGGGCGATCGCTGTCGCGGAAAGGGAGAGGGAGTAGGGTTCAGGGTTCAAGGGATTCGGAATCAAAGCTCGAGCAGCTCACTGTTCAGAACCCTCTGAACCCTTCCAGAAAAGGGGTACATCGCAGGGGCCGGGTGGAGCTAGGCGCCCGTGATTTTCCGCCAGACCCGCCGCGCATGCTGCGCCGAGTAGCGCGGGTCGGTGAGCGCGCGATACAACCGGCTCGCGGTCCATTGAAAGGGAAAGTAGACAAAGCGGTTGGGCAGGTTGTTGGTGTCGCGATTGAAGCGCCACCATACGTGCCGCGCGCGCATCAGCAGGCGCTGCCGTAAGGGCATCGTCGCGGCTTCTTCGGACTTGCGGACAATCGGGCAGGCGGGCGACCGCAGGCAGTAATCGTGAAATCTGCCCTGCAGCAGCTCGGCCCGGATGGCTTGCATCGTGGACGAGTTCCACGCCTGGCGGTAGTCCTTCATGTCTGCGATGGGGCTGCCGCCGTAACAGCACGGCAACACGCCCCGGCGAAGGATGTACAGGCTCTTCCAGGGCTCGAGGCAGGCTGGACGGTGCTCGCCCCCCAGCGAGGGCAGTGGTCCGCCGGTCGTCGATAGCACCGGGGCGAACTCGGCTTCCGCGACGGGAGGCGCTGGTGCGGATCCCGCCGGTTGTGTGGCGGTCAGACCCTCTCCGGGCGGGGTCGTGTGCGGGCGCTGGATCTCCGGCGCCGACGGGCTCTGCGCCCCTTCGGCGAACTCCTCCTGAAACAAATCGCGCATCGACCCGCCGAAGTCCATCTGGTCGGCCAGCTCGACCCCCAATTCGCGACAACGCCGCGCCGCGCGCCCGCTCACGCGCACCAGCGTCTCGAACGGCAGCAGTTCGTCCTTGTAGGTGAACCGGTAGCCGGCACGCTGCCAGTCGAGGGTGATGCTGTCGGAGTAGTTCAGAGGGCGCAGGACCATCCGGTCCACGTCGAGATCGGCGCACAGTTGCACGAAGGCGTCCAGCTCGTGCACGTTGCACTTCATGGGCATGAACACCAGGTGAACGCGCGGCAGCCCGCTCCTGCCCGCCTTGGCGGAGATCAGACGCCGAAGGTTGGCGAGGATCTTCTCGAACGTGTCGTTGCGCAGGCGTGAGTACGTGAGCGGCGTCGCCGCGTCGAGGGAGATGTACAGGTCGATCGGCCGGCCGAGCAGCTTCTGGATGTTTCGCTCGGTGAGGATCTGCCCGTTCGTCGTCATCTCGAGCACCTTCCCGGCATTGCCGAAGGCGTCGAGCAGATCGTCGAAGTTCTTCATCATGAACGGCTCGCCGATGGAGCAGTTCACGAGGTTGGCCGAGTGGTCGAAGAAGGGGCCCATTTCCCGCAGCGTATCGAGCGTGAAGGGCACGTCGACGTTGGCCCCTTCCTGGTCCTTGCTGTAGTCCCACTCGCAGTACACACACGGCGGCTTGACGTTGCAGACGCCGTGCAGGTCGATGCCGAGGCTCGGTGGGGTCGAACCCAGCTCGGTCCGGCCCGCCAGCATCTCCTCGGTGTTGGCGACGGCATTCGCGTGCTGCGCGGCAATGGCGGCCTGACGCACCGGATCCGCGTGCAGGCGCGGGGCGCAGACGCGGATCGCCAGCAGGCGCCGGTCGTCCGGATAGTACTCGCGCGGAAAGGCCTTGTTCACCCGCAGATCGAGCCGGTCGACACCCTCCGGGATCGGCAACGACAGGGGACACCAGCCGCGCACCAACGGGCCGTCGAACAGCTTTCCGCCGGCCGAATCGATGGCGATCAACCGCTGGGACAGATCATGGAATTCGGAGAAGACGTGGAATTCGAGGTAGCGCGGCCCGCTCGCCGGTGCAAACAGGAGCGAGGCCTGCTGGCTCATCCAATGGAAGCGATGCTGGCTGTCGTGCTCTTCCTCGTAGAACCCCGGACCGAAGGCCACCGCGACCGAGGTCGCGATGTAGAGCGGTGGGGACGTCGGCGCAGGCGCGATCGACCAAGTCTTCATGCGTAAGGGTGCGACGCTCCAGAATAGCAGAACCGCCGGCCGATCCGATCAGGGATACAGAAGGCTTTGACCCTCGGGTTTGCGGCGCCACGGCGGAGCGGAGTTCCTCGGATGCCTGCTAGCGTCCCTGGCGAGCGGGACCGATGCAGAACAGGTGCTCGTCGCTGCGCAGGAAGATCCGTCCGCTGGCGACGGCCATCGACGCGAGCGTGCGCTCGCCGATTGTGTTGCGGGCGATGATCTCCGCGTCGCGGCCGGCGCGCAGGACAATCGTCTCGCCCGACTCGCTCTGCAGGTAGACCTTCCCGTCCCCAGCCACCGGCGATGCCGAGAACACCCCGCCCACGCGTCCCTGCCAGACGCGGCTCCCGTCCGACGCATCGGCAATGGTCAGGATGCCGTTGTCGGTCGCCATGTAGATCAGCCCCTGGTAGTGGACGATCGACGACACGTACGGCGCGCCCGTCGGCACGTGCCAGGCGACGTGCGACGCCGACACGTCGCCGCGTCCGCCGGTTCGGATCGCGAGATACGGGCCGCTGCGGTAGCCGCGGCTCGCGTAGATCGTCCCCTCGTGCACGACGGGCATCGGGATCGGAAAGCGGTTCGACTCCCCCGCGTGCCACAGGAACTCGCCGGTCTTCGCGTCGTACGCATCGATCCGCTCGCTCGAATTGACGATCAGCTCCGCCCCGCGCGCCGTGTCGACGACGAGCGGCGTGCTGTAGGAGGCGCGCCCCTTGCCGCGATCTACCTTCCAGCGCTCCTTCCCGGTGCGCTTGTCCAGCGCGAGCAGGTACGACGCCGGCTCGTGATCGCACAGCAGGTACAGGAGGTCGCCGTCGAGCGTGGGCGAGCTGCTGTGGCCCCAGTTGATCTCGAACGGCGCGATTTCCTTGCCGAGATGCCGCACCCACACCAGCTTGCCGTCGCGATTCAGCGCGACGATCTGTCCGGTGCCGAACCACGCGAACACCAGCTCGCCGTCGGTGACGGGACTCGGGCTGGCCAGGTTGTGCTTGTCATGGGCGGCCGGCAGCGGACCGTCCGCCTCGATGCGGTACTCCCACAGCCGCGTGCCCGCCTTCTCGTCGAAGGCCTCGACCACGAACCACGTCCGCCCGTCGCCTTTCGACGCGGGCCGTGCGCCCAGCGCGCGCTCGCCGGCGGCTTCGGCGCCGCCGCCCTGAACGAGACGCGGCCCCTGACGGCTCACGCCCTCGCCGATCTGCGAGGTGACGTACACGCGTCCGCCCGCCACGACCGGGGTGGAGATGCCCGCGCCGGCGACCGGCGCCTTCCAGGCGACCTGCTCCGTGGCGCTCCAGCGCTCCGGCAGGTTGGTTTCGCCGGACACGCCGATGCCGCGCGGCCCCCGCCAGTGAGGCCAGTCCTCCGCGTGGACGGCCGCGGCGGCGGCTCCGAGCAGGATGGTGAAGCAGAGTTTGTCGACAGCGGTTCGCATCGAGGGATCCTACGACGACTCCCGGCCTGGAAAAAGTGCCCGTCCCGGGCGGCTCTATCCGTGCAGCGCCGACAGGAGTTGTCATGGAAACACGCGCCGGCGCGGGCTTCCGCCTTCGCTGAAGCTTGGGCGGACCACCGCAGCCCTGGCGAAGGTGGTCGTGATCCCGGCATTGTTCAGCGGCCTGCTCGCCCCATCACCAGCGCTCGCTCTGCCGTGTCTTGTCCTGGATCACGCTCGTCGGTCCCGCGACCGCGATGACGAGATTGGCGGGATCCTCGGCCGACGTCTCGGACTACTGGTCCGCGTACCGCTTGGCCGTCGCGAGGTCGGTGCGCAATTGCTCCGCTGTGCGACGTGGACCGTACCCGGGCGTATCACGCTGAATCCGCCACCCTTCCTTCAGCGGACCGGCATCCACGGCGTCGAACCCGAACTCGTCGAGCAGACGCGTCACCGCGGCCTTGGCTCCGGGGTCGTTCCCAGCGATGACCAATGCCCGGCGGTCCTTCGTGCCGGCGGGTCGCCCGTCGGTTGTGAGCTGAGCGGCGTAAATGTGGTTGAACGCCTTGACAACTTTCGACGCTGGCAAATGCGCCTGCAAAAGTTCCGACGTCGTGGTCGACTCGTTGTCAAGTTCCGGGATCTGGCCATCCCGCTGCGGGTAGTAGTTGTTCGTGTCGATCACGACCTTCCCGGCGAGCGGCTCCGCGGGCACCGTCCGGTAGTGCTTCAGCGGAATCGTCACCACGACGATGTCACCGGCCTTCGCAGCCTCGACCACCGTCGCCGCGCGCGCGCGCGGACCGAGTTCGGCGACAAGCGCGGTCAACGTCTCTGGCCCGCGTGAATTACTGATGACGACATCGTAACCATGCGCCACCGCCAGTCGCGCGAGCTGGCTGCCGATGTTCCCAGCGCCGATTAGCCCAATGGTCGCCATGACAATGACTATATCTCCTGCATCTCCGGCCGTGTCGACGTAATGGTAGGCAGCGATCCGCCACTCGCCTTCGTCCTTCAACCTCCATCAGGCCTGCCTGTGATGGCGAAGATAGGCCATTCCATCAGCAAAACGGCGCTCCTCCAAGAGATCCAGCTTTACGCATACGTTGCTGGGCAAGCCCGGTGTAGGCTGAGTGCCGGGGCTAGTGCGATCCGTGGTGGTATGTCTGCTATCCGAGAGGCTGGGTCGAAACGACGAACGTCGTCGGCGAGCGCAATTCAACCGACTTCGGCATGGTGGTCGGCGGCGGCGTCAACTCAGGTCTGCCTCAACGCATCTTCGAGACGAACGGTTGGCCTGCGCGGGCATCCCGGACGGCTCGGATCAGATCGCTGCCGAGTCGTGGCTTCACCACGTACCCG
>DASTBU010000014.1:0-43777 GCA_035711845.1 Vicinamibacterales bacterium
GCCGGACAACTCGGCGGCGCGAAGGCGGGTTGCCCGGATGGCGGGGTCCGTTGTACATTCGGCCATTCCACGATGGGCGACAGGCAGCCGTGTCGACTGACAGGGAACTGACAGGGAGGCGAGGTTTGTGATGACCAAGCGAGCGAGCATGCGCAGGACGGCGAAAGGGTTGGGCCTGGTGGCTGGGCTGTTGGCGACGGCGGCATGGCCGGGGGTGGCTCTAGCCGCATCGACCATCAACGGGACCGTCACCTTCGACGGCAAGGTTCCCACCCTCAAGCCGCTGACCATGGATGCCGACCCCGCCTGCGCCAAGCTGCACAAAGGGCAGCCCGTGCCGAACGAGATGCTGCTCCTCGGCAGTGGCAACACGATGGGGAACATCATGGTCTGGGTCTCCAAGGGGCTCCCGGCAGGCAAGACGTGGCCTGCTCCCAAGACGCCGGTGGTTCTCGATCAGAAAGGCTGTCAATACGTCCCGCACGTGATGGGGATCATGGTCGGCCAGACCTACAGGATCCTCAACTCCGACGGCGTGCTCCACAACGTCCATGCCCTGCCCAAGATCAACAAGGGATTCAACCGGGCGATGCCGCCGACGGTCAAGGAGGCGTCCGCGACGTTCGACAAGGAGGAGGCCGTCTTTCACATCAAGTGCGACGTGCACCCCTGGATGAGCGCGTACGTCGGCGTCTTCACCCATCCGTTCTTCTCGGTCACGGGCAAGGACGGCAAGTACACGATCTCGGGCCTCGACCCCGGAACCTACGTGATCACCGCCTGGCACGAGAAACTGGGGACGCAGACGGCCACGGTCACGGTGGCCGCCAACGAAACAAAGAGCCAGAACTTCAAGTTCACTACGCCCGGCGCGAAGTAGCGATCCAGAGAGACGCCATGAGTCACCCGGCAGCCGAGGTCGCACACCATCCGCACGTCGCGCACGAAGCCCATCACGAGGAGCTTGGCTTCTGGCGCAAGTATGTCTTCTCCACCGACCACAAGGTCATCGGCATCCAGTACGGGATCAGCGCCCTCCTGTTCCTCTTCTTCGGCTTTTCGCTGATGATGCTCATGCGCTGGCAGCTCGCCTACCCGGGCAGCGCGCTGCCGCTGCTCGGCAGCCTGCTCGGCGAAGCGCGGATGCCTGGCGGGACGATGCTGCCCGAGTTCTACAACGAACTCGGGGCGATGCACGGCACCATCATGGTCTTCCTTGGGGTGGTGCCCCTCGCTGTCGGAGGATTCGGGAATTTCGTCCTCCCGCTCCAGATTGGAGCCCAGGACATGGCGTTCCCGCGGCTCAACATGGCGAGCTACTGGTTCTTCTTCCTCGGCGGCGTCACGATGCTCGGCAGCTTTTTCGTACCGGGAGGGGCCGCGCAGTCCGGGTGGACCTCCTACTCGCCGCTCGCCAACATCGCGGGCACGGGCCAGACGTGGTGGCTCGTCGGGATGGTCTTCCTGATCACGTCGTCGCTGCTCGGAGCGGTGAACTTCATCACGACCACAATCCAGCTCCGCGCACCGGGCCTCACCTTCATGCGGTTCCCGTTCTTCGTGTGGGCCCAGTTCGTCACGGCCTTCCTCCTTCTGCTGGCCTTTCCGCCGCTCGAGGCCGCGGGGATCATGCAGCTCATGGATCGTCTGGCCGGCACGAGCTTCTTCCTTCCGAGCGGCCTCGTGGTCAGCGGCCAGGTCCTCGCGGTGTCCGGCGGCGGCAACCCGGTCCTCTGGCAGCACCTGTTCTGGTTCCTGGCGCACCCGGAAGTCTACGTCCTGATCCTTCCCGCCATGGGCATCGTGGCCGAGATCATCGCGAACAACACGCGGAAGCCGCTGTGGGGCTATCGCGCGATGGTCTGGTCGATCATCTTCCTCGGCTTCATGTCGTTCATCGTCTGGGCGCACCACATGTTCATGACCGGCATGGGGACGGCGATGGCGGCGTTCTTCCAGACGACCACGATGATCATCTCGATCCCGTCGGTGGTGATCCTCACGGCCCTGATCATCTCGCTGTGGGGCGGATCGATCCGCTTCAATACGCCCATGCTCTTCGCGCTGGGCTTTCTGCCGATGTTCGGCATCGGCGGGCTGACCGGGCTTCCGCTCGGCTTGAACGTCGCGGACATCCCGCTGCACGACACGTACTACGTCATCGGCCACTTCCACTACGTCGTGGCCCCAGGGACGATCTTCGCCCTCTTTGCGGGGATCTATTACTGGTTCCCGAAGGCAACCGGGCGGATGATGAACGAGACGCTCGGCAAGATCCACTTCTTGGGCTCGTTCGTCTGCATGAACGTCATCTTCATGCCGATGTTCATGATGGGGTTGGCTGGCGTCTCGCGGCGTCTGTTCGACGGCGGAGCGACGTACGCCTTTGCGGAGCCGGTTCTCCACCTCAACGTCGTTTCCTCCTGGGGCGCGTGGATCCTCGCGATCTTCCAGATTCCCTTCATCTTCAACTTCTTCTGGAGCATCTGGAAGGGGGCGAAGGTCGGGGACAACCCCTGGGAAGCCACGACGATCGAGTGGGCGGCGCCCTCGCCCCCTCCGCACGGCAATTTCGCCGTCGCTCCGGCAGCGCACCGGGGACCGTACGAGTACAGCGTGCCGGGCGCGGCCAGGGACTTCTCGCCGCAGTACGAAGCCTGAGTGGGTCTGTGTAGTTCTGAGTTTTGAGTTCTGAGTTTTGAGTTGATTCTGAATGCTGAGTTCTCTGAACTCAGCATTCAGCATTCAGCATTCAGAATTCCGAGTGGCTGATGGACATTCCGTACACTGTAGAGATTCGTCGCGACACCGGTCTGACCAACGGCAAGATCGGCATCTGGCTGTTCCTGGCCTCGGAGGTCATGCTGTTTGGCGCCCTGTTCGCGAGCTATATCCTGATTCGAACAGGGGCGCCGAGCTGGCCGCGCGGGGACACGATCCTGAACGTGCCGCTCGCCACGTTCAACACGATCGTCCTGATTTCGTCCTCCGTCACGATGGTGATGGCCTGGGCCTCGCTGATGCGCGGCCGATTCGGGACCTTTCGGATGTACATGGGGGCGACGGTCCTGCTCGGCTTCGTGTTCCTCGTGGTCAAATATTTCGAATACAGCCACAAGTTCCACGACGGACTCTTTCCCAGCACCAACAACTTTCTCGCCATCTATTTCACGCTGACCGGCCTGCACATGCTCCACGTGATCGGCGGGATGGCGGTGAACGCCTATTTCTGGGGGCCCGGCGCGAAGCTCTGGAAGACGAATCCCGTGTGGTTCACCAACCGGGTCGAGAACTCGGGCCTCTTCTGGCATTTCGTGGACCTGGTCTGGATCTTCCTCTTCCCGACCCTGTATCTTCTGTAGGCAGCATCCTCTGTTTCTAAAGGCGAGATAGATGACGAGCGACCACGCCGCTGACATCGACAGACACGTCAGGATCTACATCACCGTCTTCGTTGCGCTCATGGTCCTGACCATCGTCACGGTTGCCGTCTCGTACCTCCACCTTCCGGTGCCGATGGCCGTGACCGTGGCGCTGCTCGTGGCCACCGTCAAGGGATCGCTGGTGGCGTGCTACTTCATGCACCTGATCTCCGAGAAGAAGCTGATCTACGCGGTCCTGTTGCTGACCGTGGTGTTCTTCGCCGCGCTGCTGGCCCTGCCCGTCGTCACCCACAGCAGCGGCTACTGGATTCACGAATGAACCTCAGGTGGTTCCACGCGCTGCTGATCCTCCTCTCCGCGGCCCTCGCCGTACTGTTCGGCGTCTGGTGCCTGGCCCTGTACGGGCGGGAGGACGGGGTTGCGAACCTGCTCGCGGCCTTGACGGCGTTCGCCGTGTCGCTCATCCTCGTTGTCTACGACTCGTGGTTTCTGCGGAAGACGAGGACGCTGCGATGACCCGCCTTCGCCCCTCCGGGGCTTCGGCGAGGCAGGCCCGCCTTCGCCCCTTCGGGGCTTCGGCGAGACAGGCCCTTCGACTCGCCTCGCTCGCGCAGGGCAGGCTCCGCCTCGGTTTCGTAGCGGCGTGCACGGCGGCGTTCATCATCACGGGCGGCGCCTCGACCGTCCTTGCCTGCCCGGTGTGCTTCGGGGCGGAGGAGACAGCGATGGTGGACGGGACGAAGCTCGGTATCCTGGTGATGCTGGCCGTCACGTTTGCCGTGCAGGGTGGGTTCGTGGGCTTTTTTCTCTATCTCCGCAGGCGCGCCAAGCGCATGGCTGAGCTCGAGCTCGACGCCGAATGGTCGAAGCTCCAGAGAGCATCGAGAACATCATGACTGAGTGGCTCGGACTCCCGCCGCTCGCCGCGACTCACGGCGGGCAGATCGACAGCCTGATTGGCTGGATGCACGTGTTCATGCTCATCCTGTTCGTCGGGTGGGGAGCGTTCTTCGTGTACGCGCTGATCCGTTTCCGGCGATCGCGGAACCCGGTGGCGAACTACGCGGGCGTCAAGTCGCACACGTCGAGCTATCTCGAGGTTGGCGTACTCGTGGTCGAAATGGTCCTCCTCTTTGGGTTCTCGATCCCGCTCTGGGCCATGAGGGTCGACCGCATTCCCTCGGAGAGCGAGGCGCTGGTCGTCCACGTCACCGGCGAGCAGTTCGCCTGGAACGTCCGCTATGCCGGCCCTGACGGACTGTTCGGCCGGACGGACATCAAGCTGCTCGACCTCCAGGTCAACCCCCTGGGCGTCGATCGGTCCGATCCTGCCGCGAAGGACGACGTCACGACGCTCAATCAGCTCTATCTGCCCGTGAACAGGCCGATCATCGTGAAGCTCCGGAGCAAGGACGTCATCCACAGCTTCGGCGTGCCCGAGTTTCGCGTGAAGCAGGACGCCATCCCCGGCCTTACGATCCCCACCTGGTTCGTCCCCGACGTCACGACGGCGGACATGCGAACACGAACAGGGAATCCCGAATTCCAGTACGAGATCGCCTGCGCGCAGCTCTGCGGTCTGGGCCACTACCGGATGCGGGGCTTCGTCACCGTTCTGAGCACCGAGGAATTCCAGAAGTGGATGGAGGCCGAACAGACAAAGCTGAAGGAAGCGGGCCAGGTAGACGACGTCTGGAAGTAGCCTCGCCGAAGCCGTGCGTTCGCCGAGGACCACGTGACGTCGCTCGCGCCCTTCGGTCCTTCGTCGACCGTTGGGGCGTCCCGGCTCAGTCGAAGGACGACCGGCTCAGGGCGCCCCGCCTTCGGCTCCGCGAAGCTACGGTTCGGTGGCCGCTACGTGAGGGCGGTGTGCGGGACCTAGCGGCCGTGTTCTCGCAGGTCAATCCTCCAGATCTCGCCGGTCAGCGTCACGACATATGCGCGGTCGCCGATCAGCTCGACAGACGTGGGCTGGTTCAGGCCGTCGGCGATGACCGTAAACGTGCCGTCGCTGTTCGCTCGCACCAGCGAACCCGTGTTGGGTAAGGCCGGCGCAGCCGGAGGGGCACCGACCGGGAACATGCCCTGCGACAGCGCATAGAGACGACGACCCAGACCGAACTCGACATCCACCAGCAGAGGGGCTCCGGAGGCAATTTCGGTGGTGCCTTGCCGTCCGGGGCGGAAGGCCACGACCCTGCCGTCCTCGGGCAGGTGGGGCACAGGTCCAGCCTCGGCCATGAACGCCGTGTTGCCTCGGATCGCCAGGCCGGTCGGGACGATGTTGTCGAACCCGATCACTTCACTGACCTCGCCGTCGAGTGTGGCGCCGAGCACGCGGTTGTGATGGCCATCGGTGATCAGGAATCCTCCGCGGTAGGGCTCCAGCGCGTACTGGAGTCCAGTCGGAACGTCGAATGGAGTCCGCGGGGGATTCTGCACGGCGAACGCCCCGACGTCCGCGACGACTGTGAAGGCATTCGGGCCGTCGATTCGGTAGACGCCGACAACATCCGAGCCGCCGACGTCGGGTCCCACCAGCGTGACCAGCGCGTACGCCGTCCGGCGAATGAACGCCACATCGATCGCTCCTCCGATGCCGACGATCGAAGGCGGCAGACCGGCCGCGAAGGTCGTGATGGCTCCGGTCTCGGGGTCGACGCGCGCAATTCTGCCGGCCGCCCCTTCGGTGACGTACAGCGCACGATCGGGCCCGACGGCACTGCCAGACGCGCCTTGAAGCTGGGACGCGATCATGACGACAGCGGCTTGCCCCGAACCGGCGGCACCGGCCCGGCTCCCCCCAGCGAGATTCGCCCCGGTTACGGCGTGAGGCGTGAGCGACGCCCAGGCGGTCAGGGTCCCGACAATCGCGAGTAGCGGCTTCATAGACGTCTCCTGTGTTGTGGTCCGTTGCCATCCTTCAGCGCCCGTTCACGCCTATAGGCGTGAACGGTGTGCGCAAACTTGCAGGGGGGACAGACCGCTGCGTTACACTGGCGGCAGCCACTCAATGGCTCAACGCGTCACGGAGCTGCTCCTCGCCTGGGGCGAAGGGGACCAGTCGGCACTCAATCTGATGATTCCGCTGGTCCACGCCGAGCTTCGACACATCGCCGCCCGGTACATGGCGCGCGAGCGCCTCGACCATACCCTTCAGCCCACCGCGCTGGTGAACGAGGTCTACCTGCGGCTCGTCGAGGTCGAACGCGTCCGCTGGCAGAACCGTGCCCACTTCCTCGCCGTGGCGGCGCGTCTCATGCGCCGGATTCTGGTGGACTTCGCGCGGTCGCGCCGCTACCAGAAGCGCGGAGGCGGCGGCGAGCGCGTTGCGTTCGATGAGGCCCTGATCATCGACGTCGGTCGCGGCCATGATCTGCTGGCGCTGGATGATGCACTCGATGAGCTGGCACGCGTCGACGACCGGCAGAGTCAGATCGTCGTGATGCGCTTCTTCGCGGGATTGACGGTCGACGAGATTGCGGGGGTCCTGGGCGTATCGACCGCCACCGTGATGCGCGACTGGAAACTCGCGAAATCGTGGCTGCTGCGCGAGCTCGACCGCACGAATCCCGAGGCGAGCTGGTGACAGCGAACAGGTGGCAGCGCGTCGGCGACATCTACCACGAAGCCGTGGCGCTCGGCGCGGACGAACGGGCGGCCTTCCTCGACGCCGCGTGTGGCAACGACGGCGATGTCCGTCGCGAGGTGGAGTCTTTGCTGGCGCACGCCGCTGAGGCGTCGGGTTTTCTGGAGACGCCTGCCGTGGAATTGGCTGGCCGGGCGCTTGCCGCACGGACGACATCGTTGATCGGGCAGCGTCTGGGCCAGTACGAGATCCGGTCTTTCATCGGCGCGGGCGGCATGGGGGAGGTGTATCTCGCTCACGACACGCGGCTCGAACGCGACGTCGCGATCAAGTGCCTGCCGCCGCACGTCGCCTCTGATGCGAGCGCCCGTGCGAGGCTCGAACGGGAGGCGCGCCTGCTCGCCACGTTGAACCATCCCAACATCGCCGCGATCCATGGCGTGGAACAAGCCGACGGTGTCATCGGGCTCGTTCTCGAGATGGTCGAGGGGCAGACACTGGCTGACGGCTCCTATCCCATGCGCGAGGCGCTGGGGATCGCGCGCCAGATTGCGGATGCGCTCGAAGCCGCTCACGAGAAGGACGTCGTCCATCGCGACCTGAAGCCCGCGAATATCAAGGTCACACCGGGCGGGGTGGTCAAGGTGCTCGACTTCGGCCTCGCCAAGGCCATCAGCACCGACCCCCAGCGTGGCGACCACTCGAGCACCCACACGCGCGCCGGCGCGATCATGGGCACTGCCGCCTACATGAGCCCCGAACAGGCGCGTGGTAAACCGGTCGATCGGCGCGCCGACGTGTGGGCCTTCGGATGCGTACTGTATGAACTGCTCGCACGGCGAGCGGCCTTTGGCGCCGAAACCGCCTCCGATTGCCTGGTCAAAGTCCTCGAGTCGGAACCCGACTGGGCGTGTCTGCCCAGGGAAACGCCCGAGCCGATACGGAGACTGCTCAGACGCTGTCTCCAGAAGGATCCCGCCGTTCGCCTTCGCGATATCGCCGATGCCCGGCTCGACATCGTCGAGGCGCTGTCGACGACACCCTTGAACGACGCTCCGGGCCCGGTGCCGGTCCGGCATCGCCGCTGGGGCCCGGTATTGCTCGCGTCCGGCCTCGCGCTCATCGCGGCGGCGGGCGCCTACATCGCATTCCGTGCGGCCGCGTTGCCTTCGGCGGGCACGGTGACCCAACTGACGTTTCGCCACGGCAACATCGGAAAGGCACGATTCGGCCCCGACGGGCAGAGCATCGTGTACAGCGCGGCGTGGAACGGCGAGCCGTTTCGTCTGTACGCGACGCGCGTGGGCAGCGCGCAGTCGAGGGCGCTCGACCTGGGCCCGGCCGATCTGCTCGCGTTGTCGAAACAGGGCCAGCTCGCCGTTTCGATGGCCCGGCCGGCCATCGATGGCTGGGAGCCCCATGGCACGCTCGCCGTCACCGCGCTCGCCGGCGGCGCGCCTCGCGAGCTGCACTCCGACGTCGTCGGCGCAGACTGGACCACGGACGGTGCGGCTATGGCGATCGTCCGCCGCGTTGGCGATGGCGCACGGCTCGAGTTTCCCGTCGGGACGGTGATCCATCAGGCCCCGGTCATCCTCCCTCCGCGCATCTCACCCGACGGCGCGCGCGTGTGCTTCTTCGCGGGCCCGGCGTACGGGGAATTGTGGGTCGGAGAGCGGGGCGGATCCGCTCGCCCGCTTGCGCGGCCCCTGGGGCGCGGCGGCCATTGTGCCTGGACACCTGACGGCCGCGAGATCTGGGTCGAGTCCGGCGGGGGAGACATGCACATGACGCTGGAAGCCATCACGCTCTCCGGCCGCCGACGTACGGTCGCCAGTTACACGGGGATGATTCAGATCGAGGACGTGGCGCCCGACGGCAAGGTGCTGATCGCGGCAGGCACCCTGCGCTTCTCGGTGCACGGGTCACGGGAGGGCGGCGAACGCGACCTGACGGTGTTCGAAGCCACACGGCTGTTTCACCTCGCATCAGATGGACGGCAGGCCCTCCTCTGGGACAACAGCCCCGGGGCTGGACGGGATCGGGTTTTCCTGGGCCACATGGACGGAAGGCCGCCGGTTCCGCTCGGCCCGGGGGCGCCGGCCGCGCTGACGCCGGACGGGAAATGGGCGGCGGTGATCGGCGACGGCCGGTCCAACCAGCGGATCCGGAACAAGCTGACGCTGCTGCCGACCGGCGCGGGTACCGCGCGCACGATCGGAATGCCCATCGAGCTGGAGCCGTTCCATGGAGGCGCGCTGGGCCGCACGGACTGGTCTCGCCGGACGTACGAGTTCTCGTCCGATGGCGCGCGTCTCCTGATTCCGTACGGCACCGCACCCGGTCGGCCGCCGCGTGTCTACGTGTACGATCTGTCTCAGAATCGGTTAAAGGCGATCACGCCGGAGGGCATTACCGGTCCGGCCGTGATCTCTCCCGACGGCCGCTTCGTCGCCGTCAACGACAACTCGTCCATCCGCGTCTACTCGGTCGATGAGGGTGCAGATCGCGTGCTCCCGGGCGTGCCGGAAACCGGAAACGTCGCTGCGTGGAGCGCCGATGGCAGGGCCTTGTTGATCGTTGAAGAGGTCCAGGACCTGGCCCGCCTCTTCCGTCGCGACATTCACTCCGGGAATCGGGTGTCCGTCAGGGACATTCGGGTTCAGGACCCCGCCGGGGTCACGGCCTTCGACATCCTGGTGTCGCGTGACGGTCAGGCGTACGCGTACATGAAGTCGCTGCGGCTGGCGAACCTTTTCGTCGTCGAAGGTCTGCGCTGACACGCACCGACCTGTCGGCGCGCTCGGGCCATCAGTCGTTGCTCTTCCGTCCCGAGACGGGTGCGGGCGACAAGCAGGGTAACAGCGCCCGGCGATGAGTCTCTGCAGGAACAGGCCGTCGAAGTCAACCGGAGGCTTGCGACCAGGCCTCGCCCCGCCGCAGCGTCGATCTCCAATGACTAATCGATCGAACGCCCGGGGCCGATATCTGCTCGTGACGGTGTGTGCCCCGGGCGCGATAGCGGTCCTCAATGATTACACGCCCCAGTACCACCCGCGTAGCGGTGGACACACCCCGGATAGTCGCGGGGCTGCTCCTGATGCTGGCTGCGGCGTACCTGGTGCCCTTTGTCGACAGAGGCTGGGTCCCTATCGACGAGGGGATGACCGGACAGGCGGCCGAGAGAGTGCTGACGGGCGCTCTCCCGCACGTCGACTACGAGGAACCGTATCCCGGAGCGCTGTCGTACTTCTACGCGGCAGTCTTCAGGATGACCGGGATCGATCTGGTCCATCTGAGGTGGACCGTGTTCGCGGGCGCGCTGGTGACGATGACGTTCGTCCATGTGATCCTGCGACGTCATCTGCGCCCGGTTTGCGCCGCAATTGGCACACTCGTGGCGCTCGGCTGGAGCTTTCCCAATTACTTCTCCAGCCTCCCCTCCTGGTGGCTCCTGCTCTGCGCCCTCGTGTGCCTGTGGGGGCTTATTCGTCACGTCGAGACTGAACGACTGTTGTTCGTCGGGATCGCCGGCCTGGCCGCAGGGGTGGCATTCACCATCAAACAGACCGGCATCTATCTGCTCCCTCCGCTCATGATGTCGCTCATGGCCAGTCCGAGCAGCATCGGGGCAGTGTCAGCCTCGCGCCGGAGGGCAGACGTCTGGATCCGTGCCGCGATCGGCACTGGCGTGTTCGTCCTCGTCGTCCTCATAATGCGCACCGGTATCGGCTCCGGAGAGGTCCTCTATCTCCTCGTCCCGGTTGCCGCCGCCTGCCTCATGTTCGCCCTCCTGCACAGGTGGACCGACGCACCAGGCGGATTGAACTGGCGGTCGCCGCTCGTCGCCGCCGCGGCGGCGGCTGTCCCGGTCGTCATTCTGCTGTGGCCGCACATCGCCGCGGGGACCGTCAGCAGTTGGGTCAATGGCGTTTTCGTGATTCCACAGAGGCGTCTGCACGTCACGACGCTACCGATGAGACCGGCGTCCCACATCGTTGCAGCGGTTGCGGCAATCCTCTGGCTGTTCTGGTCGGCGCCTTCATTGAAGCCCGGTGAATTGCGTATCGTAAAGGGGGTGCGCTGGTCACTCGCCCTGGCGCTGCCGTTTCTCGCGTTGTACTGGCATTTTGCTTATACATTCATCTGGGAGGCCATCCGGGGAACCGCTGCGATGCTGCCGGTCATCGCGTTCTGGCTCGCGATATCCGGGCGAATACAGCCCGGCCGGGACCGCCGCATCCTGTTTGCCGCCTCCGCAATGCTCGCGTTCGCCTCGCTCGGCCAGTTTCCGTTCGCAGCGCCTGTTTATTTCCTCTACGTGGCGCCGCTGGCGCTGATCGCCGGCGTCGTTGCCTTTCGCACCATGCAGGCGCCGGCCCGGTTGAGTGACGGTCCGGCCATCGCGCTCGCCCTGCTCTTTGCGGTGGTGTGCATGAACCGGGAGTACGTCTGGAACGTCGGGTCGTTTCACCGAGCGTACGATCTGACGACGCCACTCGCGTTGCCGCGTGCGAGCCTCAACGTGGTTGACTTCGAGGCGGACGCGTACCGGTGGGTGATGCCTCTGGTCAGGCAGCGACTCGGCGAAGGAGGCCGCCTGATGGCGGGGCCTGACACACCGGAGGTCTATTTCCTGGCCGGCAGGGTTAGCCCCTCTGGCAGGCTGTTCGACTTTTTCTCGACGCAGGAATCGGTAAACGAGGAGCAGGAGTTCGCACGCTGGGCGTCGGCGGATGTCATCGTCCTCTTTTACGGCAAGCGCTTCTCGGCGCCAGTCCCGGACACACTTGTGTCCAGGCTGCGCAAGGAGTTTCCTCACGGGGAGTTCATGCCACCCTTCGAAGTGAGGTGGCGATGAGACGGCTGATCGATCGCGTGATGGAGCAGCCCTGGGTGTACAGACTCTGGCAAGCCCCGTTTGCCGAAATGAAATTCGCACCTGTTCTGCGAGCCCTTGACGCTCAAAAGGTGCGGCGTGTTCTCGACGTCGGTTGCGGCCCGGGGACGAACGCATCCCGTTTCACCGGGGCCGATTACGTCGGGGTGGACATCAACGAGAAGTACCTCGCCGTCGGACGATCCCGCCATTCCGGGCAGTTCCTTCAGGCCGATCTTGCGACCGCCGACCTTTCGCACCTCGGGCGGTTCGACGTGATTCTCGTCAACAGCTTTCTCCACCACCTCCCGGATCGAGCAGTCGACGACGTGCTGGGCCGGATTGCGGGACTCCTCGAACCGGATGGTCGCGTCCACATCCTGGAGCTGGTATTGCCGGAGCGGCCAAGCCTGGCGACGCTCATGGCGCGACTGGATCGCGGGCGTCATGCACGGACTTTTGATGCGTGGCGCACGCGGTTCGAGCGCCACTTCGAACCCGTGGCCATGGAGCCGTTCATGCTGGGCGGCTGGTTGTGGGCCATGGTCTATTTCCAAGGGGGAGCACCACGATGCGGCTCTCGGTAGGAATCCCCGTCCACAACGAGCAGGAGGTCCTTCCGGAGCTGCTGCTCCGACTCACGAAGGTCCTCGACGCTCTACCGGGCGGCGCCCACGAGATCGTGTTCGTCGACGACGGGAGCACGGACGATTCGCGATCGCTCCTGATCGAAGCGGCGCGGCGGGATCCACGCATTCGCCTGATCGTCCTGTCGAGAAACTTCGGCCACCAGGCCGCACTTGGGGCAGCGCTGGATCACGTGACGGGCGATGCCGTCGTTCTGATGGATGCAGATCTGCAGGACGAACCCGAGATCATCCCGGAGCTCGTGAAGCACCATCAGGCTGGTGCCGACGTCGTGTACGCACGACGGGCGACGCGCGAAGAGGGCTGGATCCTCCGCACGTCGTATCGGATCTTCTACCGCATCATTGCATCGCTGTCGGAAGTTCACCTTCCGAGAGATGCCGGCGATTTCGCGCTGCTCGGGGCTCCCGTCATCAAAGCGATGCGCCAGCTGCCCGAACAGCAGCGCTACCTTCGCGGGTTACGCGCGTGGGTGGGCTTCGAGCAGGTAGCTGTCGATGTGCAGCGCGCCCCGAGATTTGCCGGCAGGCCGAAGTACACGGCAGGGAAACTGATCACGCTCGCCCTCGACGGTATCTGTTCATTCTCGGTTGCGCCGCTTCGCGCCGCAACGGGTGCGGGCTTGTTGGCGATCGCCGCCGTCGGCCTGTTTGCGCTCTACGCCGTCTACGTTCGCCTCGCGACCGGGGCCGTGCCCGAGGGGTTCACCGCGTCGCTGCTGGTCATGACGTTCCTGGCGGGAGTCCAGCTGTTCTTCCTCGGTGTGATCGGAGAATACCTCGGGCGGGTGTACGGTGAGACGAAGCGGCGGCCCGCGTACGTCATCGCGCGCATTATCGGGACCCCCGATGGATAGCGCCTATGCCGCGGCGTATCCGGAACTGTACAGACGGCACTGGTGGTGGCGCGTCCGCGAAGAGATCCTGCTTCGCACCATTGCAAGGATCCTCGACGACAGGCCTGCCCCGAGACGAATCCTGGACGTGGGATGCGGCGCAGGGCTGTTCTTCGATGCCCTTCAACGTTTTGGCCATGTCGAAGGAATCGAATCAGACCGTGACGCCGTGGAAATGGCCGGAAGGTGGAAGCCCAACATCTTCGTGGGACAACTGGACGGCTCGTACAGCCCCGACGAAGCCTACGATGTCATCCTCATGCTCGACGTGCTCGAGCATCTGACCGAGCCGGAACCGCTGCTGCGACACGCCCGCCAACTGCTCAAGCCTGGCGGCTGCATTCTCATCACCGTACCGGCATTCAACTGGCTCTGGACCCGGCACGATGACATGAACCACCATGTCCGGCGCTATACGCGGTCGGCGATGCGCACAACACTACGTGGCGCGGGGCTGGTCGTCGCCGACGCGACCTACCTCTTCCAGTCGCTGGTCTTTCCGAAGGCCATTGTCCGCGTCATGGAAAGCCTGCAGAAAAGTCCTCCCAGTGTTCCAAGGATTCCCGGCGCTTGGTTGAACGACGCGCTCCAGACGTGGCTGCGCAACGAGTACGCGCTGGGTCGCTGGCTGCCGTTTGGAACGTCGCTGATGGTTGTTGCCAGGACACGCTAGGCACTGAGAAGAGGAGACCCGGCATCAGGCCACCTCGCCCGATCCAGGCTGTGACACGTCGGCGGCTACCCGAAGAATTTCGGCGTCGGCATCCGCGCGCGGATCCGCTCCAGTTCCTCGACGGTGACCCGGTCGAGGCCGTTCTTGCGGCACGTTTCCTCGACCGCCCTGACGACCATGCCCCGGACGAACGCGGGAATCCGCTTCATGCGTTCGGCTGCCGCGTCGGCGTCAGCATTTCTTCGTCCGCTGAGCGGGACGACCTTCCCTGAGCAGTTCCTTCGCAGCCTGTGGGGTCTTCTATTACGCATCGGGGCCGTGACCAATCAATGTTCGGATGCTATCTGGACCGCCTGACACGGAGCCTGCGGTTGGCCAGTGCTGGGACTGAGCCGCCCGCTATCGGACAATGGCGGCACGCGGCTTGCCGAACGCCGCGTTTGAAGTCTCGATGCAACCGTCTGGCACGGTTTCGCCTGCGCTGGCGACCGTGGGCGTCCTGAGCGATCTGCGGTATTCGGCCCGCAGCCTGGCGCGAACACCCGGATTGGCGGCGACGGTGGTGCTGACGATTGCCTTCGGCATCGGGAGCAACGCCGCTGTGCACGGATTCGTTCGCGGCTTACTCACGCGGAATATGCCATTCCCGAACAGCGCCGGGCTGGTGTCGGTTGTCGGTGCTGACACAGACCGGGCTGGACCTGTTTCGTACGATGACTATCTCTCAATCAAGTCGTCCGGCGACGTGTTCGAATGGGTTGGTGCCGCGCGCGAGTCGCAGGGGACGATCGTCATAGACGGTCGTGCGGCGACAGTCGCCGTCGCTGCGGTTACAGCCGAACTCGCGGTGCTGTTACAGCTTTCTCTCGACGATCGCGTCGTGGTCAGTCGTCGCCCGGTGCACAACGAGTTGCGTCCACGCGCCGGCACGGTGCGCATCAACGGGGTCGATGCCCGTCTCGGCGCCGCAGCGCCAGAGTGGCTCGAGGGCTTGTATCTGGGCCGGCCGATTGACATCTGGATGCCGTGGACCGAGGCCACGATTCACGATGCCGGTCGGAGTCATCGCAGCGTGTGGGTGATTGCGCGACTGCGCGAGGGTGTCCCGACCGATCGCGCGGAGGCGGTCATCAACGCCGGGCGTCGCGACGCAGGCCTCATCCGCGTCTTTCCCTACTCCGGCTTGACGCCGGATATGACGTACGGGCTATCACGCATCGGAACGCTGCTCAGCGCGGCGGCGATCGCGGTGTTCCTCATCGCCTGCGCAAACGTGGCATGCCTGCTGCTCTCGCGTGCGTCGGCGCGATCGCACGAGACGGCCGTGCGGGTGGCACTCGGTGCCAGGCGCGGCTGGCTCGCCAGGCAGCTGCTCTCAGACAGCGTCTTGATCTCTGTGGCCGGTGGCGCGTTCGGGATGTTGCTCGCGGTGTGGACGACCAACATCGTGCCGTTGCTGTTCTTCGACAGGGACGCCGCGCAACTGGTCTTCGAGCCCGATGTGGTGGGCATCATCGCCGTATCCTTCGTGTCTGTGACAATCACGAGCGCATGCGGATTGCTGCCCCTCTTCGAGATCCGCCATGATCGCCCGTCGGCGATCCTTCGGCGCGAGAGTGCAGGACCCTCGACATCGATGCGCCGGCTGCGCATGTTCCTGGTTGTGGCGCAAGTGGCGCTCTGTTGCGTGCTGGTGATTGCCACGGGGCTTCTCTTCGAAAACTTTCGCTCTGCCTTGCTTACCAGTGCCGGTCGTCCGCTCGCAACGACGATCCTTGCGACGATGGAGTCGCGCGCAGGCGCGACGCCGAGCGACACCGCCGCATCTGGAATTGCATTCTTTCATGCCATTGAGGACGCGGCTCGAGCGGTGCCCGGAGTCACGCCGCTGGCCTGGGTGGCAACGCTCCCCGGCGGCTTGCCAACGTGGCAACCGTTTGAGGTCGAGCCGCGCCAGGCGTCAATCCGGGAAGAATTAATGGATGTCGCCCTGTTCACGCCCGCATCGCTCGCGCACATCAGGGTGCCGCCCGTAGCGGGTCGGCTCTTCGGTGGTCAAGACACCGTCCAGGAGTGCCGCGTGGCGATCGTCAACGAAGCGGCGGCACGCGAGGTATTCGACGGAAAGGCCGTCGGTCGATCGATCGATGACTCTTCCGGGCAGAGCGTCCAAATCGTGGGGGTTGTCGCGTCGCATCGAGCCGAAGGCGCAAACGATCTGAGTCGGCCCACCATCTACTACTACGCGAACCAGGGCGGCATTCGCGCCGCGGTGGCCGGACCCGAACGCTTTCGCATACCGACGCCATTGCAGGCTTCGAGCGCCGTGCTGAATACGAACGTCGTGTCGAGCGGCTATTTCGATGCGGTGGGTTGGACGCTCGCGGACGGCCGTCTCTACTCGGCAGAACTGCTCCGCGGTTGCCGCGTCGGTTTAGTCAATGAGGAAGCCGCCGAGCATTACTTCAGAGGCGATGCCGTCGGGGCAGCAGTGATCGATCAGGCCGGCCGCCGCACCGAGATTATCGGAGTAGTTCGCTCGGTCCCGCTGCGGGCATTTCAGCGACGCATCGAGCCATCGATCTACTTTCCGATGGCGCAGGACTTCCTGCGGGGCATGACGCTGATTCTCGCCACCCCCGAGGTGAGCGAGGCGCTCTTAACTGACCTCCACCGCCGGCTCGAGGCGGTGCCGGGCCGCGGTCCGGCACCGGTGGTCGTGAGAACGCTCGAGTCGCACCTGGCAGGACCGCGCTGGCACCGTCACGGATCGCAACCACGCTGATCGGAGCATTGGCGGCGACGGCGCTTGCGCTCAGCGTACTCGGTCTGTACGGCGTAATGACCGACTCGCTGCGTCGGCGCGGCCGGGAAATTGCGGTGCGGATCGCACTCGGCGCGCCAGCCTGGCAGGTAATCCGTCAGCTGGTATCGGAAGGCGCGCGCCTGGCTGCGGCAGGTACGGTCGCGGGCATGCTCGCGTCGATCCTTCTAGCGCGATGGCTGGCGCGCATTCCGCCATATGGAGAGCGGGCGGCGGTCTGGATATGGTTGGCAGCGCCGGTAGTTCCGATCACGGCCGTCCTGCTTGCAGGCGTGCTGCCGGCCCCGCCGCGCATTGACGCTGGACCCGATCACAATCACACGCGCCGACACGTGAATCGAACGCGGCCGCGGTTGGGAGCGCGTGAGGCTGGTCGGCGACGAGGCCGCCCCGGACAGCCACAGAGCGATGTCCTGGCGCTGCAGGAGGGCGCTCGAACGACTCGCCGAGTTCGATCCTCAACAGGAGCGGATCGTCGAACTTCGGTCACCACCACTACCCGAAGTATTTCGGCGTCGGCATCCGCGCGCGAATTTGCTCGAGTTCACCGACCGTCACACGGAAGACGCCGCGTTTGCGGCACGACTCCTCGACGGCCCTGACGACCATGCCCCGAACGAACGCGGGGATTCTCTTCATGCGCTCCTCGGCCGCATCGTCCCACACGATGGTCGTCACTGATTCCCGGCCGTATTCGATAAGGGGCGTCCCGGGCGTCGCCGATGTATCAGGGCTCCGGAGGGCGAGAAGCGGAGACCCGGCGAATCTTCCAGGCGTGTGCGTGCACAGCGGATCCTCGGCCATCAAATCGCCGGTCATGCCGTAGGCGCGTGCGCGACAGCCTCCGCAGTGGGCGTTCATCTCGCATTCCCCGCACCGCCCCCCGAGCGACGAGCGGAGGCGAATGCCGGTGAACAGCTCGGATGAGGTCCATAGGTCCGCGAGGCTCGCGCGGCGAAGGGACCCGGCGAAGACAGGGAGGTACGGGCAGGGAGTCACGTCTCCGTTCGGCCGGATCCCCATGTAGTGCGTGCCTGCAGGGCAGCCGCCGGCGCCACCGGAGTAGGTCCTGATGGGGGAGGAGCCGAGCCACGAGACGGGCCTCTCCGATACGACGTCCGTTGCGTGTCGATGCGAACCGTCGGGATTCTCCGGCTCCTCGCGCAGGCTGCCGGCGCTTTCCAGCACGGTCTTGATGTAGTGCGGCGCGCACTTGGCGTTCACCAGCATGCGGCCGTCGTACTTCCGCTGGATCCGGTAGAGGGAGGCGAGCACCTCGTCGTACTGCGCCGGGGTCATGTCCGACACGAACTGCCCGCGACCGGTCGGTACCAGGAAGTACAGGTTCCAGACCTTCGCGGCGAGCCGATCGTACGCGAAGTCGGCAATCGCCTCGAGCTCGCCGGCATTGTGCGAGCCCGCCGTCGTCTGCACGATGTACGGAAGCCCTGTTTTGTTGAGGATCTGCGCTCCTTCCACGGTGTTCTGCCAGGCGCCGCGCACCCTCCGGAAGCGGTCGTGGCGGTCGGGCTCGAGCGCATCGAGGGAGAGGGAGAGCCCCCGCGCTCCGGCCTCCGAGAGGTGCCTCGCGACGTTCTCGCTGATCCGCACGCCGTTGGTGCCGACGACGACCCAGAGCCCGCGCTGCGACGCGCGCCGGACGATGTCGAGGATGTCGCGGCGCAAGAGCGGCTCACCGCCGGTCAGGATCGTCACGCATTCTGGCGCGAACGCGGCGATCTCGTCGATGACCCTGAAGCATTCCTCGGTGCCGAGCTCGCTCCGATCGGCGAAGCCCTCCGTGGCGACGAGCGGGGTCCCGCCGGCGTCGAGGTAGCAGTGCTCGCAGGCGAGATTGCAGCGATAGGTGAGGTTCCAGGAGATGACGTAGGGCCGGGCGAACGACGACGCGTTCATATTGAAGATGTTCAACTAATCAAGCGCCGACTTACATGCCAAAGAACTCTCGGGCGTCGTCGAGGATTTTTTCGTCGACTTCCAGTGCCCCCTTTTCTCGGGCGAATCTCTCGATGCCGGTCCGCGCCATGGGGCGCACGAACTCGGGGATGTTCGCGAGGCGGGCTTCCGCGGCAGCAGACCACCGGATGGGGATGGACGCGCCGGCCTGATCGGGTCGCGCGCCCATTCCCGGAATCATCGCGGAGAACGGGCAACTGGTCCCGGACGAGGCTCCGCTCGCAGTTCCGGTGCCGGACGCTCCCGCGCCGGTCTCGGGGCCTATGCGCACGCCGAGCGACTGGACAACCTGCGTTTCGTACGCGTTCGTGAGCATCGCCATCTCGTAGCCGCACTCGGGACACGAGTAGACGACCGACAGCGAGCCGCGCTCGGGCGGACCGACGGATTGCAGCTTCATCGGGCTGTCGCAGGGGACGCAGAGGAATTTCATCGCTGAGGCTCCCTGCCTCGCCGTAGCTCGGGCGACGCCCGAGCGGAGGCGGGCGCTGTCGATTCGAGTCTGTCCAGAAGTCGCTGTGCGATCTGCTCGAGGGTCCGGCCCACGGGGCTTTCGCCGAATGCCGCGAGAGGGACCCCAAGATCACAGTGCCGCGCAAGCTCCGGATCGAACGGAACGCTGCCGAAGCAGGGGATTCCCAGCCCCGAGGCCTGGGGAGCGTCGAAGAGCGGCTTGATGGCGCGACAGTCCCGGCAGTAATAGCCGCTCATGTTCTCGACGTAGCCGAGGAGGTGGTTGGGTCCCCTCGACAGAGCGGCGATCGAACGGGCGACCACGCCGCGCGACACTTCGGAAGGAATCGTGACGAGCAGGAACGAGGTCCTCGGCCCGAGAAAATCGGCGTACTGGACCGTCCGCTCGGCTCCCGGCGGCAGATCCACCATCAGCAGATCGAGCGCTCCCCACTCGAAGGAGCCGAGGATCTCGCCGAGGAGAGCGAACTCCCTCGTGGCGCGCCACGTCTGGGACCCTCCCGGCGCCGCGCTCTCGAACTCGAGCGCCTCCGACTCGGGGATCAGCGAGCCCATCGAGAAAACCGCGATTCCGTTCCTGGTCCGCGGGAGCGCGACCTTGTCTCTGCCGCTTGCCACGCCGACGCCCTTGGGGGAAGGCGGCGGAACGAACAGCGCCCCCCGGACACCGGCCATGCGCGCCTGGGATGGGCCGTTGAGGTCCGCGTCGAGGATCGCAATCCGAAGCCCCCGGGCGCGCAGCGCGCCCGCGAGATGCAGCGTCAAAGTACTTTTGCCGACGCCCCCCTTGCCGGAGCCCACGGCCACGAGATGGCGCACCCCGGCGAGCCCGTCGGTGATGCGGGTTCGCTGCTCGGCGATCTGCTGGAGGATTCTGGACCCTCCGTCGCCGGCGATGTCGTGGTAGCGCTTCACGTTACTGGCGTCCGAGGTTCGGCTCCGAGCGCCCAGCGCTGCGGCCGCGCTGGGCTTCGGAAGGTCGGATTCACACAGATTTTAGCTTACACCGTCCCGCACCGGGCGCGGGGGATGGTCTCGAACGAAAGAGCGAGCCCGCCAACGAACCACACTGCACGCTTAACCGCCGAAGGTATCTGCGGACTGACGATTCCCGGCGAGCCGGCACGCGTTTACTGGCCTGTTGCGGCCGGAGGCGGGACGAGGAACCGGGCGCTGGTTTCCGAAGGCTTCGCGATCACGTCGGCGCCCGGTGTGTATCCGTGGACGGACAGCTGCGTGGTGGATTCCGCCGCCGTCACTGGCGCGTCAGCTCAAAACGGCTGATAGAACACACCCAGGCGATGGCTGGGAAGAAGAAGTTTTTGTCGAAACCTGGGACGAGGGAGGCTTCGTCGAGGTAGATGATTCCCTCGTTTCCGCTGGATGCGCTGTTCATGCGCGTACCAATGATGCTCGTGGTGGCATTGAAGATGCCGTCAACGATGAGGGTACCCGCGCCGATCTCTTCGCCCACATCAAAAGAGGAGCCGTAATAGAAGTCGCTCACCGAAGCAATACTAAACCGGATCTCATCAGTCGACACGACAACGCCAGAGAAGGCGTTGCCGCCAGGCCAGAAATCTGCTCCTGACAGGAACACGTGCACTGTGGCGCCGTTCTGTTCGATACGAGCGGTATAGACACGCCGTTTCAGCACGTCTGGAACTTCGGCCGTGCAGGCATTCGCGATCAGCGTCAGCGTGTAGATTCCGGAGTAGTCGATAGCCAACGAACGTCCGAGGTAGTCGGAGGCCAGCGGATGCCCGATTGGGACCCAGCCGCCATCGATGCACAAGCCAAACAACCCGGGAACTCCGGCGAACGGATCCGATGTCGTGCACTTGAACGGCGGCACCCCCACGGGCGGAGGTGGCGGTGCCGTCGGCGGCGTCTCACCGGACGGGCGAATCAACGGATGGCCGGCCGGGAGCCAGCCGCCGTCCTGGCAGATCCAGGACGGACCAGGCTGCACGCTGATGCAGGGCTCAGGTGTCCCCGCCCCACCCGTCGGCGGGGATGGTGCCGTCGGCGGCGTCTCACCCGACGGGCGAATCAACGGATGGCCGGGCGGGAGCCAGCCGCCGTCCTGGCAGACCCAGTCGGGTCCAGGCACAGGCGGTTTGCAGTTGTCAGCACTCGTTGGCGGCGGCGAAGCAGGCGCCTGCCCGCCTGAAGCCAGCGGGTTTTTCGGAGACATCACGGCGATCAAGAACAACGGGACCAACAGACCAGCAAGGCGCATCGTTCACCTCTAACCTTCGGAATGAGGCAGTGTGAGCGCGTCAGCTCGAAGCGGCTGATGAAACAGATCCAGCCCTGAGGGTGCACTCCCGGCAGTTGCTCCCAACTGTTGGCGGCGGCGTGGGAGTTGGCGCCTGCTCACCTGCAGCCAGCGCGTGCTCGGGCGGCATCGCATTGAGCAAGAACGAAAGCACCACAAAACCATCCGGGCACCACCCCACGGCATGGAACGGCTCCCGGACGCCCATACATACATAACGCTGGTCGGGACAAAACCGGACACTCCAGTGCGCGAGGGCAGGCACAGCTTCCAGCAGGAACCATCACAGCGCACTGCCAATTCAGCGCGCCGACGAGCAGCCCGATGTCGTCCGTCCGGCAGAAGCGATATGACCTCACGCAGACGACTCCGGCCGCCCACCACGCAACTCGCAAAGGAGTCCGGTGTGACATCCCCAGCGACTGCCTCCAGGGCACGATCAGCGCGCCCTTGGGGTGCCTTTAGGCCTTACACCGTCCCCAGCTTGGCGCGCAGGGCGATGTGTCGACCGAAACTGCAGTCTCTAGAGAGGGGTCGTTCTCGGACGGCTCGCGGTTCGACGCAGGCGGTCCTCAATCGCATTCGCGACGAGCTCCGCCGCAAAGCTTGTGAGAGGTCCGATCGCAAGTCGTGGCACTACCGCCGCCAGGTGGCCTGTCTGTCGCTATAGCTTGAACTCGCGGGAGCCGCCGCCTCGGGGATCAACTGGCGCTCGAGGCCGCCGTCGCTGATGAAGATTCGCTGGCCGGGACCGTACCAATCCCCCGAAGGGTCCTTCGTGAATATCAGGCGTCCATCGGGTGTCCAGTCCGGGAATGTGGCCGGACCAGCCACGCGGGTCCGCCGGCCGGAGCCATCTGCGTTTGAGACGTCAATGCTGCGTGAAATCACGAACGCGATTTCCGAGCTGTCCGGCGACCAGGCGGGTAACTCTCCGGGGCCGATGTGACGCGCATCGGAACCGTCCGCGTTCATCACCCACAGTCCCCCAAAGGAGACGTACGAGCCATTAATGAACGCGATCCGCCGCCCGTCCGGCGACCAGGCCGGGGCAAATACACCTGCACCGTCCCCGCCGTCATGCAGTCGTCGATGATTCGAACCATCGACGTCGATGACGTCGATGGTGAACGATTCGCCACGAAACACAAGCATTCGGCCGTCGGGCGACCAGTCCGGCTCCCATCCGCTAGCGAGATGCCGCAGCCCGGAGCCATCGACGTTGATCACATAGATGGCTCGGTCCCGCGACCGCCACAAGGCGATCTTCTGGCCGTCGGGCGACCAGGCGGGCCACGTGCCGTCGCTCAGCCGAGTCACGACCGAGCCATCTTCGTCAGCCAGATACACGGCTTCGGTGCCGTCGCGGTCGCTGACGAAGGCGATGGGCCCGGTCGACGTCGGGCCGGACGGGCCCGGCGCTAGTGGCCCGCTGGGCCCGGTGGGGGGCTCGCGGTCACATCCCGTCGCAAAGACGAGAAGGCCGAGGACGAACAGCAGTCTGGACGGAAGCATTTCCACCCTCCGTTTGGTCTCAATTGCTATAACGTTGCGCCGGAGGATTCTGGACAAACCGCGGTAACATGCGGGCAAACCTGGTCGGATCGCTATGTCTGAACCTCCGGGATTCCAGGAGGCCCCGAGCCATCCTGGGTCGGAAGCACCGATCCAGAGTCGACCTTTCTTCTGCTCGACCGCGCGCGATCAGGTGATCAGGAAGCGGTGGACCGCCAGGAAAGCGCGCTGACCCGGCTGGGACCTGATGAGCGGGAGGCCATCATCGCGCGTCGACATGGGATACAGCTGCGAGGAGCTGGCCGAAGCACGTGACAAACCGTCGCCGGACGGGGGCCCCGGATCCCGGGCCGAGATTTCCCCTACCTACTCGGTCCGCATCCACGCGCGACCCTGCCAGTGCTTGGCTCGCCCGGCATCACGAGGGTCAGCGGTCCAATACAGTCGACTGACCCGCGGTGGCCTTGTCGCGTAGAGCTGATGCGCGGCAGCAGCACGGAGACCAACCGCTTCCAGAGACTCCGTCGAGGTCTCATTGCAGTCACGTCGCACTCGTCGCCTTCGGCGGCTTCACGGGCGCTGTGGGATGACGTTCGATCGACTCGGCCTGGTGGGCAGAAGCGGAACAACCGGCGAAGTTGCCTTAAGAGGCGCAAGCTTCCGGAGCCGCAGGAACGTCGATTCGAGGTGAACCTCCCGCGGGAACGTCGAAATAGGTCACCCACACCTCGGTCTCGCCTGCGCTTGTGTTGTGGGCGAGGTGCGCGTGGCCCTGGCCTGAATCGATCAGCGCTTCTCCGGCGGAATAGGTGCGACTCACGCACCTGCCTGCCTCCTCCTGATAGAAGGTCAGCTCGCCAGACTTGATCAGAATCACGGCCGGGCCCGGGTGGCTGTGCCAACCGGAGTGCCCGTCGGGGGCGAAGATGATCTGCTGCATCACGTTATCCTCAGCGTTCCGCACCTGCACCGTTTCGCGACCGCGGTCATCGTCCTTGAGCGAAAGCTTGATGTTGACCTGGTCCGGAAAGGCCGCTCTCGCGACAACCACACCAGTGGTGCCAGATCCCGGTGTTGCCAGTGCTGCCCCCGCCACCGACGCGACAACTGCCGCGACGATGCCCCCGAATGCCAGCTGCTTCTTCGTCATGGTGCACCTCCCTCCGTCCCAAGAGAGTTACGCTTCTGAGCTCCTCGACCCCCAAGGCAAACGAGCGGCTGCCAGCCCCGGCGTGACGCGAACGGGCGGACCTCAGTGCACGAAGTTCTTGCCGGTACAAGCGCGAGTGCCACGAAACGCATCCATCGCACGTCGTGTGTCCCGACGTATCTCTCTAAACGGTCAGACCGCGGGAATTCGGACAACGGGCAGTCGCGTCAAACGGCGGGTCGCCTCTTCGGCGTTAAGATGTATCCGGACGTGGAGGCCGCGTTCAAATGCCGGGATCCCCACCACACGACGAACGGAACAACAAGGGAGAATCGGGTTCCGGAGTCGAATCGACGGTTTACCTGATCCAGCGGGCTAAGGCCGGCGATCGGGTGGCCCTCGACCGCCTGTTCGCCCGGTACGCCGAGCCGCTCCAGCGCTGGACGAGCGGGCGGCTGCCGAAATGGGCGCGCGACATCGCCGATACGGACGACCTCGTCCAGGAAACCCTGCTTCAGACGTTTAAGCGGATCGGGGAATTCGAGCCGCGGGGACCAGGCGCGCTGCAAGCCTATCTGCGCCAGGCCATCCTCAACCGGATCCGCGAAGAGCTGCGCCGGAAGGGGCGGCGGCCCGACGCCACCGACCTGGACGGACTGGAGGTCGACTGCCAGTTGTCGCCGCTCGAGCAGGCCATTGGCAGCGAAGCGATCGAGCGCTACGAGCGGGCGCTCGGGCGGTTGAGACCGGAGGAGCAGGAAGCCCTGGTCGGCCGGATCGAGATGGGCTACGACTACGCGGAGCTGGCACAGGCCCTGGGCAAGCCGACGGCCGATGCCGCCCGCAAGGCGGCGGAGCGGGCGCTCGTACGCCTGGTCGAGGAGATGGAGCGTGACGGCGGGTGAGACACGGGTTGCGCAGTTGGCTGCGGCGATCCTGGATGGGACGCCGGTCGACTGGCCGGCTGCCGAATCGGCGGCCGACAATGCCGACCAGCCGCTCCTCCGATGGCTGAAGATCGTTGCGGCGGTTGCCGACGTCCACCGGGCGGCCGAGGACGCTGCGCCGCTCGGCGCGGCGGCAGATGGTTCGCCACAACGCTGGGGTCACCTCGACCTGCTGGAGCCGATCGGCCGCGGCACCTTCGGTGACGTGTACCGCGCATGGGACACTCGGCTCGACCGCGAGGTCGCGCTCAAGCTCCTCGACGCGGCGGGCGCTAGCCCCTCATCGTCCGTCATCCACGAAGGCCGGCTGCTCGCCCGCGTCCGTCATCCGAACGTCGTCACCATCTACGGCGCCGAGCAGATCGGCCCGCGTATCGGTCTGTGGATGGAATTCGTCCGCGGCCGCACGCTCAGACACATCATGGACGCGGGGAAAGTGTTCAGTGGTCCGGAGGCGGTTCACATCGGCATCGACCTGTGTCGTGCCGTTGCGGCCGTGCATGGCGCCGGCCTGCTGCATCGGGACATCAAAGCAGCGAACGTGATGCTCGCCGACGATGGCCGAGCCGTGCTGATGGACTTTGGGACGGGACGAGAGCTCGACGACAACAGCTCGGATGTCGCCGGGACGCCGCTCTATCTCGCGCCTGAAGTCCTTGCCGGCCACGACGCCACCGTCAGGAGCGACATCTACAGTCTCGGTGTCCTTCTCTATTACCTCGTGACCGGCTCGTACCCGGTCCGCGGGAAAACCGTGAGCGACCTCCGTCTGGCCCACCAACGCAGCGAGCGCATCCACATCCGAACCGCGCCAGGCGGATCGGATCTGTCGCCGAAGCTCGCCCGGATCGTCGAGCGCGCGCTCGATCCGCGGCCGGAGGGCCGGTATGCAAGCGCCGAGGCGTTGGCGGCTGATCTGGCGGCGCTTCAACGCCGGCCTGTGCTCGTCCGGCTCTCCTACGCGATCGCCGCCGCGACGGCCCTCCTGCTGGTTGCAGGGCTGGCGTGGGAGGCGGTCGGCCGGCGCGTGGGATCTTCGCGAACGCCCGGCGTATGGCTTGCCGGCCTGACCGGCGGTGCGTCGACCGACTCGCCCACAGCATCACCTGTGATCGCGGTGCTTCCCTTCAAGAACCTGAGCGTCGAGTCCGGGAGCGAGTATTTTGTCGACGGCCTGACGATCGAAATCACGCGCAATCTCGCCGTCATTCAGGGGCTCCAGGTGCGGTCGCAGTTGTCGTCGTTTGACTTCAGGGACAAGCCCCGTGACATTGGTGACGTCGGCCGGCGACTCAGAGTCAATCTCGTCGTCGAAGGATCCGTCTGGCGGTCGGGTAACACGCTGCGGGTCAACGCGCAGCTGGTCCAGGTCGCCGGCGATCTCGTGCTCTGGTCGGAAACGTTCGATCGCGAGCTCAAAGACGTCTTCGCGATCCAGGACGAGATCTCGCTGGCCATCGTCAACCGGCTCCGCCTGACGCTCGGCAGAGGGCAGCGTCGGTACGATACCAGCGCGGAGGCGTACGAGCTCTATCTCAAGGGCAGCGCGCTCCTGGCTCATCGAGGTCGTGACAGTCTCGAGAAGGCCGCGGCGATGTTCACACAGGTCCTGGTCAAGGATTCTGAGTACCCACCCGCTCACGCCGGACTGGCGATCGCGTATGCGACCATGTCGCTGCTGCCACAGGCACCCGGTGGTCATCCGATCATTCCCGTCGAGACCGCCGACGCGATCATCCGTCCCAACGCCGTCAGAGCGCTCGCCCTCGATCCGAACCTGGCCGACGCAGAAGCGGCCATGGGTTGGGTGCACGTACGCGATCTCGACTGGTCGGGTGCCGAGAAGGCGTTCCAGCGGGCCATCGCCTTGAACCCCAGCCTGACCCACGCCTACACGAGCTATTCACTCTCCACGCTGCGGCCGCTGGGGAAGCAGGAAGACGCGTTGCGGCTCTTGCGCGTGGCGCTCGAAAACGATCCGCACTCCCTGGATGTGCAGCGGGAGATCGGTTTCGCGCAGTATGAGATGAAGCGGTACGAGGACGCCATCCACACGCTCCAGACTTTGCGGGCGGTCGAGCCCGACTTTCCCTTCGCAGACCTCTATCTCGCCAGGGCGCTGGTGTCCGCCGGGAGGCCGGCGGAGGCGTTGGCGTTGTTCGAAAGAATCGATCGGCTGTCAGGTCGGCCGCGAAGACTGCCCGACTTGGCGCTGGCCTTCATCGCGTTAGGAAGGCGTGCGGAGGCCGAAGAGCTGGCGGTGGAGCATGCGGATGGCGGGCCCGCTGCGCAGGCGACGATCCACGCCGCTCTCGGCGACAAAGACCGTGCCTTCGATGCGCTGGAGCGGTTGGCCGTGGTCGACCCGTTGAGTCTGCCGCGCCGGCTCGTGCGTCCGGAGATGGCGGTGCTGCGCGGCGATCCTCGTCTCGTGTCCTTGCGTGAGAGATTCCGCCTGCCGCCGCAGTAGCTCGCACATTCCAGCCCTCGCGCCGACCCGTGCGTCGTCGTCGCCAAACGATTCGGTCTGCCGTAGCGGTTCACTAACCCAACACCCAACATCGAAAATCGAACGGCAGCCAGCCGGCGCCTGGGCGCTTGTCCGTTTCGCCGGCCTTCACCGTTTACACAACGTACACCTCCGAGTAGGCGGCGCCTACCGGCGACTGAACGCAAGCAGAGTCCGACCGGACTGGGAGCTCAGCCATGAAGTCGAGCCGTTTGAAACCGACTGCCTTGACTGCCGCCTTGTCGACGGCGATCCTCCTGGCGCTGTTCCTGGCTGCCTGCGACAAAGACTCCCCCAGCGGACCGAGTCCGCTCCCACCGACGGTATCAGCAGGCGTCGTGCGACTCGAGTTGACAGGACCCGCGTCGCTTCCGCCCGGCGAGGCGGAGCAGTTCCGCGCGACGGCGCACCTTTCCGATGGTTCGCAGCGCGATGTCACAACGGAAGCTGCATGGACCAGCGCAGATAGCTCGATCGTTTCGGTCTCCACGAGTGGCCTTGCGACCGGGCGAGATCGCGGCGAGACAGACATTCGCGCCGCGTTTTCGCAAGTCATCAGCACGAAGCGGGTGATGGTCCTGCCCCATGGGACCTTCAAGCTCTCGGGACAGGTGCTCGAGGACGGTGTGGGCGTGCCCCATGCGCGCGTTGAGGTGACCGCCGGGTCCGCGGCGGGCGTTTCGACAGTCAGCCAGGACGGCAGCTACGCGCTCTACGGCGTGTCAGGGCAGACGCAGCTCCGCGTGACGAAGGACGGGTACCACCCGCTCGTCGAGGCCGTCACCGTGACCGATCACCAGACCTTCGACTTTCATCTGTTGCTGCTGGCGCCTCCGTGGGATCCGTCCGGAACGTACACGCTGACGATTACCGCGGCGCCTGAATGCCGGACCACGCTGCCCGAAGACGTGTGGATGCGCACGTACCGGGCAGTCCTGACACTCCGCACCAATTCAGCGCGATACGTTCACGTCAATCTTGAAGGGGCCGACGTGCTGAATCTCGACACAGCGTTCTGGAATTCAGGGCGGATCCGCGAGAGCAGCGTGTTCTTCTCAGGTGCTTATCCACTCTTCGACTATGGACCGACCCTCGTCGAACGGCTCTCTTCATCGAGATTCTTCTTTGTCGACGCAGGTGCGGACTGGCCGGAAGCAGAAGTGGCCCGCACGCCAGCCGGTCTCGACGGCCCCTTCAAAGGCGCCTTGGCGACTGGCGCAGGCGCCGTCTGGTCGAACGCTTCGCTTACCGCTCAGTGTCGTTCGACAAACCACCGCTTCACATTCTCGAGGTGATGCACACGTGGTGAACCGCGTTTGGCCCGTCCCTCGGTTGGGCGGCATCGCCCTACGGCGGCCATTACTGCTCGCGCTGCTCCCAATCCTGGGTGCTGCCGCCTGCGCGTGGCTCTGGTGGAGCCGTGCGGAGCGCGTACCGATCCCGACTGGAATTGTCCTCGTCACGCTCGATACGACACGCGCCGATCGCCTACCGGCCTACGGCTACATGAGCGCCTCGATGCCGCATCTCGATCGGCTGGCGCGAGAGGGGATTGTTTTCGATCGGGCCATCACGGTCGCGCCGCTGACACTGCCCGCGCACGCCAGCCTGTTCACCGGCCTTTACCCTCCTCGGCACGGCGTCCGCGACAACGCCAGTCAAGCGCTACCAGCGCAGCATACAACGCTGGCCGAGCTGTTCCAGGCGCAGGGCTTTCGTACGGCGGCGTTCGTCGGATCGGTCGTGCTCGATCCTGATCGCGGACTGGCCCAAGGCTTCGAACGGTACGCGGGCGTCCGCGCCCAGAATGCACGCGACCACCCTGCGATAAGTCAGCGACGCGGCGACCAGGTTGTGGACGACGCCCTCCAGTGGCTCGATGCTGTCAGGGGGCGCTTCTTTCTCTGGACGCATCTGTACGATCCGCATCGTCCATACGATCCGCCCGAGCCGTTCCGGTCGGTATCCGATCCCTATGTCGGCGAGATCGCGTTTGCCGACTCACAAATCGGCCGGCTGCTCGATGCGCTCGAGCGTCGCGGCCTGCTCGAGGAGACATTGGTTGTGGTCGTCGGCGACCATGGCGAATCGCTTGGCGAGCACGGCGAGCGCGATCATGGTCAGTCCGTGTATGAGAGCGTGCTGCGCGTGCCGCTCATCATTCGCGCACCGGGATTCCGAGCCGGCCGGATCGCTTCGGTGGTGCGACTCGTCGATCTGATGCCGACCGTGCTCGATCTGTCCGACATCACCGGACCACACGTGGACGGCGTCAGCCTGGCTGGTCTGATGCGCGGCAAGGGACCAGACCTCGATCTCGAGGCGTACGCCGAATCCTTGTACAGGCGGCGATTCGGCTCGAGCCCGCTCCACACGTTGCGTGGAGCTCGATTCAAGGTCATCGAGGCGTCACGGTCGGAGCTGTACGATCTCGCCAGAGATCCGTTCGAGACGACGAACCTGTACGACCAGCAACGGCCCCTGGCTGACGCGATGATCCGCCGTCTTCACCGCATTGCGAGTCTGCGCGACGTGTCAACCCAGCCCCCTGCAGAGGCTCCTCCTGCGTTGAAAGCACGTTTGGCCGCGCTCGGGTACGTCGGAACGGGTACGCCCAGCATGGGCGGTCGCAGCAGCCCGCCGGGTCCGAAGGATTGAAAGCGATCCTCGGGTCCCGACCGGCTGGAAGGTGGCCGCCGACCGCTGGCTGCTCGCGTTACCAATCCAGTGTGAACCCGACCCTCACGATGCGTGGCGGGACAATGACGACCGGGCGCAAGAATGAGCGCGTCTCCCAGCTCACATTCTGCTCCGGGTTCGCATTGAAGGCATTGAACACTTCTACGAATGGAGTGAGTGCGCTCCTGCCCCCACGCCAGACGTCTCTCTCCACCTTCACGTCCATCAAGGTGACGTTGCGCTGGCGCCGGGTGCCGACTGGCTCGGCCAGGACGGGTATGGCACCGTAATTGACCCGCGCTATCAGCGTCCGGCCGAACGCCTGACCGGACTGATGACGCAGGAACGGCGTGACCCTCATCCTCCAGGGGCCCTCCACGGTGCCGTGGATCTTCGCCGACCAGTTGCGGTAGACGTGCCGGCCGCGTGGGTCGGTGTGAATGAAATCGTTCGGTGTCAGCGGATACTCGTTCGCGCGGATCGTTTGTCCCAGAAAGTCCCGCGCATGATCGCGGTTCCACGTGTGCGCAAACGAGCCGGCAGCGGACCAGCCGCGGCTGAACCGGCGCCGCGCTGCGACCTCCCACGTCAGAGAGTCGCTGGCCGCGTTGGGTGGATTCCGGATGACGATTCCAGATTGGCTCAGAAAGTCGGGACCGAGCTCGAACAGCTGAATCGTGTCCCCGTCGTCCGGCGTGCCGAACGCCGCGTCGGGACCTGGATCGCGGAGCGTGAGCGGGACACTGAACGCGTCGACCGGCCAATGCTCGCGCTGGCGCGCGCCCTGCTGACGCTCGCCGCGCCACACGACGCCCGTGCCGATGAACAGACCGCCGGCCGCCTCGCGCTCGACGCGGCCGGTCAGCTCCGTGAGATACCCGAGCTTCAACGCGGGATCGATCGATTCGATGGCTTCGCCGCCCCGCGTCTCCTGTAAGTCGAACTCCTCGCCCGGCTGCCACAGCGCGTCGCCGCTCGTATCCGCCCACTTGTAGCGCTGCCACCACACCGGCCCGTTCGGGTTCGCCGCGAATCCCAGTTCGGTGCTCGGCCACAACCAATAGTGCCCGTAGCTGGCTTTCAGGATCGTTCGTCCGTCGCGGCTCGCGTCGAAGCTGACGCCGATCCGCGGCGCGACAACGTTCCAGTCGGCGATGCTGTGGATGGCGGCAAACGGCCTGTGTGTCGGATTGAACCGTCCCGCAGGATGATGCTGCTCGGGGAGGAACACCCGGTACCGGTCGAAGCGCAGCCCCGGATTCAGCGCCAGTCGATCGGAGATCTGCCATGCATCCCCCGCCTGCAGCGCATACGCCCATACCCCCGCCCGCGATTGCGACGGTGTCTGAAACACGTACACCTCGCTCGGCATGCCGTTCTGCGTCACGTGGAGCACGTCGCCGGGATAGGCGCGCCTCCAGGTTTCCGTCGCGACGAGGCGCTGGACCTCGAAGCCGGCGTTGAGCTGATGCCCTCCGCGCGGGCCGTTCCTGAAGTAGCTGAAGCTCCCGTTCACCTGATCGGAGTGCCAGTCATAGTTCCAGTCGCGGTTTCCGCCGGACACCTCCGGCCTCAGCAGGTCCTCCGTTCGGGGCGACCAGCCGTTCGGGCGTTCGGCGCGGTTTGACACGAATTGCCCCGCGCGCACCTCGATGAACAGGCTGCTGCCGACAACCCTCCGCCACTCGCCCTTCCAGACTGACGCGTGCGCGAGTTGCCGCGAGGTTGAATCCGCGTTCGTGTTCCTGGCGGTTGTGGTCCGGAGGAACCCGTCGAGCCGGATCGGCTGCCGGGTGCGCGACCCCTGTGCGAAGAGCACAATCTGGTCGGCATCGCGCACGCGCCACGTGCCTTTGCCGGTCAGTGTCGTCGCGCGCGTCGCCAGCGGCTCGACGGGAAAGCTGACCTGCCTCGAAGACGAGGCGTGCTCGCGCGCGGACGCATACCACCACACCCGGTCTTTCTTCACGTATCCGCCGATGTCGGCGTTCAGGTCGCGGTAGCTGCGAAGCCGGTTCGACTCGCTCGCCAGCAGACCATCGACGGCGGGGGCGCCGGCTGCGATCTGTCGATCGTCGATATTGTGCGACTGCCAGGCGCCGTCCTCGTAGCCGCCGTACACCGTGCCCGTGTATCGGTTCCCCCCGGACTTCGTGATGAACTGCAGGTGCACGCCCGGCGTCGGCCACTCGGGTCCGTAGGCGCCGGTGCCCACCCAGACACCTGCAAACGATCCGTAATCGAGCGCGAATGCCATTCCCGCCGGTCTGGTGATGCTGATGCCCTCGATCGTGGGCCGGATGAAGCCGCTGGTCCCGTAGACGCTGAACGGACCGACCGCGGATGCCGTGCTTCCGCCGACGTCGAACCGCGTGAGCTGGACGGCCGGCGTCGCGGCCAGGATCGCGCCCCACGTGCGGTCGCCGGGAAGCCGCGCCAGCTCGCCCGGGTCGAATGCCGTGGCGATTGCGGTGCTGCGCCGGTCGATCTCCGCAGCGCCCCTGACGACGATCGTTTCTGCGTGGGTCACGTCGAGCGCGACGTCCACCGTCGCCGTCACGTCCACCCTGACCTGAATGTGCTGCCGTGTTGCCGGCTCGAAACCGGGACGTGTGAAGGACAGGCCGTAGGTGCCCGGCGGAAGCGCAGCGAATCGATAACTCCCATCCGATGCCGTGACTGCCATGACCGGGACCATGAGCGCCTCGCCCGCGACGGTCACCGAGGCGCCGGCCAGGGCCGCGCCGGCGCGGTCGGTCACCGTGCCGTCAATGGCGCCCGTGGTTGCGCCGACGGTCTGCGCCCCCGTGGCTGATGCGCCAGGCAGCAGGAACGCGAGGCACGGGGCCAAGTACCAGCCGGGCCGAGAAACCATGTTTCTTCACTGCCAGCTACCGACTGTCGACAGCATGTCGTCGATTGGATCAACGACATGCGAACGTGCAGCCGAACGGATGGACGGATTATAAGCCCGAGTCCGTCACGACGCCTCCATCCTCAGTCGGACCGCGCCCTCGCTGCGTAGAGCACGTGCGCGCCGACGGGGCGGAACCCGAGCGCCCCCAGGTACTCTTTCGAGATCTCCGCCGGGTGGACCTTTGTGAACCGCAGCGTCGGCCGGCCCAGTCGGGACACCAGTTGTCTCAGACGGGCTCCCTCGTCCTCGACGAACGACCGGAGCGACAGAACGTCGACCATCGGGGGGGGCGCTCCCGAGCCCGCCACCGGAGGCTCCAGGCCAGGTCCGCGCTCTATATAGAGGATGCAGGCCTCTATTCCCTCGTCGGAGGCGACGGCGAGCCCTGCGATGTCGTCCTTCCTTGCCGTGAGCGTCTCGACCGAGCGCTCCCAGCAGACCTGCGGATGCGCCTCGCCGAGCAGGCCGTTGGCGGCGAGATCGTCAACGGTGACGGGGATGACGAACCGTTCGACTCGCCCGGCGCTGCCGAGATCGCTCGGGGCAGGGCCGTTCTCGTCAGGCACCAGGACGTAGTCCGTCAGGAACGCTTCCCGGACGTAACCGCTCGCGTCAAGCAGCGCACACGCCGGAGCCAGCTTCTCCGGTACCTCGGCGACGATGCGCGGGGGTCCGAGAATCGCGAGCTTCGAGCCGAGCGAGGCGAGCAGGTGACGGCCATGACCCTGTCGCCGATGATCGGGATGGACGGCGATCTTGTGGACGAGGGTACCGGAAGGCCGCTTGGCGCCGATCAGAACGCCGACCGGGTCGGAGCCCGAAAAGGCAACCATGCAGCTGCTGCACCAGACCTGCAGGTCGCGGATCAACCGCTTGAACGTGGCCGGCGTCATCGCCGGCTCGTCGGGGAAGTACGGTGCCCAGCAGCGGTTCAGCGCGTCGACGAGCAGCCCGATGTCGTCGGTGCGGCAGAAGCGATAGGCCGACATCAGGCTCTGCGGAAGGGGTCAGATCTTGTCTCTTGCACGATTGGCCTCTGAAGGGGCCAAGGACCGCCCGCGCCAGTGTCCACGCGAGCGGTCAAACGCGCAAAGAACAAGATCTGACCCCTATTCGCGCGCATTCAGTGGTCTCACCTCGTTGAGGTAGCCGCTCTTGTTGGCAGGGTCAGGTACGCCTGACGGAGCGCTGGGGCCCGTCGAACCCAGCGCCGTCGTCGCCACTCCGGCGTTCGCACCCGTGGAGGAGGCAGTCGAGTAGGTGGCAATCATCTCGGCCATCATCTTCTTGCCGATCTCGATACCCTCCTCGACGAGTGCTTGATCGATCGTCGCCGCCGCACGCTCCCGCGCAAGCTCCTCGATCCGTTCTTGCGTCTTGCTCCGCATGAACCCGGCTGGGACCCGGAAGATCCGCTGCACGGCGTCGTCCGTCCAGTCGAACGTCGAGATCAACGGGTTCTTCTTGTCGTCGCGAGCGACGAGTCGAGCGTCGCTCTGCAGACCGGGGGGCGTCGCCGCGCCCGCCTCCGCTCCGGCGATGCTCGCCCTGGGCGCACTCGCCATGTCGGCGTACGGGGACTTGATATCGAGCGGCGTCCCCGTCTCCTCTTCGATTACCTGCCGGGCGAAGTCGAGCGTAATGGCGTCGAGCTTCATCATGCGTGCGCGCTTTTCGACGCGCGCCTTGACGCGGCGGCGCTGATACGCGTTTTTCATGGTCCAGAGGCCCTTCCTGGCTTCCTCGGACCAACGGAGCTTGCGCCCGTCGTAGGTGGTCTCTTCCTGAAGACCTCCCTCCACCGCCGCGATCTTCTCGATCATCTCCTGAGAGATCACCTCGAAATCCGAGGCGCCGCAAACGGTACATGTGACGGCGTCACTTTGGGTGGCCGCGACGCCGCACGCCCGGCACATCGACACAGGTCCCGACTTCGCGCGCTCGAGAGCCACCGCCTCGGCCAGCGCCTTGGTCGCGGAGGAGGCGCTCTTCGGCATGAACCGATCCATCGCGTCGTCGATCACCGCGCTGGTAATCACCGAATGGCCCTTCTCGAGCGCCAGGCGCAGGACCCCGGTGCGGGCGATCCCCTTGACCTGCTCGGGCACATGCTTCATGCGCTCCTCGGCCTCCGGCGTCCATCGGACGGTCTCCTCGGCGCGCATGTCCAGCCGGGGCACCTCGAGGCGCGTCGACAGAAGGACATCGCAGGGCGCGGCGCGGAGCACGTTCTCGGCGTTGCTCCCCAGGCCCGTCTCGTCCTGGGCGCTGTGGACGCCGATTCGCCCCATCACGATGAGCCAGGGATTCGTCTTGCGCGCGTGGTCGAGGATCTTCTGGAAGGGCTTGCCGTCCAGCAGCGTTTTCTTGATCCCGACGCCCGCCTCGCTCCCCATCCGCTCGCCCACCTCGAGATGCGACTGATAGATCTGCGCGAGCCCGGTGTCGATGATCTCCTCATGGAGCTGATTCTGCTCCTCGAACCGGAAGACCTTCGCCGCCTGCTCGGTGAGGACGTTGACGATACCGTTGAAGACGGAGTAGTGCAGATAGGGATCGTAGACCGCGATCGCTTCGACCTGCTTGCCGAACGTGCGCGCCAGTTCGATGGCGGTCATGAGTGCACCGAATGACTGGGGGCTGCCGTCGATGCCCACCAGGATCGTGTCTCGCTCGGCATCGGCCGGATCGGGGACGTGCTTGACGACCCAGACGTCGCGGTCGGACTGGCGGGCGACGCGCTCGCAGACCGAGCCGATCACGCTGTCGCGGGCGCGCCCGATCCCGAGGGCGCCGATCACGACCAGATCGTGCTGTGAACCGGCGAGATCCTTGAGGATCTCGGCGTGATGCTTTCCGTCCATCATCCGCGGTTCGAACTCGAGGTTCGACTCGCCACACAGGCGCGACATGCCATCCAGATAGCTGTCGGAGATGAGCTTGAGGCCCATCGTGATGAGGCTGTCGTGAATCTTCCGCTGGCGCTCCAGCTCCACCTCGTCGATGTACTCCTCGGGCAGGGTGTACTCCATCTGCCTGAAGCGATAGTCGTGCAGTTTTGCCGCGTAGACATGGCAGCCGACCAGCTTCGCGGAAAACGCCTTGCCGAGCGCGATGCTGCACGCGACAGCGCGGTTCGAATGCTCCGAGTTATCGACGGGAACGTAAATGCTCTTGTACATCTGATCCTCGTGGGGCAGTTATCAGTTCTGAGTGCTGAATGCTGAGTGCTGAGTTATGAGTGTTCTCACCACTCACCACTCACCACTCACCACTCAGCACTCAGCACTCAGCACTCAGAACTACTAGTTCGCACAGTTCAGTGACTCGTCGCCGCCTCCTGCCTGCTTTCACCGCCGAACTCCCCCCGGGCTCGAGCGCCGTATCGCCGCCGTACCCAACCGATCACGGCCAGCTCGATGGCCAGAATCAGCGCGGCTATCTTCACCATGGGGCCGACGGCCGATGGGACCACTTCGGGCTCGACGTACAGCGAGTACCACAGGGTGAGACCTCGCCGGTTGCCTCGCTCGCGCGAGAAGCCGTCCCAGACCGAGAAGGCGATCGGCAGGAACTGTCCGGGCGTAAAGGCGGCCCCCGAGGTTGCGCGGAGGGGCCGCTTGAAGATGACCGACCATTCTCCCTGGTCGAAACTCGCGGCCCCAGTCAGATCCCCCGTGTCGTTGGCCGTGATGTCCGCGCTTCCGCGGCCGGTGAACTGAAGCGGATCAGGGCGTGCCAGATCGAAGAACCAGAGATCCACCGAGTTCTGGGCGTCGCCGAAGATGAAGTACGGCTTGCGGGCGCCGGCCGGCACCTGCGACGGAATCTGTATCGCGACCGCATCAGAGAACTCGGATGGCGGGGCGGCTGGTGCTTCAGCCTCGGCAAAGGGGTCCTGTGCGGGCTGCTGGGCAGCTCCAGGCGCCACTTCCGCATCGCCGAAGGGGCTCGCTCCGGACGAGGGGGCACCTCCAGGCTCCAATTCCTCCTCCTCAGGCGGAACGGGAAGCGACGGCCCGTTCTTCCCCGCGTTCTGCGCGCTCATGTCGTGCCATCGAACCAGGAGGGCGATCGACTCGGCGTCGTAGATCGCCTGCACGGTCAGGGAGGTCGTGAGAGGATGGAACGCGCGCCCAGGCTCCATGATCTGCCCGACGAGTGGAAAGCGGGCAACAGGAGCGGATTCGAAGCTCGTTGCCCCGTTGCCGAGGTCGATCGGATCCTGGACGTGCTTGGCGACGACGAGGTTGGTATAGCCGGGCCCGTCGCTCCCCGAGAGGGAAGCGATGTAGTCCGTGATCGCCCATCGTTGATCGGCGGGCAGCGCTTCCCCGAACCCTGGCATGGGAGTGCCGTTGAACCCCGTGGTCATCGTTCTGAAGATGTCCTCGCGGGTCGACCCTCCTCGGAAGGTCCAGCTCTGGGAGAGATCCGCCGCTCGTATCGGCCGGCCCCAGTCATCCGTCAGGGTTGCAGCCGAAGGTCCGTCACCCCGACCGAGCGTCCCGTGGCACCGTACGCAGCCGTTCTCGACGTAGAGTTTTTTCCCGAGCTCGATCGACTCTGGCGTCGCTCCCGGCGCACTCGAGAGTTCCACGGCCTGGGGGACGTTTTCCGGACTCGAGAAGGCAGGGGAGAACGTCGTAATGAAGTAGGCGAGATCCGACACCTCCCGGTCGGAAAGGTTCGGCCAGGCGGGCATCGAAGTGTACGGCATGCCGCGCCTGATAATGTTCACGATGTCCTGATGGGTTGGCAACGCCCCGGTGGGCGTCGAGCGAACCTTGAACTTGCCCTGGGTGAAGTCGCGGGGCCTGGGGTACAGGTGCGGGGTGGCGTAGCCTTCACCGTCACCGTTCTCCCCGTGGCACTGCGCACAGTACTTGACGTAGAGCCCTTTGCCCGACTCGCGTTGCGCCTCCGTCCCGACGTCTTGAGCCGCCACGCGCGCCGATCCTGTCGTCGCGGCCCACAAGGAGGCCATCAGGACAACGACAGCTGCTGCGAGAGACGAGCACGGGCCCGACTTCGCCCAGGCTCCGGTGAGGTCTCGCCGAAGTCCGCGACGGCAGCTCTGCGCGAACGCAGGCGGACCGATCTGCCGGGAGGTCATTGCGTGTGGAGCTCCTCTCGGGCGCGGGGCCTCTCGGCCGTGAAGTTGTAAAGAAAGAGGATGGCGTCCCACATTTCCTCTTCCTTCAGGAACTTCTCCCAAGCCGGCATGGCCGTGTCCCAGGGGCCCCCTTCTTCGGGCAGTCCGGGTCCTCCCTTGGCGATTCGCCAGAACAGAAACGTTTCGCGAAGATTCGCGAGCGTCTGCTTGTCGGCGAAGTTGGTCGGGATCGGGTCCAGGCCGTGCACGAACATGCCGTTGCCGGACATGTCGTCGCCGTGGCAGAAGACGCAGTTCCGATAGTACACACGGCGCCCGTTCTCGACGTGCTTGCGGAACTCGTCCGGGTTCGACGACTCGAGATGCCGGAAGGGGTTGTCTCCAGCGTCAAGGTCGATCTTCTTGTCGTGAACGGTGATCTCGGTCGGGGACGCGGGATGCACCGTCCGCGGGAAGAATGGCGGCTCGAGTGGAACGTTCATCTGCACGTAGACGTTCGCGGCCGCGAGCGCCGGCAGGGCCACGACCGTCGCGCCGAGAAGCGCGCTGTACCGCTTCTCGGTCATGAACCGGACGAGCGGCCGGGAGACTTCTTCGCGGCGCTCCTGGCTGGAGGAGACGTACGCCAGGATCGCAATCGAGACGATGCCCATGTAGAGCGAGACGACGGAGGAGGGAATCGGAGCCGTGAACCCGAATCGGAGGAGGATGTAGATCCCCACCCACCAGGCGCCGGCCCACAGCAGCAGATTCGCCCGAAGGACGCGAAGGATGACGAACGCGACGGCCACCGCGAGAACGACCAGGATGTTCATTGTCCACCCACTCCATCGCGCCCCGTGGCCGCGCCGTCCTTCCTGGGAAGAGGCTGCGCCTTGCCCGGCTCGGAGGGAGCCGTCGGGGGAGCCGGCAGCGCGGGGGGTGCGGCCGGGCCGCCGTAGTAGCGGTGAGTCGTCTGGAGCGTGACCGTCGGAGTGCCGCCAAGAGACTGGAGCGCCGCGATGACGCAAAGGATCTCCTGATCGGTGAGGCCGATGGGAGGCTTGTTGATGGTGGGCATTCCAGGGTTGAAGCCCTCAACTATGTAGCCGTCGGGTTCGTACATCGATTGAGCGAGGTACTCGACATCGCTCGACCCCGGGATGCGGTTCGCCGCGCGGACCGCGATCCCGTCGAGGTCGGGGAACCGAAGCGCCCCGCTCTTGCCAATCGTGTGGCACGTCAGGCAGAGGCCCTTGCCCTGCATGATCTCGCGGCCGACATTGGCCATCTCGGCCGTGGTCATATCGGTGCTCAGCGCGATCTCCTCCGGAGGCAGGACTTCCTTCTGCGGCACCATCTGGCCCACATAGGTATAGAACGCCGTCGTCGCCAGCACGAGCGCGCCGATCCGGGCGGTGTGGGGGATCGTCATGATGCGCTCGGTCGGCTACCCTCGCCTGGAGTTGCCACCGCGAACTCTGACGAGCCCTCGCCGGTGCCTTGGCGGAGGCGGGTCCGCCTCTTGAAATCGGGCCGATCGTGCAGGCTCGTGATCCAGAACACGACGCCAATGAGGAGGAAGAACAGGAGCACGGTCGCCGAGACGACCTCGGTCGCAAAGCCGAGCGTGGGCGTGAAAGCGTCGGCCGAGTTGTCCCGAACCACGCCGTAGACATGCCAATGCTGGCGGAGCCCGGACCGGACGTAGCCCATGAGCCCCATTAGCCAGGTGAAGGTGACCGCGATGAAGATCAGCACGTACTGGGAGATTACTGGAATCTTGCCCCAGCGCACCTCGCTGCTCCTCGCCCCGCGGAAGAGGAAGATGTCGATGACGGTGATTGACACCATGGCGAGCAGGACCGAGCCGACCTGGGGCACCGAGAGGCCGATCCTGACGCTCGCCTCGACGAAGTACCCGTAGACGCCGAGGAAGATGACGAAGATCGCGGCGGAAGCGAAGATCGTGAGCTGTGCCGCATGGCCCGCCTTCGCCCACGCCACCGTCGCGACCTTGCCCGTGCGGCGGTAGAGGAGGAAGCTCATGAACGTCGTGAGGATCAGGATGTTCACGGCCGTGTTCTTGGCCGACATGACACCGAGGAAGCCCAGAATCGGGTGCGCCGATCCCCCCATCGCCCGGACTTCGGAGACCGTCGCGATGATCGATCGCGGCGTCGCCCAGACCATGAAGCAGAGCGCGATCGCGATGAGGAGGTACTTGATGAACTTCTGAAGCGGCTGCACCCCCTCGACCCGGCCCATCCCGAGCCAGAGGTAGTAGTTGGCGGCGAGGAAGAGGTTCCCGATCAGGACGGCCTGAATGATGAAGAGCCACGAGAAGGCGCCGCCCATCATCGTGAGTCCGAGCGTCTGCGAGAAGGCGTAGATCTCCTTCGCGAGCCAGTAGCCGGCGAAGGGGAGCGGCAGGAAGGCGATGATCGCCACGAAGTTCCCGTTGTATCCCTTCCAGTCGTAGTGCGCGCGCTCCTCGTCGGTCTTTGCCTGGAGGAACTTGAAGGCCGCGTAGGCGGCGGCGACCGATCCGCCGAAGGCCACATTCGCGATGATTCGGTGGACGTTGATCGGCATCCAGGTGTAGTTGTAGACGGCGTCCCAGACGGAGATGACCGCCCCGGAGTCCGAGATCCCGCGCGGCGACGTCATGAACGTGAGCCAGGCATTGGCGATGAACATGATCGCCGTACCCACGAGGTTGAGGCCGAGCCCGAGGCCCAGATGAACGAGGGGATGGAACTTCCCCCAGCCGTAATAGTAGGTGTAGAGGAAGAAGGCCTCGGCGAAGAAGAGCAGCACGTACGGGAGAAAGGTGGGGGAGAACACGCTCATCAAGTAGGCCGTGAACTTCGGATACAGAATGATGAGCATGAACGTCAGGAACGCTCCGAACGTCGCGGTGAGCGAGAAGGACACGGAGAGGAGCTTCGTGAACTCGTGCGCGAGCCGGTCGTATCGCAGGTCGCCGCTCTTGTAGCCGATCAACTCGATGATGAACGCAAAGAGCGGAACGGCGAGCACGAAGGCCGCGAACAAGAGGTGGAGCTGCGCGACCGCCCAGATGGCCACGCGGCTGCCGACGACGGGGAACCGCCGGTACTCGACCTCCTCGTAGGGCTTCGCGCGCGCCTTCGCCTCCGCGTCGGCCCTCTCGGCCGCCAGTCCCTCCCCGCGGGGCGTGGGGTCGACGGCCGCGACAGGGGCTCGGTACGGCTCCTTGTACTCGCGGTTCACGAGCATCGACGCCATCCACACTGCCCCGGCGAACATGATGAGGCCGGCGACGGGTCCGAGAAGGACCAGGACTTTCCGGTTCATCGCGCCGTTCATGACGCCGTTGGTCACTGCGCCTCCCTCATTTGATGCCCTCCGCCTTCGCGCGCGTCTGGCTGGCGCGTTCCGGCGAGACCTCGCCGAAGCCGTTCCGCGGCGGAGGCGGGAGGACCGCGGCGCGTGCCGCGCGCTCACGCTGCAGCTCTCGTACGTGAGCGACGATCGCCCACCTGTCGGCGGGAGGAATCGGCCAGCGATAGCTGGCCATCAGCCCAAATCCGTTCGTGATGACGTCGAAGATCTGCCCGTCCGCGTACTGCAGGATCTTCTCCTGGTGGAAGGAGGCCGTGGGGACCTTGCCTCGCTGGAACAGGATCCCCTTGCCGTCGCCTCGAGCGTCGTGGCACGGCTGGCAATAAATGCCGTAGCGATCGCGCCCGCGCGCCACGACCGCCTCGTCCACCGTCACGGGGATCGACGCAACGAACTGCCCGTCGGCTCCCTTTCCCGTGAAGAAGGCCGTGTCTTCTTTCAGCCCGCCGATGGGGACCGTGCCCGGAACGGGCTCGCGCATGGACGACCCGTCGTAGAAGAAATCGCTGGCCGTTTGCGGCAGGACCTTCGGCTGGTCGTCCATGCTCGGGTTGAGATGGATGGGAGGGCGGCTCGACGTACAGCCGCGCGCGCAGCCCGTGAGGGCCACAAGAGAGGAAAGCGCGAGCGCCCCAAGCACGAGCCGTCCACCTCCGCCGGAGCCACGGCGGGCTGGCTGTCTGCGGGCGATCATACGACGCCTTCCAGGTCCGGGTTCGGGTTGCGCACCTTGGCCAGATAGGTCGTTCTCGGCTTGGTGTTCAGCTCCTCGAGGAGCGCGTAGTTGCGCGGATCGGCCTTCGCCTTCACGACCCGGCTCGATGGGTCCCGAAGATCTCCGAATTCGATTGCCGAAGCGGGGCAGGCCTGCTGGCAGGCGGTCTTGACGTCGCCGTCTCGAAGCGCGCGCCCCGCGAGCTTCGCATCGATCCTCACCCGATTGATTCGCTGCGTGCAGTACGTGCACTTCTCCATGACACCCCTCGCACGAACCGTGACGTCCGGGTTCATCGCGAGCTTCAGAACGGCGGGGGTGTCCTTGGTGAAGTTGAAGAAATTGAACCGGCGCACCTTGTAGGGACAGTTGTTCGAGCAGTAGCGGGTCCCGATGCACCGGTTGTAGACCATCACATTGAGACCTTCCCCATCGTGAACGGTCGCGGCCACGGGGCAGACCTGCTCGCATGGGGCATCCTCGCATTGCATGCAGGGAACTGGCTGGAAAACGACCTGCGGGTTGCCGGACGGGTCGCCGGAGAAGTACCGGTCGACGCGAACCCAGTGCATCTCGCGTTGCCTGGCAACCTGGATCTTGCCGACGACGGGCACGTTGTTCTCGCTCTGGCACGCCGTCATACACGCGTTGCAGCCGGTGCAGGCGTTCAGGTCGATCGTCATCCCCCACTGGTGCCCCTGATCGTAGGTGTGTGTCTGGAACAGGGAGAAGTGCTCCGTTTCTTCCGGATAGACCCCCAGCGCGCCGACTTCTCCTTCTGCCGCCTCCGCGCCCTCAGCCGCCTCCGGCGCAGCTGCCTCCGATCGAAGCTCGGTCAACGTGGACTCGCGGACGATCGGGCGCCCCTCCATGCTGCCGTGGTCCTGGGTTGCCGACAGTGGATGCGTCCGCCCGACGCTGGTGAGCTTGACGCCGCTATCGAAGCCAGGTGTTTTAGAGGATCGGACCGTGAACGTGTCGAACCCGACTCCAGCCCCAATCCGTCCCACGCGCCGACGACCGTAGCCGAGTGTGAGGGCCACGACACCGTCCGCCATGCCGGGGAGGATCCAGACGGGAAGCTCGAGCGACCGGCCTGAGTAGTCGAGACGGATCACGTCCTGGTTCGCAAGACCGAACATTTCAGCGGTTTTCGGGCTCACAAGCGCGGGGTTGTCCCAGGTCAGCTTGGTGAGGGGATCAGGAAGCTCCTGCAGCCAGCCGTCGTTCGCGAATCGGC
>DASTBU010000015.1:0-9852 GCA_035711845.1 Vicinamibacterales bacterium
ACCGGCGAAGCGGCATGGCGCTTTCTTCTGGGACTCGCCTCGGCCCGTACGAAATCCTGTCTGCCCTCGGCGCCGGCGGGATGGGCGAGGTCTATCGGGCGCGCGACACAAAGCTCGATCGGGACGTTGCCATCAAGGTCTTACCGGCGGCGTGTGTTTTCGACCCCGAGCGGGTTGCCAGATTCCGGCGCGAAGCCAGGATGATCGCCGCTCTCAATCATCCCAACATCGCTGCAATCCATGGGGTCGATGAGAGCGATGGCATGGCAGCCCTAGTTCTGGAACTGGTCGAAGGACCGACGCTCGCCGATCGGATTGCACAGGGGCCAGTTCCGCTCGACGAGGCATTGCCGATTGCGAAGCAGATCACCGAAGCCCTCGAAGCCGCGCACGAGCACGGGATCGTTCACCGCGATTTGAAGCCAGCCAACATCAAGGTGCGGCCGGACGGCACGGTGAAGGTGCTCGACTTTGGCCTGGCCAAGGCGCTGGAGCCTGTCGGCCAGGCAGGCCCCAACCTTCCCGAGTCACCGACCATCACCGCTCAGGCGATGACTCGGGCCGGGGTCATCCTCGGCAGCGCCGCGTACATGAGCCCGGAGCATGCGCGCGGCAAACCGGTCGACAAGCGCACTGATCTATGGGCCTTTGGCTGCGTGCTCTACGAAATGTTGACCGCCAGCCCCACCTTTGGGGGCGACGATGTGTCCGAGACAGTGGCCCGGGTGTTGACGACAGAACCCGATTGGAGCGCCCTCCCTGCCCTCACTCCCGCGCCGATTCGAAGGCTGCTGACCCGGTGTCTTGAAAAAGATCGCAAGCGCCGGCTGGCTGATGCGGCGGACGCGCAACTGGAGATCGACGAGGCGTTGAACGCGCCTCCAGCAACGGTGATGGTGCCAGCGGTTCCCGTCGGCCGCCCATGTTGGCTCTATCTTGGCGTGCCTGCTGCTGTCCTGGCAGTCGCAGCCCTGGCGGCCACGACGACGTGGACACTTATGAGGAGTCAGGAAGGCGCGAGCCCAACGTCGCGCCTGACCATCGTGACGCCGCCAGAATACCCTCTGGCTCCACAAGGCGGCGATCGTGACATCGCCATTGCTCGGGATGGCAGCTTCATCGTTTATCGAACGATTGTGGCCGGTACACCGCAGCTAGCCTTGCGCAGACTGGCCGATCTCGACTCCAAACTGCTTGACGGCACAGCAGACGCCCGTTCGCCCTTCATTTCACCTGACGGCGCCTGGGTCGGTTTTTTCGCCGAAACTGCGCTCAAGAAAGTACCCGTCGCGGGAGGACCACCTATCGATATATGCCCCAACGTCGGCGGCGTGGGTGGGGGCGTCTGGGATCAAACGGACACCATCGTATTTGCAACCAATGATCGGTCGACCGGGCTTCTGAGCGTACCGGCCGGCGGAGGTACGCCCACCCCGCTGACGAAGATCGGCGCCAGCCTGGATGACCACCTGCATCCGTCGGTCGTACCGGAAACCGACCTCCTCCTGTTGACCGTGTCGCTCGGCCGCGAACGCCTTTTCAACGTGGCGGTACTGAATCGGAAAACGGGCGAGTTCAAGGTCCTGATTACTGGTGGCAGACAGCCCGAATACCTCGAGGGTGGCCGTATCCTGTATGCAGTCGACGGGATGTTGCGAATGGTCACCTTCGACACGGACCGTGTCGCGGTCTCTGGCGAATCGGCTTTGGTGGTCGAACGCGTTTTGACATTCACCAGCGGTGCCGGAAACTTTGCGATCTCTCCCAACGGCACGCTGCTCTATGTTCCTGGAACAGCCGCGGCCTGGATCAGCGGCAAAGAACTCGTGTGGGTTGATCGCGGCGGTAATCAGGAACCGGTTACCAGCGCTTCAGGAGCGTTCCTGGACCCGCGTCTGTCTCCGGATGGAGCGCGGGTTCTGGTCGAAGACATGACTGACTATGACCTGTGGATGGTTGACCTGGTCAACGGCCGGGTCAGTCGCCAGACGTTCGAGTTAGGGCAAGATGAGACAGCTCGCTGGTCGCCCGATGGTCATTGGATAGCGTATGCAGCCGGGCCGCTTGGTACCGCAACGACGCGCGGTGTCTTCCGCCGGAGGGCGGATGGTAGCGGCTCGGAGGAACGACTGTGGGACCCGGAAGCGCATGCGCATGTGGACGACTGGACGCCAGACGGACGCGCGCTGCTGGTCTCAACGAGCGATGCGTCCGGCGGGCAGGGGGACATTTTTCTGTTACGCGTTGACAGCGGCGACCGTAAGCCCGTGCCGCTGCTGCAAACGCGCTTCAATGAACGCGGGGCTCGGGTTTCTCCAAACGGCCGATGGATTGCGTATTACTCGAACGAATCAGGGCGAGACGAAGTATATGTGCGGTCGTTTCCGACCCTCCACGGTAAGTGGCAACTATCAGTCGGTGGCGGTTCCGAGCCAGTATGGTCCCACGATGGCAAGGAGTTGTTTTATCGTGGCGCCGCCCTGGTTGCCGTGAGAGTTAGCGGTACTCAACTTTTCTCATTTGGTCCACCGCGACCACTCTTCCCTGATCGTTTGGTGCGCAGTCTTTCGGATAATCACACTGGCTTCGACGTGGCCAGAGACGGCAAACGTTTCCTGATGGTAAAGGCCGTCGAGCCTGTCAGCGGTTCGGCGCCGGCGAATTTAGTCGTCGTCCAGAACTGGCTAAAGGAACTGAAGCACCTCCTGCCAGATGAATGACCATCGCGCGCACCGCGAACTGTCCCGGTTGAAGCGACTCAACTGGAAAGGAAATTGGATGGCTAAGGAGTTTGCTCAACTCCGACCATCGCTCGGATCGCCTAACGGTGACGTCCGGATGTGGGATGCCACATGCCATGCGCGCGACTTCACTCCGGCGCCTGGCGAACGCGCGCAAGGCTGCTCTCGGATCGCCGATGCCACCGGAGCTGAGGTGATGCGGTGGGCAGGTCGCGGATAATGCCCCGCCACCCCACCGTACCCGGTGCGCCCGCAGGCGCACGATCGGCCAGAGCCGATTCTCAACTGGCATGCCGCGGGTCGCTCCGGCACCGGCGCGCACTCACCGACGCCGAGCCAGCGCTGGTCAGCGCAAGGCGTTATGGAGAGGCTCGAATCCTGAGAGAAGTCACGAAGAAACGGCACGGGGATTCGAACCCCGTTCCCGTGGCTGAGAACCTCGCCCCGATCGCGATCGGACGCGATCGGGGCTTGTCTTTGCTTGCATCGATCCTGATCAGGGGCGCCCAGGAACGGCCGCGCGAGGCGACTTGATTACCTGAAAATTGCCCGGAGATCGGCCGTCCAGCTTCGAGGCCATGACGCGACGTGGGCTCTGTCAACGCAGCCGAATCTTCACACCCTGCGAACGCACGGGCTGCCATGTTCGGCATTCGCCGTCGCGGAATCCCGTCGACTCCAATCGAGCGGCCCCCGCCAGCCAGAGCTGAAGCTGACCCGCGGCTGTGCCGATACGGGAGTCATGCGATCCATTCTTGCTCGACTGGCGGGGCCTGCGTCCCTGGGTGCCGCCATCCTACTCGTGGCAACACCCGCCGCGGCGCAAGGCTTCGGCATCGGCGCGCGCATGGCGTGGGTCAGGAGCGACGTCGACCTCGACGTCGATTCCGTACGGTTCACCGGCGGTCAGATCCGGCTGGGCCTGTCCCAGCGCCTCGGCGTCGAGGTCTCCCTCGACCGGCACTCGGAGTCTCTCGAGATCCTCAACGAGAAGGTTACCGAGACACCCATACAGGCGTCGCTTCTCCTGCGGCTCGGGGGCGGGAGCTTCTCCCCGTACCTGCTGGGCGGCCCAGGCTGGTATCGCCGCACGGTCGAGGCGATCGAGGGCCCCGAGCTGAGCGTCAGCACCCGCGAGTTCGGCTGGCATGCCGGCGGCGGCCTCGAGATCCGATTGGGCAAACACGCCGGCATCCACGGCGACTACCGCTACACCTTCCTGGACTTCAACGACGAGGACGAAGACGACGACGGATTCATCAGCGGGCTGCTCCCGGGGCACAAGGGCTCGATGTGGACGATGGGAGCGACTGTTTACTTCTGAAAACAGCGCACGAGTCCAAAGCGCGCAGATGCGCCGGCGAAGGCCTGGCGCCCAGGAGCGCGTCTCTCAGTGCCCAGCGACCCAGGTCACGAACGTGATGTGCCGGGTTCCGTCCGGATCAATCCGGAGGAACGTCTCCTTCTGGCCTTTGCGGCCCAGCGAGAGGCCCCACGCATTTCCTGGCGGATCCTGCGGCGCGTCGGCCTTGTTGCACCCCTTCCCGGGAGGCGCATTGCAGGTGCCGCCGCCGCCACCGCTGCCGCCGCCCGTGTACGAGTTGTACGAATCGAGGTGCCCGTAAATCGTCTCGAGCTGTTCGTAGTCGTGATCGTTCGGGTACTCGTAGGGCGGATCCTGGTAGTCCATACAGGTGAACAGCGACTGGTTGTCGAAATCCTCATCCTGGTGATCGAGGCCGAGGGTGTGTCCGAGCTCCTGGCAGGTCACGGTCTGCTTCCAGTTGTCATGGTCGTAGGTCGACGTGCTGAAGTAGGAGTCGTTCAGCTTCGTGTACCCGCGGACGATGTGGCCATTGGTGTCGATGGAGATGCCGGCGATGCCCAGCCATCCGTTGAATCCATACGCGAGGTTGCAGATGCGGACGGCGCCTTCCGGCGCCCGGCATTGCCGTCTGTCCTTGTCAGCGGTGGAGCCGTTGGGGTCTTCGACCATCTCCAGCACGCTCGACACCGACCAGTCGTCGATCGCCCGCTGCACGTAGGATTTCCACTCCGACGTCGTGCTGTTGACGACTGTCAGATTGAAGGGCGTCGCCGTGCGGGCCCAGTGGTAATCGCCCCAGGAATGGTCCGCGACGACCACGGCTCCGAACGTCACTGTGACTGCCACGCCTGTTGCTGCTGCGAGTCTCACGAAACGGCTACCCATTGTCTCCACCTCCTGTGCCTCGAGCCGCCAATTCTGCCACGGCTCCGTTACGCAGGCTGTCGTGTGAGTCGTGCGCTCAGGCGTGACGCAGCACGACTGGAGCACGCGGAACGCGGGCGTGCCCGCGGTTGCAAACGCGTTGCCGCACCTGGCTTGCCCGCTAATCAGAAATGGACCAACAGGTTAGGGGAAGGGCAGCCCTGACCTGACGTGAGAGCCAGCACCAAGTCCGTCAGGGCCGCGACAAAAGCGACCGGTGCGGCCAGAGAAACGGGACCGATGGGACGATCGGCCGATCATGCCGATCTCCTCGAACCGTGGACCTCATAGCGCTGCCCGTCCACCAGCACACCCCGATAGGTGATGCCCGGCTTCACGGCGTGCGAGGTCCACCGCTTGAACAGGTCCTCGAGCTGGATGAAGCAGACCTTCAGCTGACAGAAAACGCCTCGCATCGCGAGGCTCGGTCAAAGGTGGAATCGATGGTGAATGGTACCCCTTCGATCGCGATCTTCAAACCGCGACTCGCCTGAGATCGACCGGTGCGTGGCTCGAGGCGATACGGTTGGTTCGAGCCGCATGAAACAGGACGGCGATGGCGCCCGCGTTTGAAGACCACAACCGTGGGCCGAATCGGTCACTCAGTTCGCAGCGCCAGCATCGGGTCCACACGGCTGGCGCGGCGCGCGGGCAACCAGCCGGACGCGAGCACCACTGCCATCAAGACCCCGGCGGAACCGGCCAGCGTCGTCACGTCGCCGCTCGGAATCCCGTAGAGCTGCGACTCCACATATCGGCCCAGGGCGAGCGCAAGGACCGCGCCCACCGCGATGCCGATGCCGGCCATCCCGGCGGCGCCGCGGAAGATCAGTCGGAGGATGGCGGCACGATCGGCGCCGAGTGCGATGCGCAGTCCGATCTCCCGCGAGCGGCGAGCGACGGAGAAGGCCATGATGCCGTACAGCCCGATGGCGCCGAGCCCGGTAGCCAGCAGCCCAAACGCCACCGACAGCGACGCGACGAGTCGTTCCGGCCGCAGCAGACGATCGATCTGCTCGTCGATTGTCATGTAGCTGATGATCGGCAGGTCGGGGTAATGCCGCCGCACCACCTCGTCGATGGCGCGTCGGAGCAGGATCGGATTCCCGGCGGCGCGGACGAGAACGGAGGAGGTGTTCAGGACGTCGAACTGCGTGTACGGCAGGTAGAACGTCGGCGGAGGCTCGTCGCGCAGGTTGTTGAAACGCGCATTCCTGGCCACGCCCACGATCTCGTGCTGAAGGCGGTCTGGGCCGCCGTATTCGAAGCCGATCGTCCGGCCAATCGGATCGACACTCGGCAGGTACCGCTGCACGAACGCCTCGCTCACGATCGCCACGCGGCGGGATCGTGCCGTATCCGCCTCTGAAAAGTCCCGCCCCCGCACGAGAGGCGTACCCATCATCCGAAAGTAGCCCGGTGCCACGGCGTTGGCCGCCGCGCGGGGGCGGACACCGTCCTGGCTCGCATAGCCCTCGACATCCAGGCCGCCAAAGCCGATCAGCGCGTCGCTCAGCGCGGGTGCCACGGCCAGCGTGGCGGCGTCGACACCGGGCAACGCCTGAATCGCGTCGAGCACCTGTCGCAACGCGGTCTCGGTCCGAGAGCGGTCGTACCCGGCCGCGCCGGGGTTCAGCTGGAATTGCACGAGCCGATCGGTGCGGAACCCGGCGTCTGCGTGGAGAAGGTTGTAGACCGTCCGGCCGAACAGGCCCGACGCGGTCACGAGCACGAGGCTGAGCGCCAGCTGCGCGGTGACGAGCACGCGCCGCAGGCGCAACCCGCCACGGCGATCGGACGCGATCCCGGCGGTGAGCGCTGGCCACACCGCTGGACGCGTCGCGAGCAGCGCGGGTACGAGGCCGACGAGCACCGTCGTCACGACGCCCAGGGTGAGCGCGAACGCGAGCACGCGTGCATCCATGAACGTCGTCGAGAGCTGAAGCCGCCCTGCCACTTCGCCCGTTTCTCGCACCAGCACGCGAATCGTGACCACGGCGACCGCAAGGGCGGCAACCACGCCAAGGCCGGCGAGCAACAGGCTTTCGGTCAGGAGCTGCCGCACGACCCGCGTGCGCGACCCGCCGATCGCCAGCCGAATCGAGATCTCCTTCACCCGTGCGGACGCTCGCGCGATCTGCAGACCGGCGATGTTCGCGCAGGCTGCGGCGAGCAGGAGGACCGTCATGGCCATGACCGCCGCGAGCGGCGTGCCGAGGTCGAGCCGAAGCGCCGACGTTCCGCGATGCCCGTCTTCCAGCAGGATCCGGCCCTGTCTCCAGCGGTCGCTCGATGGCCGCCGCGCGCCCATCGCCGCGACATCCTGGTCGAGCTCGGCGAGATACAGCGGCTGAAGCCGAGCCTCGGCCTCCTCACGCCTCACGCCGGGACCGAGACGTCCGTACACCTGGAAGATATACGACGTGCGTGCGTCGAGCGCGCCGCGGTAGGTCACCACCTCGGGCAGCATCATCGTCGGCACGAACAGATCGACGGCTCCGCCCACCTCCAGCCCGTTGAACCGCTTCTCGGCAATCCCGATGACGGTGAAGGGGTGACCGCCGATGCGCACGTCGCGACCGACGATGTCCGGCCGCATGCCGAAGCGCTCGACCCAGAAGCCATAGCTGAGCACAACGACCGGATGGCCGCTCCGCACGCGATCGTCCGCCTCCGACAGGAGCCGGCCCGTCAGGGGCTTCACGCCGAGTACGCCGAAATAGTTGCCGGTGACGATGCTCGCGACCGCGCGCTGGGTGAACCCATCGACCGTCAGGTTCACGGCGTCAGTCCGTTCAGCGATCAGACCTGAGAACACTCGCTGCCGCTCGCGAAGGCCGAGATACGCCTGGTACGACCAGCTGTAGTCTCCCGTCGTCCATCCGTTACGCGGTCCGGCCGGTCTCAGCAGGACCAGCTCGCGCGGGCGCTCGACCGGCAGCGAGTCGAGCAGCAGCGCGTTGATGATGCTGAAGATGGCCGCGTTGGCCCCGATGCCGAGCGCGAGCGTCAGCACCGCCACCGTGGTGAATCCGGGCTGTGCGAGCAGGCGGCGGCCCGCGTAGCGAACGTCCTGCAAGAAGTCGGCGAACAGGAGCCATCTGCCCCGCTTCTCGCGTGCGCGATCGTCGATGTGCTCCCACCAGCGATCGAGAGGCGAGCGAACGTGCGGCCGCTGCACGCCTCTGAGCGAATCGGCGAGGCGGGTCCAGTCCGTGATCTGCGCGCGCGTCTGGGCGTCGGCGTCGGACTCGGTCATCCCGCGCGCGACCGCCTCGCGGTAGAAGTCTTCGAGCTGCACCGCCAGCTCGCGCCGGATGCGCGCCTCCCGCTCGGGCTTGAGGTCCGGCAACGACAGGTGAGCGCGGACGTACTGTTCCCAATCACGCATGCGAACCCCTCATCACCGCTTTCCACGGCACTGACGAACGCGTCCCGGGTCTGACGCTGCCCGGCCAGGACCCGGCGTCCCCCGGCGTGAGCTGATAGAGGCATCGCCGGGCTTCCCGAACCAGCGGCCCTCGATCCGTCCGCGGTTCTCGAGGCGGAGCTGTGGGGGAAAGCGTCGGCAGGGCGAGAATCATCTCGCTGCTATCCTTCTCGCGCGCCGCGGTGCACACGCTAAGCCTCCCTATATGTAGCGTGACTAAGCATACAGAGGCCTCGGGTCCGATGGCAAGGGTTCGCGACAGTCGGGCACCGGACGCTGCGTCCGCCCAGTCCTTCGTTGCCGGCTGACAACGGCGTGTGAGAGATCGAACCCGTGCCTCGAGGCGGGAGCGGAGCTCGACGGGAAGGTGCTGGGCGCCGGCAGGTACGAGGTGTCGACCGACGGAACCACGCTGACGGTCACGACCGAGGGAATGGGTGTCAAGGGGCCGTTCACGACGCGCGCCGTCTTCGAGCGGGTTTCACCGGATCGGCCGCTCTGCCTTCCCGGGCTGCGCTCGCTTTGCATCCCGGGGCGCACCCGGCGGATGCGCCCCGGTCGAATCCGCCAGACGCTCAGAATGCGTAGCGGAAGCTCAGCTGCCAGATCCGCATGAATCCGCGCTGCGAGGTGATGCGGCCGAAGCTCGAAAGGTCGACGGCGTTGCCGGCTGAGGCCCCGTTGAACTTCGCCGTGTTGGTCAGGTTCAGAAGCTCGATTCGAATCTGCGCCGTGTGATTCGAGCCAAACCGCGTATCCTTCGTGATGACCAGATCCACGTTCTTTCGGAACTGATAGCGCTCATCGCCAAGGGTTCGCGGCGCGGTGCCGTAGCGTCCCGCGCCCGGATTCTGGAACGCGCCGGCATCGAACCACCGGGCGTCCGGGTGATCGGCCGAGGAGACCCGATCATCGTCGCTTCCCGCCGTGCTCGGATCGCCCGTCAGATTGGGACGCTGGCGGCCACCGAACAGGCCGAGGTTCAGGTCCGATTCTCCTCCGCTCATCACCGCGTTCAGCGGCGAGCCGCTCACCAGTTCGACAATCGCAGACGCCGACCAGCCGCCGAGCAGCCGCGCGTGCCGGGACGGATCCGGGAACCGGATGATTGGTGCCAGGACGATTCGGTGCGGGGAGTCGAAGTTGCTGATGCCGTACTCGGCGTCGAGGTCGTACACGTTCTGCGGAACCGCCGTCCGCGTCTGATACGTGCTGTCCTCGCCGAACTGGTTGTCCTCCAGCCGGCTCCACGTGTAGCTGTATCGGCCGCCCCACCAGCCGCGCGTGACACGCTTGTCGAGCACCAGCGTGAACGCGTGGTACTGCCGCTTGCCCCCCTCGGTGCGCTCGAACACGTTCACGTCGCCGAATTGCGGGAACGGCCGCAGCAGCTGGCCGAGCGGAACCGTCTCGCGCGTCCCAAGCTCGCC
>DASTBU010000016.1:0-21330 GCA_035711845.1 Vicinamibacterales bacterium
AATCAATCTGCAATCCGCAATCAACGAATCCGCAATGCGAGAGGCTTCATGAGCGTAGCCCCGAGTCGATGGCAGTTGATCGAGCTGAGGCGCAGACGGGAAGCCGTGCGCGGTGGCGTCGATCTGCTCGATCGCAAGCGCGAGGCGTTGATCCGGCAACTCCTGGAGCGGCGCGGCCATGCGGAGGATCTGCGTCTGCAGCTTTCGGTTGCGCTCGATGCGGCGCGGCGCCAGGTCAGACGGGCGTTCGAAGAGGTCGGCCGTCCTGGATGCGAGGCCGCGGCCCTGGCGCAGATCTCGCCTGCGTCAGTGGAAGTGAGAGACGATCGCGTGCTGGGTGTCCGGTTGCCGCTCGTCCAGGCGTCGCTCGAGCCGTTCCACATCTCTTACGGCCCCGGCGGTACCGCGGCATCGATGGATTCCGCGGCGCGGTCGTTTGCGGGCCTGATTCCCGAGCTCCTGAAGCTGGCGTCCCAGGAAACCGCGATTCGAAACCTCCACCGCGCGCTGCAGCGAACCTCCCGCACGCTGAACGCCCTGAAGGACGTGCTGCTGCCGGAGCTGGAGGCGGACATTCGTTCGGTGGCGGCGGGGCTGGAGGAAGAGGAGCGTGACGAACGCGCTCGGTGGTCCCGCCGCCGCGACGTCAACCTTTCAACCGGACCAGATCCACGTATGGAGGATAGTCGCGAAGCCGCTCGAGATCCTGGTCTCGGTGCAGCCTGATGCCGGAAATCCGACAGTGTGCCTTTGACCAGCCGCAGGGTCCTGTTTTCTTGCCGATCCTTCGGCCTCATGCCAGCCGCGCACGCTTCTTGCTCCACCTGCAGCATCCGGCCCGAGCGGGGTACTGGAACCGCTCCCGAAGGCTTACCAATGCACCAGATCCTCTCGCGAGAGACCCTCGCCCCCGATATCGTGCGCTTGTGGATTCGCGCACCACACGTTGCCCGCAAGAGGCGACCGGGGCAGTTCGTGATCGTGCGCCTGCGCGAGGGCGGGGAGCGAATCCCGCTGACCATTGCGGACGTGGATTCCTCTCGCGGGTCCATCGCGCTCGTCGTCCAGGGGGTGGGAAAGACAACGCGCGAGCTCAACTCCATGCAACCCGGCCAGGCGATCCAGGACGTCGCGGGGCCTCTGGGACAGCCCACCCGCATCGAGCCTCGCCAGCGCGTGTGCTGCGTCGGCGGCGGCATCGGCGCCGCGGTCGTGCTTCCCATCGCCCAGGGGGTGCGCGAGGCGTCGGGATACGTCCTGACCATCCTGGGCGCGCGCACGCGCGAGCTCGTGATCCTCGAAGCGGATGCACGGCGCATCAGCAACGCCTGCATCGTCACGACCGACGATGGGAGCTACGGACGGACCGGGCTGGTAACCGATGCGTTGGCAGAAGCCGTTGCGACGGCGGAGGCGCCCTTCGACGAGGTCGTCGCGGTCGGTCCGGTGCCGATGATGCGCGCCGTGTGCGAGCTCACGCGGCCGCTCCGGATCAGGACGATCGTGAGCCTCAACCCCATCATGGTTGATGGCACCGGCATGTGCGGTGGCTGCCGAATCACCATCGGTGGCGAGCAGAAGTTCGTCTGCGTGGACGGCCCCGAGTTCGACGGGCACCAGGTCGACTTCGCAGAGCTGATGGCGAGGCTGGCCGCGTATCGCGAGCAGGAAGCGGTGGCGAACCTGCACGGCGTCGACGCCCAACGCCCAACGCCCGATTGAGCACGCAGCCTTCGGCTGAGCGAACCTTGGGAGTTGACGTCTGAAGAGGACCATGGCGAAGCGAATCACGCAGAAAACAAAGACCCCGATGCCCTGTCTGGAGCCGGCCGAGCGGCGCCGGACGTTCGATGAAGTGGCGTGCGGATACAGCGTGGCAATGGCGATTGCGGAGGCAGACCGCTGCATCCTGTGCAAGAACCGGCCGTGCGTCGCCGGGTGTCCCGTCGAAATCGACATCCCTGCGTTCGTGCAGCAGGTTGCGCGAGGCGACTTCACTGGCGCGTTTCGTACCCTCAGCGAGAAGAACGTCCTGCCCGCCATTTGCGGCCGCGTGTGCCCGCAGGAAGACCAGTGCGAAAAGCGATGCACGCTCGGGGTCCGGTTCGATCCGGTGGCCATCGGACGACTCGAGCGCTTCGTTGCCGACCATGCCGCAGCGCAGAGCACCGGCGGAGCGCTCGACGAACGGCCAGTTCCGACCGGCCATCGCGTCGCGGTGGTGGGCTCGGGTCCCTCTGGCCTGACCGTGGCGGCCGACCTCGCGCGGCTGGGTCACGGCGTGACGATTTTCGAGGCGCTGCACAAACCCGGCGGCGTGCTCATGTACGGGATTCCCGAGTTCCGCCTGCCCAAGGCGATTGTCGAGCGCGAGATCGCCGCGCTCGAGCAGATGGGGGTCGCGCTCGAGCTGAATCACGTGATCGGACGGACGTTCACCATCGACGAGCTGCTGACCGATCTCGGCTACGAGGCCGTATTCATCGGCACGGGCGCGGGGCTTCCGCATTTCCCGAAAATTCCAGGGGTCAACCTGATCGGCGTCTACTCGGCGAACGAGTACCTGACCCGATCCAACCTGATGAAGGCGTATCTCTTTCCGAAGACAGATACGCCCATCGTGCACGGTAGATGCGTGGCGGTGGTCGGCGGCGGCAACACCGCGATGGATGCGGTCCGCACGGCACTCCGCCTGGGCGCGGAGCGCGCGTATCTGGTCTACCGCCGATCGGAGGCAGAGATGCCCGCGCGCGCCGAAGAAATCGAGCACGCACGCGAAGAAGGCGTCGAATTGATCTTCCTTGCGGCTCCGATCGCTGTGGTCGGCGACGACACGTCCCGCGTACGCGCGCTGCGCTGCGAGCAGATGCAGCTCGGCGAGCCGGACGCTTCCGGCCGGCGTGCGCCTGTCCCGATCCCCGGCTCCGCGTTCGACCTCGAAGTCGATGTGGTCGTGTTCGCGGTAGGCCAGGGGGCGAACCCGTTGATTCGATCGACGACGCCGGATCTGAAAGTGAGCCGATGGGGCACCATCGTCGCCGACGAAGAGACTGGCGCGACGAACAAGGACGGCGTCTTCGCCGGCGGCGACATCGTGACCGGCGGCGCGACGGTCATCTCAGCCATGGGCGCCGGCCGGCGCGCAGCGCGCGCGATTCACGCGTATTTGAGGAGGGACATTGGAGATTCGTCGATTGCAGATTGCGGATTGATTGGCGATTGACGAGTGGCGATTGCGGATTCTCTTCGGTGATTGGCTGGGTTCTTCGTGCGTCACCGCACGGTCGACCGGTTGAGTGCCTCCCACTCTCCAATCCGCTCTCGACAATCCTCAATCAATCCCCAGTCCCCGAATCGAATCCCCAATTTCCGAATCAAATCCCCTATCTACAATCCCCAATCGACAGTCAATCTGCAATCTGCAGTCGACGAACCTCCAATGTGCAGCCTCAGAGCAACCTTTGCATCTGCCGCACCAGATCGTCCTGCGCGCGCAGATCCCCAGCCGCCTGATCCGCCATCGGGTAGAGGATCTGCTCCTCTTTCATGTTGTGCATCGTCAGGACGTCGGTCATGCGTCCCACGGCACTTCCGAAGCCGACCGCGTCCTGCGCCTCGAGCGCCGCCGTTGCCGCAGCCATCCACTTCCGGATCTCCACGTGCTCGGCGCGCATCACCACCGTCGGGCCCGACCGCATACCCGTGCGCCGCTCGAAGTCGGGGAACAGGATCTGTTCCTCGGCCTCGATGTGGCGGTTGAGCCCGCTCGAGAACTCGGCGAAGCGCTCCGCCGCGCGTGCAAAGTCGTGGGCCGTGACCAGACCCTCGATCTCCGGCAGCATCCCGTCGAGCCGGTGGTGGTCGAATCCGAGGTATTCGGAGACCGTGCGCGTCGACCCTGCCGCTCGCCGGCGGATCTCGGTGCGGTAGCGCTTGGGCCCCGCCTCGAGCGAGCTCCACTCCACCTCGCCGGGGTGTCTCTCCTCGATGTGTTTCAGGATGGGTCCTACCACTCGGTCATCCGTGAGCACGAGTGCCTCGCCGACGCCGAGCGAATCGAACAGGCTGAGGATCCTGGCATCGTGTTCGGCGGGCGACAGGCTCCGGGCGTCCAGCTGATGTGTTGATTCAATCATACGCGCGTTCTCCTGAGCCCTACCGTAGCAGCGAGGTCCTCTGCCGCCCTATGACGGCGATCATGTCTCGCAACGGCGTATCCTGTCTGGAGCGCCTCCACTTCCGCGATTCACGTGAGTTGAGCATACGACGCGGGTGGCGCACGCCAGGCCCGCCTCGACACCCCGGTGTACAGAAAACGCACGCCGGGGCGCAGGCGCCGGGGTGGAGGCGCTATACGCGTGACAAGTGCTTTTGGCGCCGAGCCGGGGTCTCCGGCCCCGCACGCCTGCGCCGTGGGGTTGTGGGGACGGGTTGGGCTGCCGGGCGCCAGGGCCCGCGTTCATCTCAACTCACGTGAATGGTGGGGATAGAGGGCCGAGGGGTCTCATGAAAAAAAAAGATGAGCGGATGGTGGACGAGGCGCTGGAGGAGTCGTTTCCAGCGAGCGATCCACCAGGGTGGACGGCGGGCATCGCACGCGGCGGTCCAGTGCCAGCGGGCTCGCGCGAGGGCGCATCGGGTCGTGACAAGGCGTCCGATCAGCGTCCACGCGAGGCGGGCATGGGAATCGACGGCGCTCCGTCGAATGAGCGCACAGGTGACGACTAGCGCACCCTGACGGGAAACCAACCGAAACCCGACAGAGGTGACCGTTTGGCCGCCTGACTCTTGCGGGCTTGAAATCCGACCTTTCTGGGTTCTTGATCGACGAGGGCCAATCAACGTTAATGACCATAGCTGAGGCCGGCGGCAGGAGGCGTTCGTGACGTCCAACCAATCCCGTAGCAGGTGGCTCGAGGGGCCCGATGCACCCTGTCCCGAGGTGCCTTCGGTGGCCCGCCCGTTCAGGCTCGTCCTGCTGGGCCCGCCGGGCGTGGGCAAGGGCACTCAGGCCGCGCTGCTCTCGAACAGGCTCGGCGCCTGCCATCTCTCGACCGGTGACCTGTTCCGCGCCGCGCGCAGTCTCGACCCGTCGCAGCGCAGCGATGCCATGTGTGATGCGGTGGTTGCCATGCAGCGTGGCGCGCTCGTACCGGACCTGACGGTGATTTGCCTTGTACGCGAGCGAATCGACTGCCTGGGCTGCCCTGGGGGATTCCTGCTCGACGGCTTCCCGCGAACGCTCGCGCAGGCCCGCACGTTCGAGCGTATCCTGGCGCGCGAACGCATCCGGCTCGATGCGGTCGTGCGCTACGAGCTGCCGGTGGAAGTGATCGTCGATCGTATCGCCGGCCGGCGAGTCTGCAGCGGCTGCGGGGCCGTGTATCACGTCGATCGGCGGCCGACTACTCGTCAGGGCGTGTGCGACCAGTGCCGCGCTGCCGTGATCCGGCGCGAGGACGATCGCCCGGCAGCGGTGCACAGGCGGATGGCGACGTACGAGCGCGAGACACAGCCGCTCGTCGACTACTATGACGAACTCGGATTGCTGCGCAACGTGTCCGCCCACGGTGGCCCCGACCAGATCTGCGCCCGAACTCTTGCTGCGCTCGACGCCGCTGGTTCGAGACTCCCGGGTGCGGCCGGTGGATCGGCCTCCTGAAGCCATCGGGACGAACTCGCGTGACGCGCGGGATCGTGCCGGCGTATCATGCCGACCATCTCGTCCACCCGCCAGACGAACTCGCAGGCGACCAGTCCTACGGTCGATCGGCTGAGAACGAAAACGCTGTCGCCGGCGTACTTCGCGCTCGTGATGGCCACGGGCATCGTTTCCGTGGCCGCCCATCAGACCGGGATGCGCTGGATTGCCTTGGCGCTGCTCGGCCTCAACGTCGTCGCCTATCCGACGCTGCTGGTACTGACCGGCCTGCGGGCCCTCTGGTACCGCCGGGAGTTTCTGGCTGACCTGACCGATCACCAGCGGGGTCCCGGGTTCTTCACGGCGGTCGCGGCGACGTGCCTGCTCGGCTCGCAGACGTTGAGGATCGTCGGCAGTGTGCCGCTCGCGTGGGTGTTCTGGATCACGGGCGCGGTGCTGTGGATCGTCCTCACCTACGCCATCTTCACCGCGCTCATCGTCAAGGAAGAGAAACCGCCGCTGGCAGAGGGAATCACGGGCGCGTGGCTGATTGCCGTGGTCGCGACGCAGTCGGTGGCCGTGCTCAGCGGATTGCTCGCGGCCCACGTGCGGCAGCCGTACCGGCTGGAGATGAACTTCCTCGCGCTCTCGATGTGGCTCTGGGGCGGAATGCTCTACATCTGGATGATCTCGCTGATCTTCTATCGATATACGTTCTTTCGCTTCTCGCCCGCGGACCTCGCGCCCCCGTACTGGATCAACATGGGCGCCATGGCCATCTCGACTCTGGCCGGCTCCATTCTGATCGAGAACACGCCGGACGCGCCGTTCCTGCGCTCCATGCTGCCTTTTCTCAAGGGCTTCACCGTCTTCTACTGGGCGACCGGGACCTGGTGGATTCCCATGCTGATCGTCCTCGGGATCTGGCGGTACATCTACCGCCGCTTCCCGGTCGCCTACGACCCCCTCTACTGGGGGGCCGTGTTCCCGCTCGGGATGTACGCCGTCTCGACCTTCGAAATGGCGCGCGCGCTGGAGCTCGAGTTCCTGTCCGTCATCCCTAGCGTGTTCACCGTTCTGGCGCTTGCCGCGTGGACGCTCACGTTCGGGGCGCTGGCACGGGGGCTCTGGCGGCACGCGCTCGGTCGCACGCGCAGATCGAGCGCTACGGTTTAACGCGTCGTTCGTGCGCGGATCACGTCGCCCACCAGTATCGCCGCCGGATACAGGACTTCTTCTTCGGTCTTCGCATGCAGCGCGAGCGCCTCGGCCACGCCGACCGCCTGTTCCGCCTTCTCCTGACGCGCAACCTGGAGGAGCTTGTCGACGGCCGCGCGGATGGCTGTGTGCTCTTCGAGCATCCGGGGCATTTCCTTCCGAAGGGTGTCGGACATGACCAGGGCCTCGTCCATGCCGGCAGGCGTCCGGCCAGCCGCCAGCGGCGCGAGCAACCCGAGCGGAGGCAGCGCGATTTCCTCCTCGCGCACGAAATGCGGATGCAGCACCGTGGCCAGCTCCTTCGCTGCCGCGCCCACCGCGCCAGGGGCCCTCGTCGCTTCCACGAGCGCGCCGTGAATGGCTTCGTGCTCCGTGCGGATGGATTCGGGAGCGAGCAGTGCGGTCTTCTGGGCCGCCGTATCGGGCTGGTCGATGGAGGCCCGGGCGGTGGGGTGGTTCGAAACAAGCACCCCGATCAGCCCGGCCGCGGCGATGAAGACAGACGTGCGACGCATGAACACCCTCCTGAAGCGGATGCGAAGCCCGGGAGGCACCCGACAGGTGAGTATGTCTACAGGCCGGCAGAGGCCTGTATGACGAGCGTCATATCTCGATCACCCGATCACTCGTGCCCGTGGACCGGATGTCCTGCCTGAGCCATGGGACTGGGTCCCTCGATGCCGGACGCGCCCGCGCGTCGAGGTATCCGGCCAGTTGTTTGTCACGACAAGGTGTCAGGACTTTCCCTCGGCCACCACGGGATGCAGCTGTGTGCCGACTCCCTCGATCGCGCACTTTGCCGTGTCTCCGGCCCGCATCCATCGGGGCTCGGCGCGCTCGATATTCGTTCCCGCAGGGCTGCCGCCCGCAATCACGTCCCCCGGGCGCAGCGTGAGGATGTTCGACGCGTAGTGCACGAGCTCGTAGATGTTGTGGGTCATCCGGCTGGTGTTCGAGTCCTGCATCACCTGGTCGTTGAGCGTGAACGTATGCCGCGTGTTCATCGGCTCCTTCAAAAACTCTTTCGGGACGATGAACGGGCCGAGGGGCCCGAACGTGTCATGGTTCTTGCCGACGAGCCAGTCGGATCCGCCCATCTTCCGATCGCCGCGGCCGCCGCGGTCGGAGACGTCGATTTCGATCGTGTAGCCAAAAATATGGTCAGCCGCACTGGCGACCGGCACGTATTTCGACGGGCGGCCGATCACGATGGCGAACTCGCACTCGAAGTCGATGTTCGTTCGCCCTCGTGGGATCACGATCGGATCGAACGGACCGGTAACCACCGTGGGCGACTTGATGAAGAGATAGGGGTTCTCGCGCGTGTCGTCCTCCTTGCGCTCCCAGATGCCAGGTGCCGATCTGGCGGGCGTCGGGGCCGCAGCTGCCTGTCCCGCACGTTTCTGCTGCGCCGCGATGCCCTGCGAGTGCTCGGCGTAATTCCCGCCGCCATTGAGGATGATGGACGGCCGTACTGGGGGCCCGACCTTCAAGGTATCGATCGCGACGGCATACGCGGGCTTGCTCCCGGCCCCTGCCACCTGCGCGGCGATCGCCGCCAGCCGATCCTTCCATCCGGTATCGTACGCCGCGATGAGCTGCGTCATGTCGGCCGGCGCCGTCAGCCTGCCGGCGGAGGCGTTGGCTGCCTCGAAGGCGGCATTGGCCTGTGCGATCTCCACGACCTGCGTGTCCTGGAGCACAAGGCCCACGAAAGGCCGGCCCGCGTCGCGCTCGAACGTGCCGAGCTTGAACGGAACCGGCGAGCCCCCGGACTGCGCGTCGATGCGATGGCTCCAGCCGAGCCCGACGGCGACACCGACAGCGAGACACGACCCGAGCATCAATTTGCCTGTCACAGCCGACCTCTCTGTTCTTCCAAGCCGCGGGTTGAGGTGTTCGTCCTCGTGGAATGTCCGATTGAACGGTGCCGGGCCAGCCTAGCTGGCAGTCGGCGACCTGTCAACGCGCGGAGACAAACGTTTACATCTGGCCCAGCGCATGAAACCCCGAGTGCATTACGCCGACCTGCGTCCTGACTCAACCTCGTAGAACTTATGGCCAGTTTCCGTATGCTCGGCGCATCCCTCACGCGCCGTCGTGCCTATGACCGCCGGATGGCCGCAGCGGCGACACACCTCTGGCTGGTCGTGGCATCTCCTGCGTGAACTGAACCTCGTCCGCTGACCTCGCTCGCGCGCCGGCAGCGGTCCCGGACAGCCACCCGCTCTCCCACGTCGAACATCCCGGCCGGGTGGTTGAGCTGGCGCTAAATCATGTATGTGGGCTGCTCGATGCCGCACAGCGACTTGCCGATCCGTTTCCACGTCTCGTGGCTGAGGGCGATGTGCTGGCCCGCGGCGTGGATGTCGCGGAAGCAGCGCTGCAGCGGGCTCTTGTCGTAGAGCGCGCTGCCGCCGGCACGCTGGAAGGCCACATCGACAGCGCGGGCGCACAGCCGCACGGCCTGCACCACCGACATCGTCATGCGTGTCCGCTCTTCGAGCGAGTTTGGACCTTCCTGCAGGGACTTCCACGTCTGCGCAAAGGTCTCGAACACCAGCGCTCTCGCTGCCCGCAGGTCCGCCTCGGCCTGGGCGATATCCACTTGAATGGCCGCATCGTCGGCGAGGCAGGTTCCCTCCATGCTCCGGGATTTTCGCTTCGCAAGCTCCGTGAACTCGTCGAGGGCGCGCCGGGCGATGCCGAGGGGAAGACCTGCCATCAAGGTCATGAAGATGCTCCACGGCGGCATGCGATAGAGCGGCCCGTCGTGCCGTGCGGGCTCGAAGAACGGCGCGGCGGTGCGTTCCTCGGGAACGCGAATGCCGTCGACCGTAATGTCGTGGCTGCCGGTGCCCTTCAGACCCGCTGCATGCCAGGTGTCGACGATCGTCGCCTCCGATGCAGGGAAGAATGCGAAGCGCCAGTCGGCCCGGCCGGGCGGGACCATGCGCGGCTGGTCGCCGTCCATCACCATGATCCCGCTGCAGAACCACGCGGCGTGCGGCGCGCCGCTGTTGAACGGCCAGCGCCCCGATATCGTGAACCCGCCCGCGCCGTCGGGCACGGCCGTGCCGTTCGGCATCAGGAGGCCCGCCATCGGCGCGTTCGGAGCGGTGGACAGGATCTCCTGCGCAACGACTGGCTCGAGCCAGGCCGTGAACGCCGTGGTGTTGCCGATCATGACGGTCCATCCGCCCGACCCGTCCGCGCGCGATAGTTCCTCGATGACCTGGATGATCGTCAGCGGATCGCACTCGAGTCCGCCGAGCGACTTCGGCAGCGCGAGCTTGAAGAGGCCCGCCGCGGCACATGTCTCCACGACGTGCCGGGGCATCGTCCTCAGTTCCTCGGCATGCAAGGCGTGCTCGCTCAGGAGGGGAGCGAGCGCCAAGGCGTGTGGAAGAACCGGACTGACATCGGACATCATAGCCATCAGACTCTCCTCCGGCTTCACCTGAAGGCAGTCATTTTGCCTTGGTGAATGTCTGACGCAATTCCTCGAGCCAGTTAGGTACGTATATCACCCGGCGAGGGGGCGGATCGCTCCGAATCGCCATGAAGCGCTCCGACGTATGTCCCGACATGACAAGACTGTCGGGTCGTGAGAGGAATTCCGCGCTGAACAGCATTCGGGGCGCGCCGGGCCGAAACGTACTGCCCGGTTCTACCGGTACGGCCCAGATCTCGGCACCGCGCTGATAGAAGAGCTCGCGTCCGTCGGTGCTCCACCATGGATTCCTGCCTGCCACTGCCGAGACGCGATACGAGCGGCCAGGGCCCGGTAAAGGGCGAACGTGAACCTGTCCGCCACCACTCTCATCGGATTCATACGCGACCCACCTGCCGTCAGGTGAAATCCGCGCCACCGCTTCAAAGAACTGGGGGGTCTTCGTGAATGGATTCGGTCTGGCGCGGGGCTCGAGGTTCAGCGTCATCAGATCCGACTGAGATGTTTCGGTCCGCCAGAAGAAAAGCGTTTTCCCGTCTGGCGAGACACTGCTCGGATGCTCCCAGTACTCGGCGGCCCACGTCAACTGCTCGGGGCTTCCTTCTCGCGACGGTGTTCGATACAACTCCGCTTCGCCAGATTTGAAGGATGTGAAGAAGATCCAGTTCCCGTCCGGGGACCAAACCAGTTGACTTCCCAGATGCATTCCTTCGGTCAGATCCGTCCAGGCCCGCCGATCGATTTCATAGACCGAGAGATCCGCCTCGCCGAGCTCATCAGCAATCGCCACCGCCAGCCGCTTACCAGACGGATCCACCGCCGCGCCCAGGTAGGCTCTTCGTTCCTGCACCAGCGGCGCGGCGTTCCCTTCACGGTCGAGCCAGACCAATTCGCTCTCGGGAACCCGATCGGCTCCGGGGATGTAGACCAGCGACCCCGATGTCGAGACGTCGAACGCCACGGATCCCGATCCAAAGTGAGTATTAACGTCGTCGAGAATCTTGACGGCCTCGCCAGAGATCGCCAGCTCTGGTAAGTCGAATGGGATCGCATGCAGCGCCCCGAACCTGCTGTACACGAGGTGTCCGCTGCGGACATAACGTGGAGCCGTGCCCGACAGTGCGGGAAACACGCGAACCTCTCCGGTCTTCAGCGAGACCGATGCGATTGTGCGCCATCTGTCGTTGTAACCTTGATTGATCGTGAAAACAGCCGCCGCGCTGCCTGGCAGTGCGTGAGGCCAGTAGTGCCGTTGGCCGGAGGCGGGAGACGTGAGCCGCGTGGGTGCGCCCCCCTCCGAAGGCACGCGCCAGAGTGCCCTGTCGAGCGTAAACACGATCGTGCCGTCGTCACCCCAGCTGGCTCCACGGACCGAGTCGATCTCGGGCAGCTCGCAGATGGGTTGCCGGCGACCCGCGCCCACCGGCACCCTGAACATCGCGCTGTCCGCAAGGAAGCCAAGCCAGCGGCTGTCGGGCGAGAAGAAGGGGACGTGCCCTTGACGCGCGATCATCCTCGTCCCGAGCTCGCCGATGGATCGTAGATACAGTGCGGTCTCGCGCGTTCGACTGTCGAAGCCGCGAAACGCGACCCACTGGCCGTCTGGCGAGATGGCGAGAACGGATCGCGGCTGCGACGGGAGGATCGCGACGCCGTCGGGCGGCTGAACGTCCAGGCGCCCGCTGAACGTTGCCGGAATGGTCGGTCGATTCCATGTGACGGAAGCCGCAATCCCAATCGCGACAACGGCAACCCCGAGTGCAAGCCACCCAAAAGCTCTGTCGCTGGCACGCCGCCTCCTCTGGGGCAGAGGGATATTCCGAGGCTCGGACTGCCCGGACGCGAGACTTTCTCGAACCTCTGCCAGGTCATTGAGGAGATCGCGGGCGGACTGGTAACGCCGGATCGGATCCTTGGCCAGGCACCGGCGCACGATTCGGCCCACGCCGGGAGGATCGACGGGCGTCGGTTCTTCTCGAAGGATCGCCGCCATGACTGCCGCGGTGCTCGACCCTTCGAACGCGCGTCGGCCGGTCAGCATCTCGTAGAACAGCGCGCCGAAGGCGAAGACGTCCGTGCGGGCGTCGGCGGGTTGTCCTTCGATCTGCTCCGGCGCCATGTACTGCAGCGTGCCGAGCAGCGCGCCCGCCTCCGTCATCGGGCTCGTGTCGGTGGGCACCGACACGCCGGCGCCGACGGCCGCCTGCACGATGCGCGCGAGGCCGAAGTCGAGCAGCTTGACGTGCGTGGCCTTGCCGGACCCGCTCTTCGCCAGCATCACGTTGCCCGGCTTGAGGTCGCGGTGGATGATGCCCTGCCCGTGGGCCTTGTCCAGCGCATCCGCGATCTCCATCGCGCGTGCCAGCGCCTCGTCGAGCGGCAGCGGCCCTTTCGCCAGCCGCGCGGCGAGCGACTCGCCGTCGACCAGCTCCATTACGAGGAAGTCGATCCCCTGGTCGTGGCCGACGTCGTGGATGGTGCAGATGTTCGGGTGGTTGAGTGCCGCCACCGCGCGTGCTTCGCGTTCGAATCGGCTGCGGCGCTGCGGGTCGGCAGCGAAGGCCGCCGGCAGGATCTTCAGGGCGACGTCGCGCCCGAGCCGCGTGTCCTTCGCTCGGTAGACTTCGCCCATCCCGCCAGCACCGATCGGCGCGTCGAGGCGGTATGCGCCCAGCTGACGGCCGACCGGCGAGGGGGGCGAGTCCGCAGCCGTCATCGGGGTGTCCAGGAACGATGGTGAAGACTCCGCCTGCGCGACGAGCGACTCGACTTCCGCGCGCAGCGCTACGTCGTCGCCGCAGGCGTCGGCGAGGAAGGTCGCGCGCTCGCCGGCTGGGCGCGCCAGCGCCGCGTGGCAGAGCGACTCGACCCGCCGCCAGCGGTCAGGAGTCAGCGCTTGTTCCTTTCCTCCAGGGGTTCACGACCACCCGGTGCGCGGCTCGCCGCTGTCCACAGGACAGAGCCGCGGGGCCCATGCCGGAGCGACCGCCTGGCTGTTACCATCGCCAGGGGAGTTCTACTGCGTCCGACGTCGAGAGGCAAGCGCCGGGTTCGAGGGGTTCCAGAGGGTTCTGGGTTTCGAGAGGGGCCCTGAGTTACTATCTCCGCACATGGCTGGAGGTGACCGCATGGCTCGAAGGCTCCTTCCGTTCGTGGCGCTCGTGGTGACGTTCGTCCTGGCGCTCGACGCCGCGCCGCCGGCACCCGGTCCGGCCCGGCTGGCGCGCCATCCCGACTATCACGCCGGCACGATTGCGTTCAGCTATCTCGGCGACATCTGGCTCGCTTCGGAAGACGGGTCACGGGTCCGGCCGCTGACCAGCAACGTCGCCCGCGAAACCTTCCCGCGCTTCTCGCCCGACGGGAAGTTCATCGCGTTCTCGTCGAACCGCCACGGCAGCAACGACGTGTTCGTCGTGCCGGCCGGCGGCGGCATTCCCACGCGCCTGACGTTCCATGCGGGCAACGACGAGGTCGTGGGGTGGACGCGCGATTCCCGGCACGTCCTCTTCCGCGCCACCCGCGGCGACGGCGCCTTTCCGACGGTGGCCAACCTGTACCAGATCCCCGTCGACGGCGGGCTCGAGACGCCGCTGCCGATGGACCGCGGCTACTACGCGACGTACTCGCCCGACGGCGCCTCCCTCGTCTACAACCGCCATCCCGGCTCCTGGACGCGGCAGCACTATCGCGGATCGGCCGCCGCCGATCTCTGGATCATGAACGTCGCCGATCGGTCGTTCCGGCCGCTGCTGCAGCAGGAACGCTACAGCCGCTTCTGGCCGATGTGGGGCAGCGATGGGGCGATCTACTACGTCGCCGACCCGCTGCCCGACGACAAGAACGTCAAGCCGGGCAGCCCTGCCGTGCGGAAGAGCGTCAAGAACATCTACAAGATCCCGGCAGGAGGAGGGCCGCCGGTCCAGGTGACGAAGAACGCGTCGAGCCTGCTCTACTGGCCTTCGATCTCGAGCGACGGCCGCACGATCGTCTACGAGGAGAACTTCGGGCTCTGGAAGCTGGACGTCGCCTCGGGAAAGACGAACGAGATCACGCTGCAGATCGCCGCCGACGAGAAGGAGAACCAGGTCGAGCTCGTGACGGTGGAAAACGAGGTCGACGCCTTCGACCTCTCGCCCTCGAGCCGGCGCGCGGTCATCTCCGCGCGCGGGCAGATCATGACGATTGCCACGGACCGCGGCGACATCACGCGCATCCTGCCCGACCCGATGGCCTCGCGCAACCAGTCCCCGACGTGGTCGCCCGACGGCAACTACATCGCCTTCGTCTCCGATCGGTCGGGCCGCGACGAGGTCTGGATCTCCGATCAGGAAGGGTCCAACCCGAAGCGAATCACCGATCTCGACAACGAGAAGGACTTCCTCGTCTGGACGCCGGACTCGAAATCACTGTTGTACACGGGCGCCGGCAAGCGGCTCTACGGCTACACCGTGGCGGATGGAAAGACGGCGGTTATCACCTCGACCGAAATGGGCCGCCTCGGGGCCGTTGCGGTCTCGCCCGACAGCAAGTGGGTCAGCTTCTCGAAGCAGGATCCGACGCTGCGGCCGCACATCTATATCGCGCCGATCACCGGCGGTGAGGAGCGCCACATCTCCGACGACAGCCTGCTCTACGCCGAGAACAACGCAGTCTGGACGGCCGACGGCCGGTATCTCGTCTTCACCTCGATCGAGGCGGCGAGCAACGGCATCGCGACGCAGGGCGGCATCAGCTCGACGATGGACTTGTACGTGCTGGCGCTCGGTGAACGGGACCGCGATCCGCTCGATCGCGACATCGACAACGAGGCGGAGGGCCTGGCCGCCGAAGCGGCCGCGCGCCAGGCCGGTCGAGGGGGCGGCGCGGGCGGCGCCGCCGGAACGCCGCCGCCGCCTCCTGACGTGCGCATCGACTGGAGCGGCCTGGCGCGGCGCGCGGAGCGTCTGCCGGTGCAGGGCAACTCGTTCGGCAGCCTCACGCCCGCGCCGCAGGGCCACGCGGTGGCGTTGACGATGGCGACGACGACCGCGGCCGGGCGCGGGGGTGGTGCCGGCGAAGGCGCCGGGGCGCCGGGCATCTCCATCGTCGACGTCGAGAGTGGCCAGGTGACGCCGGTGCCGCGTCCCCCCGCCGACGCCGCCGGGCGCGGTGCCGGCGGGCGGGGGCGGGGCCGCGGCGGCGCGGGCGGCGTAGCCGGCGCGATGGTCTTCGCACGGGACGGGCGGACGCTCTATTTCCGCGCCGGCACCGGTCTCTTCGCCGCGGCCATTCCCGCCAGCGCGACGGCGGCCACGGGAGCGGGCCGCGGCGGTCGCGGCGGCGCCGCCACGCCAGGCGCGCAGCCCGACCAGGGGAGCGGCGGCGGCAGCACGGCCCGTCAGGTGAACTACGCGGCACACGTCGAGGTCGACCGCCGCGCCCTGCGCTCGCAGGTGTACCACGAGGGCTGGCGGATCATGAAGCACCGCTTCTACGATCCGGGCATGCACGGCGCCGACTGGCCCGCGGCGCGCACGCGCTACGCGCCGCTGCTCGATCACGTCGCCGATCAGGACGAGTTGCACGCGGTCATGATGATGATGATCGGCGAGTTGAACGCGTCGCACACGGGCGTCAGCGGCGGCCCGAGCAACCTGCCCACAACCGAACAGACCCGCTATCCCGGGTTCGACCTGGTGGCCGATCCGTCGGGCTTCTTCAAGGTCGGACACATCTACAAGAACGGTCCGGCCGATCGCGACCACCTCAAGATCAGGACCGGTCACTTCGTCCTGTCGGTCAACGGCAGCGATCTGAAGGCGTCGGACAACTACTGGCGCCACTTCACGCTGGCATCCGGCTCGAAGTTCCACTTCACGATCAACGAGAAGCCGGTGAAGGAGGGGGCGTGGACCGTGACCGTCGAGCCGGCCGAGAACATGGGCGATCTGCGGTACGCCCGGTGGGTGGACGAGCGCCGCGCAATCGTCGACAAGCTGACCGGCGGCGAGTTCGGCTATCTGCACATCCGCGCGATGAACGCCCCGTCCCTCCGCCAGTTCGTGCTCGACCTGGCGTCGAACCGGACCAGGAAGGCGCTGGTCATCGATCAGCGCTTCAACGGCGGCGGCGGGATCGAGCAGGAGCTGCTGGCCATTCTTTCGGGGCGGCAGTATCAGTACACGATGGGCCGCGACGCCGGCTTCCGACAGCCGCGCCCGGCGAATTTCTACGGCCCGATGGTGGTGATGCAGAACGAGCGTTCGGGCTCGAACGCCGAGATGTTCCCTGCCGGCTTCCGCGCGCTCGGTCTCGGCAAGGTGATCGGCGTGCCGACGGCGGCCGCCGTCATCGGCACTGGCTCGTACACGCTCCTCGACGGGTCGACCATCCGGACGCCCGGTACGGGGGTCTGGACAGTGGACGGCGAGAACATGGAGAACTGGGGCGTCCCACCAGACGTGTACGTGGACAATCTGCCGGGCGACTTTCTGAAGGGTCGCGACGCGCAGCTCGAGAAGGCGGTGGAGGTGCTGCGCGCGGAGCTGAAGCGCACGACAACCAGCCCGCCGTCGGGCGGGCGATAGCTGAAGGGCTCCCAGAGGCGCGAGCCGCTGGAGCCCCCCCAAGTCAACGCGTGCGTGGGCAATCGCCCCCCCGGCTCGAACCGCTCGAGAGAGAATGATCACAGAAAACAATGGGCGTGATCTATTAGTGGCTGGTTCCCGACGGCCGCCGCCTGTTCCTTCGAACTAAAGGGTTCCAACTGGGAACCTAAAGAATCAGATAACCGAGCAGCCCCCCAACGATGCACATCGACAGCCCCCATGCCAAGAGCTGATTGAACAGCGTCCGGCTCGCCTCGAGCGGCGCGCCCGCGAGACACAGCGCGCCGAGCGTCGAGAGGGGTGAGAGGTCCACCAGGTGCCCCCCCACGTTCATGGCCGTCGCGATGTCGAGCGGGCTGGCGCCCGGCAGCCGCTCGGCCAGCCCGGGCACCATCGGCAGGAAGGCCGGCAGGACCACGCCTGACGTGCTGCTGTACACCGAGACGACGCCGGTGAGGGAGGCCATGAGTGGGGCGACGGTGCTTCCGGACGACACCCTGGTGATCTGCGAGACGAGCAGGTCGAGCCCCTGAGTGCGCTCCACCAGCGAGATGAGGACCGTCACGCCGGACACCATGACGATCACCCTCCACGGCATGCGCTTGAACGCTTCTCCATCGTCCGACGATCCGGTCAGCACCAGGATCACGGCTCCCAGGAACGCGCCCATCCCGACGTGCACGTTGGCAAAGATCACGGACAGGATCAATGCAGCGATCACCGCCAGCGTGATCCAGTGACGCCGTTCGAATTGCTCGCGGCTGGACGCGGCCTCGCCGGCTGCAGGGGCCGGCACGGGGAAATCGATCGCTGGCGGCGCGCCGCCGCTGCGGGATTCAGAACGGGCGAACAGCTTCAGGCCCCCGAACACCGCGTAGCCGCCGAACGCGACGAGCGCATGGGCCGCGAGGTTGTAGGCGTAGGTCTGCCACTCGAGCCCGGGCAGGCCGTTGCGCGCCATGATGCCGTTGACGATGATGCCGGTCGGCGCAAAGGGGGAGAGGCTTCCGGAATTGGCGCCGTTGCCCACCATGATCGCCATCAGGAAGAGGGGGATGCCGGTGCCGGCGGCGGTCGCCATCGCGAGCGGCGCCAGGAGCGCGGCCGTCGCGATATTCCCGGGGCCCATCGACGACAGGGCGGCGCCCAGCCCGAAGAACATGATCGGAATCGTGCCGCGGTTGCCGCGGCAGACGCGCACGGCGTAGTGCACGATCCGGCGGAGCGTCCCGTTGGTCTCGGCCAGCGCGAACAGCAGCGTCACGCCGATCAACGTGAGACAGAGCTGGCCCGGGAATCCGGCCATCACGGTGTTCACGGGGATGCCGCCGATGTAGACGCCGACGATCCAGGCCAGGGCGATCGCGAGCACGCCGACGTTGAGTCGGCTGACGCAGCTTACGACGACCGCGAGCACCAGGGCGAGCACCGAGATCTCGGCGAGGTTCATCGGGGGGATGAGTCTCAGCGTCCCGACCAGCGGGGCCGTCGCTTCTCGATGAACGCCGCCACCCCTTCGTGAAAATCGCTGCTGGCGTAGCAGGACGCGATCAGGTCGTCGTCTTCGCCGGCGGGGGGGCGGCGCCTCAACGCGACGCGGCGCATCGATTCCTTGGTGATTCGGATCGTGACCGGCGAGTTGGCCGCGATCGCGCGTGCCAACTCGGCGACGGCGGCGTCGATGTCTGCGGGATCCGCCAGGCGCGCCACGAGGCCGATGCGCTCCGCCTCGGCCGCATCCATGAGCCGTCCCGTCAGCATCAGGTCCCTGGTGCGCGCCGGACCGATGAGATCGACGAGGCGGGCGTGATTGGCGGACGACAGGCAATTCCCAAGCGTGCGGGCGACCGGTACGCCGAACTTCGCGGCTGGCGTGCACACCCGCAGGTCGCAGGTGAGGGCGATGACGCACCCGGCGCCTACCGCCGGGCCGTGGATCTGCGCGATGGTCGCCACGGGCAGTCGCTCGAAGCGATCGATGACCGCTTCCATCCGGCGCTCGTACGCGATACCGTCGTGGCCAGAGCGGAAGGCGGTGAACTGCCGGATGTCGGTCCCGGCGACGAACCCGTCGCCGGCGCCGCGCAGGACGAGGACGCGCGCGTGATCGTCGCGTTCCAGGGTGTCGCAGACCTCGGCCAGCGCATCGTACATGGCCCACGTCATCGCATTGCGCGCCTCGGGGCGGTTGAAAGTCACGACGGAAACGGGCCCGTCGGACGTGAAGAGCACCTCCTCAGTCACGAATACCTCGCGGGGGAGCACGTATGGGAACGAGCCCAGATGCACTCGAAGGGATTCGCGTGCTGGACGTCACGCAGGTGATGGCCGGCCCCTTCTGCGCGATGCAACTATGCGACATGGGCGCCGACGTAATCAAGGTCGAGCCGCCGGGGGGAGATTCGACCAGGCGGATGGCCGGGGCCTCGGGCACCGACAGCCCCGGGTTCAACGCGGTGAATCGCGGTAAGCGCGGCATCGTCCTGGACCTGAGGACCGCGCCGGGACAGTCCGTCTTCCGGCGCCTCCTGACGCGCGCCGACATCGTCATCGAGAACTACCGGCCCGGAGTCATGCGCTCGTTCGGCCTCGACTACGAATCGCTTGCCCCGGACCATCCCGGGCTGATCTATGCGTCGATCTCCGGATACGGCCAGACCGGCCCCGACGCGCACAAAGGGGGATTCGACCTCGTCGCCCAGGGCGTCTCAGGCCTGATGTCCGTCACCGGCGAGCCCGGGAGGCCCCCGGCGAAGGTCGGGGTGCCGCTCACGGATCTGGGCGCCGGCCTGTTCGCGCTGTCGGCGATCCTGGCGGCGCTCCACCACCGCACCCGCACCGGACGCGGCCAGCACATCGACACGTCGCTGGTCGAGGCCGGGCTTGCGCTGTCGGTGTGGGAGTCCGCCGAGTATTTCGCCAGCGGCGTCGCGCCGGCGCCGCTCGGATCGGCGCATCGCATGTTCGCGCCCTATCAAGCGGTCCGGTGCGCGGACGGCTTCATCACGCTCGGCGCGGCCAACGATCGCCTGTTCGAGGCGCTGTGCCGGCTGCTCGGGCATCCCGACTGGATCGACGATCCAGAGTACGCGACGGCGACGCTGCGCGTGCGGAATCGCGAGGGACTCGTCGCGCGGATCGAAGCGATCACCATGGCGGACGCGAGCGCGCACTGGCTGGCGCGGCTGGAGTCGGCCGGCATTCCGTGCGGGCCGATCAACGACTACGCCGAGGCCTTCGCCGATCCGCACGTTCTTGCGCGAGGCATGGTCGTCGAGATCGATCATCCGACGCTCGGCCGGATGAAGACGCTCGGGCCGCCCGTGAAAATGTCGGAGACCCCCGCCCGCGGGCGCGGCCGGGCGCCGCTGCTCGGGGAGCACACGCGCGAGGTCCTCCTCGAGGCGGGGTACACGGAGGAGGAGGTGCAGGGCATCGTGATGTCGGCAGGGGACAGTCCCCGAAAAGGGCAGTCCCCGTATTAAGGGGACAGGCACCGGGCCCACCTTTGCGGCAACGCACGGTGGGGTCCGGCCGCCCGCACTTCACCTCGTTCACGAGCGCGGCCCACTTCCTGCGAAGCACGAGCAGTTCCCTGCACCCGCGCACGAATCTTCTGAAACGCGACCTCCCGTGATGTCGATGCGTCGTCCGCGAACGGCGCGAAGCCGCAGTCGTCGGTCGTGCGAGCGCCTGGACGGGTATGTGCCGTGCGGCGAGCAGGATCCGGTCACGTACTTGATCGACGGTTTCCACGACCGGATTGATGGGATCCCCACGAACACGATGCTGTCGGGGCGGAGGAACGGATCGCGTGAATACCCATCGATGCCTGGTGGTTGATAGAGCAGACTCAGCGCCGAGGCGGAGATCACGGCCTGCTTGACCGGCCGGCTCGTCAGGGCCCTGGGGGCGGCGAGGTACTTCGACGCGTGCGTCGCATATCGGAACGGTCCCCGTGTCAGGCGCGGGAGCTGCCGTGAATGCCCATCCTCGAACGGAACGACCACGCCGTCGGACGCGAGCCCCGAGGCGCTGTCTAGCGGGTGGGTCGCGAAGGTTGGGGTCGACATAGGTCGCGTCAGCGGCGGCCGAGGAGCACGAACGACCCGGCCTCGCCGATTTCCCACGACTTGCCACGCCGGTTCAGTCGCCGCGAGCAGGTGTCCCTTGTCGGTATCCATCACGGACAGGGAGGGGTCAGATCTTGAATTCGCGCAAGACTCACGATCTGACACTGAGACCGTCCGGGGCAGAGCGTGAATTCTGCGCGAATTCAAGATCTGACCCCTCCCTGCTCAACGTGTCATCGTGACCATCCAGCGATTCGCTTGAGTTGAGATGAACGCGGGTCCTGGCGCCCGGCAGCCCCACCCGTCCTCGGCGCCAAGAGCGCTTGTCGCGCGTGTGGCGCCTGCGCGGCGGGC
>DASTBU010000017.1:0-6041 GCA_035711845.1 Vicinamibacterales bacterium
GACGCCGCGCGCCTCCAGGCCGCGCTCGAGGCCGAGCGCCGCGCCACGGGCGAGAAGATGGTCGTCCTGCGCGAGGCCGAGTCGAAGCTCCGCGAGGCGTTCTCCGCTCTTTCGTCCGAGGCGCTGCGGCAGAACAACCAGTCGTTCATCGAGCTCGCGAAGGCCTCGCTCTCCGAGTTTCAGCAGACGGCGAAGCTCGACCTCGACGGACGGCACAAGTCGATCGACGAGCTGGTGCAGCCGCTCAAGGAGTCGCTGGCGCGGGTGGATGGTGCGCTGCAGCAGGTGGAACAGAACCGCGTGGGCACGCACTCGGCGCTGACCGAGCAGCTTCGGGCGATGCAGAGTGCGCAGCAATCGCTGCAGACCGAGACCGGACGACTCGTCCAGGCCCTCCGCTCACCCAACGTCCGCGGACAGTGGGGCGAGCTCCAGTTGCGCCGCGTCGTCGAAGCCGCCGGCATGCTGGAGTATTGCGACTTCGACATCAAGGAATCGGCGACGGTCGACGGCGTACGGTTGACGCCCGATCTCCTCGTGCGCCTGCCCGGCGGGAAGAACGTCGTGGTGGATGCGAAGGTGCCCTCGGCCGCGTACCTCGACGCCATGGACACCGAGGACGAATCGGCGCGCGACGGCAAGCTGAAGGACCACGCGCGGCAGGTCCGGGACCACGTCGTTCGGCTCGGCAACAAGGGCTACTGGCAGCATTTCCAGCCGACGCCCGACATGGTGATCATGTTCGTGCCGGGAGAAACGCTTCTCGGCGTCGCGCTGCAGCGGGATCCGTCGCTGCTCGAGTTCAGCCTCACGAAGGGCGTGATGCTGGCGAGCCCGCTCACGCTGATGGCCATGCTCCGCGCGGTCGCATACGGCTGGCAGCAGGAAAAAGTCGCGCGGAACGCGCAGGAGATCAGCGATCTGGGGCGGCAGCTCTACGATCGCATCCGTGTGATGGCGATCCACTTCGAAGAGGTCGCACGCGGGCTGATGCGCTCGGTCGAGGCGTACAACCGGGCGGTCGGATCGCTGGAGAGCCGAGTGCTCGTCACCGCCCGGCGCTTGAAAGACAAGGGCATCACCGCGCCGGACGACCTGCCCGAGCTGGAGACGATCGACCAGACGGCCCGCTCGCTCGGGGCACCCGAGCTGGTCGGACTCTTCGAGGACGAACCGGTCGACGGGGTGGTTGTGAAGGAGTAACGCTCGCTCGATCGGCTCGCTCTGCCGATTACTTGAGCGCAACCGTCAGCGTGACTGCCGCCCGGATCTCCAGCTCGCCCGGGGCGACAGGCGTGGGTTCGGCCTGCAGCGACTCGGCACGCATGGCCATCACCGGCCGGGGAGGCCCGGCCGAGGCGCGATGCTCTTCGATCCGAACGACCCGATCCACTTGCATGCCCGCGCCCTCGGCGGCCGCCGTCGCCCGCTGCCGTGCATCGGCGACCGCGAGCTTGAGTGCTTCCCGCTCGGCCGCATCCCGGTCGCGCAGGTCGAAGCGTACGCCGCCGATCCTCGTCGCGCCGGAGGCAACGGTCATGTCGATGATCTCACCCAGCTTCGGCAGTTCGTCCACCCGTACTTCCACGGAGTTGCGCGCCACGTACTCGCGCAGCGTCTGCTTCCCGTCCCGGTAGTCGAACTCGGGCTGAAGGTCAACCGCAGTCGTCCGGACAGCTTCGGAGGCGATGCCGGCGCCCCGCAGCTTCTCCAGCACTGCCGACATCACGGCTGCGTTCTGTTTCTGAGCCGCCTGTGGCGTTTTGGCCCGCGATTCGGCCGCGACCGTGACCCACGCCCGATCGGGCGCCCGTTTGACGATGGCCTCTCCGGTCGTCACGACCACCGGCGTGGTGTCGGGGGCGGGCGGCTGCTGAGCGAAAGCCGCAGACTGGGCGAGCCACATCACCACAATGACGAATGCACCTCTGATCTTCGTGCTCATCTGGCGATCATATCTCTCCTCCTGCCGGCTACCGCAAGACAAGTCGTCCAAGTCCGAGTGAGCAGGCCTCGCCCGGAAGGCGCCTGAGCCTCGCACGCGAAGGCAGGGACCACGGACCGCGAGTTCGATCTCGACGTAGTAGACTCGCTCCATGGAATTCGACACGTTCGCGATGGAACGGTTGCAGTCCACATGGGAGAACCGCGTCGCGTGGAATGTCTCCGAAAGCGGCGTCCATCCGCTGCGAATAGAAGAACTGGCGGACACGGACGAGGACAGGGCCGCTCTCCTCGCGCAACATCTCGCCTATACGCAAACCAACGGCACCCCTGAACTGCGGGCGCTCATCGCGGCCATGTATCCGGGCGCGACGGCGGAGCACATCGAGGTCACCAACGGCGGTTCCGAAGCCAATCTGCTGGTTCTGCTCCACCTGGTGGAGCCCGGCGACCATGTGGTGATCATGGCGCCGAACTACATGCAGGTCCACGGCCTGGTGAACGCGCTCGGCGCGGCCGTTGAACCATGGGCGCTGATTGAAGACGCGGACGGTCCGCGAGCCCGTTGGCGGCCCGATCTCGATGCGCTCGATTCGATCGTCCGGCCGGACACTCGCGCGATCCTGATCTGCAATCCGAACAACCCGACCGGCGCTCGCATGACCGCCGCCGAGCTGGACGCTGTCTGCCGCGCGGCAGCGCGTGTTGGCGCATGGGTGATCTCGGATGAGATCTATCGCGGCGCCGAGCTGGACGGCCAGGAAACCGAAACCGTCTGGGGCCGGTACGACCGTTTGATGGTCACGAGCGGCCTGTCCAAGGCCTATGGGCTGCCCGGCCTTCGAATCGGCTGGGTAGTTGGACCACCCGGAGTCGTCGAGACCCTCTGGGGCATCCACGACTACACCTCGATCGCGCCAGGCGCCGCCAGCGACCTCATGGCGCGCATGGCGCTCACACCGGGGCGCCGGGAGCGCCTGATCGCCCGGACACGCGGCATCGTCCGCACCAACTATCCGCTCGTGCAGCACTGGATTTCCAGCCGCGCGCCTCTGCTCCATCACATCGCGCCCGAGGCCGGAGCCATCGTCTTTGTTCGCTATCGGCATCCGATCAACTCGACCAGGCTCATCGAGCGACTGCGAGATGAGCAGAGCGTCCTCGTCGTTCCTGGCGATCACTTCGATATGGACGGCTACCTGCGCATCGGGTTCGGGTCCGATCCCGTGCACCTCTCCGGCAGCCTGGAACGCATCGGGGAGATGCTGAGCGAGATCGAACGGGATCGCGCGATCGGGTGATCGAGCGATCGGGTGTAGGTGATCGAGCGATCGGGTGATGGGAATCGAGCGATCGGGGGATCGCGCGATCGGGTGATGGGCATCGAGCGATCGGGGGATCGCGCGATCGGGTGATGGGCATCGAGCGATCGAGGGATCGCGCGATCGGGCGATGGAGGATCGTGCGATCGGGGTATCGGCGCGATCGCGTGATGGGTGATCGGGAGCGGAATGCGCGCTGATCTCTTGCTCATCGGGTTCGGCCACGTCGGGCGACGGTTCGCGCGCCTGATCGACGAGCAGCGCGAGACGCTGCGCGCTGTGTTCGATCTCGAATGCCGTGTGATCGGCATCGCCACACGCAATCACGGCCATGCGATATCCGATCAGGGTGGCCTCGATGCCATCGTGGCCGCCGCCCTCATCGAGTCCGGCGGATCGTTGTCACAGCTGGCCGGCGCCGGCAACCAACGCGTGGCTCGACATGCGCCGATGGATCTGGCCGTGTTCTCGGCCTGCCTGGAGCGACTCGCATCATCGGATGCGGCACTCAAGGTTGTCGTGGAGACAACGACGCTGAACATCGAAGACGGCAGGCCGGCTATCGACCATGTCGAACGAGCGCTGACGGCGGGGTGCCATGTGGTCACCGCGAACAAGGGGCCGGTGGCTTTCGCCTATCGGCGGCTCGCCAGGATGGCCGCCGAGGCCAACGTGAGGTTCCTGTTCGAAGGTGCGGTGATGGACGGCATCCCTGTGTTCAATCTCGTCAGGGAGACGCTTCCGGCCGTTTCCATCCTGGGCTTTCGCGGGGTCGTCAACAGCACGACCAATCACATCCTGAGCGCACTCGAGGAGGGCGAGGAGTTCGCGCCCGCGCTGGCGCGGATGCAGGCCGCCGGGATCGCCGAGGCCGATCCATCGCTCGACGTCGACGGATGGGACGCCGCGGCGAAGGCTGCGGCGCTCGCCAACGTGCTGCTCGGCGCCGACGTCACGCCGCACGACGTCGACAGGACCGGCGTGGGCCTCGACACCTCCGCGCGGGCGCACGCGGCCGTCGCACGAGGCAACAGGCTGCGCCTCGTGGCGTCGGCCCGGCGAGGCGAGCGCCCCATCGTCCGTCCCACCGAGCTGCCGCCCGAGGATCTGCTGTATGGGCTGCGCGGCGTGGCAAACGCCATCGTGTTCGAGACGGATCTGCTGGGACGCGTGGCGATCACGCAGCTCGATGGGAGCCTGACGCTGACCGCATATGCGTTATTGAGCGATCTGGTCGCTATCCGTCGAGATCGTCGAGCGCCTGTTGAAGCGCGTCCGGGTCGAAACCCTTGACGTGTCGATCGCCGATGACGGTCAGCGGCACGGCGCGAACCCCGAGCGCCAGCAGGTCCGTGTAGGCGTCGTGATCTTCGTCCACGTTGCGAACCGTGAAATCGTATCCTGCGCGTGAAAGAAACTCCTTCACCTGGTTGCAGGGCCGTCACTGCGATCCCGAGTACACCGTAATCACACGAGGCATACTTTGATTCTATGACTCATGGAGCCGGCCCTGGGCGAAAAGGAGCGCTGGACGGCATTGTCGTGCTCGACCTGACGCGGGTGCTCTCCGGCCCGTATTGCACGATGCTGCTCGCTGACCTCGGCGCCCGCGTGATCAAGATCGAGCAGCCGGGCACGGGCGACGATACGCGCGCATGGGGTCCGCCGTTCGTCGGGGACGAGAGCGCGTACTTCCTGAGCATCAATCGAAACAAGGAGAGCCTGACGCTCAACCTCAAAGAGCCGCGAGGGCGAGCGCTGCTCGAGCGGCTCGTCGAGCGCGCCGACGTCCTGGTCGAGAACTTCCGGCCGGGGACGATGGAGCGGCTGGGGCTTGGCTACGGCACAGCGTCGACGCGCTGGCCCCGGCTCGTCTACTGCGCGATCTCGGGCTTCGGCCAGACCGGGCCGAGACGTCACGAGCCAGGGTACGATGCGGTCGTCCAGGCCGAGGGCGGGCTGATGAGCATCACGGGCGACCCGGACGGTCCGCCGTACCGCCTCGGCGTCGCGGTCTCGGACATCGTGACCGGCATGTTCGCGGCGCACGGGATCCTGGCTGCGCTCTTCGCGCGCGCGCGCGGCGCCGGGGGTCAGCTCGTGGACATCGCCATGCTCGACTCGACCGTCGCGCTGCTGACCTATCAGGCCGCGGCCTACTTCGCGACGAGCACGCCACCGTCCCGCATGGGCAACCGGCACCCGACGATCGTGCCGTACGAAACGTTCGTCGCGGCCGACGGCGAGTTCGTCCTCGCCGTTGGCAACGATGACCTGTGGCGGAAGTGCTGCAGGGTCATCGGCCTGGACTCGATGGCGGAGGATCCGCGGTACGCGACCAATCGCGATCGGGTGGCCCACTATCCGGAATTGAGGGCCGCGCTGGACGCGCGGCTGCGCACGCGGCCCCGGACGGAGTGGCTTGCGGCGCTGACCGCGGAAGGGGTCCCGTGCGGTTCGGTGCGGGACATCGGCCAGGTGCTGCAGGATCAGCAGCTGCACGACCGCGACATGCTGGCGACCGTCGCGCACGCCGCGCTCGGCTCAGTCCGCGTTCTGGGTACACCCGTCAAGCTATCCGACACGCCGGGCTCGGTGCGCACGGCCCCACCAATTCTCGGCCAGCACACCGATCAGATTCTGCACGCCGATCTTCGTGTGTCGCGTGAAGAAATTGCGACTCTGCGCGCTGATGGGGTCATCTAGGGGGACTGGCACCTTAGGGGGACAGGCACCTTAAGGGGACAGGCACCTTAAGGGGACAGGTGCCTTAAG
>DASTBU010000018.1:0-59700 GCA_035711845.1 Vicinamibacterales bacterium
GGCGATCGCCTTCTCGAAGATCGAGGGGTTCGACGTGACGCCGCGGAGCCCGTCCTCGTCAATCAGCCGCTGGAACTCGCCGCTCGTGAACAGGCCGCGACGGAGATAGTCCAGCCAGACAGACTGGCCGAACCCCTGCAGCGCCTTGACCCGGTTCGCGGGGCCGGCTGCGTCGCGTGAAGCGGGTGGCTGTCGCGTGGCTGCTTCTGTGGGAGAATGACTCATCACTGACCTCCGCTCGCGTCAGCCATTGCAAGGCTGCGCAAATCGACGTCCTCGTTCTTCAGTCGCTCTGGATCGACGACTCCCCTGGACCGAATCAGCGGCATCGTGCGGCGCACATCCCTGCCGCGATTGAGCGCGACCACCGCATCGAGCCGACCCTGGTTCAGATAGAAAGCGACGAAGCTACGCTCCTCGAGGCTGCCCCGGACGACGAGCCGATCCCAGCCGCTGTGGAACCCGGCGTACTGCAGGTTGGCATCGTATTGATCCGACCAGAACCAGTGGATGGAGTCGTAGGGCCTGCCCGCGCCGAGCATGCTCCGCGCCGCCGCCGCACCCTGGTGCATGGCGTTCTGCCAGTGCTCGACCCGCATCCGCCGCTCGAACACAGGGTGCTGGTGGTTCGCGACATCGCCAGCGGCATAGATGCCGTCGACTGTCGTACGGCAGTACTCGTCAACCAGGATTCCGTTATCGATTCCGACGCCGCTCCCGGCGAGGAAGTCGACGACCGGCTCCACGCCCACGCCGACGACGGCGAAATCGCACTCGAGGCGGCGACCACGTTTCGTAATCACGCGTTCGACGCGATCATGTCCCTCGAAGCGCATGACGAGATCGTCGAACATCGCGTCGACACCATGATCGCGATGCATCGCGGCCACGACCGTGCCCACTTCCCCGCCGAGCACGCGGAACAGCGGTGTTGGTGAGGGATCGACGGCCACGACGTCGACGCCCTTCTGACGGAGCGACGCCGCCACCTCGCAACCGATGAAGCCCATCCCGATCACCACCGCGCGCTTGCCCGGCTCGATATGCCTCTTGAGCGCATCCGCGTCGGCCACGGACCGGAGATCGAGAACGCCCTGGAGCTCAAGGCCGGAGATGGGCGGCCGGCGATTGCGCACGCCCGTCGCGACGAGGAGCTTGTCGTAGCGCACGCGCCCGCCCGTCTCGAGATGCACGATCCGTTCGGCCGGTTCGACCCGCGTTGCGCGCACGCCAAAGATGGTTTCGATTCGATGCTCGTCGTAGAAGGTGGCAGGACGGACCAACGCCTTTTCGAACGTCGTCTCACCTCGCAGATACTGCTTCGAGAGCGGAGGGCGCTCGTACGGCAGGTGCGGCTCCGCCCCGATGAGCGTAATGTGACCATCGAAGCCGTCCTGCCGAAGCGTGGCAGCCGCAGTGGCGCCGGCAAGGCTGGCGCCGACGACGACGAAGGAGTGCGGCATTCAGATCTCCAGGACGAGATCGTCGTGATCGACGTGCAGCCTGTAGGACGTCACCGGCTCTGGAGCCGGCGGCGCCAGCACGGCGCCGGTCGTCACGTCGAACTGCGCGCCGTGACAGCCGCAGGTCACGACTGTCCCCTCGAGCGTTCCTTCTTCGGCGAGCGAGCACTGCTCGTGCGTGCAGGTGTCGTCAATCGCGAAGAATCGCCCGTCCGCGTTCGCGACGGCGATGCGCCGGCCGGCCACTTCGAACAAGGCCAGCTCGCCTGGCTTGATGTCGGCTTTCTTGGCGAAGGTTACGGATCGTGCAGTCATGTCAGCTCCTTCAGCTCAACGAGAAGTAGAGAGGCAAGCGCCGGGCCAGCAGGAGTGGGAGACCGTCCCAGGCAATTTCCCTGTTCCTGGGCCGTATTCGTCTTGGCGGAGTCCAAGCTGGACCGGACGGCAGGTTTCAAAATGAAAGATGCGCCGTTCGATCTGAACGTCAGCGCTCGGAGGCGCGATGCCTGCGCGGTGCCAGCCCGCGCGTGCCCGGTCCGCTACGGAGTGCCGCGCAAGCCGTACTGCTTCATCTTCCGCCAGAGCGTCACCGCGCTGATCTTGAGAGCCGCGGCGGTCTCGCGCCGGCTGCCGTGAAACCGCTGGAGCGCTCGTTCGATCGTGGCCCGCTCCTGTACGTGCAGGTCGAAGCCATCGGAGACCTCGTCGTGAGATTTCTGCGACACCTCCGGCGGCAACTCGCGAACGCGGATGCTGGGACCTCGGGCGACGATCACGGCGCGCTCGATCGCATGCTCGAGCTCGCGGACGTTCCCCGGCCAACGGTAATTCATCAACGCCGTCATGGCATCAGGTGATACAGATACGGCCTCCTTCTTCACGCGCGCTGCCGCACGGCGCACGAAGTCGTGGACGAGCGCCGGAATATCGTCCCGGCGCTCGCGCAGCGGGGGCACGTCGATCACGAACGCACCGAGCCGAAAATACAGATCCTCGCGGAATGTACCTGCGGCGACGGCAGCTCGGAGGTCGCGATTCGTCGCCGCCACGACCCGGGCATCGACCTTGATCGTGCGTTCTCCCCCGACGCGGCGGATCTCGCGCTCCTGGAGCGCCCGCAGCAGTTTCGCCTGCACTGTCGGTGCAACTTCGCCAATCTCGTCCAGGAAGAGCGTCCCCCTCGCCGCCGTTTCGAAGAGCCCCGGCTTCTCGCGCACGGCGCCGGTAAACGCACCGCGCACGTGGCCAAACAGCTCGGATTCCAGCAATGTTTCGGTCAGCGCGGCGCAGTTGATGGACACAAGCGGACCCCCGGCGCGCGGGCTCTGGTCGTGAATCATCCGTACGATGAATTCCTTACCGGTGCCGCTCTCTCCGTGGACGAGGACTGTCGTGTCCTGCGGGGCGACCCGAGCCGCGAGCTCGAGCACCTCTTGCATGGCCGTGCTGCCCGCAATGAAGTGTTTGGAGGCGGCCTCACGAGCGACCCGCTCGCGCAACAGGTTCAGCTCGCGCTCTCGTTTCGCCACGAGCCGCTCGCGCCGCTCGACCTCCTGGAGGCGCTGGTGCACTGTGTGGCGTATGCGCTCAATCTGGTGGCTCAGATCGTCGCCGTGGTAGTCGGAGCGAAGGACCGCTAGCGTGTCCTTCCAGCTCCCGGCGTCCCTGCCGACCACCGTGCACGCGGCTGCGCCTCGAGCGAGGCAACCGGTTTCGCGAAAGTAGATCTCCTGTCCCATACACGCGCTGGCGTAGCCGCTCGCGTACCCCTCCAGCGACCAGCACACTGGAGCACTGCTCGTGCCGTAATGGTGCAGGTGCTGCTCGGCCACGTACGAGCTATGCCAGACAATCTGCGCTTCGAAGCGGCCTGACGCGGCATCGTGTTCCAGCATGGTGATCTCCGCCAGGCCGATGCCTTCGAGGCGATGGAGCAGGACGACGGCGCGCAGCCCGTCGAGAGGAGTGGGCCAATTGGATCGCTCGCGAAGACTGACCGCGTCGTGGTACCCATCTGCGTAACCGAACCTCAGGAACAGGCGCCGCGCGGTCTGGATGCCCAGCGTGTCGATCAACTCCTTACGCATCAGTCCCATGGCGGCGGCGCTCAGCAGCACGACGCGCTGCTCGTGCAGCCGAATGATTCCCTGATCGGGCCGGAAATCGAGGAGCTCCGCCAGGTGGAGGTGCGCGAGATCGACGGGGTCAGGCAGGGGCTGGAGTGCTTTCATGGACGCCTGGTGATCCATTCTAGTGCCGGTTTCACTGAAGGGGTTCGTGTCGATTCGTCGAGCGCTGCGGTGCGTCGCGGTCAGGGCGGGGTGTGGTTCGAAAACCCACGGCGCAGCGTCAGGAGGAAAGGCCGTATTGCTTCATCTTCCGCCAGAGAGTCACGGTGCTGATCTTCAGCGCCTCGGCGGCCCGGCGGCGATTGCCGCCAAACCGCTCCAGGGCACGTTCGATCATGACGCGCTCCTGCTCCTGTAAGTCGAGCGACTCGTCCCCTGCCCGGCGTCGCGTTTTCTGCGTCACCTCTGGAGGCAGTTCGCGCACGCGGATGCTCGGTCCGTTGGCGAGAATGACCGCTCGCTCCACGGCGTGCTCGAGCTCGCGGACATTACCCGGCCAGCCGTAGTTCATCAGCGCCGTCATCGCCTCGGCAGAGACTGCCGTCACCTCCTTCTTCATGCGCGAGGCTGCGCGGACGAGAAAGTGGTGCACGAGCGGGGGAATGTCCTCGCGTCGATCCCGCAGCGGAGGCACGGTGATGACGAACGCGCCGATCCGGAAGTAGAGATCCTCACGGAAGGTGCCCGCGTCGACCGCCGCTCGAAGATCGCGATTAGTCGCGGCGACGACGCGCGCATTGACCTTGATGCTGCGTTCCGCACCCACGCGCCGGATCTCCCGTTCCTGCAGGGCGCGAAGCAGCTTCGCCTGGATCGTGGGAGCGACTTCGCCAATCTCGTCCAGAAAGATCGTGCCGCCGCCCGCGACCTCGAAGAGGCCGGCCTTGTCCCGAACGGCGCCTGTAAAGGCGCCGCGCACGTGGCCGAACAGCTCCGATTCGAGCAATGTCTCGGTCAGGGCCGCGCAGTTGATGCTCACGAACGGCGCGCTCGCGCGCGGGCTCTGGTCGTGGATCATCCGGACGATGAATTCCTTGCCCGTGCCGCTTTCGCCCTGCACGAGGACCGTGGTGTCGAGCGGAGCGACACGAGCGGCAAGCTCCAGCACTTCCTCCATCGCCGGACTGCGGGCGATGAAGTGCCTGGAGGCCGCGTGCCGGCCGACGCGGTCGCGCAGCAGGTTCAGCTCACGCTCGCGGCGCTCCAGCCTGCGCTCGCGGCGATCCAGTTCCTTGACGCGCCGCCCGACGGCTTCGCGGAGGCGCTCGACCTCCTGCCCAAGGTTGGCCGCCTGGAAATCCTCGCGAATGCTGCGAATCTCGTCGCCCCAGCTCTCCGCGTCGCGTCCGACCACGGAACAGGCTTTGGCCCCCTGTCCCAGGCACTCGGTCTCCCGGAAATAGATCTCCTTGCCCAGGCACGCGCTGGCGTATCCGCTCGAGTATCCGACGAGAGACCAGCAGACAGGTGATGGACTTCGTCCATAGTGATGAAGGTGTTGCTCGGCTTCGTACGAGTGGCGCCAGACGACCTCTTCCTCGAACCGGCCGGCCGATTCATCGTGCTCGATTCCCAGCACGTCCGCCTGGACAATTCCCTCGAGCGTTTGCAGCATGGCGCCGGCGCGGAGCCCCTCTTCGGGACTGGCCCAGTTCGATCGATCGCGCAGGCTCACGGCATCGTGATAACCGTCCGCAAAGCCGAATCGCAGCAGCAGTCGTCTTGCGGTCTCGCGTCCGAGCGTGTCGACGAGCTCCTTGCGCAGCAGCCCCATGGCGGCTGCGCTCAGGATCACGACGCGTTGTTCGTGCAGTCTGATGATGCCCTGGTCCGGACGGAAGTCCAGCAGTTCCGCGAGATGAAGCGGCGTGACCTTCGGCTGACTGGGGCGGGACGGTCCCTTCACGGTACTGCCCCATTCTACGACTCGGGTCCCGTCGCTTTCGATAGAAACGCGACCCACCGAAATGCTCCTATCCCGCCATCTGTGCCAGCAGCCAACCGATGGCTTCCGCGACGGCTCCGACCACAAGGGCAACGGGCAGTCCGATCAGCAGGATCACGAAAGGCACGAGCAGGGCGATGCCGGCCGCGCCGGCAAGTGACGCCAGCCCTTGAATGAACGTGCGTCCCCTGTTGCGCGGAAGAGAGCGGTCGGCGACATCGATCTCGACCAGCGCGCGATCGGCGCTCTCCACGGCGCTGCCGTCACGCGATTCCGCGCTCAGATCCTGCCTGCGTGGCCCCGGACGGGCGACTCCCGGCGTCCACGATGGGGGATCGCTCGCGGGAAAGGAGTCGGCGAGGACCTGATCCAACGCGGGCTCGGCCGCGTACTGGGCTCGCGGGCCGGTGGACGAGGCCCGCCGCCGATCACGTTCTGCGCTTGACGGCAGACGCGAGTTGGCCCTGTCGCCCCGACGGTCGATTGCCGTTCTCGAGTAATACACAGCGCCTCTTACCGCAAGTCGCGATCCCGCGGGATTCCTCTGTGATCGTCGTGTTCCTTGGCGTTCTTGCCTTTCACTTTGAGAGCATCATTTCGTTTTGAAACGATCGGCCGCGCGGACACCCGCACAGACCGGCACACTCGCGTTGAATGTGGACCTCGACGTGACATCGTCCGCCGATCTCGCGCGCGTTCCCGCGTTACGGCTATTCGTGGAACGGGCTCGAGACGTGCAACCTGACTTTCGCCTGACGGCTGCAAACGCCCCACCGTCAGCGCGATTTGCCGGCAGCCCGATGCGCTGCCGCTCGCGCTCGAACTGGCCCCTCGTGGATCAAAGTGCTGGCGCCCGAGGATCTGCTCCGCAGACTCATGCACGATGTCCTGCTCTCGACCGCCGGACGGCGCGATCTGCCCGAACGGCAACAGACGGTCAATGCGACTGTCGCGTGGAGTTATGAGCTATGGACATGGATCGCGCCGTGTGAGGGCCGATCCTCGATCCTGTTGTCGTGCTGAGTACATCGGGATACGTCGCGGCTGAACGCGGTTTCGTGCTGTGGACGGGGGGGCCTCAGCTCCGACGCTGCTCCGATGGCCGCGTCCTCGCGATTGCCAGGATGAAGAGTATCCCCAGCAGCAAGTCGGGCGCAGCGGCTTGTGCATCCGTCGCCGAGATGCGACCCTGCCCATAAAGCACCGTCAGGATCGAGACGTAGCCGAGTTTCTCGATCACGGCTGTGAACATCAACGGTCGGAAGCGCGTCGGATTCGAACCGATGACGAGAAACGCGATCTGCCACGCCATTGCCACCGCGAGAAAGCCATAGAAGAACTGCGGATACGCCGTCGGGGCAGCATAGGGACGGCCTGTCACGTCAACAAGCCAGTAGAGCGGCGTCAGCACGACGAAGCCCCAAATACCGGCGCCGATGAAGACAATCTTGGCAAATCGCACTGCGGCCATGACAACGTTCCCTCACCGTCATAACTGAATGATCAGCGCATCTATTCCAAATCAGAAGCGCTGACCGTTCGCTGGACTATTCGGTGGGCGCGCCACAATACGTTGGTGCAGCGATGCCTCATCGAACGGGCAATCGGCCGAAGGCATGAACGATGCCTGGCGCTCGACAGAGCGCGACAGTCGTTCGCCTCGTCGACGCGGTGGAAAAAGGCTTGCCCGCGGCCGCGCTGACGGCCGTTCAGTCGGCGACGAACAATCGCGCTCCCACCCGTGGGCTAAATGGTGCGGCTCCTCGTCATTGCCAACCTGAAACTCATGCCAGGCCGCCGCATGAAGGTTCGTCCGTCGTTGAGTTCGGTACGCAGTTCACCCGCCAACACTGTACAAACTCGGTGCAGCAGGAAATATTCCCTCAAGGAGACGCGCGCCTCAGCCTGGGCACAGCCGTGGGGCGCTTGGGACGATCTCGCAGCATTCGACAAGGATCGAGGGGAGCAGCTCGGCGGTCCTCGTCTCCGAGGCTCCCAACTCTTATGCGCCAACTGCGTCTATACTAAGCGTCGCTACATATTTGGAGGCGTAGTGTTCAGCCCGGAACTCAAAAAAGGCAGCACCGAAATGCTGATCCTGTCCCTCGTCGACGCCCGCTCTCGCCACGGCTACGAGATCGGCAAGCTGATCGAGGCGCGGTCCGGGGGGCGGCTGACCTTCGCGTTGCCGACGCTGTATCCGACCCTGCTCCGGCTCGAGAACCGCGGGTGGATCAAGGGGCGCTGGGTCGAAAAGCCGGGCGAGCGCGAACGGTGCTTTTATCGCCTGACGCCGGAAGGACGCCGCGTGCTCGCGCAACAGCGCGCCACCTGGAAGGCGTACGTCGCCGCGGTCAACGCGGTGATCGAGGCGGGCGATGCGTGATTGGACTGCGTTCGTCCGCTCGCGGCTGTCGCTGCCCAACCTCCCCCCCGAGCGCGAAGCGCGGATCATCCGCGAGCTCGCGGCGCAGCTCGAAGATTTCTACCGCGACGCGCGGACCCGCGGCGCCTCCGAGGCCGACGCGGATGCGCACGCGTGCGCCCAGATCGGCGATCGGACCCGCATGGCACGCGAAGTCGCGCGCGCCGACCGCCGCCACACGCGCCCGGGCATGGAGCGCTTCACCAATCGCATCGAACAGCTGGCATCGACGCCCGGCAGAAGGAGCAGACCGTTGACCATGCTCGCCCAGGTGCTCACCGACATGCGCTACGGCACGCGGCAGTTGCTGAAGGCGCCCGGCTTCACCATCGTGGCCATCCTGACGCTGGCCGTCGGCATCGGCGCCACCAGCGCCATCTTCAGCGTCCTGAACGGCGTGATGCTGCGGCCCCTGCCCTACCCCGAGCCGGAGCGCATCGTCAGGGTGATGGAGGTGCTCCCGCAATACGGACGTTTCGCGGTCGCACCGGCCAACTTTCTCGACTGGCGCGACCGCAACCAGGTATTCGACCGGATCGCAGCCTACACGACCGGCAATGACACGTTCATCGGCAGCGAGGGGCCCGAACGCATCCCCCGAGCGCTGATCTCGTGGGACATGTTCGAGTTGTTGGGCGTCACGCCGATGCTCGGTCGCAGCTTCCGAGAAGATGAGGACCTACCGAAGCAGAACAACGTGATCGTGATCAGCCATGGTATGTGGCTGCGTCGTTTCGGAAGCGATCCAAACATCCTGGGCCGTACGATCAGCCTGAGCGACGCGCCGGTGACGATCGTCGGCGTGATGCCGGCCGGCTTCTACTTCGCCGGCCGCACCACCGAGTTGTGGCGTCCTCTCGCACTCGATCCCTCAGACGCCACGCGTGGCGGGCACTACCTCGCTGTGATCGCGCGGCTGAAACAGGGCGTATCGCTGCAGCAGGCCGAGTCAGAGATGCGAGGGATCGCGACGCAGCTCGCGAAGCAGTATCCCAATACGAACGCCGACGAGTCGGCCGATACCGTGCTGCTCCACGACCTGATCGTCGGACCGATCCGACCCATGCTGCTGACGCTGTTTGCTGCGGTGGGCATGGTGGTGCTGATCGCCTGCGCCAATGTCGCGCATCTGTTGCTCGTCCGTGCATCCGTCCGCGAACGAGAGCTCGCCATTCGGACGGCGATGGGCGCAGGACGCAGTCGTCTCGTATTGCAGATGATCGCCGAGAGCCTCGTGCTCGCATTGGCGGGCGGCGCGGCGGGCGTGCTGCTCGCTTACCTCGCGATCGCGCCGATCCAAACGCTCGGCGCGACCAGTCTTCCGCGCGTCGCCGACATCACCCTCGACCGCAACGTGCTGGCGTTCGCGTTCGTCGTGACGATCGCCACTGGCTTCGTCTTCGGACTCGCGCCCGCGTGGCAGGCCACCGGCGGCGGCGTCGGCGCGATGCTCAAGGAGGGCGGCCGTTCCACCGGTGCACGCGGTCACCGCCTGCGTGGTTTGCTCCTCGTCGCAGAAGTGGCGCTCTCCCTCGTGCTGTTGGTCGGCGCCGCCCTGCTGATCCGGAGCTTCGCACGGCTCACGAGTATCAATCCCGGCTTTGCGCCCGAACATGTGCTCTCGTTCCAGGTGATGCTGCCGCAAACGTCGTATCCCGACGATGCCAAGCGCGACGCCTTTTTCGATCGCCTGCTCGAGCGGCTGCGTGGCACGCCAGGCGTGCAAGCGGCCGGCATGATCCAGACGCTTCCCATTCTCGCCGACCACATGCTCTCGTTCTCGATTCAGGGACGTCCGCCGGCCGCGCCGGGGCAAGAGCTGTCGGCGAACTTCCGCGTCGCCAGCCCCGGCTACTTCGAGTCGCTTGCGATCCCCGTCAGGCGCGGCCGAACCTTCACGGCGCACGACACGGCGAAATCCCCAATGGTGGCCGTAATCGACGAGGCGTTCGCCCAGCGTCATTTCCCGGGCCAGGACCCGATCGGTGGAGGCATCGACATCGGCAACGGCACCGACGGCTTCTACGAGATCGTCGGCGTCGTCGGCAGTGTCCGGCACGAGGGACTCGACTTGTCGCCGCGGCCGACGATGTACATCCCGTACAAGCAAGATGCGTTCAGCGGAATGGTGATGATGGTCCGCACGCAGGGGGATCCGGCACAGTTTGCGGGGACGGCGAGACAAGTCGTCCGTGACGTCGATCCCACTCTGCCGGCGTTCGAGATCGCGCCGCTGTCGAACGTCATCACTCAGTCTGTGGCGCCGCGCCGCTTCTCGATGCTGCTGCTCGGCATATTCGCCCTCGTCGCCCTGTTCCTCGCGGCGGTGGGACTCTACGGCGTCGTCGCGTACGCCGTCAGCCGGCGTACGCAGGAGATCGGTCTCCGCATGGCGATCGGTGCGCAGCGCAGCGACGTGCTGCGCCTCGTGCTCGGAAGCGGCCTGAAGCTCGCGATCATCGGCGTCGCCATCGGCATCGGCGGCGCCCTCGCCCTCTCGAGCTACGTCGAAACCATGCTCTTCGACATCGGTCGCTTCGACACGCCGAGCTACATCGCGACTGCGGCGGTGTTGCTCGGCGTCTCAGCGGTCGCCTGTTACGTGCCAGCACGCCGCGCGATGCGGGTTGATCCGCTGGTCGCGTTGCGCGCGGAGTAGGCGACGATCACAGCAAGACTGCCGTGGTCGCACCGGCACGGGACCACATCTGTCTCATGCGCGTTTCAGCGTGCGTCAGTGATTTTTCGAGAGATTTCGAGCGCAATCAACGTGGCGTGATCGGTCTGAAGCAGTAACGTTTCAGGAACGGTGCTCGGCCGCCTCCACTGACTCCGCGAGGACCGAATACTCGCTGGCGTCGGGCCACGAGGAGCTGGATCAGCTCTGAACCGATGAATCCGGCGGATCCAGTCACAAACGTGGTGGCCCGCGTGTCGGTTGCCATGCCGCCATGGTGCTGTGCGAACGACGCGGCGCCCACCGACAAGACCCGCACAGGACTCGTACAACGACCGCACAGGCCGGGTGTAGGATTACTCGGTCATGAAACCTGGCCCTTCGGGGTCATTCGGCGCGCAGCTGAAGGCCCTTCGCGAGGCTGCGGGCTATACCCAGGAGGAGCTCGCGACGATTGCGGGCCTCTCGGTTCATGGCGTCAGCGCGTTGGAGCGCGGGGAACGACGGCGACCTCACGTCGAGACCGTGCGCGCACTGGCCGCGGCTCTCGACCTGGGCGGTCCGACCCGTGACGCGTTCTTTGCGCGCGCCCGGGCTCCCGCTCATGCCACGGCAGTAGACGAACTGAGTTACGTCTCGCTGCCCCTGCCTCTGACGCCCCTTCTCGGCCGCGATACCGACGTGGGAGCGCTACGCGACCTGCTCACAGATCCGGGTACACGTCTCATTACGCTCATCGGCCCGGGAGGCGTTGGGAAGACCCGTCTGGCATTGGAGGTCGGACGCGCGATCTCGGACGAAGGGGCATGCCGTGTGCTGTTCGTAGGGTTGGCCGCAGTTCGGAACCCTGCGTTCGTCGCCCCGGCAATTGCCGAGGCGCTTGGCGTCGCCAACGACACGGCCGCCGACTTGTCGGCGCGCGCCCGGATCGCGTGTGAAGGTCAGCCGACCCTGCTGGTGCTCGACAACTTCGAGCACGTGCTGGACGTGTCGCCGCTCGTGACGGATCTCCTGATTGCAGTCGAGACGCTGCGAGTGCTCGCCACCAGTCGCGCCCCCCTCCGTGTGCGAGGAGAGCGGGAGTACGCGGTGGGGCCACTCGCGCTGGATGTGGACGTAAACACGGCGTCGCCGGCGGATCTCGCGCGCGCGCCCGCAGTGCGGCTCTTCCTGGAGCGGGCTCGTGACGTGCGACCTGACTTTCGTCTCACGGCGACGAACGGCCCCACGGTGAGCGCGATTTGCCGACGGCTCGACGCACTACCGCTCGCGCTCGAACTCGCGGCCCGATGGATCAAGGCATTAACAGCCGAGGACTTGCTCCGCAGGCTCATGCACGATGTCCTGCTCTCGACCGCCGGACCGCGCGATCTCCCCGAACGGCAACAGACGATGAATGCGACGGTCGCTTGGAGCTATCAGCTGTTGGCGCCGAACGAGCAGCGTCTGTTCCGCCGCCTCGGCGTGCTGCCGGGCCGCTTTCCGATCCAGGCGGCGTCGGCGGTCCTTGCGGGTCGTGAGGATTCGTCGCCCGGGAGTGACGAAGGGCTCCGTGCGGCGGCTGGCTTAATCGACAAGAGCCTCCTCCGGCGGGACACCTCCGTGGCAAGTCGTCCGCTGTACGACACGCTCGAAACGGTGCGCGCATACGCAGCCCTGGAGCTCACGAGTGCAGGTGAACGCGACGATGCAATGCAGGGCCTGGTGCGGTACTGCACCGCTGAAGCCGCCCGGGCCGGTGAGGGGCTCGTTGGACCCGCCCAGGTTGAATGGTTGGATCGCGTGCGTGAAGATCTCGAGAGCTACCGCGGTGCCTTAGCGTGGCTCATCGATCACGACCGTCCCGCAGAGGCTATCGACATCGCGTGGGCGTTGATGTTCTTCTGGCTGATTCGCGGGCATACCGCCGAAGGCCTTCGCTGGTATGAACAAGTTCTGAACCTGCCCTCGCTTCCGCCCGCCGTCGATTCGAGGGCGCTCCTCGGAGCTGCGGTGATGCTGTACGCCCAAGCAGAGTACGAGCGCTCACGGACCGCCACGACGCGCGCACTCGCGCGAGCCCAGAGCACCGGCGACATGGATCTGGTCGCGCAGGCTGAGCATCTGTTCGGGCACCTCGAATACGCCGTCGGCGACCTCGACGCTGCGCGCCACCGGTTTGCACACAGCGTCGAAGTCTTCCGTGCGCTGGAGATCCCGTGGGGAATAGGACATGCGCTGAGCGGGATGGCGGAGGTGGCCCTGGCCACGGGCGACGCCGACGAGGCGGAACGTCTGCTCGACGAGGCCTCACCGGCGCTTCAAGAGACCGGCCCATGGTTTCTATCCCTCGGCCTGTATATTCGCGCCATCGTTGCGTTACGGCGCGGCAGCTCCGATAAGGTCTTCGCCGTCGTCCGTGAAAGCCTCACATGCATCCGGGACCTCCAGGACAAATTTGCATTTGTCTATACGTTGGTTCCTCTGGCGGCTGCCGCGGTACTCAAGGGCCACGACGCGTGGGCGGCGCGCGTCCTGGGTGCCCGAGAGGCCGTCATGCAACGCACCGGCGTAGCAATCGTCGATGTCGCCGTGCACGACCTCCGAGAGCAGACCGAACGAACGGCGCGTGCACGCCTTGGTCCGGACCGATGGTCCTCGGCGTACGAAGACGGGCGCAGGAATTCCATCGATGACTTGCTGAAGAACATCGATTGCGCCGTGTAAGCGGTGGCGCTCCGCACCTCCCAGCGAGACCTCCACGTCGGTCATGTGAGAATCAGCGTTCATCGAAGCCTTCCCTCGGCAGTCGAGCTCCGCGAAAGGGCTGAGGAGCACTGGGGACTGACCCGGCCCTCCGTGGCAGCCGAGACAGCCATGGGCCACCGCAGGTGGCGAGAACCTTCATGTTGCCTTCACGAGAAGACCAGCACTCAGCCTAGCAGCGGCATGTATCGTTCGCGCACGATTCGCTGATGGTGGAGCTCGTGCGCGGCAATGTGAAAGGCCAGCCCTCGCACCGAGCAGCCGTAGCCGTTGACACGGCCGTACTTGCTCCACGCATCAGGAGGCAGCCCCCGCAGAAGCGCCAAAGTTGCGACTCGGGTTGCTGAGTACTCCACGAGGAGAGCTTCGAGCGGGCGGCACTTGAACTTTCCATCGGTCGTATAACGGTCCTCGTCAAAGCCTGGCAACTCGCGATTCTCACCACGAGCCAAACAAAGCAGCCGGTACGCAAAAATGCGCTCATCGTCAACCAGGTGCCCGAGTATTTCTTTGAGCGTCCATTTGCCTCGGGCGTACGTCACGCCGCGTTCGGCTGCCTCCGCGAGCGCGCGGAAGAAATCCGGCGTCTGTTCGGCCAGCTGCGTCAAGGCGTCGATCGCATCGTCGCCCGGGACAGCCGCGATGTCTGCCCTGGCGTAGTCAGCGTATTCGCCGGGAGTGGGGCGTCCCGTCTTGCGGGGCGGGCCAACCGTCATGGACCGTGAGTCAGAGATTCGCGCGCCGCCTGGATTCAAATCGAGAACGCCGTGACCGATGGGCCAGACTTCCCCGCTGACTAAGAGGTGGCCTTCCTTGCTTTCAACAACGGCCAGTTTGCTCGGGCGGCCTGCAAAGCGACCCTGCGCAACATCGACGGGCAAGTTTCGATCGGCGAGACCCAGGGTGAAAAGGTACGCGGCCGCGGGCCCAGCAGCACTACCCGTCGCTACGTCTTCGACGTGTCCCAGGTTGTCCCACGTTCTGATCTCCGGCCGCTCGACATCCAGCACCAGGACGAATTTCGCCCCCATCGTTCCGAGTAGACTCTCGAGGTCCGAGCCTTGGATCGCCGCCCGCGCCAGCGCAGCAGGTCGAACAGGGACGACGAGATACGGCAGACCTGTGGAGACGACTTTCGCGCTGATTCCAGAGACGAGATCTGCCTCGTCGAGGCCGAGCCTCGCGAGGATGGGCTTTAGCATTTCCGCAGCAACATCGCCGCCACACACCGCCGTGCCCTGATTCATTTCGCACAGATAGTGGTCGCCCAGCTGCTTGGTGGTTACCGCGACCGCTCCGTGAGGCAGTCGCAGCGTCCAAGAACGACACTCGGCCTCCTTCGCCTGTGTGCGATGAAGCACCGCGGCTGCCCCGAGAACCGGATGCCCCGCGAATGGCAGTTCCTCCTCCACGGTGAAGACCCGGGCAGTCGCACCGGCAGGACTGATGTCAGAGAGGAAGATGGACTCGAACTGCTTCATCTCTCGGGTCAGGCGTTGCATCACCGACTGCGACCAGCCGTCGGTATCGAGAAACACCGCCAATCCGTTTCCTGTAAGCGGGGCGGTTGCGAAGACATCGACATGAAAGAGCGTCGCGTTGAGCACGATCATCGCCTCGGGGTAGTGTAGATGCAGCTCGGTTCGTCCTTGTGCCACCGTCGCGGGTTACGGCTGATTCGAGGATTCATCTACTCCGCGATTCACTCGAGTTGAGCATACGACGCGGGTGGCGCACGGCGGGGCGCCCCGCCCGCCGCGCAGGCGCCACACGCGTGACAAGTGCTTTTGGCGCCGAGCCGGGGCCCCCGCCGCGCACGCCTGCGCGGTGGGGTGGTGGGGACGGGTGGGGCTGCCGGGCGCCAGGACCCGCGTTCATCTCAACTCAAGTGAATCGTGGGGATAAGGGACGCCCACAGACGCCATATTGCCTACGCCGATCCAAACCGGCTGAGGCCCCGAAATATTCCGTATGGAGATCCGGCATCTGAAGTCGGAATAGACACCCAGCGGATCGGGTTCTGGTCAACGCGGCGGCCTCGCGTTGGGCAAACGGCCACCCGCGGGCGGCCGACGCAGACCACGGTTAGCGGATATTCCCCCGAGCGCGAAAACGATTCGCCCGCTTGGGAGTGCTCGGGGCTTCGCAACGCATGCGCCGTCGCCCCGGACGTGGCTGCAATCCGGCACCAAGACTCCCGTGGTCGCACCGGCACGGGACCGCACCTGTCTCATGCGCGTTTCAGCGTGCGTAGATGATCTCGAGAGATTTCGAGGTCCACCACACTTTTCCGCGCACGGTCTCGTCGAGGATCTCCTCGACTTCGCTCTTGAGGTTCGCGATCGCGATTGCACAACCTTTTTATGGTTTAGAGAAGCGTCACTTGTGAGTCCGTGTTCACAATAGGAACGTCGCGAGAACAAGCAGGACGTTCTGAAGCATGTGCAAGACCACGAGTGGCGTGACGGACCCGAACCGTTCTCTCACATAACCCGCGCCAACTCCGATTACGAGCGCTAAACCGAGCACTGTGGGTACACCGGCGTGGATGCCGGCGAAGGCGATCGCGGTCAACAGAATCGTCGGCCACGCCGACAGATGCTGTCGCAACCAACCAAAGAGTGCGCCTCGAAAGAGAAGTTCCTCGCCGAGGGGAGCGAGCACCGTCGCCCGGCCGCCAGCGAGGATCCACGTCGCAGCATCAGCGTCCTGTAGGCGACCCATGTCCGTCCCAATGAAGCGCAAAACCGACAGCAGTTCCAAAGGCGAGGGGAAGGCGGGAACAACGACGAAAATCCCGAAGTGAAGGACAAGCGTAAGGGCATAAGCGCCAATCCAGATCCCCGCTGCGGCCGTGAATCCCGTCGCATTGATGGGCCGCACACGGAGCGCCTGTCGCGCATTCGGCAGCACGACCCAGAGCGAGACGATGAGGAGCCCATACACTTCCGCGACGATGGGGGCGCTCAGGCGGCCGATGTCAGACGCCCAGGCTGGCGCTACCCGAGGTAGGAGTGCGAACGTCGCATACCCAACGACGAGTGACAGGACCAGCCACACCAAGATGGCAGCGAGAAGACGTGCTCCCGGTACACCGCCAGGTTCGTCCTGTTTCGCGGCTTCGGTCCGTCCAGATGCAGCGGGTGTCAATCCAACCTCCAAGTAACCGCCGAACGTACGCTTTCTTGCTCACGCCGAGGGCGACAAGATGCTCGAGCGGATCGGCGGTTCACGCGCGAGCATCAAGACTGTTGTCGCATGGCATCCACGCTTCGACGTCACACGAATCGTTCGTCTCCGGCGATTGCCAGAATCCACCCCTGCTGAAAGCGAACGATGGCGGCGGTGGGAGTGTCCTGTCTTCTGCGGCGAACGTACAAGAGTCCGTTCGAGCCAGCTCCCACCGGTGCCTACGACTTCGTGAATTACTTCGAGTGCACTCTGAACCTTGTGGACGCGAAACGTTTCGTCTAGGCTCGAAGCATGGATGTCTCTCTCGATCCGGACCTCAAGGCTTCGCGGCTGGCGGCCGCGATTGGCGAGCCGCCTCGTGCCCGCATGCTCTATTGCCTCGCGGACGGCCGCGCGCGAACGAGCACCGAACTGGCGATTGTCGCGGAAGTCGCGCCGTCGACGGCGAGCGGGCATCTGCAGTTGCTGGCGAAACACGGCCTCGTTAAGGTGTTTCCTCAAGGAAAGCATCGGTACTACAGACTGGCGGGGACCGAGGTCTGTGCTGCGCTCGAGGCGCTGAGCGTTCTCGCCGGCAGCCCGGCGATGCCGTTCGTGCCGAACACGCCGCATCGGCTGCGTGCGGCGCGATCGTGTTACGACCACATGGCCGGGGTATTGGGCGTTGCACTTCACGAACGTTTCCTGGCCAAGGGCTGGTTCGCCGAGGTGTCGGCGACCGGAAGCGCCTACGAGCTCACGGCGGAAGGCACGAGCGCTTTTGCCGCTTTGGGTGTCGACCTCGATACCGCGCGAGCCTCGCGCCGCCGGTTCGCGTTTGCATGCGTTGATTGGAGCGAACGGCGGCCGCATCTGGGCGGAGCTCTCGGGGCGGCCCTTTTACGGGTCGTCCTTGAGAGGCGGTGGGTCGTGCGAGAGCTAGACAGCCGCGCGCTGACCATGACGACGGTTGGGCGTCGCGAGATGTTCAAGCGGTTCGAACTCGACGGGTCGCGCTTCTAGTAGTTGAACACGACGAAGCTGTCTCTCCAAGGAGCGCCAAGCGGCAGTCGCACGCCTTAGACGGTGTGGGGTCGTTACGGCTCGTGCTCATGCGTGAGCCAGACCAGCGCGGGATCGAGCGCGCGCACCCGCAGCTGGCCTTCGGTCTGCGGCTTGTCGAGCTCGCCGAACCAAACCGCCACGTCGCCGCCGACGACGACCGGACGCCCGCCAGTCTCGACGACCACCACCTGCATGCCGGGTGTGTGACCCGGCGCCGGGACGAGCCGGAGCCCGGGAAGCAGCTCGAGCTCGCCGTCGACCGGCACGTACCGCACGCCGGGCGCCTCGACCCACTCGCGAATGGTGTAATCGTCCCTGCTGCGCGCGTCGTCGAGCTCCTGACGCTGGACGTAGATCGGCCTGCCGGCGAAGAGGTGGTTGCCGCCGCAGTGGTCGAAGTGCAGGTGCGTGTTGACGACGATGTCGATGCCGGCGAGGTCGAAGTCCTGCTGGCTCAGCGGATGGAGGCGGGGGTCGAGGTCAGCCACCGCCGGGTGCAGCTCCGTCATGCCGGTGTCCACCAGCACGCGCGCATCGGGATGCTCGATGACGTGCACGTAGACCGGCATCCGCTCGCCATCGGCGAGCAGGTCGGCCACGCGGACTGGCGTGATGGTGATTGAGGCGGGGGCGTTCATTGTGTGCCGACCGCCGTGCTGGTGGCTGCTGTGTGGGTCATGCTGACCTCCTCAGTGCCACGCGCGGCCTTCCTCGTGCGCGTCCGACACGAGCGGGAGCGCGAACGCCGGGAAGACCTCGGGGCCGAACGTGACAATCTCCGTGATGATGCCTTCCTCGACGCGAAACACATCGAGGGCCATCGCGCGATAGGCCGTATCGCCCGAGCGGAGCACGTAGCTGGCCATGGCCGGCTGACGGTTGGCGCGGGTGGTGACGCACCGCAGGCGACCGAACGCCTCGGAGCCAAAGCCGGCTTCGAGCCAGAGTTTGAACATGGCCTCGCGGCCGACGGCAATCTCCGCAACCGGGGGCATGCGGAACACCGCGTCCTCACGGATCAGCGACTCGAACGCGCTGATGTCCGCCTTCTCACTGGCTTCGACCAACTTCCGCAGCAGTTCGCGTTCAGCCGCAATGGCGTCCACGCCGGCCGGCCACTCCGGTCTCCGCGACGGTAGGTGCGCGCGAAGGGTGGCGCGCGCGCGCTGCAGCGCGCTGTTGGCGGCGGCGACGCTGATCTCGAGCAGTTCGGCCGTCTCCTTCGCGGACCAGCCGAGTACATCGCGCAGGATCAGCGCGGCCCGCTGCTGAGGGGCGAGGAGCTGGATCACCGTGAGAAACGCGATTTCGATCGTTTCCCGCGTCAACACCACCGTCTCCGGTTCGGAGTCGCGCGGGGCCGCTGGTTCGAGCATGGCATCCGGGATCGGCTGGAGCCAGGTCACCTCCGCGGAACCCAATGCCGCGCCTGGAGCTTCGGCAGAAGACTTCGCTGCGAGCGCCGACCTTCGCGCGTCGTGCCCGATGGCATTGAGACACGCGTTGGTCGCGACCCGGTAGAGCCACGGTCGCACCGGGGCTCCTGCCTTGAGACTCTCCCGGTACTTCCAAGCGCGCAGCAGGGTATCCTGCACGGCATCTTCGGCGTCCTGCAGCGAGCCGAGCATGCGGTAGCAATGGATCAGCAGCTCACGGCGGTGGCGCTTCGCGAGAGCGTTGAACGCCGCTTCGTCGCCGGCGCGTGCAGTTGCGGCCAGCGCAGTGGCTTCGGCCGACTCGGTCATCGTGTTGTGATCACTCACTTGGCCCTCGTAAAAAGTCTCAGCGTGAGTACCCTCAGCTGCCTGGCTCTCGCGAGCTACGCAGCTCTTCGCGGCCGAATCGGTGCGACTCGCCAGCGTTTATAGGCGACGAACGTGGCCATCGCCAAGAGCACGGCAGTCGTGATGGCCGGGCTCACTTCCCCGCGCATCAGGTGAAAGATCGTCGCGGAGACCATCACGATCATCACGCCCGCGGCTGCGGCGGAGACGAGCCACGGCTGGATGCGCGTCAGTCCCGGAAGCGTGAGGCCCACGGCTGACAGGACCTCGGCCACGCCGAGAACGATTTGAAACGAGCGCGGGAACAAAGCATTCATCTGCTCGACCATCGCCGCGGGCGGGGACAAGACGAACCACCCGTGGGCGAGAAACACGACCGCGAGCGACACTTGAAGTACCCACAGCAAGATGTTCATTGTGGTTGCTCCGGATCGCCGTTATCAGTGCCATGCGCTTGGTTCTGACGCCGCCGCTTGTCGACGATCCTTCAACCTGTAATACCGGAGCTCAGGTCAAAACTCATCGCCTGACGCCCCCGCCGCCATACTGCCTCAACAAAACCGCCGTAAGCGATCGCGCGTCATTGGGAGGTCTGACATATTTCAGCTTCACCGACATCGGGCACGTCTCCGCAAGCGATTGGCAGCACGCGACATGTCAGATCGGACATTCGTGAGGGAGGGTTCTGCGCTATCCTGATCCAGACCGCTCGCAACTCGTTGATTCTAAAGCGGAGAGATGGCCGAGTGGTTGTCCGCCTCCGCGGCGTCCCCGCTACGGCGAGCCATCTCGCCGTAGCTCGCGCTGAATTCACATGCGAGCGAAGGCGGATGAAGGCGCACGCTTGGAAAGCGCTGCGGAACCGCGGACACGTACCGATCACATTTTTTGCAGTCGTTTCACGACTTCCCTCCTGGGAGGTCTTTCTCCGTGTCTCCCGGTAAGTGACGGTGTTTGTCGAAGGTAGACACCGGGTAGGGCACAATCTGGGACACAATTTCCGACGACCACCTGCCAGTCGAGTTTCCCCTACAGTGAGCGGCCTTTCGCGGGACTCCATCGGTTCGATTCCCGTCAGGCCCACCATTTCCAGTTGATCCTAAACGGCTGAAATCGCCTACCCACTTCATAGATCGATCCGCGGTGACCAACGTCGTGCTCCTACCACAGCGCGGCCGTTTGTGCAGCGGTCTCCTGAACCGCTATCTGAGAATTGGCGAGGCCTTGCGCCGCCATCCTCTTGAGGAGTGACCCAATAGATCGTCCAGGAACGATCCGCCTTACCTGACCGGAGCGGCCGTCGCCGCCGCGACGCGTCGCCCGAGGGCGCGTGACAACGGCATGAGGGTTACCAGCCCGACGATCGCAATCACGACAACCATGACAACGACGTTCGGATCGTCGAAACTCTGGTTGGCCACGACGAGTGCGGCGGCAATGTTTCGCTGCGCGGTTCCGAGTCCCAGCACGGATCGCGTCTCCCTCGCGGCGCCGCCCAGTGCCCAGCCCACAATAAAGCCCACGGCGAGAAACAGCACGCCGGCGAGGATGCCGCCGGTACCGAAGACCGCCACCACACTGCGAACGTTCAACAACGTCTGCAACGCCATCAGCGCGATCAGACTCAGGTTTGACGTCTTGTCGAAGAACGGTTTGATCGTTGCGGCAAGGCCCGGACGATTCGCTTTGACTGCAAGCGCGCTCCCCAACGGAAGCAGCATCAGCAGCACTAGCGATCGCGCGATTTGCGCCGGGTTCACCGAGACACCAGGCAGTAGCAGGGGCAATACGACGGGGACGTAGCCCACCGTGATCACCATGAGGAGGACCATCAGCCCGACGGCGAACGCGAGATTCCCTCTTGCCATTTGTGCGAGTGTTGGCAGGAATGGGGCGCCCGCCGCCATGCCCAGCAGCAGCAGGCCGATTCCCATCGACTCTTCCAGCCGCAGGGTTCTCGCGAGCGTGAGGGCGGCGAACGGCATGACGACGAAGTTCGCCAGGAGCGCCAAGATGACCAACCGCCAGTTCCGCAACGGCGCCACGATGTCGCTCACCCGCAGTCCGAGGCCCATGGCGAGCATGCTCGAGAGGACGAACGCGATCATGCAAATTGAGATGGCTGCCTGTTTCAGATCCATGCGCTTATTCCCTGTTCCTGATGCGATCAGAAGCTGACGGCCCCGGACAGCTGAAACGAAAACCCCTGGTAGGCCGCGCGATTGTGGAATTCCTTGAAAAGCCTGACGCTGAGATTGAAGCGTTGATTCGGAAAAATGAGGTTCGTCGCGAACCCGATCGCATTGATCGCGTATCGCTCGCGGGATTGCTCCTCGGTCACCTCTGGTCCGGTCTTCGCCGTGGTTTGGCGCTGGGCATACCCCGCGAGGCCGACCTGCAGGCGCGTCGGCCCCTGTGCAAACGCAAATGTCCTGAGCAACGAGTAGTCGAGATTGATCGAGTCACCGGGCTTCGTGTCGGTGCCTTCTTGGGTCGTATGCCACTCGTAGAGTTGAAAAGCCGAGAACGTCACCGAGTTGTCAGCAGTTAACTGGACGGTCTGCCCTGACGACAGCGTGGGCGTCCAGTATCCCGATCCCACGTTGTCGCTGGCGCCTTCTTTGAAGCGACCGGTCGGAGCGAGGAATCCGGCCAACGCGCGGATCGAGGCGCGTTCTTTGTTCCAGCCGAGAATCAGCGGTAGGTAGTACGAGTCGGCGAACCCGCCACCGCCGCTCAACTGTCCGTGGATATCCGAGACGAGCTGGTTCTTTGCGATCGGCAACGTCGCGACCGCGGAGTAATGCGCCCCGCCGAGGAATGTCCGCCGGCTCACCCAGACGAAGGAGTTCATGTCCATGATGACGGCGTTCTGGCCGCTCACCGGCACTGCCGATCCGTCATGGGCTTTCGACTCGTCGCGCGAGTAGAAGAGCAGCTGATTCGCATACGTGAATCCGGGATCTGGCGTGACGCCGGAGCCCACGGCCGTCATGCCGAGCGGATAGACGCCACGGCTCTGCGCCTGCGCACCGGCTGGAGCCAGGAGCAGGCAGGCGGCCAGCAGCCGGGCGGCTTTACGCAGTCGCCGCATCACGACGTCACTTCGTTGCGATGTTCTTCCAGAACCGCTCGAGGCTCTCATCGCCGCCGAACAGCGTCGTGAAGATCGTCGAATCCGCCAGCAGGATGTCGCCGGCTCGTTCTCCCTTCGGCGGCATCCACAGGAACATGTTGAACTCGCGGTGACCAGCCTCAGTGAACGGATGCGGCCGTGACAGATCGATCGGCTGCTGCGCGAGCAGGTGAATCGCCGACGCGTCGGTCGTGGTGACGGCGTAATGGGGCAGATGCGGATGGAAGTTGAACGTCGGCACGCCTTCGAGCCAGCCCCGCGAGTCGAGGTCGCTGCGTTTGATCAGCGGTTGGAGCTGTTTCGTTCCCTGGACGGTGGCTGGACGCAATCCGTACTGGTTGTGAATCGGCACACCGAGACCCTTCATCACTGACCGCGTGTACTGGCCGAACCGCTGCTGCCGCGGCACAAGGGGATCGCGGTGATGCGCGTATTCCATCGCCCGCTGCTTCAGATCGTCAGAGACGCCGACATCGTGGTGCGGACCCAGAATCAGGCACGTGCCTTCGCGCTTCAGCCACTCGCGCATGGCTTCTATTTCTCCCGGCGCCGCCTCCTGCTCGGTCACCAGATGATCGAGGCCGAACACCATCAACGTGTCCGTATCGTCGAGAATGCCCGCATCGATCGGAAGTTTCTGCCCCGCCTGGTCGACGCGCTGATACACGGCCACGGGATGTCCCGTCTGCTCTCCGACTAGCTGCTGGAAACTCAACAGGGACAGATGGAACAGTTCGAGCGTTCCTGCGATGCCCTGCAGAAACATCCGGGCGGAATACTCGGGTGTCTCGTACGCCGGCCAGGCCACGCGACGCACTTCGGTCATCGTCGAGAAGCGATTGTCCATTTCGGTGAGGTCGCGTTGTGACTCCCACGGGTAGCTCCAGGTCCAGTAAATGCTGAACCTCCGTCTGCCGGGCGTGTACGGACGAGGAACCTCGACTTGGTTATACGTACGGGGACTGGTTTTTGATCTCATAACACGGGCTCCGCCTTTAGGTTTCCAGCTGGCTCAGCCAGCGTAGGGCTCGCAGTCCAGGCATAAAGCAGTATTCACCGCCGCGCGTCACCACAAACTGAGGAATGCCCTGAAACCGTTTGCGAAGGGGCTTGCGAGGCAGGGTGAAGTTGACGCCCTTGCTGTCGGAGCCGATAACCGGATCCTTATCGTCTCCGGCGCCGATGAAGACTCCGTCGTTAATCCATTGCGACTGGACGAACTCGAACTGTCGCCCGAGGTGTGCGCCGACGAAGGCGAACATCAAGCCTCGGTCAGCGCCGTCATCCTCGAGGACGCCTTCAGGCAGAAGCGGACCATAGGCGGTGCCGCGACGAATCATTCGATGAATGCGCGCCACACCGGCAATAGACGCGTCCCGCGGATTGGTGCGCCGAATATGCGAACCGGCTGGCGTTTTCAATCCGGCCGGATCGTCCGCTTCATAGAGGAACGCATTGTTGCGCGTCGCGTCGGCGCCAAGCGCAGGATCATCGTGTACTGGACAGAGGGCGAGCGGGGCGCCGCTCCGCCATCGGCCCATCATCTTGGCGGCCAAGAGTTCTTCCTGGCCGGCGCTCTTCGAATTCGCTTTCACGAACGTGCGAAAGGCGCCGACGCGTTGATGAAGCTTGCGAAAGACAACGTACGTTCCATTGCGGCCGAGAATCTCAGGTTCGGTCTTCTGGGCGCCGCCCATCTCGTCCTGATAACCCAGCACAAACTCGCCCGCCTTGAGCGGCTTCTCGTGGGGATTGGTTCCGGGAATCCCACTGCCTTCGATGGCCGGATGGCTGATCCCGTCCCGGAATCCAAAAGGCTCTTTCTCGTTGGGAAGCGCGTGACAATCCTGACGCCAGATCGCCGTAACTCCCGACATCCCCCGATAGGTTTCCCGCGCACGATTGAGAGCCGCCTCAAGTCTTTCCGAATCGGGCGACACCGCCACCAGCACCACATGCGGAGCCGAGCTGCCCAGCGGCTGTTCCCATTTATCCGGATGGCTCTCGCCGGTATCACCCAGATCCGTATAACGCGCCGCCATGCCCTGACGAAATTCCCAAGAGAAGCTGTCCAGCGATGCCTGCGGGACGCCAAGCACCTTCAAACCTTGATATGTTAAGGCGACGCTGACCCAGGTGTCGGCCAACGGACTGGTGGGATTGGCAGCCGACGTGACCACCCCCGACACGCGACGCATCAAATCGCGACCAGCTTTCCGATCATCAATGCGAAAGACGATGTACGTGGCAGCGTAGGGAGTTGGGCGCGGCCGAAGTACGCCGCTCTGGATATCGTCGAGTTCGAGTGGTGTGCTGTGTTCACTCGGCGTAGATTGCGGCAGCACATAATCCTGGCCGTACGTGCGCGCGCTCGTTGCGTCGCTCATCCTCTCTCCTTCCTCAGAAATGCCTCGACCGAACCTTGACCGCTCACTGCAATTGATCGAGCATTTCCGTCAGCGCGCTCTTAGCCTTCAAGGCTTTCTTGATTTCATCCGCGCTGAAGAAAGGATACTCACCGTATTCAAGGAAACTCGGGACCTGGTGCGCGCGCACAAATCTGGCGAACCCTTCAGGGTTGGTCTGCCAATCCATCGGAAAGCCCTCGAGGTTCTCGAACACCGTCCTGACGCCGGCAGCGCCGAAGAGGGCCACGGCGTCTTCGGTGTACTTATCGAAGTCCGTATCGAAGATGCCCTGGTACATGAAGTACGTTTCGCCGTTGATCGGGAACAGCAGCCACCGTAGATAGTGCAGTTTCAGCGGCGCGAGAATATCGGGCTGGGCTTTCACGGCCGCCTCAATGTTCTTCGCGTATTCATGAAACACGGGTTCGCGCCCGGGAATAATCTTCGCCAGGATCGAGAAGCCGTAGCAGGCCGGTGTTTTTGGATAAATGGGGCCGTACTTCCCCTTCGGCAGGTGACTGGTCTCGGCCGGAATCGCCATGGCTTGCGGTCTAATCTCCATCGTTGTGTGCTCCTCGTTGTCGGGTGTCTCGTCAGGCGGCCGGATCGAACGCGCCTTCAGCTGGCGCTGGGCGCGCCCGCAGTCCCGTGATCCATAAGTCTTCCTCCTCTGGTGTCCAGACCAGCAGGAAGGCCATTGCGCCGTAAAACGGCAGATGACCGATCAGTTCGACCCAGTCGAAGATCGTCAGTGTCAGATTGAACGGTAACCAGGCAACCAAAATAATCAAGCGAGGGAAGAGTCCGAACAACACGAAGAGACCGACGAGTAGTTCGACTGAGCCGGCACACAGCACGAACGTGGCATCGGACATCGGCATACCCAACGCCGCGGTGAAGTTCAGCGGATGTTGCTGGAGGAAGGACTGAGCGAGCTGTGGGTTGGCCAGCTTTTCCGTCAACGCGACCGCGACGAGGCTGATGCCAACGCCGATACGCAGCGCGCTCGGCGCAAGGCGCATCATGTTGATCGGTGGAGCCAAACGGGGAAAGAGCAACTGATCGATCGAAAACGGTCCTCGTCCAGCAAGGAGGAAGAAAGCGGCGAACCCGACGTAGTGACTGTTCTCCACCATCGGCTCGAGGCCGAAGACTCCAATTCCAATCAACCATGCCACGACGATGGCGATCGAGGCCAGACGGGTCAGGCCACCGTAGAACAAGGCGATTGCAGCGCCGACTTGGATAAGCCCCAGCCAGTATTGCCAGACGCCTTCCAGGTTGAGGTACGGGACGAACAGGTGCCCTTGAATGCCGTACACCAGAAGCGGCACCCCAACATGAATCGCCAGAATCATGGGGGCCCACGAATAGAAGCGGGTAATGCCCGCGGCATTGGCCCCGAGAGCGACCGGCCCCGGAAAAACGTTGGGACGCGCCAGGCGACGGCGGACAAGCGCACCGGAAGTGGTGACAACGACGACAGCGGCAATCAAGGCCGCTGTCGGGAATTGCAAGAGGTTTCGCCAGTTGGCTGGTTCCCATGCGCCTTGATGGAACCACTTCTCATGAGCCAACGAGGTCCGGGTGGCGAGGAAGAAGCAAATCGTCAGGCCACATCCCCAGATCACCGCCTCGGCGGCGCGGCGGTGTACCAGTCGTTGGTCTCGATCGACAGAGCGAGATGTCGAAGATAAGTCGGTCGGCGCTCGAGGATTCATCGGAGGTTTTCACGCGATAAGCTCTAGCCTTCAATGAGTTCACCTTCGTCGAGACTTGACTCGCTCGACGTCGCGAACACCCATCGATCGGGCAGATTCCGAACCTGAAGGGCGTTCAAACGGGCCAGTTCGGTCACCGTGTCTACTTGCCGGAATCGGGTGCCAAAACTAGGTCGATGCAGGAAACGAGCCGGCAGTTCCTTCGATAACACACTTCCGAGACTGCAATGCGGACAATCGGACGATGGTCGCGTGCAGCCGAATCCTCCGAGCTTGCCTCCGGCATTTCGGAGGTGCTCCAACTTTCAGAGCGGTCGTCGCGGAAGGGCGTCGGACCTCCGCGTGGATCGAGGCGGATATCGCCACTTGGGTGCTCAACCGACCGCCGTTCTGATCACCTGCATCTCGCGCAGGAGGTCTCGAGGTTGAGACAGCTGCGATCTGGACCAAGTTCAGGTGTGATCAAGCAGTCCAGTTCGTATTCGTCTACCGGCACGCGCTCCATCCGGTACCTGCGAACAACTTTCGCTCGGATTGCGTTGGATACTGGTCGCTGTTCAGGACAATCGGCTCACAACTCATCGATTGCGAGATTTCACGTCGCACCTGACGTCAGTGAAGCAACAGGCAGTGCGCCGTTGTCGACTGGCGCGACTGTCCTGAGGTTGAAGCGAACGGCAGGCTGTTGCACAATGCGGACGAGCAGAGTGACCGCGATAGCAGCCGCGCCGATCATCGCCCACCGCGACGCTCGCGTGAAGGTTGGTACGACCGCGCAATGAACAAATCGGCTGGCACCCGCACGCATCTGGATCGGCACCTGCGCGCCCGAATCAACCTGGTGATCGCCCATAGCAGGATAAAATGCCGGTATCCACGTGGAGCTGACGTGCTGGAGCCGATGTTCCGGGAACGGGGCTCGACCAGATGTCCTCCCGCTTTTTCACAGGGTATTTCGTATCGACGACTGGCGCTCCTACTGCGCACGCAAGGCGCTCACGGGTTCGACGGCGAGCGCACGCCACGCGGGGACGACGCACGCCGCGAATGCAACCGCCGCGAGCAGTGCCGGCATCGCAATGAACGTCACAGGATCGGCCGGCTCCACGTTGAACAGCAGCTCTTGCATGGCGCGGCCCAGGCCGAACGCGCCTGCAAGGCCCATCGCCACGCCAATCACGACTGGTGTCGCCCCCTGACGCAGGATGAGACCCAACACGGACGCACGCGACGCGCCGAGCGCTACGCGGACGCTGATTTCATGCGACCGCTGCTCGACGATGAATGCCACGACGCCGTAGATGCCGACAACGGCAAGGAACACCGCGAGGCCGGCGAACAAGAGGAGGAGCGTACTCCGGAATTGTGGTTGCGCAACCGAATCCAACACGAGCGTCGTCATGGGCCGGGGCTCGACCAGCGGCACCGACGGATCAACCGATCGAACGGCGCCGCGTGCGACCGACACCAGGCTAGCGGGGTCCGCCGTCGTCCGCATGACCATCGAGAGGCCGCGCATCCATCGCGTCACCCACGCATCATCCGTCTGCGCGTAGGGAAGCATCACCTCGGGCCGAGTCTCTGCCTGCGGGCCCGCGTGCTTCAGATCGGCGTAGACGCCTACGACCATACGCCAGGGATCGTCCGACCCCTCGTCGCCCAGCTTCAGCCGCTTGCCGACCGCGTTCTGCCCGGGCCAGTAGCGGCCTGCGAATTGTTCGTTGACCATCGCCACGAGTTGCGAAGTCGCCGTGTCGGCGTCCGTGAACGCACGACCTGCGGTGACGCGTGCGCCGATGGCGGCGACGTAGCGGCCGGCGATCCCTCGCAGGCCGGCCACTGCGGACTGATTCGGCGACCGCGGTGTCCACCCTTCCGGCGTGACACGGTTCTCGACGTTCTGGCCGCTGAGCGGCAGGTGCGAGGTCGCTCCCACGAAAACGGCACCTGGTTGGACGGACAGCTCCTCGATCGCCTCGCGGTGGAAGCGGCGCACGCTATTCCCATTCGGATAGCTCGCTTCGGGCGGGACCAGGTTGAACGTGAGGACGCCGTCAGCGTTGAGGCCGGTGTCCACGCGCTGGAGCTGCAACAGGGTACGCGCCGCCAGGCCGGCGCCCACCATCAGCATGAGCGCCAACGCCACTTCCGCCGCGACGAGTACCGCGCGCGCGCGACGACTCGCCCGATCCGCGGTCATGGTGCGCCCCGCGGCCCTCAGGTGTTGCGCCGTCGCGCGGCTGGCCGCTTGCAGCGCTGGAATCAACCCCGAGACGATGCCCGCGACCAAGGTGGTGCCGAGCGTGAAGGCAAGCGTTGTGAGATCGAGCCGCGTTCGATCCAACCGAGGAATATCCTGCGGGCTCAGGGCGATCAGCGTGCCGAGTCCCCAGGCGGCCATGAGAATACCGGCACACGCACCGGCACCGTACAGCACGAGCGTTTCGGTGAGCAGCTGCCGCACGACCCGTGCGCGGCTTCCCCCGAGCGCCGCGCGGACCGACATTTCGCGCTCGCGCGTCGACGCGTGTGCCAGCAGCAGGTTGGTCACGTTGGCACACGCGATCAACAGCACGAAGCCGACCGCACTGACGAGGAGGACGAGCGCGGTGCGCACGTCGCCCACGGTCTCATCGGTCAGGGACGCCATCCGCATCGTCGAATCGGCGTTCTCGCCGGGGTACGCTTCCTCGAGGCGCCGTGCGATCGTCGCCAGCTCGGCCTGCGCCTGTTCCGGCGAGATGCCGTCGCGCAGCCGGCCGGCGACCTGCAGAAAGCGCGCGCTGCGGTTGACCATCCCCTGCGCGTTGTTGCGAAACGCGAAGGGCACCCAGAGCTGATACCGCTTGTGCGGAAAGTCGAAGCCGTCTGGCATCACGGCGATCACGATGTACGGCTTGCCGTTCGCGGTGATCGTCTGCCCGACGATGGCTGGATCGCCGCCGTAGCGACGTAGCCAGAGCGGATGGCTCAGGATCATCACCTGATCGCGGCCGCCCTCGTTCTCGTCCGGGCGAAATCTGCGGCCGAAGAGCGGCTGTACTCCCAGCGCGTCGAGGAGTTCGGCGGAGATCATCTGTCCCACCACGAACTCCGGCTCGCCGCGCCCCGACAACGTAAACCCGGTGCCGATGTAAGCCCCGAGCGCTTCGAATGCGCGTGCCTCGCGTTGGAGGTCCAGGAAGTTCTCCGCGCTGAGCCGCGTCCGGAGCACGGGGGCTGGATGCTGTTCGTGGATCACGAACAGGCGCGAGGCGTCAGGGTACGGGAGCGGTTGCAGCAGGACGGCGTTGGCGATCGAGAAGACGGCGGTGTTGGCGCCGATGCCGAGCGCCAATGTGAGTATGGCAACCGCCGCGTACCCAGGCCTCCGGCGGAGTGTCCGGATCGCATAGCGGCTGTCCTGCACCAGCTGTTCCAGCCACTGCCACACCCACACGGCACGCGTGTGCTCCTTCACCAGCGCGACGTTGCCAAAACTGAGCATGGCCTGACGTCGAGCCTCGTCCGGAGGCATGCCCCGGTCGAGGTTGTCCTGCATTTCACGCGCGATGTGGTCGCGGATGTCGTCATCCAGGCCCTGCAGCGCTCGTCTCGCTCGCTTCATGGCGTCACTCCTGAGCAGCGGGGCGAAGAATGCGCCCGACGGCTCGGGCCAGCCGGTCCCATTTGCTGGTTTCGACGTCCAGTTGCCTGCGGCCCTTCGCCGTCAATCGGTAAAACTTGGCGCGCCGATTGTTCTCGGACGTGCCCTCGTCGAACGTGATCCAGCCCCGCTTGATCAGCCGGTGAAGCGCTGGGTAGAGCGAGCCTTGCTCGACCAGGAGCACGTCATCCGACCCGCGTTCGATCGCCTTGGCGATCGCATGGCCGTGCGCCGGTCCCCATCGCAGCGTGCGCAGAATCAGCAGATCCAGCGTGCCCTGCAGGAGCTCGAGGCGACCGCGGCTTCGTTTGGTAGACATTCTAGGTGGCAAAGATAGAGCGGCTCACCTAGAAAGTCAAGGTGAACCTCCGGGCCGGTGGAGTGCCACGCGATCAGCGGCTCGCCGATCATCGACGGCCGGGTCCGGCGGGCGGGCGACTCCGCCACGCAGAGGACGTCAACGATCACGGCGAGACGTGGACCGACGAAGGCTGAAGGTGCTGCTCGTCCCTCGGCGAGAGACTACCCCCCGGATAGTCACGCCAGCCCTGCGATATCCTCCGGATCCTCGCCGGCCGGGCGCCTTTTGTTTCTGATGGCGTCATGGCGGGCGGAACGCACACGACGCGACGGCGCACGATCCGGAGAACCCGCGTCTGTTGTGGGTGCACGGCACAAATCAGTGGTACTCGCCGGCGAGCGCTGCCGACCGTCAAGCGGCTGCTTTGGCCACGTACGTCCGAGGTCTCGCCCTGACGCGGAGGCACAAGGGACGTAACGGTTGATCCACTGGAGCCATCATGGGGAGAGGCTGAACTGCTGATGAACCTTGCGTTCGCCAACCCTGAGTCGTGCGACGCCACAATCTCACCGACTGGCGATCACGTCCGCTTTGATAACCAAACGAATGCCAAATGGCAAACCTCGTCCGTGCGGGCAAAATAACGAGGAGAGGTAACGCGTACCGTGAGTCGGCTGCCCACTCACGGATCCACTAAGCCTCTGGGCATCAACGGAATCCAGGTTGCCCACGGGGCTATTGACCGCCAACTACTTGATTTGCAATGGTTTACCGTTGGAATGGCGTTAGAGCGACGTGACAGATGGCGCTGGAAGGTGCCCTGACGGGGCGGTCCGGAGCCGCTCCGTCCGACCGATTGCTTCCGCCTCGCCGCCGCGGGCAGCTCCGCATGCTATATTCGCTAATGTATTCGCATGGCGACGACAGTTCACATCCCCCCGGCCCTGCTCAAGTCGGTCGACCGTCGTGCCAAGGCACTCGGCGTCAGCCGCAATCGGCTCATCGTCCGGGCACTCGAGCGAGCGGTGACCGAGCGCGCTGGATGGGCACCGGAGTTTCTCGAAAGACTGCGGGATGTGGACGACGATACTGTCGAAGCGGTTGACGATCTGCTGGAGAACGTCAAGCAGGCACGCCGCTCGAAGCCAGCCCGCGACCTGTGACCTACGTTCTCGACACCAACGCCGTCTCGGCGCTCATGAAGGGGAGCGCCGGGTTCGTGGAGCGCTTGGCCTCGCACGCTCCTGGCGAGGTTGCGATTCCTCAGCCCGTCATCGCGGAGATCGCGTTCGGGATCGAGCGCCTGCCGCGGTCCAGGCGTCGAAAGGCCCTGCAGTCCCGCTTCGATCTGATTTGTGCTGAGATTCCTCGGGCAGAGTGGACAGATGCCGTCAGCCAGTCCTACGGCCGCATCAAGGCGGGTCTCGAACGCCGGGGTACTCGAATCGAAGATTTCGATGCGGCGATCGCCGCTCATGCGCTCGCGAGCGGTGCGAAGCTCGTGACGGCAAACCTCGACCACATGGCGCGCGTACCGGGCCTTCAGATTGAAGACTGGAGTCAATGAACGCCAGGCGCGGTGGACGTTGCCTGACCAACTCGTGGAGTTCTCGGACGGTGCGAGCACCCTCACGCCGCTCAACACATCTCGGGCGTCACATCTGCCCTGCGGCGTTTGTCAGTCATCAACAGCTCGTAACCATGGTCACGCTCCGAGCGGCGCGTGTGTTCACGATCTTCGGCGTTCCTCCCGGCGACTACGCGATCGTCGCGAGGTTCGACGCGATGGACCTCGGGTCGAGAGATCGGGTGCGGTATTCTCGATTCGGGCCCTGCCGCCCGGTCGGTATGTGGCGATTGCCGTGGGATACCTGGAGCCTGGCGAGGAACGGGATCCGGATCTGCTCGAGGCCTCGCGTCAAGGCGCGACGACCTTCACGCTGTCAGAGCGCGAGACGCACGCCCCTCGATCTGAGGCTCTCCACGTTCTGAGCCCGTACGGCAGCAAAGGGGGAGTTCGAATCCCGCCTCGCTGTGCGACCTCGCGCACGGGGCGTCAGTACGTCCACCCGATCGACGAGACCACGCCGACGTCGTTGGTGTCGGCCGCCGGGTTCGGCGGCCGGTTGTCGTAGGTGTGGTAGACCGTCAGCGCGACGAACAGATCCTTGAAGAACTCGCGCTTCACGCCGGCGTCCAGCTGCACGCGCTGCCGGCCGGCGTTGCTCAGGCTCGGGTAGTACTGGATGTTGAAATCGAGGTTGGTCTTCGGCCGATCGTAGGTGAAGAACGAGCTCTGGAACAGCACGAGCGCCTCGACGTTCCGGACCGGCTCGACATCGACGCCGCGCTCGTCGTTGACGACCACGCCGCCGCCGAGCGCCAGCTGCGCCCGGTTGCTGTTGATCAGGCGGGGGCCGGTGGCGATCCCGAACTGCGACCGCAGCTCGAGGCCGAGGCTCTCGTTGCTCTCGAAACGGCCGGCTCCGACGACGAACCACTCCCGCCAGGGATAGCGCAGGTACGACGCCTCGAGCGTGCCCCGATCGTCGCGCCCCGCGCTATCCTCGGTCTCCGTCACGTTCAACGACGCCGTCAATCGCATCTGCGAGGCGAACCTCCTGTAGATCGTGTCCGAGTTGAGGTTCAGCTGCGCGACGCCGCTCGATCGGGTGTAGCTGACGCCGGCATCGATCGATCCATCGAGCTTCCGCCAGAAGCTGGTGCCGATGGGCCGGATGATCGTGACCTCCGGGATGGCGAGCGTCACGGTCTCGACGTCCCCGACGACGGCGATCGACCGTTCGCGCGCCGGACCCAGCGAACCGAGGAACCGCCGGCCGTCGCCGGTCACCACCTCCACCCGCCGGGTCGCGACCACGCTCACCAGCTTGTCCCACTCCAGATAGAGCGTCCCCGCGTCGTCGGTGCTGAACTCCAGCCGGCCGCGATCGAGGCCTTTGATCTCGCCGGTGATGCGATCGCCGTTGCCGAGCGTGACGACGTCGGTTTTGGGCTGCGCCCAAGCCGCTGAGGGCAGCCCGACGAGGATGGCCGCGACGAGGACCGGCGCAGCAGCGCGGTGCATCGCCGTCCACCTCACAGCAGCGCGACGATGACCGTGCCCCAGAGCGCCAGGAGGACGTTGCCGACGGCGTACGAGACGCCGTAGCCGAGCGTCGGCACCTGGCTCTTGGCCGCCTCCTGAATCGCCGCGAGCGCCGGCGTGGCAGTGCCGGCGCCGGCGCACACGCCGAGCAGCACGCCGGGGTGCATCTTCATGATCCAGTACCCCACCACCACACCGACCAGGTGGGGTACCAGGACGGTGAGAAAGCCGGCGAGGACGAGGGTGACGCCCGCCGTCCGCAATCCGACGATGAAGTCTGGGCCCGCCTCGAGCCCGACCACGGCCACGAACCCCGCGAGGCCGACCGACTCGAAGACCCAGAGCGTGGGCCCCGGAATGCGGCCGACGTAGCGCGGCCACATCGATCGCAGCCAACCGCAGGTCAGACCGCCGACGAGGACGCCGACCGGCAGGCTCAGCCCCAGCTCGAGGCGCCCCAGCATCAACGCCGGGATGCCGATGAGCGCCCCGCCGACAATGCCGACCGCCACGATCACCATGTCGGTCACGTCGGTGGCACGGTCGGGAACGCCGATATGCTCGACCGCCACCGCAATGCGGCGCGACGGGCCGACCAGCGTCAGCACGTCGCCGCGCTGGATCTCGGTCGTCGCGAAGACCGGGATCGCCGTCCCGGCGCGCGTGATCCGGCGCAGGAACACGCCGCGGGCGAAGTCCTCGTCGGCGATCTGCGCGAGGGTGCGGCCGTCGACGGCCGCCGACGTGACGACCACGTCGAGCGTTTCGGCCGGGATGTCCAGCAGCTCGCGATCGTCCACTTCGATCACGCCGAGCTTCTGCTCGTCCATGCGCGCCACCAGCAGCTCGCGGCGGCCGCTGACCGCGATGGTGTCGCCGTCACTCAGCACCTGACCCTCGGATTCCAGTACGCGGCCGTTCCTACGCAGGCGCTCCACGAACAGGCGCGCGTCACGGGCGAGATCCTCGAGCTCGCCGAGGCTCCGGCCGGCGAGCGCCGAGCCAGGCAGCAGCCGGTAAGCACGATAGTCGAAGTCGCGGCGCGCGCTCGACTTCGGATCGGTCCCTCCGTGCAGCTGCTGTTCGAACCTCCGGCACTCCTCTTCCAGATTCACTCCCATCAGCCGCGGCGCGAGCTGCGCAAGGAACCATGCCGCGCCGACGACGCCGATCAGGTAGGTGACGGCGAACGCCACCGGAATGCGGTTGACCATGGCCGCGGCCTGGTCGGTGGGCAGACCCAAACGGGTGATGGCATCACTCGCCGTGCCGATCGTCGCCGATTCGGTGAGGGCGCCGGCAATTACCCCGGCAGCCGTGCCGGCGTCGTACCCGAAGAGCCGGCTGACGCCATAAGCCACCACCAGTCCCATCGTCGCGACGAGCGCGGAGAGCGCCGCCTGCTGGAGCCCATCGCTCTTGAGTCCCCTGAAGAATTGCGGACCCGTCCTGAACCCGATCGAAAACAGGAACAGCAGGAAGAACGCCTGCTTAACTTCACCCGAGACTCGGACGCCGAACTGGCCGACGGCGACGCCGGCGAGCAACGTGCCGGTGACGGCGCCGAGGGTGAAGCTCCCGAGCTTCAGCTTCCCGAGCCCGTAGCCGATGCCCAGCACCAGGAAGAAGGCGACCTCCGGGTGCTTCTGCAGGATGCCGATGATCCATCTCCCCATCGCCCGCCTCTACGCGCTGCTCGCGCGCGCGCCCACCGGCGGCAGCGGCGAAATGCCCTTCGCGGCGCTGTAGGCGACGACATAGCTGCGCGCCACCGCCCGCACGGCCCGCCCGATGTTCTCGTACACCTCGTCGTCGAGGTTGGCGAACGAGACCCGCACCGACCAGTCCGGCGCGTCGAAGCCACCCCCATTCAGCAGCACGATGCCGTGATCTTCCGCGAGCCGGAACACGATGTCGAGCGGGTGCACGTTCGCCTTCACCCATTCGGCGACGTCTGCACCGCCGTACTTCCGCAGCCAGAACTCGAAGTCGATGAGGCCGTAGTACCAGTCGTAGAGCGGGTTGGGCGGAATCTCGATGCCCAGCCCCTCGATTGTCGCCATGACGCGCTTCCGGAGCAGGTCGATGCAGGCCTGCTGGTAGACCTTCTTTTGATCGTGGAGCTCGGCGAGCGAGAACAGCGACATCATCACCTGCTGCGGCAGCGAGAGCCCGGCCGTGTGATTGAGGGCGATGTCACGGCTGTCGGCCACGATGCGATCGATGAACTTGATCGTCCGCGGCGTGAGCGTCAGCGGCCCGTAGCGCCGGTCGAGCGCCTGCAGCGCTGGCTCCGGCAGCGCGGCTATCTTCTCGTCGTAAATGTTCTGTTCGTGGACCGCGATCACTCCCAGCCGCCATCCGGAACAGCCGAAGTACTTGCTGTAGGAGTAGACGCCGATCGTGTTCCTCGGGAATTCGCCGAGCAGCGAGCGGAAGCCGGGCACGAATGTGCCGTACACGTCGTCGGTCAACAGCATGAAATCCGGCCGCTGCTGCAGGATGCGTCCGATCGCGGCGATCGACTCGCCGCTCAGGGCGACCGCGTAGGGATTACCCGGGTTGACGACGAAGAACGCCTTGACTGCGGGATCGAGCAGCGGCTCGAGATCGCGGTCGGTGAACTGCCAGCGCTGCTCCTGACGGGCGGGAATGCCGACGATGCGCAGCTGGTAATCCTCGAGGTGCGGCATCTCGAGGTAGGGCGTGAAGATCGGGGTGACCATCGCGACGGTGTCCCCCGGGTTCAGCAGCCGGTTGGCCTTCAGCGACTTGAAGATGTAGCACATCGCCGCCGTGCCCCCTTCGACCGCGTAGAGGTCGAAGTCTCCAGCCGGCCTCGGTTCGCCGCACATCGCCCACTGGAGGTATTCCCGGACGATCCGCTCGTTGTGCACGAGCATCCGGTCGGGTACCGGATAATTGTCGCCGAGGATCGAGTCGACGAGCTCGTGGACGAACGCGTCGGCGTCGAACTGGAAGTTCTCGACCGCCCACGGAATCACGGCGTGGAGCAGCGCGGCGCCGGGCGTGCCCGCGTGGTCCTCCAGCCAGCCGGCGAGGCGCGAGGCGACGCCGGAGGCTTTCGCCATGCCCCCAAGGCCGGCCGGCGCCTGCATCGCCCGCTGGCTCTCGGTGATGGCGAACTGGCCGAGGAGGAAGAAGGCGGATCGCGGCTCGGTCGCCACCCAGTTCGGGTTGCCGCGGCCGGCGTTCAGGTACGCGACCTGCGATGCCTTGGCCGTCCTCGTGGCGACCTTCGCGAGGTCGTTCTTGATCTCGAAGGGGCTCAAGGTCTCGTACTGTCGCAGCGTGACGGCATCCATTGGGGGTTCTCCTGATTCGCTATTCCATCCCGCTCATCCACAGCACGACGGCCATGCCGAAGATGGTGAGGAGCGTGTTGCCGATGGCGTACGGCATGCCGTAGCCGAGCGCCGGAACCTTGCTCTTGCCGGCGTCCTGAATCATCCCGAGCGCGGCCGTCGTCGTCCGCACGCCGGCGCAGACGCCGAAGAGGATGGCCGGATGGAACTTGAACACGTGATAGCCGAGCAGCACCGCCAGTACCAACGGCACGGAGGTGGCGACGATGCCCCATAGGAACAGGCGCAGGCCCGCGTCCTGAAGGCCGGCGATGAAGCCGGGGCCGGCGTTGATGCCGACGATCGCGATGAACACGTTCAGGCCCAGCGTGTTCATCAGCACGAGCGCCGGTGTCGGGATGCGGCCGAACGTCGGGCGGATCGCTCGCAAGTAGCCGAGCACCAGCCCGGCGAGCAGCGCGCCGCCCGACGTCGAGAGACTGATCGGGATCCCGCCCACGTTCACGGTGATCGCGCCGAGCAGCCCGCCCGCCAGAATGCCGCCGGCGACGGTCATCAGATCCGTCGATTCGAGTGGCCGGTCCGCGACGCCCAGGGCCTTCACGGCACGCTCCACGTTGCGGGCGCTGCCGGCGATCGTCAGGATGTCGCCGCGCAGCACCTCCGTCTCCGGCAGGATCGGCATCTCGACCATGTTGCGGCTGATTTTCTTGAGGTGGACGCCGCGCGCAAACGAGCGATCGGCGAGCTCGCGGAGCGTCTTGCCGCTCAGCTCGGCGTTGGTGACGAACACATCGATCGACGTCGCGGGAACGTCGAGCAGTCCCGCGTCGTGGATTTCCGGCAGCAGCGGATCGACGTGCTCCACGAGAATCTGGCGGGGTCCGACCATCGCGATCACGTCGCCGGGGGAGAGCACCGTATCCGCATCTGCGTCAATCACCGCGTCGTTGCGCCTGACGCGCTCGACGAACACGCGCAAGCCGGGAAACAGCTCGCGGACCGGCCGGCCGGTCAGACCGGACTCGGTGCCGACCCGGTAGGCTCTCAGCTCGACCGCCCGGTACGCCGAGAACACGCCGGCGTCGAGGCCGACCGTGCCTGCACCCAGCTGCCGCTCGTAGTCGGCACAGGCGGCGGCCAGGTCGACGCCAATGAGCTTCGGGCCCAGTTGCGCGAGCACGACGGCCGACCCGATCGTGCCGAAGATATAGGTGACCGCGTAGCCGATCGGCACCGCGTCGGCGTATGCCTTCGCCTGTTCGGCGCTGTAGCCGAGACGGTCGATCTGGTCCGTCGCCACGCCGATCGCGGCCGAGATCGTCTGCGAGCCCGCGTAGAGGCCGGCCGCATAGCCGACGTCGAGCCCCGCCCAGATCGCGCACACTACCGGAACGACCAGGCAGAGCACCAGGACGACGAGCGAGAACACGATCTGGCGGGGACCCTCCTTGCCCAGCCCGCGGAAGAACTGCGGGCCGACGCCAAAGCCGACCGCAAAGAGGAAGATGAGGAAGAAGGCGGACTTCATTGGTCCGCCCACCGTGATGCCGAGCTGGCCGATGAACACGCCGGCCAGCAGCGTCGCCGTGACGTTGCCGAGCGTGAACCCGCGGAGCTTCCACGGGCCGAGGGCGAAGCCCACGGCCAGGGCGAAGAAGACGGCGAGCTCGGGATACGCGCGCAGCGTCGCCACGAGCCACGCCGCCAGACCCGGTTCCATGCTGCCTCGAGTCTCAGTACTTGTCGAACAGTTCCTGGACCTTCTTCGGATCCGACGCCTGGGTCAGCGCCAGCTTCAGCAGCACGCGCGACTTCGCCGGATTCAGCTCCTTCGACACCACCGTGCCGACCTTGTCGTCGTCCACCTCGATGTTGCGGCGGACGATGCCCTCGCCGACCCGCGTCGATCGCACCACCACGACACCCTTGGCAATCGCGTGCTTGACCGCCTCCAGCGCCGGCGTGGTCATGTTGCCGTCGCCGACGCCGGCGATCACGAGCCCCTTCGCGCCGTTGGCCACCGCGCCGTCGATCAGGTCGGGGGACATGCCGGCATGGGCGTAGATGATGTCCACGCGCGGCAGTGTCTGGCCGGGCTTCACCGCGAACGGCGTCGCCGTCGTGTGCCCGCGCAGCGGCTTGCGCGCGAACTCGCGGTCATCGAACAGGCATACGCCTATCAGGCCCACCTCCGGCGACACGAACGTCTCGACGTCCGTGGTGTGCCGCTTGGTGATCGCCCTGGCGCCGTGGATGTCGTCGTTCGCGACGACCAGCACGCCGAGGCCTTTCGCCCGCGGATCCGAGGCGACGCCGACGGCGTTGTAGATGTTCAGCGGACCGTCGGCGCTGAGCGACGTCGACGGCCGCATCGAGCCGGTGAGGACGACCGGCTTGTCGCTCTTCACCACCAGATTGAGGAAGTAGGCGGTCTCCTCCATCGTGTCGGTACCGTGCGTGATCGCCACGCCGTCGACGTCGGGCTGCGCGAGCAGGGCGTTCACCTCGGTCGCGAGCTTCACCCACAGCTCGTCGTTCATGTCCTGGCTGCCGACCGAGGACACCTGGACGCCGCGCACGTCCGCGAACTTCTTCATCTGCGGCACGGCGTCGATGAGCACGTCGACGGCCACGGCGCCCGACTTGTAGCCGGCCGCCGTGGTGGACGCCGCCGCGCCGGCGATGGTTCCGCCGGTCGCGACGATGACGATGCGTGGCCTGGATTGACCGGTCGTCGGCTGGGTCGCCGCCATCACGGCCGCCGCAGTGAGGACTGCCCCACGGATGTACCTTGTTGTGCGAACCATGACATGCCTCCAGGGCGGCCGATCAGCTGCCGGCCTTCTTCGCCGCGTAGGGGTTGCCGCCGAGCGCGTTGGAAATGTCCGTGATCGCCCGCTGCGCCCGCACGCTGTTGCCCGCGTCGTCGAGCGGCGGCGAGACGACGGCGATGCCGAACCTGCCGGGGGAGACGGCGATGATGCCGCCGCCGACGCCGCTCTTGGCGGGCAGGCCGGTGGCGTAGAGCCACTTGCCCGAGTCGTCGTACAGGCCCGCGGTGGCCATGACGGCGAGGACGCCCGGCACCTTGGACGGATCCATCACCTGCTTCTTCGTCACCGGGTTGGTGCCGCCAAAGGCGAGCGTGGCGGCCATCGTGGCGAGATCCTGCGCGTTGACGCCAATCGAGCACTGGCGCGTGTAGAGGTCGACGGCCTGCTGCCAGTTGTCTTTGATGTAGCCGTAGGCGAGCATCAGCGCGCCGATTGCCTGGTTGCGCTGGTTGGTGTCCGATTCGGATTTGTAGACGTCCTGCAGCACGGTCAGCTCGCGGCCGGCCGCCGCGTTGTGGAAGTCGATGATCTTCTTCCACACCGCGTCCGAGCTGCCGCCGGTGACCATACTGGTTGCGGAGATCGCCCCCGGGTTCACGAGCGGGTTCATCTCCGGTGCGCCGGTGCCGACGACGCTGCGCACCCCCTCGATGGCGATGATCGAGTTGAAGCGCGCGCCCGTGGCGTCGACACCAATCCGCTTGGCAACCGAGTCGAGGCCCTGCTCCTGGATCACCTGCGCCATCGTAAAGACCTTGGAGATCGACTGAATCGAGACCTCGGTCTTGACGTCGCCGGCGGTGTAGGCCTTGCCGTCGGCGGTGATCACGGCGATGCCGAACAGGTTCGGATCGACCTTGGCGAGCGCCGGGATGTAGTCGGCGTTCTTCCCTTCCTTGAGGTTCCGAAACTTCGCGTACGCCGCGTCCACCGCCTTCTGTACTTCAGTGCCGGACTGCGCTTCGAGCGAAGGCATGAGTAGCGCACTCGCTCCAATTGCCACCGCGCAGGAGCACACTGACACGATCTTCCTGGTAAGCGTCATTACTGGCCTCCGATGGTGTGCGAGAAGTTGTACTTGAATGAGAACTGAATCTTGAACCCGTCGCTCTGGAAGCCATCGGAGAAGTTCTCGCGCCGGCCCCACTGCAGCTCGGCCCCCATCATCACGTTGCGTACCGGGTAGTAGAGCAGGTTGCCGAGCATGTACTGCCCGTCACGGAACGCGGCCGGGGACTGCGCTTCCCGGTTGTCGTTGTCCTGGCGCGAGTAGCCGATCGCGCTGCTGAAGCGCTCGTTCCACGTGTGGTCGAGGAAGAGCACGAGCCCCTGGAGGGGGATCGTCTTGCCGAGGAGCGGCTGGACGGGATTGCCGAGGTTGGTGACGATGCCGATGTCCACCGGCGAGTCGTTCATGTAGTTCTGAATGCCTTCGCCGAAGACGTACTGGAAGCGGATGACGTCCTGGTCGGTCGGCTTGTAGTTGGCGCTCAGGTTGATGCCCCAGCCGGTCGCGCTGCCCGAGAGGTCGAACGCGTCGTCGAGCGTGTCGTCCCACTTGATCCACCGCAGCATGCCGGCGCCACGGACGTAGCCCCAGTCCTTCGAGTACTTGTAGGCGGCGGAGAAATCGGGCAGCGGGAAGCGGCCTCGGATCCCGTCGAGCTCGATCCGGTCCTCGAACACGCCCTGGTCGCCGCTGGCGCCGGGGCGCTCGAGCGCGACGATCGCGCTGTGCCCTTCGGCCAGCGGCGGCATCCATCGAACGTGGACGTTGCGGAAGAAGACCATCCCGGTAGGCCCCCAGTACTCGAGCGAGTTCGGGAACACGTCGATGTCCATGAACGGGCTCCAGTACTGCCCGGCGCCGAACTGACCGAGCTCCCCATAGGCGTGGCGCAGCCGGAACGTGGTCTGGCCCTCGTCCACCCCGGTGCCGAACAGCTCGAACTCGAACGTGGTCTTCAGATCGCCGAGATCGGTCGGCACCGTGGTGCGGACGCCAAGGCGGCTCTGCCGCACGCCCGCGAAGGTGTTGTGATCCTCGCCGAACTCTCCCTCGAACGACGGCAGTCTGGTCACGCGCAACGTGTCGGTCCAGTTCGGGTTGATCGCCTTGAAGTCGTGGCCGATGTCGAGCATGGCAAACCCGTAGATCTCCAGGCTCGGCTTGGACGCCGGCTGGGCCTGGGCGGCGGCCGGGGGGTTCTCGCCGGCGGGCGCGCCGTCCTGTGCCCGGGCGATGCCGGCTGCGCCGAGCCACAGGCCGCCCGTCAGCAGCCACAGCGCGCCGGCGAGCCTCGTGCTCCGTTCGAATCGCATGTGCGTCTCTCCTTGACTGATGAACATTCTCATTTCAGGTGCGCCTGTTCCCACGCACGGACCCTCCGCCGTCCTTCGTCGAAGATGCGCTCGTAGTTGCCCTTCCGGATCCTGAGGCTCGCTTCAGGGGTCAACCCCTTCCAGACCGGCTTCCAGAGATCGAAGACTGCGTAGTAGGGTTTCGGCCCCGACGGCGCCACCGTGTCGGTCCCGAACAGGAAGCGATCGGGGTGCCGGTTGAAGATGCCGACGACGCGGGCGACGACCTCCGGCGAGCTGACCGCGTACTTCGCGACCTCGTCCCACGAGATGTCGAACGACACGTGGCGGAGCGCCGGATCCTTCAGCATCTCTTCGAGGATTTGCAGGTGCGTCGGCGTACGCTCCGCGGCTTCCGCCGAAACCTGCACCGGGCGGACGATCCGGCCGAGCCCGGTGTGGGCCCAGATGATCGCCGTTCCCGGATGCCGCTCGAGCAGGTCTCTGGTCTGCGTCAGATAGACCGGCTCGGTGTCGGCCTTGCCGAACGGCATGTCGATGTCGTTGTGGAGGATGACTACGAGCCCTGACTCGCCGGCGAACTCGAGGATGCGATCGAGCGCGGGGTTGGTGAGGCTGGCGGTCTCGCCGGCGATCTTGGCGGAGACGAACTCCTTGTGGATGCTGAACTCGCCAATGCCGGTGAAGACGCCCGGAAACGTCGCCAGGACGCGCTTGATGTGATCGACCGCGTACATGTCGGCCGGGTTGAAGCCGGTGATCATCGGGTCGAAGCGCGCCCTGGCCTGCTGGGGCAGCTTCAGGAAGACGCTGGCGATATACGCGTCGGTGAACGAGTAGTAGTAGAGCGGCGCGTCGCTCTGCAGGTAATAGGTCGGCGCGAAGTCGCCGGAGTTCGCATGCGACCACTGTTGCTGCAGCGGGATGCCGAAGAGCGTGGACCGACCGACGCGCGTGCCCATGATGTTCAGGAATTCGGCGGCCTCGATCCCCTGCTGAACGTAGTTGGTCAGGTGGAAGTGGGAATCGTGGAATCCGTCGGTGCTCGCGGCCGCCGGTGCCTGCGCGCGAAGCAGCACCGGACTCACGCCGGCGCTCGGGCTCGCTCCGGCGATCATGGCCGTGGCCAGCACGACCAATGGGATCAGTAGGCGCGCATGTGAGGTGGTCATCGCGGAAGCCTCGCGGTCAGAAGTTCACCTCGAAGTTGAAGTGGAAGACGGTGCCCTTCGCGCCGACCGGATACGGATACGCCGTGTATCCAACCGGGGCGCCGTCGACGTACATCCACTCGCCATTGAGACGGAGGCCGCGCTCTTTCATCAGGAACCAGTTGGCACCGCCCCGCACTTCCCACGGGTCGCCGTGCTGTCCGAAAATCTGCGACCCGCTGAAGTAGGCCTGGATGATTTTCGGAACGGCCATCGCTGACGCCTGCAGCTGGTAGCCCCGATCGTCGATGTCTGGGATGCCTCCCGTGTTGACGCCCTTGTAGTTGCTCAACCAGCGCCAGTAGTACTCCCCCTCGAGCGCCAGACCCCGGTACTTCACGCCGGCGTCGATGCTCATCATCCGGTAGTCCACTTCGTTGACGGTGATCCCCGGACCGAACAGATTCGGCGTGAAGATCACGCTGCCGTCGGTCAGGCGGATCTGGCTGTTTTCGATCGATTCGGTTCCCGGCTGGCTCTGGCTGTCCTCGAGGCTGTGGGTGTAATGCCAGCCGATCCGGGTGGCCATCTGCTGGTGTCCCTCGTAATCGCCGAAACCACCCCAGGGCCCGAACTCGCCCGTCGCGGGCAGCCACGTCAGGGAGAACGATTGCGTATCGATCCGGTTATCGAGCTGCGCGGCGCTCACACCAAGCGTGCTCAGGTTGTTGGCGAACATCGCCATGTACTTGACCTTGGTGTGGAGCTCTCCCTTGAGCCAGACGCCCGATGTGTAAGAGCCCCGGAAGAACTCGTCGGCAGTGAGGCGATCGTCGACGCCGAGCCAGTACGGGAACTGGCCCTCGGTGCTTCGTACAGAGGGCAGCGAGGTGATGCCGACGCCCACGTTCACGAAGCGGTTGAAGTTCCAACTGATGTTGCCGACACCGACGACCTGCGCCGGATCGCCCTGCGACGTATTGGCCGACCAGACGTACAGGTAGTAGCGGAACTTCGGGCTCAGGAACCACCCCGAGAACGGCAGGAAGAATTTCTGCAGCTGGATGTCCTGACGCCGGTCGAGGGTGTGGGTGTTGCCGAAGGCGTCGACGTAGGTCTCCTCCAGGTTCCGCTGATTCAGATAGCGGCCATAGCTGAACAGCCGCATGTAGATCTGGCCCTTCTCGCCGTCGAAGAGCAGGAACCCGACGTTGGGAATGTGTCGTGGTGCCTTGGGCTGCGTCGTGTCCTGTGGCGCGGCAGGACCGGTCGCGAACTCGCCGCTGCAGCCGTCCGACACCCAGACGCTCGCCTGATCGTAGCCCCACGTCTTCCCGAGCAGGCACGGCGCCTCGCCCGTCGATCGCAGCAGCACCACGCCGGCCGACGTGTCGGCGCCACAGCTGGTACGTTCACCGGGCTTGGACGCGCATGAGATCGTCGCGGAAACGGGTTGCTGCGCGCGGGCCGGCGACGTCATCGGGACTGGACGTGTGGTCGTATCCGACGGCGTCACCCGTGTGTGCGCGCTCGCGCGATGCGACATGACGCACACGACGAAGAGCGCGAGGACGACACGGGCGCCTGTCGCGTGATGAGGCAGGCCATACCCGGACCCTGCGAAGCCGAGAAAGGGCATGGCTGCGGGATGAGCACTCGGGATGCCATGCACCGGCGAGGCCGCCGGCGCGCGGCAAACCGTAGCGATTCGGCGCTTCGAGCGACGCCGGCGAGGCACACTCTGTCGACAAAGGCTCCGTTATTCCGGAGCGCCTCCGGTACTGCGTCGCGCTACACCGGCCACGATGAACCCCGCGCCCGTACGAACCACCACCCTGATCATGCACCACCCGCGCGACGCGTGACGCACCGCATGGCACGCCGGATGCTCCCCGTGGATCGCAGGCCAGCTGCTTCATGCGACAGGAAAGGGAGCAAACATGCGGTACAGAATCACGGGTGCTTTGATCGCGCTGTTCGTAACAGGCGCCGCCGCCGGCGCACAGGCGCAGGAGAAGCGGGTGCTCTTCTCGCTCGGCGGTGGCCTCACCGCCCCGAACTCCGAAGTGCGCGATCGCTTCGGCGACGGGTTCAACTTCAACGTCGGCCTGCAGGTGAACGTGACGCCGGTCATCGGCATCGAGGGTCTCTACAGCTTCAACGGGCTCGGCGAGAAGGACATCTCCATCCCCGTCTTCCCGACCCCGGTCGAGGATGGGGGCGTGCCGACGAACTTCTCCGCCAACATGAACATGCAGTACGGAACGGTGAGCCTGATTGCCCAGAAGCCGGACGGCGGCGTCAGGCCATACGGTCTCGTCGGCATGGGCGTCTACTACCGGCCGGTTGAACTGACCACACCGGGCGTCGGCTGGGTGCCGGGCTACTGCGACCCGTGGTGGTACGTCTGCTACCCCGGCGGCTGGGTCGAAACCACCAACGTCGTCGGCGAGCGCAGCTCTACTGACTTCGGGATGGACTTCGGCGGTGGCGTGAACTTCGGCACCTTCTTCGCCGAGGTGCGCTATCACTACATCTGGGGACCCGAGGTGCAGGCGAATCAGGTGACGCTGCCAATCGCCGGCGTCGACGTGGACACGCGCAAGGCCAATGGACAGTTCCTGGCCACGACCGTCGGCTTCCGGTTCTGACGGTCGTCCCATCATCATCGCCGCGGATCTCCTCCTCCGCGGCGCGACGCCGCCCGGCCGAGCCTTCCGCCGGGCGGCGTCGTCTGTGCACAACCGATTACCTGGGACGTCTGCGGAGGCGAGCCGTTCCCGGCCGCCTCCGTCATGCCGGGGAACATCCGGTACTCCGTAGCGTCGCTCGGACCGAGGTGCTCCCGGCAGACGTGAAACCGCTGTCGGGTGAGCGTTGGTCGTCTGGAAGCTCTGGCTTGGCCGCGGGCACGGCACCTGCAGCGAGCCCGATGAAGGCACTACCGCCCTGCGCAACTCTCTTCACACGACGACACTATTTATGGCGTAGCTGCCGGATACTTCAGGATTCTCGTGGCACTCGCAACCAGAACGGCGGTCGTCGCGTGGCTCATCACGGCCGTGTACTACTTCTACCAGTACACGCTGCGCTCGGCGCCCGCCGTGATGATGCCGCAGCTCTCGGATGCCTTCGGCCTGACGGCCATGGGCGTCGCTTCGCTGGCAGGGCTGTTCTACTACGGCTACTCCCCGTTCAGCCTGGTCGCCGGCGTCGCCCTGGACCGGCTCGGCGCGCGTCGCGTCGTGCCGATCGGCGCCGCCGCCGTCGGGGTCGGCGCGCTGCTCTTCGCATCCGGCAGCAGCCAGGCGGCAAGCCTGGGCCGCCTGCTGCAGGGCGCGGGCGGCGTGTTCGCGCTGGTCGGCGCCGTTTACATCGCGACAACCAGCTTTCCGGCGTCGCGGGCCGCCACGCTCATCGGCGCCACGCAGATGTTCGGGATGGCGGGCGGATCCGCCGGCCAGTTCGTGGTGGGTCCGCTCATGGGCGCCGGCGTCCCCTGGCAGTCGTTCTGGATCGTCATGGGGATAGGCGGTCTGGTGATCAGCGTCGTGCTCTACATGCTGCTTCCCGCGCCGGCGAAGAACAGCGGGACCGGAGCGGGCGCCGACTGGATGAAGGGCGCGGCGCGGGCGATGGGGATCGTGTTCCGCAACCCACAGTCGATCCTGTGCGGGATGATTGCCGGCCTGATTTTCATCCCGACCACCATCTTCGACATGATCTGGGGCGTACGCTACCTGCAGGAGGCGCGCGGCTTCGATTACGCCACGGCAGTGCTGCGATCCGCCTCGGTCCCGCTCGGCTGGATCATCGGCTGTCCGCTGCTTGGATTCCTCTCCGATCGCCTCGGCCGGCGCAAGCCGGTCATCGCCGGCGGCGCGGTGCTGCTGATGCTGTGTCTCGCGTGGATCCTCTACGGCCCGGCGGACGTCTTTCCGCCCTACGTGCTCGGGCTCACCGCCGGCATTGCCTCCGGGTCGGCAATGGTGCCGTACACGGTGATCAAGGAGGCCAACCCGCCGAACGTCAGCGGGACAGCGACCGGCGTCATCAACTTTCTCAACTTCACCTTCAGCGCGCTCCTGGGACCGGTGTTCGCCTGGGGCCTGGCCGCGGTCAGCGGCGGCGCCTCGCGGATGACGTTCGAGCACTACCAGACGGCGTTCGAGCCGCTGCTCTACGGCGTCGCGCTGGCCATCGTCCTCACGCTTCTCCTGAAGGAAACCGGACCGGCGGTCCGCGCGCCGGCTGCGGTCACAGCGGGGTATACGCCATGACTCGAGACCAAGGAACCGGGAAGTACGAACACCTGCTGGTGCGGTGCCGGAGCCTGGAGCCCATTCCCACGGCAGTGGTACATCCCTGCGACGCCAGATCGCTGCTCGGCGCGCAAGAGGCGGCTGGCAAGGGGTTGATCACGCCAATTCTCGTCGGCCCTGCAGCCAGGATTCGCGCCGTCGCGAAGGAGAGCGGCATCACCCTGGGCGATACCCGCGTCGTGGACGCTCCGCACAGTCACGGAGCGGCAGCCGCGGCGGTGGACCTGGTGCGGCGCGGTGAGGCGGAGCTGCTCATGAAGGGGAGCCTGCACACCGACGAGCTCCTCGGTGCGGTCGTGGCTCGTGAAAGCGGGCTGCGGACCGGACGGCGGATCAGCCATGTCTTCCTCATGGATGTGCCGACCTATCACAAGGTGCTGATCATCACCGACGCTGCGATCAACATCGCCCCGGCGCTCGAGGAGAAGGCCGATATCTGTCAGAACGCGATCGATCTCGCCATCGCGTTCGGGGTCGAGACGCCCAAGGTGGCGATTCTCGCCGCGGTCGAGACCGTGAGCTCGAAGATGCCGGCGACGATCGACGCCGCGGCGCTGTGCAAGATGGCGGAGCGCCGTCAGATCACGGGCGGCCTCCTGGACGGCCCGCTCGCCTTCGACAACGCGATCAGCCGGGAGGCGGCGCGGGTGAAGGGCATCGAGTCGAAGGTCGCCGGTGATCCCGACATCCTCCTCGTGCCCGACCTCGAGGCGGGCAACATGCTGGCGAAGCAGCTCTCGTTCCTCGCCAACGCCGACAGCGCGGGCCTGGTGCTGGGGGCGCGGGTGCCGATCATCCTGACGAGCCGCGCCGACAGCGTGCGCTCGCGGATTGCGAGTTCCGCCGTGGCGATGCTGGCCGCCCACGCGCGGCGGACCGCCGCCGCGGCGGCGACGGTCTGATTCGGGGGCCGCGTCCCGTCCGAGACGCGCGACGCCGGAGAGGGAGCTGGAGGCGTGGAAGACTATGCGCTCGTCCTCAATGCGGGCTCGTCGAGCCTGAAGTTTTGCGTCTACCAGCGGCCGGAGACCGAGCGGTGGCGGCTCGCCGCCCGCGGCCAGATCGAAGGCATCGGCACGGCGCCGCGCCTCCTGGTGAAGGACGGCGCCGGCGCCGCGCTGGCCGATGCCCCGCTGGATACGGGCGTGCGCGATGGCCGGACCGCGCTCGATGCCCTCGCCGGCTGGTTGCGCGGCCGGTACGGTGGCGCACGCGTGCTCGGCGTCGGCCATCGCGTGGTGCACGGCGGCGCGCGGTATCCGGGACCGACGATCGTCACGCCGCTGGTGCTGAACGACCTGCGCCAGCTCGTGCCGCTGGCGCCGCTGCACCAGCCGCACAACCTCGCCGCGATCGAGGCCGCCGCCGAGCGCCTCCCCGGCGTGCCGCAGGTGGCCTGCTTCGACACCAGTTTCCATCGCGGACAGCCGCCGGTGGCCGAGCTCGTCCCGCTGCCCTTGGAGATCCGGAATGCCGGCGTGCAGCGCTACGGATTCCACGGTCTCTCCTACGAGTACATCGCCTCGGTGCTGCCGGAGGTGGCGCCGGAGATCGCGGGGGGACGCGTAATCGTCGCGCACCTGGGCAGCGGGTCCAGCCTGTGCGCGCTGAAGAACGGCCGGAGCGTGGACAGCACGCTCGGGTTCACGGCGCTCGACGGCCTGTGCATGGGAACTCGTCCCGGGGCCCTCGACCCGGGCGTCGTGCTGTACCTCTTCCAGATCCTGGGACTCTCGGCGACAGAGGTCGAGACCATCCTCTACAAGAAGTCGGGCCTGCTCGGCATCTCGGGGATCAGCAACGACATGCGCGATCTGCTGGCGAGCGAGGCGCCCGCCGCCCGTCTCGCCGTCGACTACTTCGTCTACCGCGCCACCAAGGAGATTGGCGCGCTGGCGGCAGTGCTCGGCGGGATCGACGCGCTCGTCTTCACCGCCGGCATCGGCGAGAACGCGCCCGAGATCCGGCGCCGCATCGCCGAGGCGTCGGTGTGGCTGGGCGTCGAGCTGGATGGCGCGGCCAACGCGCGCCGGGCCCCGCGGATCTCCACACCCGGCAGCCCGGTGTCGGTCTGGGTCATCCCCACCAACGAAGAACTGATGATCGCCCGGCACACTGGTGTGATGCTGGGCCTGCTTGAAGCCCGGACGTAACGGGCGAAGGAGCATTCCATGGCAACAGTTGCGCCGCAGACCAGGACCGCCGAGACTCTGTCGCCCTGGCAGGGGTTCCGGACCGGACTCTGGCAGAAGGAGATCAACGTCCGTGACTTCATCCAGCAGAACTACACGCCGTACGACGGCGACGATGGCTTCCTTGCCCCTGCGACTCCGCGGACGCTGAAGATCTGGGACACGCTGACGGCGCTGTTCGTCGAGGAGCGGCGCAAGGGCGTGCTCGACGTCTCGCAGATCCCCAGCTCGATCACGGCGCACGCGCCCGGCTATATCGATCGTGAGCACGAGGTGATTGTCGGCCTGCAGACCGACGCGCCGCTCAAGCGCGCCATCATGCCCAACGGCGGGCTTCGAATGGTCGTGAACGCGCTCAAAGCCTTCGGCTACCAGCCGGACCCGCAGGTCGTCGAGATCTTCAGCAAGTACCGCAAGACACACAACGAGTCGGTGTTCGACGCCTACACCGCCGACATCCGCCGCTGCCGCAGCTCGCACGTCCTGACGGGGCTGCCCGACTCCTACGGCCGCGGGCGGATTATCGGCGACTACCGCCGCGTCCCGCTCTACGGCGTCGATCGGCTGATCACGCGCAAGCAGGAGGAGAAAGCGAGCCTCGACAGTGCCGCCTCGACCGACGAGATCATCCGCGATCGCGAAGAGCTGTCCGAACAAATCCGCGCGCTCAAGGAGCTGAAGCAGATGGCGGCGGCCTACGGGTTCGACATTTCGGGTCCGGCGCGCACCGCCAGGGAAGCCGTCCAGTGGCTGTACTTCGGCTATCTCGCCGGCGTGAAGGAACAGAACGGCGCGGCCATGTCGCTCGGTCGGACCTCGACCTTTCTCGACATCTACTTCGAGCGCGACCTCGCTGCGGGCACCCTCACCGAGGAGCAGGCCCAGGAGATCATCGACGACTTCGTCATCAAGCTCCGGATCGTGCGGTTCCTCCGCACGCCCGAGTACGACGAGCTGTTCGCCGGCGACCCGACGTGGGTCACCGAATCGATCGGCGGGGTGGGCGACGACGGCCGCCCGCTGGTGACCAAGACGAGCTTCCGCTTCCTGCAGACGCTCTACAACCTCGGGCCGGCGCCGGAACCGAACCTGACGATCTGGTACTCGCCGCGGCTGCCCGACGGCTTCCGCCGCTTCGCGTCGAAGGTGGCCATCGACACCAGCTCGCTGCAGTTCGAAAGCGACGAGATCATGCGCCGCTCGTGGGGCGACGACGGAGCGATCGCCTGCTGCGTCTCCCCGATGCTGGTCGGCAAGCAGATGCAGTTCTTCGGCGCCCGCGCCAACCTCGCCAAGTGCCTGCTCTATGGCATCAACGGCGGCCGCGACGAGATCACCGGCGAGCAGGTCGCGCCGGCATTCGCGCCCGTGCAAGGCGAGGTGCTCGAGTTCGACGACGTGCTGTCGAGATTCGAGCGGATGATGGACTGGCTCGCTGGCGTCTACGTGAACGCGATGAACGTCATCCACTACATGCACGACAAGTACTCGTACGAGCGGGTGGAGATGGCGCTGCACGACTACGCCCCGCTCCGCACCATGGCGTTCGGCATGGCCGGCATGTCGGTCGTCGCCGACAGTCTCTCGGCCATCAAGTACGCGAAGGTGCGCGTCGTCCGCGACGCGACCGGGCTGGTCACCGACTTCGAGACGGAGGGCCCGTTCCCGGTGTTCGGCAACAACGACAACCGCGTGGATCAGCTCGCGGTGTGGGCGGTCAGCACCTTCATGGGCAAACTGCGGAAGTATCCGACCTACCGCCACGCCCTGCACACGCAGTCGGTGCTGACGATCACGTCGAACGTCGTCTACGGAAAGGCGACGGGCAACACGCCCGACGGGCGGCGCCGCGGTGAACCGTTCGCTCCTGGCGCCAACCCGATGCACGGCCGCGACAGCCATGGGATCCACGCGTCGGCGGCGTCGGTCGCCAAGATCCCCTACCGCGACGCCGCCGACGGCATTTCGCTGACCTCGACGCTCGTCCCGGAGGGGCTCGGGCGCACGCCGGAGGATCGCGTCACCAACCTCACCGGAATCCTCGATGCGTTCTTCAGCACCACCGGCTATCACATGAACGTCAACGTGCTGAATCGCGAGATGCTGCTCGACGCGGTGGACCACCCAGAGAAGTACCCGAGCCTGACCATCCGCGTCTCCGGCTACGCGGTCAACTTCGTGCGCCTGACGCGTGAACAGCAGATGGAGGTCATCAACCGGACCTTCCACGGAGCCACCTCCAATGCCTGACGGTCAAGCGGTTCCGACGCCGCTCGTGGCCAAGAGTCCGTACGAGCTGCGCGTCAACCTCGGGAAGGATGTGCCGGAGTCCACGGTCCGCGAGGCGCTCGCGACCGGCGACATCGGCTTCCTGCACTCGTTCACCACCGGCACCACGGTCGACGGCCCCGGTGTCCGCGTCGTCGCCTGGACGACCGGGTGCAACTTCCGCTGCCGCTACTGCCACAACCCGGACACCTGGACGATGAGCAACGGCATTCCCGTGTCGGTAGCCCGCGCCACGGAGGAGCTCCGGAAGTACCGGCACGGACTGAAGGCCATGTCGGGCGGGTTCACGCTGAGCGGCGGCGAGCCGCTCATGCAGCACCGCTTCGCCGTGAAGCTGCTCCGCGCCGCACAAGGCCTCGGGATCCACACCGCGCTCGACACCAACGGCTTCTACGGCGAGCAATTGAGCGACGACGAGCTGGAGGCCATCGATCTGGTGCTCCTCGACATCAAGCAGTGGGATCCCGAACGCCACCGTGACCTCACCGGCGTGGACAACGGTCCGACGCTGGAGTTCGCGCGTCGGCTCGCGGCCCGGCGGCGGCCGGTGTGGCTGCGCTACGTCCTAGTGCCGGGGCTGACCGACAACCTCGACGGGATCGAGCAGTTGGCGAAGTTCGCCGCCGGCCTCGGCAACGTCCAGCGCGTGGACGTGCTCCCCTTCCACCAGCTGGGCCAGTTCAAGTGGGCCAAGCTCGGGATTCCGTACACGCTGCCTGACGTCGCGCCACCGGACATGAGCCTGGTGGGCCGCGTCTGCGACGTGTTTCGAGCCGAGGGACTGAAGGCGGCCTGATGGCGATCGTCGCGACGAAGCCCGCCTCGGAATCAGGGGTTCCGGCGTGGCGACCGACGAACCGGATCGCCGCCATCGACTGGATGCGCGGACTGGTGATGGTCCTCATGGTCGTGGACCACGCGTCGATGGCGTTCGACGCCTCTCACATCTCGCAGGATTCCGCCATGTACCCCGGAGCGGCGACCATGGCGCTGCCCGCCGCGGCGTTCTTCACCCGATGGATGGCGCACATCTGCGCGCCGACCTTCGTATTCCTGGCGGGTGTGGCGCTGGCGCTGAGCGTGGAGCGCCGCGCGGCGCGCGGAATGCCCGCGGCGGCGATCGATCGGTTCATCATCACGCGCGGCGCGGTTATCGTCCTGCTCGATCTCACCCTCATCTCCCTCGGTTCGGGCCGGCTGAACTTCGGCGTCCTCTTCGCCATCGGTGTCTCGATGATCGCCATGGCGGCGCTGCGGCGCCTGCCGATGGCGGCGCTGCTGGCAGTCGGCCTCGGTTGGTTCGCCGTCGGCGAGGCGATCACCGGCCTGGTCTGGGATCCGCCGGGCTCCTCGTCGAAGCTGGCGGCGCTGTTGGTCGCCAACTACGCGAGCGACGCGGTCCTGTTCAAGTACCCGGTGATTCCGTGGCTGGCCATCATGATGCTGGGCTGGGCCATGGGCCGGCACGCGAATCGTTTCCAGTCGGGCGCCACGCGAGTCAAGCCGAGGACGGTGATGCTGATCGCCGGCGTTGCCGCACTGGTGGTGTTCGTCATCGTGCGCGGGGCGCAGGGCTATGGCGACATGTTCCTGCCGCGCACCGACGACACGTGGCAGCAGTGGCTGCACGTCAGCAAGTACCCGCCGTCGCTGACGTACGTGACGCTCGAGCTCGGCCTGATGGCGCTCGTCGTGGCTGCGCTCGCCTGGATCGAGCCGATCGTCGGCGTCCGCGACAACGGCGTGCTCCTGGTCTTCGGCCAGACGGCGATGTTCTTTTACCTCGTCCACCGCCTCGCGTTCGAGATCCCGGCGACCTACTTCGGTCTGCGTGGAATCGGCGGCCTGGGCACCACGTACATCACGGCGGCGATGATGCTAGTTGCGCTCTATCCCATCTGCCGCTGGTACCGGAGCGTCAAGGCGGCGCATCCCACCTCGTTCCTGAAGTACATCTGACGCCGGACCTGTCCGGCGACGGCCCGGGGCAGCGCCGGGCAGCAAGGAGTTCGCAATGGCCACGAAGATCGTCGACGTCACCGAGCAGAAGCGGCTGAACGAGGCGCGCGAGGCCGGCATCCCCTGGAAGAAGTGGGGCCCGTATCTCAGCGAACGCCAGTGGGGGACCGTCCGCGAAGACTACAGCGTTGATGGCAACGCGTGGAACTACTTCTCGCACGACCAGGCGCGCTCGCGCACGTACCGGTGGGGCGAAGACGGGCTCGGCGGCATCTCGGATGACGAGCAGCGGCTGTGCTTCGCGATCGCGCTGTGGAACGAACGCGATCCGATCCTCAAAGAGCGCCTGTTCGGCCTGACCAACAGCGAGGGAAACCACGGCGAGGACGTGAAGGAGTACTACTTCTACCTCGACAGCACGCCGACGCACTCCTACATGAAATACCTGTACAAGTATCCGCAGCGGGCGTTCCCGTACGCGGACCTCCTCACGACCAACGCACGGCGGACGCGGACGGACTTCGAGTACGAGTTGATCGACACCGGCGCCTTCGACGAGGACCGGTACTTCGACGTGTTCGTGGAATACGCGAAGGCCAGCCCGGAAGACATCCTCGTCCGCATCACCGTCCACAACCGCGGTCCCGAGGCGGCTCGGCTCCGTCTGCTGCCGACGCTGTGGTTCCGCAACACGTGGTCGTGGGGCGCAGACGACCGGAAGCCGCGCCTGCGCGAGGTGGCCGACGGCCTCGTCGAAGCCACCCACCACGACCTCGGGACGCGCTGGCTGCACTACGACGGCAAGCCGGAACTGCTCTTCACCGAGAACGAGAGCAACGCGCGCCGGCTCTGGAACTCGCCGAATGCATCGCCCTGTGTCAAGGATGCCTTCCACACCTACCTGATCGACGGTCAGCGTGATGCGGTGAACCCGGCCCGCACCGGGACCAAGGCGGCCGCCCACTACACGTGCGAAGTACCGGCCGGCGGTGCGCAGACGATCCGCCTTCGCCTCTCGAACCGTCCCGAGATGGATGCCTTCGACGACTTCGAGCGGGTGATCGCGGCCCGCCTCGCCGAGGCCGACGAGTTCTACACGCGAATCACCCCACAGGCGCTGAGCGAGGACGAGCGCCGCGTGCATCGCCAGGCGCTGGCCGGCATGCTGTGGGGCAAGCAGTACTACTATTTCGACCTCGAGCGCTGGCTGAGCGAGCACCAGAGCCATCCGCTGAAGGGGCAGACCCAGCCCGGCGTGCGGAACACCGAGTGGTTCCACATGCTCAACGCCGACGTGATCTCGATGCCCGACAAGTGGGAGTACCCGTGGTACGCGGCGTGGGACCTCGCCTTCCACACGATTGCGCTCGCGCTGGTCGATTTCGATTTCGCCAAGGACCAGCTGCTCCTCATGCTGCGCAACCTCTACTTCCACCCCAACGGCCAGATTCCCGCCTACGAGTGGAACTTCAGCGACGTGAACCCGCCGGTGCACGCCTGGGCGACGCTCTACCTCTACCGGATGGAGCGCACCCTCGGCCGCGGAGACATCAAGTTCCTCGAGCGGTCGTTTCAGGGGCTGATGCTGAACTTCAACTGGTGGGTGAACCGCAAGGATCCGTCGGGGCGCAACGTCTTCGCCGGCGGGTTCCTCGGCCTCGACAACATCGGCGTGTTCGATCGCAGCGCGCAGCTGCCGACCGGCGGCTCGCTCGAGCAGGCGGATGGAACGGCGTGGATGGCGTTCTACTGCCAGTGCATGCTGGAAATGGCGCTGATCCTCTCCGAACACGACCCCGCCTACGAGGAGATGGCCTTCAAGTTCGTCCAGCATTTCTCCTGGATCACCTACGCCATGGACCGGATAGGCGAGCACCAGGACGAGATGTGGGACGAGGAGGACGGGTTCTTCTACGATCTCCTCCGGCTCCCCGACGGCCAGTCGATGCGCCTGCGGGTGCGCTCGATGGTCGGGCTCCTGCCGCTCTGCGCGTCCACCGTGTTCGACGGCAACGTCGTGAGCCGCTATCCGAAGCTGATGGCGATGATCGATCAGTTCAAGCGGCGGCATCCCGAGCTGGTCTCGCAGGTGGCGCCCACCGACGAGGGATTCGTCGGCTACAAGGGCCGCCGGCTGCTGGCGGTGCTGAACCGCACGAAGCTCGAACGCGTGCTCGGTTACCTGCTCGACGAACAGGAGTTCCTCGGACCCTACGGGATACGTTCCCTGTCGCGGGTCCACGAACGCCACCCGTTCAGGTTTGCGGTCGGCCACCAGCAGTACGAAGTGCGCTATCTCCCGGCGGAGTCCGATTCCGGCATGTTCGGCGGCAACTCCAACTGGCGCGGGCCCGTGTGGATGCCGGTCAACGCGCTCATCATCCGCGCGCTGGTGAACCTCTATGGGTTCTATGGCGACGACTTCAAGGTCCAGTGTCCGACCGGATCGGGCCGCTACATGACACTGTTCGAAGTCGCGAAGGAAATCCAGCGCCGGCTGGCCGCCATTTTCCTCCGCGACGGTTCCGGAGCGCGCCCGGTTTACGGAGGCACAGAGAAGTTCCAGGCCGATCCGCACTGGCGCGACCTGATCCTCTTCTACGAATACTTCCATGGCGATAACGGCGCCGGCCTCGGCGCCAGCCACCAGACCGGCTGGACCGCGCTCATCGCGCCGCTGATCGATCTGTTCGCGCGCACCGACGCCAGCACGCTGCTCGAGGCCGAAGCCGAGCGGGTCCGAGCCCGAATCGTGGAAGAGCAGGTTGGAGGCGCGCAGGTCACGCGGTGACGCATGATCGCGAAGCTCCTCATCGCCTGGTGCCTCATGTCGCTCTGTGTGGCCATCCATGCGGCGGGGGTAACGGCGGCGCTTCGCTGGTGGGACCGTACCAGACACCCGCCGAGTTTCTGGGGCTGGACGCGCCTGCTCGTGGGTGTGGCCGGGTGGATGATCCTGCTCCACCTCGCCGAGATCTCCGCCTGGGCGCTGGTCTTCGCCCGCGCCAAGGCTATGCCCGATCTCCCGTCCGCGTTCTACTTCAGCGCGGTTACCTATACCACGACGGGGTACGGTGACCTGACCCTGCCCGAATCGTGGCGGATTGTCGGCGGGATCGAGGCGCTCACGGGCATCCTCATGTGCGGGCTGTCCACGGGCCTCTTCGTCGGGGTCGTCAGCCGCATGGTGCGGTCTGTGCGGTGGGCACTGGAGGAACCATCGACATGAACGGACAGCACCCAGGCGCCCCGCTGTCGGCGGCCGCGCTGGTCCTCGCCGGAATGCCGATGATCATCGGCGTGCAATCCAGCGGACAAGAAACGGCGCCGGCGGAGCTGTTCACGCGGGTCGGACTCACCGCCGGCGAGACCGCCCTCGCCCGGACCGGCCAGCCGGCGGTCCGCGTGATCCCCGGCACCGTCGATTCGGAGGTGGCCGTCGCCGGCGCGATCAGGATCCGCGGCGATCTCGAGCGGCTCGTCCGCTGGCTGCAGGATATCGAGGAGTTCCGCAGGGCGCTCGGCAATAACGCCGTGGGCGCGATCGACAATCCCGCGCGGCTCGAGAACTTCAGCGCCATCTCCGCCGCAGACCTCGATCTCGCCGAGCTCGAGCGATGCCGTCCCGGACGTTGCGGGATCCGCATGCCGGCGGCCTACATCGAGCGCGTCTCGAAGGAGGTGCCTTGGGGCACGGCCGAGGCGGCGCCGCGCGCCGCGCGCCTCGTGCAGGAGCTGCTCACCGACTACGCCGCCGCCTATCAATCGGGCGGCGATCGGGCAGTGGGATCGCATCAGAACCAGCGGGAACCGCTGGCCGTGGCGGCAGCATTCCAGGATCTGCTCCGTCGCGCCGTCCCGATCTGGCAGCTCGCCTACGACTTCGCCGCGTACCTCGAGGAGTTTCCGGCCCGCCGACCCGCGGGCGTCGAGGACCGCTTCTACTGGACGCGCGAGGCGGCGGTCCGCAAGCCGGTCGCCACGCTGCACCACGTCGTCCTGCACCGTCTGGCAGATCGCAGTCTGCGATTCGCCGACAAGCAATTCTACGCGAGCCGTGATATCGACGCCGCGCTGCTCGTCGGGCAGGCGACGCCAGCGGCCGACGGCCAGGTGTTCGATCTCGTCGTGTCCGTCCGCGCGCGCGTGCCACGGGCGGGATCGGTGGCCGGACGCCTGGTGCGCGACCGCGTGAACCGCGAGATCGCCGACAGCTTCGCCGCCTACCTGACCTGGCTGCAGCGCAGTTTCGCCGCCGGTTGACCCCTGGCGGTGGACTGGCGGCCGACGAAGTCCAAGCGCCTCAGGCCGTCCTGGGCCTGGCAAGGCCGAGTTTGGCCATGCGCGTCTCGAGCGTCGTGGGCCGCAGTCCCAGCTGGTCGGCGGCGCCGCCCATGCCGCGGATGCGCCAGCGTACCCGTTCCAGCACGTTGCGAATGTGCTCGCGCTCGACGTCCTCGAGCCTGACGGAGAGAGGGCCCGTCGACGGGACCGTCGTCGCCGGAAGCGGGATCGTGAGTGCGGGACCGGCCGCCACGATCATTGCCCGCTCCACGACGTTCCGCAGCTCGCGAATGTTGCCGGGCCAGTGGTACTGCTGCAGCGTGGCCATGCTGGCGCGGGCGATCGAGTCAATCCGCTTGCCGAACGCCCGGGAGAACTCGATAACGAAGCGCCACACGAGCAGGGGAATGTCCTCGGCGCGGTCGCGCAGTGCCGGAATGTGGATCGGGAACACATTCAGCCGGTAGAACAGGTCCTCGCGGAATGCGCCCGTGGCGATGCGCCTTTCGAGGTCGCGATGAGTCGCCGCGATGATGCGAACGTCGACGGACAGTGATTTCGGGCTGCCGAGCCGCTCGATACGCCGCTCCTCCAGCACGCGAAGCAGCTTCACCTGGACTTCGCCCGGCAGGTCGCCGATCTCGTCGAGAAAGATCGTCGAGCGATCGGCGCTCTCGAACCGCCCGATCTGGCGCGACAGGGAGCCGGTGAACGCCCCCTTCTCGCGGCCGAACAGCTCGCTCTCGATGAGCGTGGCGGGAATGGCCGCGCAGTTGACCCGCACCATCGCCCGGCCGCGCCGCGCGCTGAGCTCATGGAGGTGCGTCGCGAGCAGCTCCTTGCCCGTGCCCGTCTCGCCCAGAAGCAGCACGGTCGAGTCGGTCGCCGCCACCTGGCGCAGCTGCTCGAGCACGCGGCCGATGGCCGGGCTCTGCCCGATGATCCCACCGCTCCCGATGAGCTCCTGCATGGCGTCGCGGCGGTAGTTGTCGTCGACGCGTCGTGGTTGGCCAGCGAACGGCGCGTCCGCCGCCTCAGGCTGCCTCGGGCCGGCTTCCTGAACTCCGGTTGGCTGCAGTGTCGGCCCGGCGCCAACCGCGCGCGCGAACGCCGCCCGGCTGTCCCGACTCGCCAGCACCTGCCCGAATACCGCCGCCGCGATGGGGAGCTGCGCGGCCACCGCCGACCAGTGACGATCCGCGGCAACCCACCCGAATGCGAGCACACCTCGCTCGTTCATTCGGTCCCCTTCGGGCCGCAGCGGAAACGCGGCCAGGAAGCAGAGACCGGGAT
>DASTBU010000019.1:0-18386 GCA_035711845.1 Vicinamibacterales bacterium
GGGTAATCGCCCAATCCTGGGATTCGACTCCGGGGCGCGCGACAAATTCGGTCGGTAGCGAGCTTCTCACATACACCTCACACGATGCTCACCGAACGCTGAAGACTCGGGCGGGTCGAACGAGGATCCTGCAGCGCAGCCACGTCATCAACAGCTTCGCAACGGATCGAAGGGCTGCTCGAATGGCCGTGCCAGCGCTTGAAGGAAATGTTCTGGAAGATCGAGCCGACGCGGGCCAGGCCTGAGCGGACTGCGGCGGGCTCGTGTGGCAGGTGACGCTCGACGTGCTGGCGCCGCTTGCACGCAAACCGGAGGAAACGTGTCTAAGAGTCGGACCCCAACCTTACTCGCGCTGATCGTCGTGGCCGTCGGTCTGCTGCTCGCGGCGTTGCTGGGCGTTTTTGCGTACATGAGCGCTACGGCGACGCCCCTCCACCCGGACCCGAACGGCGTGCCATCGGTTACGCGATCGGACCCATCGCGACAATGGGCCAGCGCGGTGGAACGCGGGCGACAATTCATGCGGGCGGGCCTCGCCGAGCAGAACCTGCCGGGGCTTTCGGTGGCGGTCGGCGTCGATGGCGACATCGTGTGGGCCGAGGGCTTTGGTTGGGCCGATCTCGAGAACCGGGTGCCCGTCGCGCCGAATATTCGGTTCAGGATCGGAACCGCCTCCAAGGTGCTCACCTCGGCGGCGGTCGGCCTGCTGTTGGAGAAGGAGCGGCTGAAGCTCGACGATGAGATTCAGACATACGTCCCTGAGTTCCCGAAAAAACAGTGGCCCGTGACACTGCGCCAGCTGATGGGGCATCTGGCCGGCGTCGGAACCGACAGCGGTGACGAGGGACCGCTCTTTTCTCAGCGCTGCGAGCGGCCGGTCGAAGCCCTGCGGTTCTTTGCGGAGCGTTCGCTGCTCTTTGAGCCGGGGACCCAGTACCGCTATTCGAGCTACGGCTGGATCCTGGTGAGCGCAGCCGTCGAAGCCGCCGCCGGCGAGCCGTTCCTCACGTTCATGCGCAAGCAGATCTTCGAGCCGCTGGGCATGGACGACACGACGGCCGACTCGACGACGGAGCCAATCCCGGATCGGGCGACTCCCTATTTCCCGAGGTTCGCGGCGGATCCCCGCTCCGGCCTGCACCTGATGCGCCAAATCGACTATTCCTGTTACGCGGGAGCCAGCGTTTTCCTGTCGACCCCGTCCGACCTGGTGCGCTTCGGTCTGGCGATCAACAGCAGCCTCCGCCGCCAAGGCTTCGGCGCCCAAGGTGGCAAGCTGCTGCAACCCGCCACAGTCCGATCACTCCAGACGCCACAGCGACTGGCCTCCGGGGAGGAGACGGGTTACGGTCTCGGCTGGGACCTCGAGACCGTCGCGCTGGCTGGCGAGCAAGCGCGCCTGGCCGGCCACGACGGCGAGTCGCTGGGGGGGACGGTCGCGACTTTCATGGCGCTTCACGAACGCGGAATCGTCGTGGCCGTGACCTCGAATATCTCCTACGCGGACACGTCCTCCCTTGCGGTGAGCATCGTGCAGGCTTTCGTGGAACACGAGGCAAGTCCAGCACGCAAGTGATGGGGGATCTCACGTGCGACGTGACAGGTGCTGCTCGTCACGTGCCACGTGCGAGGTGCGACGTGCTACGTGCTACTTGTCACGTGCGACGTGCCACGTGCGACTGCGACGTGCGACGTGCCACGTGCCACGTGCTCTCGAGGCATCGTGCTAGTCGTGAGCGTGATGATCGTGGTTGCCGCAATCGTTCGACTTATAGTCGGCATTGTTCCGAGCACGCGCCTGCTGCAGCTTCACGGCCGCGGGGCCGTTCGGGCCAGAAGACCGTTCATGCTCCGCCGGTACGAGTCGAACGCCGCCTTGCCATGTCTTGTGAGGCGCAGGAGCGTGAGCGGCACCTTGCCTTTGTAGGTCTTCTCGATTTCGACGTATCCCGCTTCCTCCAGCTTGCTGAGATGGCTGGAGAGATTTCCCTTGGTCAGTTCGCTCTCGCGCTGGATCCAGAGGAAGTCCGCCTCCTTGACGGCTGCGAGGAGCGCCACGATCAGCAGCCTGGCCGGCTCGTGGATGACGCGGTCCAGGTCCGTCATGCTTCGCCCAGGGAAGGCCGCGGGTGCTTCCTGATGAAGCGCGCGAGGCGGACGACGCCCACGACCGCCGAGGCGGCCCCGAGCCACACGAACAGCCAGTTCGCCGTCGTCCAGCCACCGCCAACACTGCCGAGCGCGACCCCGAGGGCGAGGGCCACGCCCGCGAGCGCCAGCAAGTGCGGCGCACGCTGCCTGATGCTGGCGACGACAAAGGCCAGGCTCAGGATGACGCCGAGCACGGGGGCGGTGTGCTGTCGGGCATCGCCGCCCGTCCTCAGGATCGTGACGAGGATCATGGCGGTCACCAGGGCAAGTCCGCCGGCTGCGAGACGCGTGGCCCGGCTCGGCTCCTTCCAATCCACGTAGCCAGTACGTGGAAATGTATAGCGAGCCTTGAGCCATTTCGTGGCCCACACGGCGGCACAACCGGTCAAGACCAGCACGAGCGGCGTGAACATCCAGTAGAGGTTCCACCTCCAGTCGTGCGGGAGCGTTTCGCCAAAGAGCCAGGCGCCGCCCCAGAGCATCCAGAGGAGGCCCATGACCACCTCGGGGAGTCCGTCCACGTTCCAGTACTGCTGCGGCCGGCGACCGATGTCGTCCAGATTCGGGTACCGCATGACCCACCCCGCGCGTGAATTAGTGCCGACTAGTTTGTATTACAAACTAGTATACGCGGCTTGCGCTCGAAGTCAAGGACTGTGTGCCGCGTGCCAGCGCTACCCGGCCCGGGCGCCGTCGGGCAGGGGATGTTCGGGCACCGCGAGCGCAGGCGTCAGGCCATCGGCGTACCCGATGTCGAAGAGCATCCCCTCGGAGACCTCGCCCGCCATTTGCCTTGGCTCGAGATTGACGACGAACAGCGCCTGGCGGCCGACGAGCGCCAGGAGATCGGGCCGCTCCGCTTTCAGGCCCGCGAGGATGCTCCGCGTGTGATCGCCAAATCTCACCGTCAGGTTGACGAGTTTCTTCGATGCCGGCACGTCGTCCACCCGCTCGATCGTGCCGAGGCGGATGTCGATCGAATCCAGAACGGAGAATGGGATGGGATGTTTGACCGCGGCGGGAACGAAATCGGGCATGCCGCAATGGTATCGCGACGCCAGCGGTACGACGCTGACAGGCTGCCAGCGCGCTACACTATTTGGCATGGTCGAGCCTCGCGCGATACCGCCGGATCCGGTCATCGAGGTCTTCAAGAAGGACGTCGACCGCACCCTGCTTCGGGAGAATCTGCGCCTGACGCCGGAGCAGCGGTTGCGCAAGCTCCAGTCAGCCCTACGGGGAATCCTCGCGCTGCGCGAGACGCGGGAACTCGGGTCGTGACTGCCACCGACTGTCCCGCGCTCATCCGGCGACTCTCTACGGGCGGCATCGAGTTCATCGTCGTCGGCGGCGTTGCCGGAACGATCCACGGCGCCGCGCACGTCACCTACGATATCGATAGCGTCTACCGGCGGACGGCCGACAACCTGTCGAGGCTCGCCGCCGCGCTCGCCCCCGTCCACCCGTATCTGCGAGGTGCACCACCCGGGCTCCCCTTCCTGCTCGACGCGCCGACGCTCGGGAGAGGGCTGAACTTCACGCTCGCCACTTGATCCGCCTCGGGTGCCTGAAGCCCTTGGCGACGCGCTCGTACGCGGCGGTCTCGTACGCCTCGATCGGCACCGAGAAGACCGTCTGCATCAGCACCCAGAGCACCCCCCCGCAGAACAGCACGAACAGCGCACGCTCGGTCCGCCTTGCCCGGTGTCACATCGCGGGTTAGAGCCACCGCCGGCTATCGCACGTCCGAATCGCCTGGCAGCTTCGACAGCAATTTCTCATAGCGCCACACCTCGAGCGACAAGTGCCCCGCCGACGCGTCCAGCTCGTTGATCATCGTCCCGACCCGGCGCCATCCCTGTTTCTCGTAGAAACGCGCGGCGCGGTGGTTGCCGATCGCACACGCCAGCCAGGCGGTCTTCACGCCGCGCGCCGCGAGCCGGGCCTCGGCGTCGGCGACGAGCGCGGCGGCGACCCCCGATCCGCGTGATGGTGCGGATACGTAGAGTTGATAGAGCTCGTCCCCCTTGATGATGGTGAACCCGACGGGGTCGCCTGGCGGTCCGACCACGCGCACATGGGGCAGCGCGTCCTGCAGGCGCCGACGGAAGCTGTCGAGCGTGCGCAGACGCGTGAGCTCGGCGGGCACGAGCCCGACATGGGCGTCACGCCAGCCGTCGTACCACACCCGTGCGAGGCGGTCGATGTCGGTTGCCTGTGCGCCTCTCACGTCCATGACGTCAATTCCCGACGCGTGCGGCCGTTCGCGTCACCCACTGCCCGTCGTCTCGGCCGGCTCGGCCGTGTCGCGACCTCGACAGAATACTCATGCCGTCCGCCGGATTTGCCGAGGTTCGAGGGTATGTATATATGCCCGCTCCGGGATCGCGTGCAACCGAAGGCGCGTCACGCTCCAGAGCTCCTCGAAGCAGGCCCGGTGCCCGAGCGGCTTCACCAGGCGCTCCAGATCGACGGGGCGAAGCTGATCGAGCGCAACGGAACCAAAGCGACCCTGAAAGCGGCATCGCGGACGCCACGGGTACGCCCGCCAGTTGTAATGGGTGCAACGATGACGGTTGTCCGCGGATGCTCGTTCGGTTCGTCAGGCGGTTGTCTGGTGTCTGACAAGGCCGACAGATTCTCGCGGGCCGGCCGACCGGCAGCTCGCCCTCGGGCATCGCTCAACGCCGCGCGCTGGCGTCTCCGTCGAATTCCCGCCGCGGCCCCGGTTGGTCCGACCCTACACGGCCGGCGACGATGTCGGCTCTGGCGTAGCTCTCCGGCCGCACCGGACAACCGGCCATCCCGCGCAGCATGGCCAACTGTCCGGCATGGGTCAATGCATCCGCGAGCGGACCCTGAATCAGCTTCTCGGCGGCGCCCCCCGGCAACTCGCCGGACCCGAGGACCGCATCGAGCTGCGCCAGTCCGTCGAAGAAGCGCTGCACTTCTACGGTCCAGTCGCTGCCGCCGTCGGCTTTCCAGACGTACTCGCCACGCGCCAGCGTGATACCCCACGCCATGAGGTCGGCCATGTGCGCCACGATCTGGACGGGAGAGCGTGTGGCCGGGCCGAACACCATCGAGTCGAAGCCGGGAGGTACATCCCTCAGGATTTTGGCTGCCCGATAGGCGAGCGTGGCGGCGACATGTCGCAGGGCCGCCGCCGTGGCCGCGGCGGTCGGCAGGTGAGTGGCGGGTCCGGTGTCGTGCATGGTGCGATCAGTGTGGATCGGCCACTGGCGCGGGTGCAACGCCGCGTTGCCGCTGGAACCCGCTTCGTGGAGCTGGGAGGACAACGGCAGCTACAGTGCCCCGACGTCCTGTTCACCCCGTGAGGAGTCGATCCAGCTGTTCAGCCGTTCGTTGCTCCCGAGCCGCGCCAGGATATCTCCGCTGGATGGTCACATCTGCTGCGGGCGCGATGTTCGCGACGATCGCGCAGCCACGCGGGGTCGCGTTGAGACTATCGTCGCGAAGGCCGTGACGCCGCTGCACGAACGCATCCTCGAGAGGCGTTCGCCACGACGCAAATCGCTTTTTTGTTCGTGCTGCTCGCGGGTTCCGGCATGCTCGTCGCGACGCTCATCGCCCCGCAGACGGCGCAGACTGGCTTCAATACCAGACAGGTGCTGGCCTTCGACGTACCGGGGCGGAGCCCAGAAGGTGTAGATTTCTTCCATGAAGTCCCGTACCAGCTACGGGTCGGAGCCGCCGGCCGGGATGCCGGCGGCCGACGGGGCGCGCCGGTTGGCCTTTCTGCGCAATTCCTCGAGGATCGTCCTGCCTGCGCGCACGGCCTCATCGGTTTCGTAGACGCTGTCGCGGACGGCTGTCGCGTCGCTTTCGATCCCGGCCTCTTCGCCGTGGCTGTCCCGGAGTGGCAGTCGGGCGATTTCGACCGCGTGTTGCAGCTCGTGTCCCACGAGCGCAATCAGCCGGTCTCTCGCGAATCCCTGATCGACGATGACCCGAAGGTGGCGGACGTCATCAACGACGGCCAGGTAGACCAGGCACCCGGCAAGTCGGATCGGATCCCGTCGCCTGCACTGGCCCGGCTCGACGTAGACCACGACGGCGGACGCCTCGAGGATGTCGATCAATCGTCTGAACGTCGGGGACCGCACGTAGCCATCGTCCAGGACAGCCCGGAGCGACGGCCGGCTCGAACGTACTCTGGAGAAAAGCGTGGTGGAAGCGCTGACTGCACCCGCCGTCCCGACCGCGCTGCCCAGCGCAGCGAGGACGGCCGTTCGCGAGAGGACTCCCTTCCCCATGACCACCTCCGCGGACCGGTAGGTCCGGTACATATGGGGAAGGCGGGAACGGCAGGCAGAACCTGTCACGCGAAGTCTTAGAGCAGCGCGTAGTGCAGGGCGAGCGTCGCACCGAGGGCGGCGGGGCGGGGCCCCAGCGCGGGAGCCAGCCCTCGGGCGGGATCCGAGCGTTTACCCACGCGCGCGCCCCACTGACAAGGCCGCGCGCTCTGTTCGCGGTGGGATGGCAACGCCGGGAGTATCTGAGCCAGGAGCCACGCAGTCAGCGGGGATGCCTCGCTGGCCGAATGCAGCTGGCTTGCACCACGGGCTTCTGGAATGTAGCCGGAGTCGGTGGCCTCTTGGAGCGACGTGCACCGATCCCAAGGCTGCGACGGGGGCTGACGCAGGAGCCGGGGCGAAACCGAGCGCGCCCTCGACGCGTCGTGCGGCGCGGCGCGGCGCCATCGAGCTCCGCGGCGTGGCGTAGAAGTCCGTCACGCGCGACGCTGTCGTCCAGGTGATCAGCCGCTTCGTTCGGTTGAGGGCATACGCGGGGATGCGTACGAGCTGGTAGGAGGTCTCGAGCAGATTCAGGTACCTGTGAACCGTGGGCGGGGAATCGCCACACGCGCTCGGTTTCGGAGGTACCGGCACACCTCGAAAAGGGAGGGCTCGGAATCAATCAGGCGGGCGCAAGTCATCGGATCTTTGCCAGGCTGGGCCGCAGACCGGCCTTCCCTGCTCCGCCGGCGCGTGACACGTGCTCCCGGCTTCGGCCGACGGACGACGTTGGAGCACACTGAACGCGCCGCGGAGCCGACGCCGCTTTGCGCGATCATCTCCCGCCGTTCGTCGTGACCTTCGTCGGCGGCCCTGTCTTCTTGAACGGCGGGCGCTTCGGCGTCACGGGTGAATTCTTCTTCAGCTCCTCCATCACCACAGCGATCGCGCGCTCGAGCTGAGGATCGCGCCCAGCGATCACGTCGGCTGGCGTCTGTTCGACCTCGATGTCGGGCGGCACGCCCTCGTTCTCGACGACCCAGCCATCCTCGGTCCAGATGGCCAGGTTCGGCGCGGTGATGCCGCCGCCGTCCATCAGCACCGGGAAGCCGAGGATGCCGACCAGTCCGCCCCACGTTCGCTTGCCGATGATCGGGCCCACCTTGAACTTCCGGAACATCCATGGGAGAAGATCGCCGCCCGAGCCTGCGGTCTCGTCGATGATCATCGCTTTCGGCCCCTGGATGGCGGCCATCGGGGTCTCGAGATCGGCGCCGTAGCGCATGGCCCAGTAGCTCACGTGCGGTCGCCGCAGGATGTCGATGTAGTAATCGGCCACCTGTCCGCCGCCGTTGAACCGCTCGTCGACGATGATCGCGTCTTTGTGCGCCTGGGGATAGAAGTAGCGCTTGAAGTAGGTATGCCCCGCCGTGGTGGTGTTTGGTACGTATACGTAGGCCACGCGGCCGTTCGTGGCCTCATCCACTTTCTTGAGATTGCCTTCCACCCAGTCCCTGTTGCGGAGTGCCGATTCGCTGGCAATCGGCACGACCTGCACCGTGCGCGAGCGGCTGCCGTCGGGGTTGGGCCCCACGGTGATCTCGACGATCTTGCCCGATGTGTTCTCGAACGGGGCGTACACGTTTGCCGGCGGCCTGATGTCGGCGCCGTTGACGGCCAGCAGGTACTCGCCCGCGCGCACGTTCACGCCAGGCTCGGTCAGCGGCGACCGGAGCTCAGGGGTCCAGTTCAACCCGCCGTAGACCTTCTTGAATCTGTAGCGGCCGCTCTCGACCGCGTAGTCGGCGCCGAGCAGCCCGCCGGGGACGCTGCGCGGTTCCATCTCCGAGTCGCCGCCTCCGACGTTGTGATGGCCGACCGACAGCTCGCTGGACATCCACTGCAGCACGCGGTTCAGGTCGGCGCGCGTCCCCACGTGATCGAGCAGCGGCGCATACTTGTCGCGCTTGGCCGCCCAGTCCACGCCGTGCATGCCCGGATCGTAGAAATAGTCGCGGTTGATGCGCCACGCTTCGTTGAAGATCTGCTTCCACTCGGCGCGCGGATCCACCTTGACCTCTATCGAGTCCACGGCGATCTTTCCGGCGTTGGGCTCGATCTTGCCCTGGGTCGACACGATGAACCACGAGTTCTGCTGCGCATAGAGCAGCTTCTTTCCGTCAGCCGACACGACGTAGTTGGTCGCGTCCACGAGGGGTTCGACCTTGCGCTTCGCCAGATCGAATCGCTGGAGCGTCGTCTTGTCCTCGGCGCGCTTGAGGAAGTAGAGCTGCCCGTCCGTGCCCGCCTGCAGGTTGAAGAGATCGCCGGCCGGGATCGGCATGTCGAGGATCCTGTAGTGAATGTCCTCGAAGTCGATCCTGACAGGCACGTCTGGTTTCAGCGCCGCGTCCTCCGCCTTCTGCTCCGCCGCGGCCGTTCCGCCGCCGTGGGGCGCCGCCGGCGAGCCCGGCTTCGGCGAAGTGTCCGACTTCTGCGGAGGCGTCTTCTCGTTGTCCCCAGGCTTGGCGGCCGTGACACCCTTCTCCTCGTCACTCTCTTTCGCGAGCGGTGACGGCAGGTCCTTCCTGAGCACGACCAGATACACGTTGCGCGTCTGACGCATGTCGGCGTTCGACATCGAGAACCAGTCCAGCAGCGGGCCCGCGTTTGTCGAGCCGAAGAAGTGCAGGTACTTACCGCTGCGATCGAACACGGGCTCGGTCACTTCGGCGAGGCCATCGGTAATCGGAAACGACTTGCCCTGCTCGATCGAGTAAGCCGATACCGCCATCACGAGCGGCCTGGTGCCAATCGTGTAGGCAATCCATTTCGAGTCCGGCGACCACACGTGGCGGATCTGCGATGCGGGGGAGTACGTGTCCTGGGATTTGACCAGCGCCGACCTGCCCGACTCCACGTCCACCCAGTAGATGCTCTGCGAGTTGTCGGTGTACGACAGCTTCGTACTGTCGGGCGACCAGACCGGATCGTCGTAGAAGCCGTGTCCGTCGACCTTGATGGTCCGCGGCGTCCCCTTGCCATCCTGGCTGCGCACGCAGAGCTGGTACTCTCCGGATTCGTCCGAGAAGTACGCGATCTTCGTACCGTCCGGGGACCAGACCGGGCTTCGCTCGTGAGCGGCGGTGGTGCTCGTCAGGTTGCGGACGTCCCCCTTCTCGGCAGGAACCGTGACGATCTCGCCGCGGAACTCGAACGCGGCGCGCGCCCCCGACGGCGAGAGCGTCGCGCTGCGAATCCAGTTGCCCCCTTTTTCGTAGCGGGGCCGCGTCTCCTGAAGATCCGACGCGACGGCCAGTGTCAGCTTCTTCGAGGCCCCGCTCGCTGGATCGAGCACGTGGAGATACCCGGCCTGCTCGTAGACGATGCGTCCGCCGCCCGCCTTCGCGGACAGCACCGGGAAATCCTCGTGCGTCGTCACCTGCCGGATCTGACGCGTGCCCGTGTCATAGGCGAAGAGGTTGAACTCGCCGAGGCGATCCGAGCGGAAGTACACGGTGTCGCCGATCCACATGGGATCGGCGTCGTTGGCGCGTTCGGGCGGTTGGGGAACCTTCTCCGTTGCATGCGAACCGGTGGTGTACAGCGTGATGGTCGATACCGTGCCGCCGCGGTACCACTTCCATTGCTGGAAGCGCGGGCCGATCGGGTTGTAAGCCATCCGCTTGCCGCCGGGCGAATACGTGGCGGCGTGCGCGTTGGGAATCGGCAGCTGCTCCACCATGCCGCCCGCAACCGGCACCGTGAACAGCTGCTGATACCGGGCGGTGAACACGGCCCTTGGCGACGTGAACATCACGGCCTTGCCATCGGGCGTGAAGCCCTGAACTGTATCGGGACCGGGATGCCACGTCAGGCGCGCCGGTCGTCCGCCGGCCACCGGCACGGTGTAGACATCGATGTTGCCTTCGTACTGCGCGCTGAACGCGATCAGGTTGCCGTCGGGCGAAAACGCCGGGTTCGATTCCACCCCTTCATCACTCGTCAGCCGCCGGACGTCGGAACCGTCCGCCTTCGCGGACCAGAGATCGCCGGCATAGACGAACGCAATATGCGTGGCACTGATGGCAGGCTGCGTCAACAGCCGCGTGTCCCTCGTGTCGACACGAGCGGCAAGGCTGGTTGTGATGACGACGACCGCCGAGAGGGCAAGGATGGCTTTCTTCATAGAGGACTCGCTGAGTCGATTCGGGTTGATGGCCGGCAGACAGGCCGATTGTACTGCCGGAGGCATGTCCTGCGCCCCACGGCTTGCGGCGCCAGGCGGCTACGCCGTGGTTGCACGGCAAACAGTGACACATTCATACACACTCACGCCCCGCAGGCACGGCTAGCGAGCCAGGCGTTTCGTCATCAGACGGCGATCGTGGTCCTCGAATCCACTCGCCCGGTACAGCTCGAAGGCGCTCGTCCTGTGAGGTTCGACCTCCAGATGCAGCGCCCGTACGCCCCGAGCGCGGCAGTACGCTTCGGCGATCGCCAGCGCTTCGCGCCCGGCGCCTTGCCCCCGGCCGCGCTCGTGAAGGAACAGTTCGTCGATGAAGGCATCGCGGCCGCGGTACTCGAGGCTGTACCCAAACGTCACGGCAAGGTAACCCATGACGCCCTCCGCATCCTCCACGACCCATACCTGTCCGAGGTGTACGTTGTCGAGAAGATCGATCAGCGCGCGCCGGCTGACGGCTTCGACGAACTCATACTCGTCCTGAGAGTAATAGCCCGCCATCAGCGCCAGGATCGACTCGACATCCGACAACGTCGCCATCCGGAAAGTCATGTCAAGGCCTCTTGAATCGTGTTGCACTAAGATACCCCGCAACGGAGGTCCGTATGCGTCGTCCGATTCCAGTCGGCCTCGTCAACGCTGCATGCGTGTTCCTGGTTGCCGGACCATCTCCCGAAGCGCGTCAAACTGTCCACGGACGGCCGCTCGCCATCCAGGACTACTATCGTATTCAGACCGTCGGGAACCCCGCGATCTCTCCAGATGCCCGGTGGGTCATATTCACCGTCTCGAACCGGGTCGAGGAGGACAACTCCACGGAGACCGAAACCTGGATCGTGGGAACCGACGGCGCCTCGAGGCCCGCGCGCCTGCTGCACTACGGACGTGACGTCTCCGGGGCGCGCTGGACCGACGACAGTCGGATCGGCTACACGGCGGACCGCCAGCAATGGACGCTCGACCCGGCCACGCCTTCGATGCCCACGCGCCAGGTCGCGTCCTCCGGGGCATCGCTGGAATCCGCCGGCGGACGATCCGGACGCGGAGGCCGCGGGCGCGGTGGCGTGAGCAGGCCGAGCCCTGATGGCCGGTGGGTCGCGCACCTCGCTGATCGCGATCAGCCGCGCCAGGATCCCCCCGCGGAGGGTGAGTTCGAGCGACGCCACCTGGAACGCTTCAAAGGCGCGATCTTCGACTGGAAGGATTTCCAGCGCGACGGCCAGCCTTTCCCGGCCCCCGATCCAACCGCGGGTCCGGGCCAGCGCATCGACATCCGTGCGGCGGATGGCGGCCCCTCACGCGTGCTCCTCGACAGGGACCTGCGGCCGGCAGGGCTCGCCTGGCATCCCGACGGAACGATGCTGGCCTTCACCGCCGACGCCGACTGGCGCGACGAGTTGAAGTACAGCCGTGCCGATCTGTGGACTGTCACCATCGACGGCACGCTCACGCGCCTCACCGACGATGAGTATGTGTATGGCGATGTCGGGTTCTCGCCAGACGGCACGTACCTGTCGTACGCCCGGTCGTTCGGCACCGACATGATCATCGATCGGAAGCTGAATCATGGCGGGCCGCGCGACATCTGCGTTCGGCCCACTGCCGGCGGCGATCCTGTCAACCTCACGGAGAATTGGGATCTGGACCCCGGCGCGGCTCGCTGGTCACCCGACAGCCGATACATCTACTTTCCCGCGGCCGTCGGCGGCGAGTCGCACCTGTTCCGCGTATCCGTGCCGGCCGGACAGGTCGAGCAGATGACGAAAGGGCCGCGCCGGCTGAACGGCATCACCTTCGACAAGGCGTTCAGCCGGATCGCCTACACCGTCGGCGTCCACGACGCGCCCGAGGACGTCTTCGTCTCGAACATCGATGGAACCAGCGAACGGCGGCTCACCGACATCCACAAGGCGATCGTGTCGGAGGTTGGTTTCAGCAAGGCCGACCGCCTGCGCTGGCCGAGCTACGACGGAACGCCGATCGAGGGGTGGGTGCTGTTGCCTTACGGGTACGATCCCGCGAAAGGCCCGTACCCGCTCGTCGTAACCAGCCACGGGGGACCGCACGCGGCGACCGGCTACTCGTTCGATTTCAAGGACCAGCTCTTCGCGGCCAACGGTTACTTCGTGCTCGATACGAACTTCCGAAGCAGCACGGGATATGGTGACAAGTTCAAGTGGGCGACGTGGGGCGAGTGGGGGAACAAGGACGGCGAGGACGTCATGTCCGGCATCGACTTCGTGCTGAAGCAGTATCCAATCGATCCGAAGCGCGTCGGCCACATGGGCCATTCCTATGGCGGCTTCATGACCAACTGGCTGATCACGCAGTATCCGGATCGCTTCGCGGCTGCGATTTCCGGCGCCGGCATCTCGAACTGGATCAGCGATTACGGCACCGCTGACATCTACCGGACGAAGGAAACCGAGTTCTACGGCGCGCCCTGGAATCCCGAGGCGCGCGAGCGAATGATCAAGCAGTCGCCCCTCACCCACGCCGCCCGCGTCAGGACGCCAACGCTCTTCGTCCACGGCGAGGTCGATCAGCGGGTGCCGTACGAGGAAGGCGAGCAGATGTACTTCGCGCTGAAACGCCGGGGTGTGCCGGCGAGGATGATCCAGTACGCCGGCCAGGCGCACGGCATCGCCGGCCACTGGAACAACGTGCACCGGATGATCAACGAGCTGAAATGGTGGGACCAGTACCTCAAACCAGGGTTCAAGGGTTCAAGGGGTTCAAGGGGTTCAAGGGTTCAGGGGTTCAATGGGTTCAGGGGTTCAAGAGGTTCAGGGGGCTCAAGAGGTCCAGGGGCCCTGGTACTTGACTCGACCCACTCCACCCTACTCTGATAGATGAATGCCTACTGCTGTTCTGATCCTCGCTGCCGCCATGGCTCTGCATGGCCCAGCCACACCGGCCCTCGCTCAGACCGGGAAGCCGGCCGCCACGAGGGCGCGGCCGACGATGAGCATCACGGTGACCAACCTCGAAGGGAAGACGCTCCCCGACGTGTGGGTCACGGCGACCGGCGCCGTGAACCGCGAGGCCGCCACCGACGAAAACGGCATCGTCGCCTTCCGGAACATGACCGCCGGAACGTACCGGCTGCGCTTCGAGCACGATGATTTCGTGACGCTCGAACGCGACGTCACGCAGGCCGCGCGGGCCCTGGCAATCAACGTGTCCCTGAACGCCGCGCCGCCCAAACCCGAGCCGCCGGCAGCGCCACCGCCTCCCCCGGCGGCCGCACTGCCCGCCGCCGGACCGCCGACCTTTGTATCGATCCCCGATTTCTTCGAGAAGAACTATCTTGGATCCGCGCCGTCGATGACCTCGCAGGTCGGGTGCGTTCCCGGGATGACGATTCAGCTGCTGCAGCTTCGCGAGCCGCTCGGCGAGCACTCCCATGCGGACGCAGACGAGGTGATCTACATCGTGGGCGGTGAAGGCACACACCGGATCTCCGGGCAGGAGATCCCGATGTCGGCCGGCGTGCTGGCAACGGTTCCGCGCGGCACCGCGCATTCGATCACCCGCCGTGGCAGGAACCCGCTCGTGGTCCTCTCCACCACGACTCAACCGTGCGCGGCAAAGTAGCCGTCCAATGACCCGTCTCTAAATCATTGAAATCATGGAAATTATGGCAATGCTGGCACTTCTGCCGACGTGCGAAGTCTGGTATACTGTCCCTTTGCCCGATCCTCTAAGGAGCCAGCCGTGAAGGAAGGGATCCATCCCAAGTATTTCGAGGTAGAGGCCCGCTGCGCCTGCGGCGCGACCTGGAAGACGCGGTCGACGAAACCGGAGCTTCACCTCGAGATCTGCAACAACTGCCATCCGTTCTTCACCGGCCGCCAGAAACTGGTGGACACCGAAGGGCGCGTCGAGCGGTTCACGAAGCGATTCGGCGCGCAGACGTCGGAGAGCCGGAAACAGGCCGCGAAGACCGCGAAGACGAAAAAGCAGCCGGCAGCCGCGAAGGCGTAACCAGAAAGGCTGAAGTTCGAAGGCTGAAGTTCGAATGTCGGACGTCAGCCTGCTTACGACGAGAACAGCCGGGCCTCGTTTCTGCCTATCTTCCGATCGAGCCGCGCGAGCCGATGGCGCATGCCGTCGGAGCGAGGCCCGTTCTCCCCGGAATCCCCCAGAGCAAAGAGCGCGAGCTCTCGCGCGGCCGTGAGGTCGCGGTCCCGGTGCTCGTGGTGGATCGCGAGCGCTTCGGCGGCGAAGTTGCGCAGCGCACGCATCGCGGGGTGGCGTCTCGGGTGCGAAGCGCTGGTCAGCCCGATCAGATCGCGCCAGCACGCGGCGGCCTCGCCGAAGCGCCGGTCGCGCCGGAGCCGCAGGCCCAGCCGATAGAGCGCCTCCGCCCTGACCTCCACTTGGCAGCCGCGCGGCCCATCCACCGCTGTGGCGCGGCGGTAGCATCGCTCCGCCTGGTCGAGGAAGCCGCCCCGTTCGTAGACACGCCCGAGCGACAATGCTTCAAGCGCATCGTGGCACGCGTCCGCCCCGCTCTGCGCAAGCCGGACGGCATGCGCCGTGACCGCCGCCAGCGACACGAGGTCGAGCCGATTGTGCTCGAGCACGGGCTCCAGCGGCCGTGGATCGCCCGTCCGCAGAAAACGGAAGAAGCGGGACGGGATGTCGAGGCCGGGCACATCTCCCACGCGGGTGACGTCGAGGAGCAGACGCTCGAGCGTCGCGAGCCGGCATCCACCCTCGTCTGCGTCTGTGCGCGTGCTCCAGAGCCTGCGCGCCGGGTGGAGCATGTCGAAGTGCGGCACGCCGTCGAGCGGCATAGCCATGCGGTGGAACGTCCAGCGCGTTTCCATCACCGGCAGGTCGAACGTCTTGCCGTTGTAGGTGACGATCAATTGGGCGCCGTCGAAGAACTCTGCGACGGCGGCGAGCAGCGCACGCTCCGCCGAGAAGCTCGTGAGCAGGAACTGCCGGACCTGAAAGGCGCCCAGGTCGAAATACCCACACCCCACCAGAAACGCCACGATCCCAGCGCCGCCGCTCAATCCCGTTGTCTCGAGATCGATGAAGACGGTGCGCGGGGTCGCACCGGGGTCAGGCCCTGGTTTGACCCCGGCGTCAAGCGTCGGATCCAGCAGCTTGAGACCCCTGTCGTCCACGAGCTCGCAGTCGCCGATCGGCATCGATCCGTGGCGGCGATCGGCTTCGTACCGACGGTCGATCACGAGGCAACCGCCGAACTCCGTGCTGACGATGCGACCGCCGAGGATGGCACCGATCCGATCGGGATCGTCTGTCGCTTCGTACGCGCCCGTGTCCGGCTCATAGGTGAGCTCGCGTAAACCGCCCTCCGCCATCCGCCCTCCGCCGTACGCATTCCGACCCTCGGCGCCCGGAAGCGGCTGTTCTCGATCGGCCGGCGACGGCATCGGCGGCTTCGAGCTGCGAACGATCGATCGGAGGCGGGACGTGAGATCCACGGCGTTATACGGTCTGTGACGGGAGGAGCCCAGCCAGTATCTGCGAGGCGACCTGCTTGGCGTGCGGGCCCGTGTTCCCTTCCGGTCCGACGCACGAGGGGCAGCCGGATCCACAAGGGCAGCCGTCGATCAGATCGCGGGTCCTCTCGAGCAGCAGGTGATGCATCTCGTAGAGCGGCCGGCTGAAGCCGATGCCGCCCGGGTAGTTGTCGTAGATGAACACGTTCGGCTCCGGGGAAACGGATTCCGGCGCATTGGCCGTGCCGCCGGTCCGCGAGGAGCGATCGAGGCTCCCGCCGTCGACCGAGAGACCGATATCATGGGCGTCGCACATCAGCAGCAGCTGCGCGACGTTCTTCATCGCAAAGGCCAGCCCCACAACGCCGTCCCGGCGATCGTCCCCGCCAAACGGGAGCGCCGCCATCACGCCGCGCTTGATCGTCAGCCAGTAGGAGGAGGTGTGCATCTGCTGCTCGGGCAGGTCCAGCTCGCCCGATCCGACGTTCTCGTTCGTGTAGAACTTGATCTTCTTGAAGCCCACCACCCGCGACACGACGTGGACTTCGCCGTGGGAGCGCGCCTCGGCTCGGGACGAGTCCCGAGCCCCGAGCCCCGACTCCGTTTCGAACGTATCCAGTATCGTGACCTTGGTGTACGTGATCGCATCTGTGTAGTAATCGCACTCCACCGCGCGCACGTAGGCCTTTCGGCCGTCGAAGTCGAAACGCTCGACCTGGAAGAGCTGCCCCTCGACGATGTAGATGGCTCTCTCGTGGAGCGTGGAGGGACCGCTGGTGAAGTCGGTCTCGCCGATGACGCGCTCGCCGCTGGTGACGTCGACGACGACGAAGTTGTCCGACGAAACAGACCGCAGGCTGACGGCGTCTGCGGGATACGACTCGTTGGTCCAGTTCCACTGTCCGTCCGCGTGGTGAACGAAGCCCTCCTCGGACAGCACCGCAAGGACTTCCTGCACGTTCTCCTGCCCGAATCCCTCCTCGTCGGTAAACGGCAGCTCGAAGGCGGCGCACTTCACGTGGTCCAGCAGGATGTGGAGGTTGTCGGGATTGATCAGCGCGTGTTCGGGCGAGGCGTCGAAGAAGTAGGAGGGATTGCGGATCACGAACTGATCGATGGGGGCACTGCTGGCCACGAGGACCGCAGCCGACCTGGTGGTCCGGCGCCCGGCGCGACCCGCGCGCTGCCAGGTGGCGGCTATGGTGCCGGGATAACCAGCCATGACCGAGACGTCGAGCGCGCCGATGTCGATTCCCAGCTCCAGCGCGTTGGTCGAGACGACGGCGCGCACCTGTCCTTGCCGGAGCCCCCGCTCGATCTCGCGGCGCCGGTTGGGCAGATATCCGCCGCGGTATCCGCGGATGACGTCGGCCGCGCCGGGGGGGCCGTGGAACGCATCCTTCAGATACGTCGTGAGGATCTCGACGGCGAGGCGGCTCTGCGCGAAGAGGATCAGCTGCAGATTGTGCTTGAGGAACTCCAACGAGACGCGCCTTGCTTCGGCGAGGTACGACCGCCGGATGCCGAGCTGCGCGTTGACGACGGGCGGGTTCACGAACAGGAAGAATTTCTCGCCGCGCGGCGCGCCGTTTCTGTCCACGAGCTCGAATGGACGGCCGGTCAAACCTTCGGCAAGCTCCCGCGGGTTGGCAATCGTGGCAGACGAGCAGATGAACACCGGGTCCGAACCGTAGTGCCGGCAGATACGCTGCAGCCGCCGCAGAATGTTCGACAGGTGGCTGCCGAACACGCCGCGATAGGCGTGCAGCTCGTCGATGACCACGAACCGCAGGTTCTCGAACAGCTTCGCCCATCGCGGATGATGCGGCAGGATGCCCGAGTGCACCATGTCGGGATTGCTCAGCACGATGTGTGCGCGCCCCCGGATCGCGCGTCGCGCGTCCTGCGGTGTGTCACCGTCGTACGTAAAGACACCCACATCAGGTATACCTGCCGTCACCAGGTCATGCAGTTCGGCCAGCTGGTCCTGCGCGAGCGCTTTAGTTGGAAACAGATACAGCGCACGCGTTGAGGCGTCGCGCAGGATGGCGTTCAGAACTGGAGCGTTATAGCAGAGCGTTTTTCCCGACGCAGTGGGCGTGGTGATGACCACATTCCGGCGTTCCAGGACATGCGAAATGGCGCGTTCCTGGTGCGTATAGAGCTGGGAGATGCCGCGCGAGTTCAGGACTTCACGCAGCCGCTCGTCAATCGCCTCGGGAAAGGGCGCGTGTGTCGCTGAACGTGCCG
>DASTBU010000020.1:0-2842 GCA_035711845.1 Vicinamibacterales bacterium
GGCGAGCTCGAGGCGGCAGGACGGGCGGCGCTCTCCTGGGTCGTGCCCAAGCAGATCGAGGCCGGGGTCGACGTCGGGAACAACGGCGAGCAGCAGCGGGAGGGCTTCTTCCTCTACGTCCAGCACCGCATGAGCGGCTTCGGGGGGACGTGGCAGCGCCCGCTGCGCGCCGACATCGTCCGCTATCCGGTGTTCCACCGCCTGATGCAGAAGCAGCAGGCCGGCCGCACTGCGGTCAGCAACTTCCAGCCGCCCAAGACAATCGGCGAGGTGCGCTACCTCGATCCGGCGGCGATCCATGCCGAATGCTCGGACTTCCGGACAGTGCTCGACCAGGCCGAGGGCCGCTTCGTCGAGCCGTTTCTGACCGCGCCCTCGCCCGGCATCGTCGCCGCGGCCATGAAGAACGAGTACTACGACACCGAGGAGGCCTACCTCGACGCCCTCGCGGATGCGCTTCGGGTCGAGTACGAGGTGATCGTCGCGCACGGTTTCGTTCTGCAGCTGGACTGCCCCGACCTCGCGCTCGAGCGCCAGATCTCCTACCAGGAGAGGCCGCTTTCCCACTTCCAGGGCTTCGTCGAGCGCGTCGTCTCGGCCATCAACCGCGCGCTCGAGAACGTGCCGCGCGAGCGCGTCCGGCTGCACGCGTGCTGGGGCAACTCCGAGGGGCCGCACGATCTCGACGTGCCGTTCGCCGACATCCTGCCGATCATCCGGCAGGCAAACGTGGGCGGTTTCGTCTTCCCCTTCGCCAATCCGCGGCATGCCCACGAGTACCGCTGCTTCGAGGGCGGCGTTCTGGACGAGGACCAGATCCTGGTGGCGGGCGTGATCGACACCCTCACCAACTTCGTCGAGCACCCGGAGGTGGTGGCCGAGCGCATCGAGCGCGTAGCGCGAGCGGTCGGCGATCCGAAACGCGTGCTCGCCGGCACCGACTGCGGCTTCGATACTTCAGCCGGTATGGGCCGGGTCGCCGAGGACGTGGTCTGGGCCAAGCTCAGGGCGCTGGCCGATGGCGCGCGGATCGCGTCGACGCGGCTGTTTCCTGCCTGATCCGGCCGGACGCGCTGTCGAAGCGGACTTGCTCGGCCTGCGATTGTCTGGATCGACTGAAGTCCACGACCCTCAGGCGCCGCCGGAGATGTAGTCGTGCAGCATGTGCGCCTCGTGCTCGAGCTCCTGCAGACGGTGCTTGACCACGTCGCCGATGCTGATGATGCCGATCATCCGTCCGTCCTCCACCACAGGCAGATGACGGAAGCGCCCCTCGGTCATCTGCCGCATCAGCCGGTCGATGCCATCGTCCGGCGAGCAGGTGCTGATCTCCCGTGTCATCACATCGCCCACCCGCATCCCCAGCAGATCGGCGCCGCGGTCGGCCAGTCCGCACGCGAGATCGCGTTCCGAGATGATGCCGCAGATTTCCCCGTCCGCATCGGTCACCACGACGGCGCCGATGCGTTTGGCCTTGAGCAGCTTCGCGACCTCGGTAACGGTCGCGTCCGGCCGCGTGGTCACGACATCGCTGCCCTTGCCCGCGAGAATCTGCCTGATCAGCATAGCTCGTCCCCCCTGTTGAGCTCGGCAACGACGCTCTCGCGTAAAACGCTGGCGTCCCATGTGACCCCAAACTGATCAGGAGGTCCAGACATTAGGGGGCCGGGCGGGATGCTCCGCTCGCAGAGAGGCGACTGCAGGCGACGACTCGACTACTGCCGGTTGGCCTCGTAGACCTCGAGCGCCTCGGGCATCAGCTCCTGCAGCCGTTCGATGCGCGAGCCGGGCTCGGGGTGGGTCGACAGGAACTCGGGCGGACGTTGCCCGCCGAGCGCGTCGAAGTTCTGCCACAGCTGGATGGAGGCGCGCGGATCGTAGCCGGCCTCCGCCATGAACATGAGGCCGATGTGGTCGGCCTCCGACTCCTGCGTGCGCGAGTACGGCAAAATGACGCCGAGCGTCGCGGCCTGTGCGGCGAGTTCCACCACCTGAGGGTTGACGCCGGTGCCGACCGCGAGCGCCCCGAGGCCCTGCGCAAGCAGCCCTTGCGACATGCGCTCGGAGCCGTGGCGGGCAATCGCGTGCGCGACCTCGTGGCCGATCACTGTGGCGAGTTGGGCATCGTTCTGGGCGACCTTGAACAGTCCGGTATGGACGCCGACCTTGCCGCCCGGCAACGCGAACGCGTTCGGCTCGTCGTTTTCGAACACCGTGAACTCCCACTCCCATTCCGGATGCGGGCTGACCGCTGCGATACGGCGACCAACCTCCTGAACCCGGCGGTTTAGCTCGGGATCCTGGGAAATGCGGCTCTCCTGCTTAATCTCCTGGTACGCCTGCAGCCCCATCTGAGCATCCTGCGACTCGGGCAGCAGGATCAGCTGTTGACGCCCGGTAACAGGGGCCTGGGCGCAGGCGGCGAGCGCGACCGCGAATGCCAGTCCCGGGAACACCTTTCGAAGCGCTCGCGGCGGACAGCTCACTGGCATGATTTGGCACCTCCTGAACCAGAGCACGCGTCGAAAGCTCCCGCGTACCTGCCCGCCACCCCTTTAACGCGGCGACACGGCTCTTAACCCGGAACTCCAACCCGGCGTACGCCGGACGCACGCGGCCGTATCAGTCTCGGGAAATCACCTTACCAGATGACCGGCGCAGGGGGGCAAGCGTTCCTTTGCTGGGCCCCCGGCGTGCTTTTCCAACCGGGAGGTCAGACTTGGAATAAGTCTTCAACCTGAAGTGTTCTTCACGCATGGGGAGGGTTGGCGATGGGACGATCCATTCTGTCGTGGGCAGGTGCGGCGCTTCTATTGTTGCCGACCGCGGTCTCTTCGCAGGC
>DASTBU010000021.1:0-13923 GCA_035711845.1 Vicinamibacterales bacterium
CCGTCCGCGAATAAGTGTGCCACTCTGACCGCCGATGCATCCCGCCTGGCTGCGTTGCTCGTCGCTTACATACTCCCGGTATGCGCGCTCCTCGCGCCTTGCCATGCGGGCGCCTCGGCGCCCAGAGTGGCACACTTATTCGCGGACGGATCCTAAAGCTCCAGCGGCCGCATGTCAGCGACTTCGCGGCGTCGCGATCACCTGATAGACGTAGTCGGTCAGTTCGCGCAGCCGGAGAGCGGCCGAATCGTGAGACCAGTCGCCGCTCGTCGGGATTGTCGGTAGATCCACCGCACGGCTCATGATCAGCGCGGCAGCGATCGTCGCTCGGGCTTGAATCTCGGTCGTTTGCATGTCGGCTCCCTGTCTGACCGCGCAGCCCGCCACACCGCACGGGGACGCGCCGGGAGTGTTATACCGTAGATCCCCCTCATGTCTCGGGACGAGAGTCCTTGCGAGCGCACGAGCCAGGCAGCCCGCAGTCGTGGTGGCCATCGGATCGATGATCGTCGTGCGTTGCCTGTAGTAGAGGGAAGGTACCGACGATGCCGGCTTATCGAAGTTCGCTCCCAGGCGGATGCGAACGGCCATCAACGCTTCGCGCGTGCGCGCTACCGCGTGCGCCAGCGGCGGACACCGATACCAGCGAGGCCGATGCCCATCAGCAGCAAGGACGCGGGCTCGGGTATGCTGTAGGCAATGGCCGAGAATTGCTGCGGGGACGAACCTATCGGGGTTTGCGTGCCGGTCACAGGATCGATGTAGTAGAACTGTGTCGTGCCTGTCAGCGGATCCCAGTCGGCGGTAATCAGGCGGGCCCCCCCTGGAACATTCTCCAGAAGATTCTCCAGGGAACCATTCTGCGCAGTGAAGGCCAACGAAAACGCGCCGGTCGTCATGTCGACCGTCGCGAACTCGTTCCCGACTTTCACCAGCATGTGGGTGGCATCCAGATACGCCACTCCGGTCTGAGAGGCACCGAGAAGCGCTGCGCCGGTCTCAGGGGCGCCGAGAAGCGCCGCGCCGGTCTGAGCTGCGCCGAGGCCGCTCGGCGTGATGGCCACTCCGCCGGTTGTCTTGTCGATCACGATCGAATTGGCCGTTTGAGAGAGGCCGTCGTGTTCGCTCCACCCCCGGAGCACGCCGTCGGTTCCGATGGTGATATCCGCAATCTGCTGACCGATAGTGCCGACGAGTGTTCCTGCACCCGTGGTCGGGTCGATCGTGATCAGGGAGGCGGTCCCCGAGCCGAAGGGGTCTCGTGCGACGCCGTAGAGGGTGCCGGTGATTGGATCGAAATCCAGACCGGTGACGTGGGAGAATCCGGTGCCGCCGATAAGGGTGGTTGCGCCCGTTATCGGATCGATGGTGTACAGGGAGCTCAGGCCACTCGAATTGAGCGTGCTCGGGGCAGTCGAATTCGGCGAGCTCGGGGCAGTCGGAGCGGTGGTGACGCCGTAGAGTACCGGACCCGCGTCGGCTGGCACCGGCAGCGTCGCCAGAGCTCCCATCAGCAGCATGGTACGGATGCTTCGCGCGAAACCTGCCATAGCATGCCTCCTGAGCTGGACGGGTAGCGGCCCGTCGCACGATCGACAACCGACGGAAAGCAAGTTCGAGGCCTGAGGTTTGTTTCAGCGCGCAACCGTCAAGCCCGTACAGCCTCAGCCTGTTAGCGGTGACACGCAGATCTCGTGCACAGTCGGAATCATCTCTCCGGGTGAAATCAGTCGCGCTCCACGGTTTTCTCAACCTCATCGGCGATGTGCCGCCATCTCAGCTTTGATGACCTCGCCGGGCCTGCGTTCCGACAGATGATTTGCCAGCTCAGCTCCCGGCGCCCGTGGAGCTAGCCCGGCGCTATAATCCACGCTTCCCGATGACAATCCCGCCGGGTGCTCGGCTCGGCCCGTACGAAATCCTGTCGCTGCTCGGGAGCGGTGGCATGGGCGACGTGTACAAGGCGCGCGACGTGCGGCTGGACCGAAACGTTGCGGTCAAGACGCTCCGCCAGCTGGAGGACGAGCCAGCGCGGCGCCGGTTCAGGCGCGAGGCCCGGGCGCTCGCAAACCTCAACCACCCCAACATCTGTCAGATCTTCGAGATCGGGGAGCAGGACGGCCGGCCGTTCATCGCCATGGAACTCCTCGAGGGGAATTCGCTGGCATCGCGGGTGGCGGACGGCCCGCTCCCTGTTGGCGCCGGGATCGACATTGCCGCCGCAGTGCTTGCCGCACTGAAGGCGATGCACGAGAAAAACCTCGTGCACCGCGATGTAAAACCTTCGAACGTGTTTCTCTCACGGCATGCGGTGAAGCTGCTGGACTTTGGTCTCGCGCGGCCGGTCGAGCTTGGCGGCGCCGAGACGAGGACCAGCCTGAGCGTTCCGGGCACCGTCGTGGGCACGCCGGACTACATGTCCCCTGAACAGATCACGGCCGGCCGCGTCGATGGGCGATCCGACCTGTTCTCGACTGCCGTGATGCTGTTCGAGATGGTGACCGGAAGCCGGCCGTTTCGTGGGGACACGCAGTTTGCGGTGCTCCATGCGATTCTGCATCATGAGCCGCCGGCGCTCGAGGGCTCGCGCGAGGCCGCGGCCCTGCAACGCGTGATTCGCCGTGCGCTCGCGAAGTCGCCCGACGAGCGCTACGAGAGCGCGGAGGCGATGGAGCGGGATCTCCGCGAGGCGAAGGCGAGTATGGAACCAGGGGTCGTGCCGCACGCCCGTCATGCGGCACGCCTCGCCGTGACGCCGTTCGTTGTCGCCGACGACGATCCGGATCTCGAGTTTTTCGCCACGGGCCTCGCCGATGCGCTGGCCACCTCGCTGTCCCAGGCTGGATCGCTGACCGTGCGCTCGACGCTGATGAAGCACCAGTCGATGAAAGACGCGCCCGATCTCATGGGGATCGCGCGGGAGCTGGACGTCGACGCCCTCGTTACCGGCACGATTATCGCTGGCCGGAACAGGATCCGCGTGACGACCCAGATCGTGCAGGGGGCCGACGGGCGCGTCCTCTGGTCGCGGAGCTCGCACGCGGTCAGGGACGAGATGGACGATTTGGAATCATCTCTGGTTGCCGAGGTGCGGCGGGCACTGCGCGCGGGACCGCTGAGAGCCAATCTCTTCGGCGCCGACGCGCCAGGGGTCGAGTCGCTCGCCGTGCTGCCGCTCGAGAACCTGTCGGGCGATCCGCAGCAGGAGTACTTCGCCGACGGGATGACGGATGCGCTCATCACGGAAATGGCGCGCCTGGGTGGGCTGAAGCGCGTGATCGCGCGCGGCTCGGTGATGCGCTACAAGCGAACCGACAAGCCGCTCGACGTTGTCGCGCGTGAACTGCGCGTGGACGCCCTCGTCACCGGCACCGTCACGCGCGCAGGGGATCGCGTCCGAGTGACCGCACAGCTCATCGACGGAGCGAGCGAGGATCAACTGTGGGCCGATCGGTACGAGCGGGATTTGCACGACGTGCTGCGACTGCAGAACGAGGTCGCGACAAGCATCGCGGCGCAGATCGGCGGGCGACTCGGCCGAGGCGATCTGGGCCGGCCGCCGACGGTTGGAAGCGTCGATCCTGAAGCGTATGAGGCATATCTGAAGGCGCGATTCCATTGGTACGCGTTGTCGTCCGAAGGCTTCGAGACCGCACTCGGATACCTGCAGATGGCGATCGAGAGGGATCCTCACTACGCCCCTGCCCATGCCGCCATCGGGTTCGTCTGGGGCGGGCGCGCGCACATGGGCATGATCCCGAGCCAGGACGCCGTGCGCCGTGGCAGACCGCACATCGATCGGGCACTGGCTCTCGACCCCGCGTCCGCCGAGGCACATTTCTACGCCGCCGTCACCGCGCTGTACTGCGAATGGGACTGGGCGGGCGCGCAACGCGAAGTCGATCTGGCGCTGGCGCTCAATCCGAACATCGCCGAAGCCCATCAGACCCGCGCAGATCTCCTGTTGATCCAGGAGCGCCGGTCGGAGGCCGTCGAGGAACTGGAGCGTGCCCTGGACCTCGATCCACTCAATGCCTGGACCGAGACCGCCGTCGGCGGGCGTTACCTTCGGGCAGGCCGTGAGCAGGAGGGACTTGCCCTGCTCGAGAAGGCGCTTCAGAGCGAACCGCAGTTCGCGCTCGCACACCAGTACGTCTGGTCGGCCTCCCACCGCGCAGGCAGCTTCGACGAGGCGTCCACATCGGCGGCGCGGCACCTCGCGCTCAAGGGCTACCTCGACGCCTCGCAGGCGCTGCTCGGCGAGCACGCCCAACGCGGCTATCGTCAGGGCATGATGGCCGCCGCGGTGATCCTCGCCGAACGGGCGAGGGAGACCTACATCCAGCCTACGCTTGTCGCGGCGCTCTACATGTCGGCCGGCGCGCGTTCGGAGGCGCTGGACTGGATCGAGCGGGGCTTGAAGCTCCGCGACACCTGGCTCGTGTTCCTCAAAGACGATCCACGCTTCGAGGATCTGCACGGCGAGGTCCGGTTCAAAGACGCCGTGCGGCGAATGCAGTTCCCGGCCTGATCGTCGACGGCGGCGCCTTTCGAAATCGCCGAGCCACCTCAGCCTGTCGCTTAGCTTCCCGACCCCCTCCAGGGCCGATCGGAACGCTTCGCACTCGCGCAGCAGCACGCACTGCCCCAGTTCTTGCAAACAGATCTCCCCGCCGGTCAGCCGTAGGTCGGCAGCCCGTTGCTGTTGACCTGGAGAGCGGTCATGGAACATCCGCGGCACACGCGGCGTGTTGAGGAGTAATGATGCGTGCGCTCGTCAGGCCGGACATCCTGTACGCGTGGAAGGGGCCATCGCTGCTGATCGTCAACACCCGCGGGGAGTGCGGACCCGATCAGCAGCTGTCGGGCCTCTACTTCCGGGAGGCGCGGTTCCTTCGCACGCTCCGTCTGGAGATCAACGGCGAGGCCCCCTGGCTCTGCGAAGCCGCGTCGCTCGATCCGGAATCGCTGGCGTTGAACTTCGTATATCCAGAAATCAAGGCGCCGGGTGGAGGCGGAACGGGACAGTCCGGCGACGAGGAAGTGCTGGACGCCCGCGGGATCCCCGAGCGGTCGTTGGACATCCTGCTGGCCTATCACGTCGGCATCGCGGAGCTCACGATCGCGCTCGCGGTGTCGAATCGGGGCCTCCGCCCGATCGAGGTCGACGTGGCCTGGACCCTGGGCGCCGACTTCGCAGACATCCAGGAAGCGCAGTCCGGCAGGCGCGAGCAGGAGGCGCCCGTCGATGTCGGCGCGCACGACGATTATCTCGAATTCGTGTATCGCCATCCGGACCTGCCGTTTCGTACTCGCGTTCGACACGATGCAGGGTGGCGTGTCCGCGGAGAGCAGTTGGCCATTCAACTGGCACTTCAGCCGCAGCACACCGTCGAATCGAGGCTGTACGTCGTTCCACTCAGTGGATCGGCCGATTTCGCTCGCGCCGACACCGAGCGGCGTGAATCGACACTCGATGAATGGCGCGCGCGGTTCGCACGCGTCGACATCCCTGGAAATCGTGTGGCGGAGGAGGTGGTGAGGAGCAACGTCCGCGACATTGCGTCGTTTCCGCTCCTGGATGGGCCGCCCGAGGAATGGCTTGCGATGCAGGCGGGAATGCCGCTGTACCCGGCGTACTTCGGGCGCGATGGCCTGACGGCGGGGTGGCAGGCCGCCTCCCTCGACAGCGGCGAGGCGCTCGAGGCGTCGTTGACCAGGCTCGGTCGGCTGCAGAGCGACCGCTTCGACGACTGGCGGGATGAGCAGCCCGGCCGGATCCCCTATCAGGTGCGAACAGGGCCACTGGCGCTCCTGAACCTGAATCCGTACTCCTCTTACTATGCGGACTACGCCAGCCCGCTGATGTACGTCATCTCGCTGGCGAACCTCTGGGCCTGGAGCGGCAACCGCCGGCATCTCGAGCAGCACTGGGACACGGTCCGGCGCATTCTGGACTGGGCGCGCGATCACGGCGACCTCGATCGAGACGGCTACCTCGAATACCACACGCGATCGAGCAAGGGCACGAAGAACCAGGGCTGGAAGGACAGCGGTGACGCGATCGTCTACGACGACGGCTCGCCAGTGCCCCCGCCGATCGCCACCTGCGAGTTGCAGGGGTACTGGTACATCGCACAGGAGCTCATGGCGATGATGTCCTGGATCATGGGCGCGCGCGAAGATGCCCGCGGATACCGACAGAGTGCAGCAGCGCTCAAGGAACGATTCAATCGCGACTGGTGGGTGGAGGACCAGCACTTCTACGCCCTGGCCCTGGATCCGGCGAAGCGCCAGGTGCGGGCGGTGACGTCGAACGTGGGCCACTGCCTGGCGTCCGGCATCATCGATCGCGAGCGTCTGCCCGCGGTCGTCGAACGGATGTTCGCCCCTGACATCTTCAGCGGCTGGGGCGTTCGAACGCTGTCCACTGGACATGCGTTCTACAATCCCCTGAGCTATCACCGGGGCACGGTCTGGGCGGTCGAGCAGGCGACGATCGTTTTCGGCCTGCGCCGGTTCGGTTTCGATGCGCGCGCGCTCGATCTGGCGCAGGCCCTGTTCGATCTCGCGCTGCTCTATCCGGAGTACCGGATCCCCGAATGCGTGGGTGGGTACGCGCGCGGCGATCGGCCGGTCCCCGGGGCCTACCCTCGCGCCAACACGCCGCAACTCTGGAACGCCACCGCGTTTCCACTCGTGGTGCAGACGGTGCTGGGACTGCTCCCGATAGCGGCGACCGAGACGCTGATCCTCGATCCCGCGTTGCCGCCCTGGATCCCGGAGTTGATTCTCAAAGACGTGCGTGTCGGGTCCGCCAGGGCCACGCTGCGGTTCTGGCGCGACGAGAAGGGCTCGTCGAACTGGGAGGTCCTGCATCGAGAGGGCACACTCCGCGTGATACGACAGCCAGCACCGGAGTCCCTGACTGCCAAGTGGACGGATCGCGCGAGTGCCGTGCTCGAATCGATGCTGAAGTGACAGGGCAACCCCTCGAGCCCATCCCTTGGCCGATCGGAAGTCAGGGGTCGGGCTCTTTCGGTTGAGGGCCGTCGAAAATGTCGCGAGCCCTGGATCCTGCACGTGCTGCCGGCGTCCAAGGTGAATGCCGACTTCACGGCTGCTGCAAGGAGTGACTCTGATGAAGAAAAGCCTGTTGGTCTCCGTGATCCTGCTGGTATGGGGGGCCAGCTCGACTGCCCAGGAGCCGGCGTCCCCGGCTAATCCGCTGTCTGCCGGCGCGAAGCGCACCTACGGCATCATCAAGGGCTACATCGTCAAGGCAGCCGCGAAGATGCCCGAGGAGCACTATGCATTCAAGCCGACGCCCGACGTTCGCAGCTTCGGCCAGTTGCTCGGCCACATCGCGGATACCAACTTCGTGGTCTGCGCCGCGGTCGCGGGCGAGCAGCCGCCCATGGGCGGGTTCGAGCCGGCCACGAGCCTCGAGCAGACGAAGAAGACGAAGGCGGACCTGTCGCAGGTCCTCGCGGATTCCTTCGCGTATTGCGACAAGATGCACGCCGGCATGACGGATGCGGCCGGCGCCGCGCTCACGAAATCGTTCCTCGGCGAGATGGCCAGGCTCTCGTACCTCGAGTTCAACACGCACCACGATTTCGAGCACTACGGCAACATCGTGACCTACATGCGTCTCAAGGGCCTGGTACCTCCGTCGTCGGAACGAACCCGGTGAGCCGTCGAATGCTGGGTTCGAGCGGGCGCGTCAGGCGAATCCCTTACTACTGCGCGATTTCGGTCGACTCCATCGCGCGGCGGATGCGGAACGTGACGACAGCCGGTCCCAACCGGATTTCGTCTCCATCCCGCAGCGATATCGGTTCCTCGACGCGCTCACCACGCACCCACGTCCCGTTCGTGCTCCCGAGATCCTCGAGCGTCGCGTCGTCGCCGGCCACGACGATGCGGGCATGCAGCCGCGAAACGCCCGGCCGATCGAACCAGACGCGCGCCTCGGGATCGCGCCCGAGGATGTTCTCCCCCTCGACCAGTCTGATCTGACTATCGGCGATTATCCAAAACGTCGCATCGCTCGTTCGTGGGGGTCGGTCCGGCTCGGTCGGTTCATCGGCGTCTGCCGTAAACGCATAGCCGAACCCGTGAAGCGTTCGCACGAAACCGCCCTGGCGCGCCTGGTCTCCAAGGGCGTGCCGGATCTCCGTGATCAGGCCATGGATGTTCGATTCGGTGACGAACGTATCGGGCCAGAGGCGTTCCTGGAGGTCCGCTTTCGACAGCGCGCGCGGCCGGTTCCTGACCAGGAGCAGGAGCATCTCGAAGGCCTTCGGCGACAGGTGGATTTCCTGTCCCGCTTTGATGAGCTGCCGCGTATCGCCGTCGAGCGTGAAGTCTCCGAACCGAATGATGTTGCGGGGGGCTCTCATGTCGAGTGTCGCTGCCGCGCGTAACTATAACAGGCGAAAACCCGGGGATCGATCGCGCGCCTCCTGCGCGGCGGCCAGCCGATAGACACCCCGCGCGGGCATCGTCGCATAGCCTTCAGCCACCAGCGCCCGATTGCCTCGACCGGCATCCGGACGCGGCAGGCCCGTTACGCGGGCCATTTCTCCGGGGAACGTCATCCCGGCGCCGGCCAGGAAACAGCGGGCGATCTCTCTCAGGGCGATCTCTTTGCCCACGCGCCGGGTCAGCGCGTCCGGGAAGCGCCCGACACCCAGCGTCCAGATGTAGGTGAACGTCGGCTGGTAGCAGACCTCGCTGGGTACGACGATCATGGCCCCCTGGAGTTCATCCATCGCCCGGGTGAACGCCGGGCGGTCCTTTATGCCGGCCTCATGCCGCAGGTCGGCCGTGCTCATCTCCCACTCGCTGCGCAGCACGCGCAGGATCGCGCGCGCGTCCCGGCTCAGGCGCCGATTCTCCTCCGATCGGCGGATGCCACTGATCGCATGAAAATGAGGGATCATTCGCGGCGCGAGGAACATGGCCTTGCCGCGGGCGAGCTTGGCATAGTAGACGTGACCGCGTCTCACGATCTCGTCCTTCAACGCCCAGGTGAGAGAGGTCTCGGGGTCCTTCTGGACGTTGCGTGGCATCACGGCGTCGCGGCGTCCGCAGACCGCCACGTAGAGCGACGGTCCCGGCCGCCGTGAATCGGTGAGGCAGGCGGCAAAACCGACCTGCTCGATGAAGCGTTCGGCCTCGTGGGCGGTCTCGACCTGCCGCATGCCCTCGCGGCGCCAGCGCTCGTCGCGGTACTCTTCAATGTCCTCGGGAACACGTAGCCTGCGTCTCATGGCCATCGACAATGTTAGCGGGTCGCGGGTATCGTTGGCAGCTTCGTGCGTAATACCAGGGCCGGACGTGAAACAGGTAGCGCAGACGGGTTCTGCAACGATGACACCACTGCTGTATTCGGACCTCACTTCCTGGTACCGGTTGATCGATCCGGTTCCAGACCATCTGGAAGAAGCCGACGCGTATCAGGCAGTGCTCGACGACGCCGTGCCGGGCCGAGCCGAGACGCTGCTGGAGCTCGGCGCGGGCGCGGGACACAACGCGTTCCACCTGAAGCGCCGCTTTCGGTGTACGCTCACGGACTTGTCCGAGCCGATGCTGTCGCTCAGCCGGGAACTGAATCCCGATTGCGAGCACCTGAGGGGCGACATGCGCACGCTCCGGCTGAATCGAACGTTCGACGCCGTGCTCCTCCACGACGCCGTGGTCTACATGACAACCGAAGCGGACCTCCTCGCGGCGGCCAGGACGGCGTTCGTTCATACGCGCCCTGGGGGTGCGGCGATCTTCGCATCCGACTACCTGCGCGAGACATTCCGCGAGGCAACAGAGGTAATCGAAGGAGAGGAGGGAACGCGGGCCTTGCGATGTCTCGCCTGGACCTGGGATCCGGATCCGAACGACTCGACGTACCAGGTCGATTACGCGTTCCTGCTGCGGGAGGGAAGCACGGTGACCGCCGTTCACGATCGGCACGTCGAAGGGCTCTTCTCGAAGGCCACCTGGCTCCGCGTCCTGACGGCTTCGGGTTTCGAGGCGCAGACGGTCACCCGCCCCATCGGCAATGGAGAACAGGACCAGATCTTCCTGTGCCGTCGCCGGGGTTAGCGATACGAACCACGGACTACGGACTACGGATCACTCCCATGTCGAGAAAATGCGGTCTGGTCCGACTATCCTGCACAGGCCGCTTGACGCCGCGGGCACAGTGAACGCGGGCAGAACGCCAGGCGGATATCGAGAGGAAAAAGATGAAATACATGCTGATGATGAACGCCCCGCGGGGACAAGACGACTGGCAGGTGACGAGCTGGCCGCCGGAAGACTTCAAGGCGCACATCGAGTTCATGAAGCGCCTCCACGAAGAGCTCAGCGACGCCGGTGAGCTCGTGGGTGCCGAGGGACTCGCCGGGCCTGCGCAGGCCAGGGTGGTTCGGGCTGGAAAGAACGGGGCGCCGGAGGTCACCGACGGCCCGTTTGCGGAGTCGAAGGAGTTCCTCGCGGGCTACTGGATCGTGGACGTGGACACTCCGCAGCGCGCGTACGAGATCGCGGCCCAGGCGTCGGCCGCACCGGGACCCGGCGGCCAGCCGCTGAACATGCCCATCGAGGTCCGCGAGGTCATGAGCGCTCCGCCCGTGGACATGTGACGGGCGTGCCTCGGCACCTTGGCCTGGCTCGTGCCGCCGTCGAACTGGACACGTCACCTCAGTGAAGCGCGGGGTAGAATTCCGCCCGTGAAGGCGACGCTGGATCTCTCCCAGGAGAAACTCCTGCGCGAGCTGACGCCGCAGGTGCTCGGCGCCATCGTGCGGCGATACAGGGACTTCGCGGCGGCGGAGGACGCCGTCCAGGAGGCGCTGCTCGCCGCGGCGCTGCAGTGGCCCAGGGAGGGGATGCCCGACAATCCTCGTGGCTGGCTGATTCATGTCGCGGCCAGGCGCATGACGGATCAGCTCCGCGCCGACCTGGCCCGGCGCCGGCGCGAGACGCGAGTCGTCGCGGAAACTCCGCCCGACGAGCGGGTCGCCGCTGCGCCGGCAAGCACCGAAGGCTTGCCGGAGCAGGACGACACGCTCCTCCTGCTCTTCATGTGCTGCCATCCCGCGCTGACCCGCCAGTCCGCGATTGCGTTGACGCTTCGAGGCGTGGGCGGCCTCACGACCGCAGAGATCGCCCACGCCTATCTCGTGCCCGAAGCGACGATGGCGCAGCGCATCAGCCGGGCGAAACAGCGCATCAAGTCGTCCGGCGTGCCGTTCGGCATGCCGACCGAGCGGGAACGGGCCGAGCGCCTTGCCGCCGTCCTGCACGTCCTCTATCTGATCTTCAGCGAAGGTTACGCGAGCAGCAGCGGTCCCACCCTGCAGCGCACCGATCTGTCGAACGAGGCGATTCGTCTGACGCGCGCCGTGCACACGCTCCTGCCCTGCCACGCGGAAGGCGCGGCGGAGGTGGCGGGGCTGCTGGCGCTGATGCTTTTGACGGATGCACGCCGCTCCGCGCGGACCGGGCCGGGCGGCGAGCTGATCCCGCTCGCCGAACAGGATCGAACCCTGTGGGACGCGCGTGCGATCTCGGAGGGTGGTGCGCTCATCTCCGACGCGCTCTCCAGAGGCGCCCTCGGACCGTATCAGCTGCAGGCGGCGATCGCGGCGCTCCACGACGAAGCCGAGCGAGCGGAGGACACGGATTGGCCGCAGATCCGGGCGCTGTACGGCCTGCTCGAGCGCATGTCCTGCAATCCGATGGTGGCCCTCAACCACGCGATCGCCGCGGCGATGGTCGACGGTCCGCTGGCCGGCCTGGAGCTGTTGAAGAAGCTCGATTCCGACAGCCGTCTGGCCGGCCACTATCGCCTCGACGCCGTTCGGGGCCACCTGTTCGAGATGGCGGGCGATCCGCAGTCCGCGATCAGACACTACCAGGCCGCCGCGGGCCGAACCGCCAGCCTTCCCGAACGGAATTACCTGACGACGAAGGCGGCGCGACTCGCGGCGGACAAGGAGTGAAGGAGGCCGCGCGCCGCGACCAGTCGCATCGCCGGCCTGCTGACGAAGCTCTGATTCGTGGGATCGCGACGGTCTGCCCTTAACGAATCTGGACGGCCGAGTCGAGCCGGATACGGATGATCGTCCCCGCAGGCAGTTCGATGTCCTTGCCCTCGGTCGCGGCGATCACGCCGCCGGTTCCAACGACCGCACCGATGAGCGCGCCTTTCACACCCCCGATGATGCCGCCGACAATCGCACCGACGGCGCCCGCCGCGCCGACGGTTCCAACCTCCTCACGAATGCCTTTGCTCTCGAAGACTTGTGTCGCCATCGCTCTGAGCGGGTACTCGCGGCCGTTGACCGTCAGCCGATCGAAGGCGAGCGTCAGGCTGCCCTTGCGATCGACCCTGCCGGCCTCTTCCACGCTTCGCACGATCCCGCGAACCGTGGATCCCGCGGGGACCAGTACCCTCTCGTCCTGCTTCAGATCAACGACAGTCGTGGTTTCGAAGCGCTGCTCCGCCGTGGCTGTATTGGAGTTCAACGCCGTTTGCAATCGAACATCCATCTCCTGGCCCACCGGGATCCGGCCGCGCTCGGACCCGCTGACCTGCTCCGGTTCCTGGGAGACCCTGCCCGTCGTGCCAACAGGCGTGTCAGGGCTGGAAGGCTGAGGGTTGTCCATCGTGGCGCAGCCGACACACATGAGAAAGCCAACAAGCACAGCCGTTCCGTTCATCAACTTCATCACTAAACCTCCATCGCCAGTAACGCAAGGGCCATACCGCCAGGCGCACGACTGAACGATGAAGGATGAAGGCCGCAGTTCAAGAGCGAAGGTTGAGGTTGGAAGTTTTGCGGCTGAAGTTGGGACGCGTTTGACACACGGTGCCGGGGAATATCACAGTAAGTCCGGCATTCCGCCGTCGGTGGACCGGCAGCGGGCGTCCCGAACCTCAGCCTGTGGAACGGAGTTCAGCGTTGGCCCGAACGACAAAGCGCGCGGCGCCCCGGCGCCGCCGCCTCGCGGTGGACGAGGCGCTCCTGGCCGTCCTCATCGCCGCGATGAACGCGAACGAGCACGTCTCGGCCGCCGAGGCCGAGCGGGCGCACAACATCATCTGGTCGATGCGGCGGTTCCGCCGCAGGTCGGGCGAGACGGTCGGCCGGCTGATTCAGGACGCCCGGGCGCTCATCGAGGCAGAGGGGGAGCAGGCCGTGGTGGCGAGGGCGGCGCGCACGATTCCAGCCGGCCTTCGCGCGCCGGCTCTCGCGGTCGCGGCGGACCTCGTCCTCGAGGATGGCACGATGGACCGCGCCGAGCGGACGTTCCTCGCCTATCTTACCCGGGAGCTCGACGTGGACCCGCAAGTCTCGAACGAGATCATACGGGTCATGAAGATGAAGAATGGCGCCTGAAAACTGCCTGAACCTTCCAACTTCCCACTTCAGCCTTCCCACTTCAGCCTTCCAACTTCAACCTTCCAACTTCAACCTTCCAACTTCAACCTTCCGCCTTCAGCCTTCCCCCTTCCCCCGGCGGCACCACCAACACGGGGACGAGGGCCTGCGACAGCACACGATACGCGATTGAACCGGGCCTGGCCGCCGCCGGGCCCTGATCGCCGGTCAGTCCCATCACGATCAGGCCGGCGCCCTGCTCGTCGGCAATCGACGCGATCGAGTCGGCCGGGCTGCCGAGCCACACCACCGTCTGACCTTTCTTCACGCCGTGTAGCCGGGCTGACAGCCCCTCCAGCTTCGCGCGCGCGTCCGACAGGCGACGCTCATCCGACTCCTCCGCGATCGGTCGCCACTGCGACGGGACCCGAATCGGTTCTACCGCATGCGCCACCACGACGGGAATGCCCAGATCCCGGGCGAGATCTCCGGCCCACTCCACGGCGGTTCCCGAGGTTTCGCTGAAGTC
>DASTBU010000022.1:0-4015 GCA_035711845.1 Vicinamibacterales bacterium
CGAACCGGACGTTGTTCACGGTGGAAGGCGTCGCTGCGGGGCCTGCAACCGGCCGCGAGCGGCGGCTGATGCTGCAGACACTGCTGGAGCAGCGTTTCGCGCTGAAACTGCGCCGCGAAACGCAAACGTTCAAGGGCCTGACTCTTGTGGTGGACCGAAGCGACGGTACGCTCGGACCAAAGGTGAAGCCGTGGAGCGGTGTCTGTCCGGCAACAAGGCCAGCGCTGGTCTTCGAGGCGGCCTGGCAGCGTCTGCAGACGGCGCAGCCTTCGCCGTCAGACGATCCCGACGTGCCGTACTGTCCGACGGGGTATCGCAACGGCGGACTTCTGATCGACGGGGCAACGATGTCAACCGTTGCGGAGGTGCTGTCACTGCCGCCTGCGCGGGCGCTCCTGGGCATGATGACGCACGATCGCACGGGCCTCACCGGCCGCTACACGATGGAGCTCGACTTCCTGTTTCCTGCGACCGGGCCGGCTGGTGCAGGTCCGTCACCCGAGTTCGCGGGTCCGTCACTGTCCACAGCCGTGCGCGAACAATGGGGATTGCGCCTGGTGCCTGGCGAGGCGCCGCTGAAGATCTTCGTGATCGAAAACGCGCAGCCGCCTGCGGAGAATTGACGTAGCGGCCGTGTAGAATCGTGGCGCCGACGCGAGGCAACCCCCTCGCGGCAGAGAGGACGGCGGGCTGATGTTAACGCCCGGCACCCGGATAGGCGCCTACGAGATCAGCGGCTCGCTCGGGGCAGGCGGGATGGGCGAGGTGTATAAAGCCCGCGACACCCGCCTCGATCGCACGGTCGCTCTCAAACTCCTGCCGGAAGAGTGGGCCGCCGACCCGGACCGCCGCGCACGTTTCGAGCGCGAGGCGCGTGCGGTCGCCGCACTGAATCATTCCCACATCTGTGCGCTTCACGACGTCGGCGAGGCCGCCCCTGCCGATGCAGGCGTGCAGGCGTCGATCCGCTTCCTGGTGATGGAGCACCTCGAAGGCCAGACGCTTGCGGACCGGCTCCTGCGGGGCGCGCTGCCGATGGCCGACGTCCTCCGGTATGCGATCGAGCTGGCGGACGCCCTCGATCACGCACATCGACGCGGGCTCGTCCACCGCGATCTGAAGCCCGGCAACGTGATGATTACCGAATCGGGCACGAAGCTGCTCGATTTCGGATTGTCGAAGCAACAGTCCGCTCCCGATCTCCTCGCGTTATCGACGCTGGCACCCGACGGAGATGTACAGACGGCCGCCGGCGCCGTGATGGGCACGTATCCCTACATGCCGCCCGAACAACTCTCGGGCGGCGAGGCCGACGCCAGAAGCGACATCTTCGCGCTGGGGGCCACGATCTTCGAGATGGCGACAGGCCGCCGGGCCTTTGAGGGAAAAACCGCGGCCACGGTCATCGGCGCGGTGCTCCACTCGGATCCGCCATCGGTGTCCTCCCTGCAGCCAGCCACGCCTTCCGGACTCGATCGGATCGTGGCGCGGGCTCTCGCCAAGGACCCTGACGACCGCTGGCAGACCGCTCGCGATCTGCTGCTCGAGCTGAAGTGGCTGGCGGGTGATGGCGTCCGCCGTGATCCGCGCCGGATTTACCCGACAAAGGGCGTCGTGGCGGTCGCCGGCGGCGCCCTGGCCATGACCGCACTCATCGCGTGGTTTGGCGTCCCGTACTTTCGTGCGACACCGGTGGACGAAGCGATGGTGCGGCGCTTCTCGTTTGCACCACCCGCCAACCTGAAACGGGCCGAGGTGAGGTTCGGCGGGCCGGTGACGATTTCGCCGGATGGTCGACAGTACGTCTACGTCGCGTCGGGTCCAGATGGCAAGCAACTGCTGTGGCTTCACCCGCTCGATGCCGCGTCGCCGCGCGCGCTGGCCGGCACGGAGGGCGCTGCGTATCCGTTCTGGTCGCCGGACAGCCGATCGATCGGATTCTTCGCCGACGACAGACTCAAGCGAATCGACGCGGACGGCGGCCCCGTCCGGACATTGAGCACCGCGATCTTGCCGAGGGGTGGCACCTGGAGTCGTTCGGGAGAGATTGTTTTCGCTGCGGGCGTTGGAGAGGAATTGTATCGGTTGCCGCCTGGAGGTGCAGCGGCCGTCGTACCGGCCGACGGGATCAACACCTACCGGCTGTGGCCCTCGTTTCTGCCGGACGGCAGGCACATCCTGTATTTCGGGCGGCGCGAGAAGCCCGGGATCTTTGTGAGCTCCCTCGATACACACGAGACGAAGGTTCTCGTCGCGGGTTTGTACATGGGCGTGGCCTACGCACCCCCCGGCTACCTGGTGTTCTTCAATGGGGGCTCGATGGCGGGAACGCTGCTTGCCCAGCGCTTCGACGCCGGGCGCCGCGAACTCATTGGCGAGCCGGTTCCTCTCGCTGAGAACGTGCCGTTCTACCCCAATTTCGGGCGTGCAGATTTTTCGGTGTCGGAAAACGGCACGCTTCTCTACGGCGCCTTCGCTGACGAGACGAGCGAGCTCGTCTGGTTTTCCCGCGACGGCAAGCGGCTGGGAAACGTCCCCGGAGCGACCGGTTATACCCGGGCGGCGCTGTCGCCGGATGAAAAGACAATCGCCGCTGACCGGCTCGACCCGGAGACGCAATCCCAGGATGTCTGGTTGATCGAGACGACGCGTGGTGCGACAACCCGGCTGACCACGAATCCCGGACACGATCAAATGGGCAAGTGGTCCCCGGACGGTCACAGGATCGTGTACGGGTCGACGCGCGAGAAAGAGCCAAACGGAACACGAGTGATGACGTTGAGCAGTGGCGCCGATGAGCGGCTCTTCACTCCCGACGTCACTGCTGCGAGACGTCAAATCACGGACTGGTCCTCCGACGGGACGCTCATTATCTATGGAACAACCGACCCGAGGAGGAAGTGGGATCTCTGGGCCATGTCCGCGACACCCGATCCGGCAACCGGATTGCGGACGCACATGCCATATCTGCAAAGCGAATTCGATGAACACCAGGGCCGATTGTCACCAGACGGGAAGTGGTTGGCGTACGTGTCGAATCAGTCGGGCCGGCCGGAAGTCTACGTCGACGCCTTTCCGGGCAAAGGAGCGCGCTCTCAAATCTCGAATGGCGGTGGGTACGAGCCGCGTTGGCGTACCGACGGCAAGGAGCTCTTCTATCGATCGGGCCGATCGCTGATGGCCCTTACCGTCGCGACGGTTGCGGGAAAAGCCACCGGTACTCCGCGGCTGTTGTTCGACATGCCGATCGACGAGAGCGGCGATCAGATTCTCCGCGAGGAAGCGAAATACACAGTGACACGCGACGGCCAGCGGATTCTTGTCAATGCTGTGAGGTCGGAACCGGCGCTGGCACCGGTGACCGTCCTCCTCAATTGGCCTGCCGGATTAGACGGCCCGGCCCGCTCCGCCGATTAGAAATCCACCTGCACGCCCACGTCAGCGAACCGCGCCGTCAGTACCGTGGTCGGCGCCGGCCACGCCGCGTTGTATCGATTGTTGTACTGCAGCACCGGGTTCGCGTTGAGCAGGTTGTAAACGGATATCGTCGGACGGATGGTCGTGCGACCGGCGCGGATCGTCCGGCTCACGCGCAGATCCAGCTGATTGATTCGGTCGCCAAACATGGTTCCCGGTGGTACCAGGTCCAGCAGGACCGACGCCGTGCATGTCGGCCCGGGAACGCAGGACGAGAGGTTGCGCCCGAGGTCTGGCGCGATCTCCGCGTTCGTCGTCCTTCGCTGCGCAAGCAGCTGAGGCCCCGGCAGGCTCTGGAATGCAGCCGAGATCTGAACGCCCCACCATGGCAACGGGTACACCACCTGCGCTTTGGCATTTGTCTGCATCGGCGGCCGCACATCGCAGAAAGGTGTCGCGCGCGGCAGGCCGGCCGGAACCGAAATGCTCAGGTCGTCCAGCACATAACAGTTGTTCGTTCGCTGCCGCCCGACACCGACGCCGCCATTGACGAACGCACCGCGCGGGAATCGGGCGTTGACCGTCAGGTCAAAGCCGT
>DASTBU010000023.1:0-9116 GCA_035711845.1 Vicinamibacterales bacterium
TCGTGGCTCGACCACGTGCCGCTCGGTCCTGCCGTTGACGGTCAAGGTGACGGGGACGGTCATGGGATACCCCTCCGCTGCGTGACGGCCTGGAGGCTGCTGAAGAATCAATCAGGCTGGCCAGGTCCGGGGTTCGGAGTATACCCCGCGCGGCGTCGCCCCGGGAACGCTGTCCCACCCTGCCCGGCCGCGCGCCCGGCTGGCAGGAAGGAAGGATGAAAAACCCATGAAGCGCCCCGCACCCTCGTAAGGGCAGTATTCAGGAAAATCCCATGAATCGGTCAGGACTTCCCGGGCGCCGGGGAGCAGACTCCATCCGCTACGCGCCGATCGAGGAGGCTGGCATGTGGTCCGAACCGCGCGCTGTCCGCATCGCCCTGGCCGTGCTGCTCGGCCCGTTCGGCCGGTTGCTCTCGAGCTGCTCCCTTAGAGGCCATCGCTTCGACATACAGGCGTCAGCAAGCCACGCGGGGATGCTGATCCGCGCTTGTCCGGTATGCCCGCCGCGAACGTTAGAGGGAGTAGCGGCAAGGACACGTTGCTGATTGCAGGAGGCGATATGTGCACCAAGGTTCGCCCCGTTGTGCTGACCCTGATTCTTGGCGTGGGGTTCGGCGTCGCCTCATGCGACTCGGGCCCCACCCAGCCGACACCCCGGCCGGGAACGAACGTTCCTCAGACGGCGGCCGTCACTCGCGTCGAGATCGCCGGGCCGACTTCGATCGAGCCTGGTGGCTCGGCTCAGTTGACGGCTAACGCGTTCAAATCCGACGGTTCCGTCGAAAACGTGACCAGTCAGGCGCAATGGACCTCGAGCAATGCCGCCGTGCTGAGGGTCGAGTCCCCGGGGGTCTTCAACGCCCTTTCCCGAGGCGAGGCCACCATCAACGCCCGTTTCGGATCGCGCAGCGCGACGGCGCAGATCATGGTGCTGCCTGCCGGCACGTTCAGGTTGACCGGGCGGATCAGCGACGGCAGCCTCCCGCTCGACGGCGTTACGCTGACGGTCATCGAGGGTACAGGTAAAGGCCTGACGAACGTCACGGACGGCAGCGGCGCATATGCGCTGTACGGAGTGGCGGGCCGGGTCACGCTGCATGCGAAGAAAGGCGGCTTCAAGAACAGCATCGAGGAGATCGACGTCAGCCGGAATCGTGAGCTGGATTTCGAGATGCGGTTCGACGGGGAGCGTGGCGCGCTCACCGGAACGTATACCCTCCAGCTCGAGGCGACCCCGTGCGTTTCACTGCCGGAGAACACCCGGAAGCGAACCTACACGGCAAACGTGCAGCAACACGGATCGAGAGTCACGGTGAAGCTGGGCGGCGCGGACTTCATCGTCAGCAACGGACGCGGCGACCACTTCGCCGGGTCGGTTGGTGCCGATGGCAAGGTCACGTTCGCCATTGGCGACGCGTATTACTACTTCTACTACGGGTACTTCCTGGGCGAGTTCGACCTTGTCGAACGCATAGACTCGAGCGCGCTGCTGGTCGTGGGCACCGTCAACGCAACGAGCACTTCGTCCGGGATCTCCGGCGTCCTGAACGGACTCGTCGCGCTGGCGCAGGGAACGACCGTGCCGTTCACGAGAGTCACCGCGAGCTGCGTCTCCAGCAGCCATCGTTTCGAGATGCGGCGTCGGTAGGTCACCTCATGGCTCCACAACTTTTCGTGCGATTCAACGGTTGGGCAAAGGGAGCGATGCTGCTCGCAGCGCTCCTGGCAGGGGCCTGCTCGACTCCGCGCCCGCGCAACGTGCTGATCGTCACGCTCGATACAATGCGGGCCGATCGTCTGCCGCCGTACGGGTTCAGCGGCGTTGCCACGCCCGCACTCGACAGGATCGCGGCGGAAGGCGCGCTCTTCGAGCAGGCGTTTGCCGCGGTGCCCCTGACGCTGCCATCTCACTCGACGCTCTTCACCGGCCTCTTTCCGCCGAAGCTCGGCGTGCGCGACAACGCGGGGGCGCCGCTGGCGTCCGAGTTCCGGACGCTCGCGGAGATCCTGGGCGAGCGCGGTCTGGCGACGGGCGCTTTCGTGTCCTCGGCGGTGCTCGCGCCCGGGCGTGGACTCGATCAGGGGTTCGGCACCTACAGCACCGGTGCGTCGCCGTCCTGTGCGGGCTCGCCGCGTGCCCGACGGTCGGCCGACCGGGTCGTGGACGACGCCATGGCGTGGATAACCGAGCGCGGCTCCGCCCCGTTCTTCGCGTGGATGCACTTCTACGATACGCACAGGCCGTATCGACTTCCCGACGAGTTCGCCCGCAGCTACGCAGATCCCTACGCGGCGGCGATCGCGTTCGAGGACGCGCAGATCCAACGGCTCCTCGACGCCCTCGAGGCGCTCGGGCGCCTCGATGACACGCTCCTGGTCGTCGTCGGCGATCACGGCGAGTCTCTCGGCGACCACGGTGAGGACTCGCACGGCATCCTCATCTACCAGGAGGCGTTGCACGTCCCCCTGATGATGCGAGGCCCGGGCATCGTTCCGCGCCGAGTCAGCGCCACCGTCCGCATGGCCGACGTCATGCCGACGGTCCTCGATCTGCTCGGCATGGAGCCGCCACCGATGGATGCTGTCAGCATGACCAACCTTCTGGACGGGGCCGCGGATCGACGGCCACGAGACGTCTACGCCGAGTCGCTTTATCCGGAGCGGTTTGGCTGGGCCAGCCTGCGCTCGTTGCGCACCGGTCGATACAAGATCATCGATGCGCCTCGTCCCGAGCTCTTCGATCTGGTCACCGATCCCTACGAGCAGCGAAACCTCTACGCGTCCAAGCCTTCCCTCGCTGCGGCGATGCATCGCGGGCTGACGTCGTTCCAGGACGAAGCAGAGAAGGCCGACGGCGCGACCCCGCTCGATCCCGACGTTGCCGGCCGTATTGCGTCGCTCGGCTACGTGTCGGGCGCACCAGCCGCGATTGCGGACGGACCCGGCGATGAGCGCGATCCGAAGGATATGATCGAGACATTCAACCAGATGACGCGAGTGCAGTGGGCGAGGGGCGCGCTCCAGAGCCGAATACCTGAAAAGTGTTCGCCCGCCGGGCGCGGCCTCTAGAAGAACGTTCGATGCTCCTCAAGCTCAGGCAGGTGCACCCGCTGCGGCACGTGTATTGCTCCTCCTGATCGCCACAGGAGATCGAAGTATGTCGACGTCACGCACGCTCCCGCGGTCCGAGTGGCGACCGTTCTTCGACGCGATTTCGGGCGTCCTGATCGGAAAGCGGATCGAAATCGAAGCGGCTTCTCTCGAACTCGGCGATCAGATTGTCGCGGACTGGGTGCCCCTGCTGGGCATCACCTACGACTCCAAAGACGATGTGCTCGATGTGTCGCTCAGCGGACTGACTCACCTCATCCGCGAGCCACGCCAAATCCTCGTGCAAGGCGATCCAAGCCGACTGGAGACCGTCGCGGTGGTCTCGGAAGACGGCGTGAAGCAGGTGCTCCGGTTCAAGGATCCGCTGATGCTCCCGGCCGGTCATTCGGTCTGAGACAGCCGAGAGGAAGCTGAGATGCATCCTCTTGGCGGGAGCTGGACGGACGCACCCTCGTGAAACGTGGCTTCTGGGTCAGCGGCCTGCTCGCGGCCGGCGCTGCAGGGTCGGCCGCCTTCGCGTCGGCACGATGGCACCGCGTGTCCACGGACATGGCGGCCACCTTGGCGGAGCTGTCCCGTCCGTCCACGCCCTTCGAGGCTTCGGATCTGGACGATGTGCCCGAGCCGGCCGCGCACTACTTCCGAACGTCCTTGCGGATCGACCGGTCGCCGCCGGCCATCGTTCGCATCGAGCACGATGGCGAGTTTCGGATGGGGGAGACGTGGAAGCCATTCCGGTCTACCGAAGTGATTGCGATTGCGCCGGGGTTCCTTTGGGACGCGCGGATCAGGGTGGCGCCGCTCGTAGACGTGTACGTCCGCGATTCCTACATCGGAGGGATTGGATCCATGCAGGCGGCCGTCGCCGCTCTCTTGCCTGTCGTCACCCAGCGTGGAGGGGAGCTGAACCCGGGGGCGCTGCAGCGGTACCTCGGTGAAGGCACATGGCTGCCGGCCTTGCTGCTGCCCAGGCATGGTGTCCGGTGGGCGGCCATCGACTCGACGCGCGCGCGCGCGTCGCTCGCCGACGGCGCGACCAGCGTCTCCCTCGAGTTCACGTTCAACGAAGCCGGTGAGGTCGTGAGCGTCTACACTCCCGCCCGGATGCGCGAGGTCAACGGCCGGTACGAGCCGACGCCCTGGTCGGCGCGCTCCTGGAACTACGCGGAGCGCTGCGGCATGCGCATTCCGCTCGACGCGGAGGTCGCGTGGCACCTCGACGACTTGCTGCAGCCGTACTGGCGCGGCCGAATCACGGCGATTGAGTGCGGGCCCGTGCCACCGACGAGATGAGCTCCATCCGTCCCGACGACTTGGTGGTCTTTCAGATCGGTGAGGACTTCTTCACTTACTACTACTACTACACGACCCCGAATCCCGCGTTCGTCGAGCGCCTCACCGACACGGAGTCCCTGGTGGTGATCGGCACCGTGACTGCGAAGGGAAGTCCTGCGGCGATTTCCGGCACGTTGATCGGCACGATCGGGCTGGTGGCCCGGACCGGTCCGCCGTTCTGACCGTTTTCCGTGCTCTGTCACTCGAACGAGCATCGATTCGAGATGCGGCGGAAGTAACGAGCCCGCTGATGCGTGGCGGTTTTCGGCCGGAGGCCAGCCTACTCGAGCGATGCGAGTGCCTTGAAGTCCGAGCTATCACCACCGTCGCACCAGCACGTCGCACGTCGCACGAGCACGTGGCACGTGACAAGTAGCACGTCGCACCTCGCACGTGGCACGTCGCACGTGACGTATGATCCCCCCAATGACCGACGCCGAAGCCATGACCGTCGCACTGGAGGAGGCGCGCAAAGCGGAAGCCGCCGGCGAAGTCCCGGTCGGCTGCGTCGTCGTGCTCGAGGGGCGCGTCGCCGGACGCGGCTTCAACCAGCCGATTTCGTCCGCCGATCCCACAGCCCACGCCGAAATCGTGGCGATGCGCGCGGCGGCGCGTGAGCTCGCGAGCTACCGGCTGACGGGGGCAACGCTGTACGTCACGATCGAGCCGTGCATGATGTGCGTGGGCGCCATGGTGCACGCGCGAATCGCGCGGGTGGTGTTCGGTGCGACGGAGCCCAAGGCGGGCGCGCTCGGGTCGACGATCGCCGCCCACGAGGCGCCCGGCCTGAACCATCGTTTCGAGGTCACGAGCGGAGTGCTTGACGAGGAGTGCCGTGCCGCGATGCAGGCGTTCTTCCGGGCGCGGCGCTAGGCGGGTCAGGTCTTGCTGTCGCGCAAAAGGTGAATATTCGAGACCTGACCCCGCCTGGACTCAGGCCTTCGGCTGCGGCACGATCCGCAGGTATGGCCGGGGAGCTTTCCACCCCGCGGGGTAGGTCTTCTTCGCTTCTTCGTCCGACACGGACCCGGCGATGATCACATCGTCGCCCTGCTTCCAGTTCACCGGCGTGGCGACCTTGTGCTTCGCGGTGAGCTGCAGCGAATCGACCACGCGCAGCACTTCGTCGAAGTTCCGGCCGGTCGTCATCGGGTAGGCGATGATCAGCTTGATGCGCTTGTCGGGGCCGATCACGAAGACGTTGCGGACCGTCTGGTTGTCGGCCGCCGTCCGGCCGTCGCAGCTGCCTTCCACTTCCGCGGGCAGCATGCCGTAGAGCTTCGACACGCTGAGGTCGGTATCGCCGATCATCGGGTAGTTCGGGGCGAACCCCTGGGTCTCCTTGATATCAGTGGCCCATTTGGCGTGGTTCCCGACGGGGTCCACGCTGAGGCCGATGATCTTGGTGTTGCGCCGGTCGAACTCGGGCTTGAGCTTCGCCATGTAGCCGAGCTCGGTCGTGCACACCGGGGTGAAGTCCTTGGGATGGGAGAAGAGGACGGCCCACGACTCGCCGATCCACTCGTGGAAGCGGATGCGTCCCTGTGTCGTGTCTGCTTCGAAATCCGGAGCGATACTGCCAATCTGCAAGTTCATCACTGGCCTCCTGCCGAAGAAGCAAGTGTTTGTCATAGAAGGCGAATCCGTCAACACGCGGGTGACAACGGTGTGGAACGAAGGTCCCCAACGCCAAAGCCAATTTCCAAATTCGCCGTTGTATAATCAAGGTTTCCAGCGACTGCGGCGCGGTCCTGCCATGCGGAGAGGTACCGAAGTGGTCGTAACGGGGGCGCCTCGAAAGCGTCTTGTCCGAAAGGGCACGTGGGTTCGAATCCCACCCTCTCCGCCAACACTAACTACTTATAAATAGAAGCCTTAATGCCGTCACATCTCTGATGTCTGCCAGTTTTAAGCCAGACTTCAGAAATGCCGGTCACCCAGGCCGATCTTTTTTCGGAGCCCGTCGCTCTCTACGCAGACGGACCGCACCGGCACGCGAGCTTCCGGGACACCGACTGGTCATAGTCCCGGCAGCAGGTCTCACGCCGGTCTTTCACGCCACCTCAGCTACACTGACCTCTCCGCTCTCCCGCCATACAGGTAGTGCGGAGGGCGGCATGCTCGGTTCGCCTTATCCTGAGTTGTTTTATCGATCTTCCCTCGCTCTGGGTTACGGCTTCACGACTGGAGGATGCTGTTCGACTCGCCGGCCAGCCTCACAGAGAGGCAGAGGTACTGTTCCGCTTTCCCGTCGGATGCAAGCTGATGATCGATTCGGCCATTCGCATTCTGTCACTGGCCAATCAGCTCGACTTCTGCACGCGACGCGTGCGCCTCGATTTCGCGGAGGGCGAGCGTGGTGCGCTCGGCTATCTGAATCAAATGGCGTTCTTCGACCACCTGTCCGGCGGCATCGAGGTGACGCCTTCGCGGCCGATGTACTCCGGTGCTGAGCTCTACCGCGGCGCAAACGCCGGCCTTGTTGAAATCGCGCGGATCAACAAGGACGATCGAGACCAGGGTTTGCCGGGGCGGCTCACCGACGCTCTGATGCGATCATGCCGTTCACGGCGGGATGCCGACGATCTCTCGGGCGCGGCGTGGACGATTTTCGCGGAGGTGATCGACAACGTCTTTGAGCACAGCAAGCCCCCCCTGACGGGTATGCCGCGCTCCAAGTTTACAAGGGAGGCAATCAACTCTTGGTCGCCGTTTCTCATAGTGGCCTCGGGATCATGCAGACGTTGCGGCCCTCGCTTCAAACGAAGTTTCCAAGGCTCGTAGGGCTTTCTGACACTGCACTTCTCGTCGAGGTGTTTCGGCAGGGACTTTCGCGCCACGGGAGCGATCGAGGCTGCGGGTTGAAGGGTAGCGCTGCGAAGGCGATCAAGTTCAAGGCGGATCTCGATGTGCGCCTGCCAGGCCAGCGAGTCCTGCTGACGCCGGCGCGCGGCGCCTTCTGGAACGCAAGTGCATCCGCCTCAACGGACGCGACCCGAATTGGCGAGCGCTGTTCTCGGAGGAGCTCGAGAACCTCACACGCGCCAGTTCTCCCGCGGAATTCGAGACGCGAGTGAACGCAGTCATCGCGCGCGGCGCCCTCAGCCACGTCGCGTTCTTCCACGAAAGTGCGCAGCGCGCCCCGGCACGGCATGCCATCAACGCAACGTTCGGTGCCATCGACATGGCACGGGGAAAGCGCTGGCTCTTTGAGGATGCATACGAAGGCGGCCCTGCCTATGTCGCGGGGATTCGAGCAGGAGACGTCCTGCTGACGGCGAGTGGTAAACAGATCTATCCCCCGGAAATACCGACCTTCGGGTTGGGCACTGATGCCGAGCTCACAATCGAACGCGCGGACGGTTCCTCCCGGCAAGTTCAAGTGGTGCTCCCGAAGGGGGAACCTGGCAAGGCGAAGGCGAAGCCCCCATGGCCCAGCCTACGAGCGTCGTCGCGCAAGAGATCAAGCCAGGGATCGGATACGTGAAGATCGCATTCTTTCCAGGCGTCAACGGACAGCGATTTGCCCGTGACCTGGATCGCGCACTTGCCGCCATCCGCGAGTGCAGGCGTCTGATAGTCGATCTTCGCGGCAACTTGGGAGGGTTCGTCGGTTCGCTTCGTCTCATGAGCTACTTGACGCCTGACCAAGTACCGGTTGGGTACAGCCTCACCAGGAAGGGCGAGGATCGCAAGTGGCGCCCCGAACAACTGGCTTGCATCGATAAGCTGCCGGAAACGAAGTTCGACACCTCCGGATGGCTGTTCGGTTCCTCGTGCTGCACCGTGATCGCTCGATCCGTCTCATGACCGAAGGCTTGGGGCCGAAGCCATTCCACGGCCGGATCGTCATGCTCGTCAACGAGCATACGTTGAGCGCCGGCGAGATGGTCGCTGCGTTTGCTACAGAGAATGGGCTGGCGAGGATCGTCGGAACGCGGACGGGCGGTCAAGCGCTTGGCGGCGGAAACTTTTCAGTCGGCCATGGATTCGTCCTGCGCTTTCCGGCCGCCGGCTGGTACACGTGGCGGGGAGCCATCGTCGAAGGTCGGGGCGTAGAACCGGATGTCGACGTGCCTCTGTCAGCGGCGGGACTTCGAGAGCGCAAGGACAACCAGCTTGAGACGGCGATCGCGACAGTCGAGATCATGCAGCCTGGAGTTGAATCGAGAACCGGTTAGACTCGGCGAATGGCGGGCGCGTATCAAAGCGGGCTTAACCGAACCGATGCTGCTGCTCCGCACCATCAGCTGGAGTTCGACGGGCACCGTAGGATTTACGTACACCTAGCGTGTCATGTCGGTCGGTCTCTGGTCGCCCCCACGCTGGTGTGGCGGTTTCCTCCTTCACCCCGCGCCGCCCTACGCCGCCAGGCCCAGCAAGTCGCCCCCCATCCGTCGGGAGGTCACGATAGGGCCCGCGCCCGAGATGCATCATTTATGATGTGCGCGGTCCACTCCAACTGGTTCAGGACGTTGAGGCGAACACGATCGTTTGGTCGGATTTTGCGAAACTCTGCCCATGAAGCCCACCATCAAAAAACAATCCGTCAATCAACTGCTCAATTCCTTGGAGCCGGGCGCATTCGAACGCGTCGCGAAGAAGCTCACGCGCGTGAAGCTTCGGCCAAAACAAGTTGTGTACAAACCGAATGAACCGATCGATTGCGT
>DASTBU010000024.1:0-3182 GCA_035711845.1 Vicinamibacterales bacterium
GCTGATCCCGCTTCTGCTGAATGCCTCGCGGCATCACGCAGGGGACCTCGCTACCCTCTTGCTCAGCGCTTCGTAGGGGTGGGCTCCTTTCATCCCACAAGGCATACACTGCTTGCACGGCGCACATTCACTTCAGTTGAGAGGAACGCGGGTCCTGGCGCCCGGCAGCCCCACCCGTCCCCACCACCCCACCGCGCAGGCGTGCGCGGCGGGGACCCCGGCTCGGCGCCAAAAGCACCTGTCACGCGTGTGGCGCCTCCACCCCACCGCGCTGGAAAACGCGCGGCGGGGGCCCCGGCGCCTGCGCGGCGGGCAGGGCGCCACCCCGTGCGCCACCCGCGTCGAATGCTCAACTCAAGTGAATTCGCCGATAGTCAGATTCGCAGAGCTGGCACACTGGTGAACAACACAATTCCCAATTCCGAAGCCAGGAAGAAGTCGCCGACAGGAACATCCTGCATGGGAATTGGGAATGGATGTGCCTGGAGATCCCGTCTATGACGGCGTGCGCTCGCGCAGCATGATGAGGAGCATCCGCGCCGGTTCAGGGGCGTCGACCGCATGCGGCACGTCGGCCGGCATGCGGACGATGGATCCCTGCGGCGCGCGGACGGGCGATCCGCCAATGGTCAACACGAACGAGCCGGCGAGCACGATCACGAGCGCATCGAAGGGCGATGTGTGCTCGGTGAGCCCCTGTCCGGCATCGAACGCGAACAGCGTCACGTTACCGCCCGATGTGCGCGCCAGCACGCGGCTGGCGATGCCCTGTTCGGTGGGCGTGATGAGCGAGTGAAGCGAGAGCGCCTCGGCTGGAGGGATCGTGGGACCGGTCGCAGACATCATTTGTCCTCTCGTCAAGCGGTACGGCGCCGCGTCGGCGAAACGGAACGGTGAGGCTCCTCGATCTGGGCCGAGCGAAGCATGTGCGCGAGATATGCGGCGCCGGCCAACAGCAACAGGGCCGATACCCTGATCATAGCGTGGTGTTCCACAACGAGGCCGACGGCCAGCAGCGGCACGCCGCCGGTCCATGCAACGAAGATCAGCCGAGAATGGACCCCGACAGCCAGGCGATGGTGACGAGATGCACCAGTGCCACCATCCGGGGATGATAGAAGAACTTGCCCGGGACGCCCGGACCCATTGCCAGCACGATCAGCGCGAGCGCGAGTCCCGCGTGGGCAAACGCGAAGTCGGCGATCGGAATGGCGGACGGGGCACCAGATCCCGCCGGGCAGCAGCGTCGAGCATCTCAGTGATGCATCGTGGTGATGTGCCGGGTGCAGTCCTCCGTGGAAAGCGCGGCCGCGAAGACGAATCGATGCCGTCGAGTCATCTCGGTCCCTACTCGACAGCATCCGCCCGGGCGCGGCCAAGCGCGGCGGCACGAGGAAAGAGCACGTGGTTCTCGAGGTGCACGTGCTGCTTGAGCGTGTCCGACAGCTCGTGCAGGCCGTGGTACAGCGCGCGGAAGGTGTTGCACGCATCCTCGGGTGGATCGAAGCCCCCGGTCAGCGATTGGAGCTGCTGAAGCATCCGCCCCACGCTGAAGTGATCGTCCTCGAGCTTCTCCAGGAAACGGTCGAGCGCCCGCCCGTGCAGCGGAACCGCTTCCCCGCGCTCGAGCGCGACGATAGCTGGAAAAAGGCGCTGCTCCTCGTCGGCGGTGTGGAAGAGCAGCTCCTGTGCCAGCGCGTGAAATAACTGCGCAAGGGGCGGCACCAGCGCGGGCCACCGTTCGCCGTGGACGTGCAGGACCTTGTCCATCATGCCGCTCAGGCGCCCCAGCTCTTCGGCCTGCGGCCCGTGGTAGGTGACGCTGATGTGTCGCGCCAGCGCCGACAGCGGCGCGGCGTTCCAGTCTCTCGAGCCAACAGGGAGCTGGCCCGTGGACTGCAGCTCCGCGATCAACTGATCCACGGGCACCCCTGCCGCGTGGCTGGCCCGGGCGAGCGGCTGTTGTCCCCCGCAGCAGAAATCGATGTTGTAACGCTGGAACACCTTGACCGCGGCCGGCTGAGCGGTCGCGACGTCGGCAACGAATGTATCCGGTGTGATTTTCATCGGTTCGGCTCCTGCTAGTTGACGACGAGCACGCCGCGCATGCCGGCGAGATAATGACCGGGGACCGAGCAGACGAAGTCGTATCGGCCGGCGGTCTTCGGCGCGTCGAAGCTCGCCTCCACGGTCTCTCCGTTGCCCGCGAGCTGGGTGGCCGCCAGCACGTTCTTCATGAAGGTCTGTGCGATGAAGCCGTCGTCTCGCGCAAGGGTGGAGGCGTCGATGAACGCATTCGCATCGGTTCCTTTCGCGAGCACGACCACGTTGTGCGCCATCGCCATCTTCGGCATCGTCCCGGTGCTCGTGAGCACGATGCGCAGACGCTCGCCGCGGCGCGCCACGATCTCGGTCACGCTGTACTTCATGTTGTCGCCGGCGGTAATGCCGACCGTGCGCGGGTTCGCGGGATCGGACGTCGCGCCCGACAGCGGCGCTCCCAGAGCGACAAGCGCAGCGACGACGGTCAATCTCGATATCATGATGAAGGCCTCCGCTTCGGGGGATGATGCGACGGATGGTCCAGGATGTCTTTGCGCCGGCGCAATGTCGCCGGCCGCGGCCACGGGACGTCGGTCAGCAGACGCAGAAGCTCCGCGGGATCGACGCCGTAGGCCGCGCCAGCTTCGCTGACGGTTTCGAAGCGCGCCATCGGGCAGCCGACGCAGGCCATGCCACGCCGGGCGAGCGCGGTGCCCGCACCCGGGCAGGCCGCGATCAGATCGGCGACGGTCATCTGAAGATGCAGTTCGACAGCCACGGGGGGCCTCCAGTCATCCGGGTATGTCCAAGCATCCCGCGGACCGAACCGGCTGTCTTTGCGCTGGCGCAAACCACGGAGTCGGGTAGTATTGGCGGTCTGGCTGGTGAAGAGACCCGATTATGAGCACAACCTGCGACGTCCATTGCCACTTCTTCTCGTCGCGGTTCCTCGAGATCCTCATGGCGAGCAATCGACAGCGCCTGCCGGCTGAAGAACACGCCACCGTGATCGCCGGGCTGCTCGGATGGGAGGCGCCGGGCGCCCCCGAGCACCTGGCTGATCGCTGGGTGAAGGAGCTCGACCTCCACGACGTGTCGCGCGCCGCCCTCATCGCAAGCATTCCGGGAGATGAAGAGTC
>DASTBU010000025.1:0-22095 GCA_035711845.1 Vicinamibacterales bacterium
ATCTCGCGCCCGGCGCGGTCATCGCGCTCGCGAGCGTCATCACCGGATACTGCTTCGTGGAGGCCGGTTGGCCGCTCCTGCCGTGCGCCATGGCGGGGCTGCTCGTCGGCATCGCCGCCGGGCTCGCCTCGTCGTGGCTCATCGTCCGCATGGGCCTGCCGCCGTTCATCGCGACGCTCGGGCTGATGAGCATCGCGCGTGGCGCCGCCCTCCTCTTCACCGACGGCCGGCCCGTCTCCGGCTTCGACGCCGGCTTTCGCACGATCTCGACCGGACGCCCGTTCGCGATTCCCGCTCCCGTGATCCTGATGGCGATGGTGTATGTCGTCGCGCACTTCATCCTCACGCGGACGACGTTCGGCCGCTACGTCTACGCCATTGGTGGAAACGAGGAAGCGACCCGGCTGTCGGGGGTGCGCGTCGGGTTGCACAAGACGCTGATCTACGTGCTGTCGGGCATCACGAGCGCGATCGCCGCCGTGACGCTGACGGCGCGGCTCAACTCGGCGCAGCCGATCGCGGGCATCATGTACGAGCTCGACGCGATCGCCGCCACCGTGATCGGCGGCACGAGCCTGCTGGGGGGGTCGGGCACGCTCGTGGGGACGCTGATCGGCGCCCTGATCATGGGGGTCCTGCGCAACGGCCTGAATCTGCTGGGCATTTCGTCCTTCCTCCAGCAGGTCGTGATTGGCGGCGTCATCATCGCGGCCGTGCTCGTCGACTCCCTCTTGAACCGTCGGGCCCAGCGCCGCCGCGCCAGGCGCGCGGTCGAGCTGCCACGGGTAGCCGGGACCCCCTGATGACCGGTCCGGCGCCGCTGGACCCCACCGGTCGAGGATCCGGTCGAGCTACCATCCGGACCGCAGCCGCGGTATAGTCTCTCGCCTCAGTCGCATGTACTTGACGCCGCGTTCGCAGATTGGACACCCCGATGGGTGATTATCGACCGTGCAAGGTGCTCGTCCGAGTCCACATGCCCACTTGGAGCCAAACCATGAAGCGCATCCTCAGTGTCCTCATCTTGATTTGTCTGCCAGCGCTGGCCTCGGCGCAGGTCGAACGGGCCACGCTCACTGGCGTCGTACGTGACGCCACCGGCGCCGTCCTCGCAGGGGCCACGGTGACGACCACCCATCTGGCGACCGGTGTCCAGAGCACGGCCACCACCACGGCCGACGGCACCTATCTGGTGCTCAATCTCGCCCCGGGCCAGCATCTCGTCGAAGCCCAGGCCAGCGGGTTCCAGAAGTTCGCGCAGACCGTGCTGCTCGAGGTCGGCACGCGCGGCAGGCTCGACATCTCGCTGCCCGTCGGCTCGGTGAACGAGACCGTCCAGGTCGAAGGCGTGACGCCGCTCCTCGACACACAATCGGCTGTCGTCGGCAGCGTCGTCAGCCAGACCGAGGTGGCCAATCTCCCGCTGGCGGGACGATCCTGGGACGATCTGCTGTTCACGTTGCCGGGTGTGCAGGGCGACCGATACACGGAACAGACCGGCACCACGAACGCCGGACGGACCGGCGGGGTGAGCGTGCACGGCAATCGCTCGCTGCAGAACAACTTCCTGCTCGATGGGGTGGACAACAACTCGATCTCCACGAACGTGCAGGAGTTGAGCACGCAGGTCTCGCGGCCGTCGATCGACGCGATTGGGGAGTTCAAGGTGGTCACCAGCCCGTTCACGGCGGAGTACGGGCGGGCGCCCGGCGGCGCGATCGTGGTGACGACCAAGTCGGGCACCAACCGGTTCGCGGGCACGGCCTACGACTACTTCAGGAACGACGGGTTCGACGCGAATTCGTACTTCGCCGAACGAGCGGACCAGGACAAGGCCAAGAACGAGCAGAATCAGTTCGGCGCAAACGTGGGCGGGCCCATCATCAAGAACCGCGCGTTCTTCTTCGCCGATTTCGAGGGTACGCGCATCACGCAGGGGGTGCTGCGCACGGGCCATGTCGCAACGGAAGCCGAGCGCAACGGCGTCTTCTCGTCGCCCGTCCGCGATCCGCAGACCGGGCAGCTGTTCCAGAACAACACGATCCCGCAGGAGCGCATCGATCCGATCGCGCGCCAGATCATCGGGCTGCTCCCGCTGCCAAACACGACCGGCACGAACAATTTCATCCGCCAGCCGAACGTCGAAGACAACGGCGAGCGGTATCTGATGAAGGGCGATATCCGGCTCGGCACGAGCGACAGCTTTTTCGTGCGGTACATCTACACCGACCGGACGAGGTTCGTACCCGGCTTCCTGGGCGGCGTCATCGACGGAACCTCGACGTCGGCGTGGGGACGGAATTTCCTGAAGTCCCACAGCACGGTCGGCGGGTGGACCAAGGTCATCAGCCCGACGCTGGTGAACGAGTTCCGCCTCTCGTGGGCGCGCGGCATTTCCGACGGCCAGCAGGATCCGTTCGGCAACGTGGGACTGGACTTCCCCGGAGTCCCGAACGATCCCACCGTGGCCGGCGGGATCATCGGCGTCGACATTACCGGTCACATCCGGCTCGGGTCCCCGAACTTCATGCCGAAGTACCAGCACACCGACCAGGTGCAGTACCTCAACACGATGACGTGGCTCCGGGGCAACCACAGCCTCAAGTTCGGCACCGACATCATGTGGCCGATGAACAACGAATACGTGGACATCCCGTCGACGCGCGGCAACCTTGCATTCACCGGACAGTTCACCAATCCCGCGGCCAACGGGTCTGGTAACGCCGGCACGGCGTTCGCCGACTTTCTCCTCGGGTACGCGCGCCAGGCGGAACTGTCGAACGTCCACGTCGTGAACCAGCGGCGATACTCGTACGCGTTCTTCGTGCAGGACGACTGGCGCGTGAACGAGCGGCTCACCCTCAACCTGGGGCTGCGGTACGACTTCATGTCCCCCTCGTACGAGCGCGACAACCGCATGGCGAACTTCGATCCGCAGTCGGGAACGCTCGTGTTCGCGAGCGATGGGTCGCTCGAGGATCGGGCACTGGTCGAGCCGGACCGCAACAACCTCGGCCCGCGCCTGGGCGTCGTCTACCAGCTGAACGAGAAGACCGTGCTCCGGGGCGGCTATGGGATGTTCTTCAACTTCCTGGATCGAATCGGCTCCGAGGACCAGCTCGCGCTCAACCCTCCCGGCCTGCGCAACATCAACCAGACGACGAACTCGGCGACCACGCCGGTGCTCATCATGCGCGACGGCTTTCCGTCCAACTACCTCGATCCCGCGAACATCGTCCTGAGCCGTCTGTTGATTCGGGCGGCGAACCCCAGCGGCGAGAACGGCACAGCGCACCAGTTCGCGATTGGCGGCGAGCGCGAAGTCGCGCCCAACTTCGTGGTGTCGGCCGACTTCATCGGCAACTTCGGCCGCCACATCTCGGTCCTGCGAAACCTCAATCAGCCGTTGAACGGGAACGGCCCGCGGCCGTATCCGGACTTTTCGCACATCCAGTGGCGCGATCCGGTGGGCGACTCGCGGTACTACGGCCTCGATCTCGCGGCGGAGAAGCGGTTCTCGCAGGGTTTCGGCTACCGCGTCGCCTATACGATCAGCGATTTCAGGGACGAGGCGCCCGAGCACCTCGCGCAGACGTCGGGCCGCCCGCAGAACACCAACGACATCGAGGCGTGGGAAGGCCCGAGCGACCTGGACGTGCGGCATCGCCTCGTCGCCAATTTCGTGGCCGAGCTTCCCTTCGGCGCCGGCAAGCCTTACGTGCAGGATGGCATTGCGGGCGCCGTCCTCGGCGGATGGACCGTGAGCGGGATCTACACGGCCCGCTCGGGTCGGCCCTTCACTGTCATCCAGGGCTCGCTCGAAGGGGCGCTGTGGCTGCCGAACGTGGTGGGAGATCCTGACGGCAACGAGGAGGTTGACGACTGGTTCAACGTCGCAGCCTTCGAGCGCGTGCCCGCCGGCGTGTTCGGAAATGCCGGACGCAACAGCCTGTATGGACCGGGCTACATCACCTTCGACATGAGCGTGCAGCGGCGGTTCGCAATAACGGGACGGACGTCCGCCACCGTGCGCTGGGATGTCTTCAATCTCTTCAATCGGGCCAACTTCGGGAACCCGAACTCGAACATCACCGCCAGCAACGCCGGCACCATCACGACCCTGGCCGGCGATCCGCGTGTGATGCAGTTCGCCATCCGCTTCAGCTTCTAATCGGGCAGGGCCGTGGTCCGGGGTGTCATGACCGGACCACGGCCGCCGTCCGCGCTCCGCCGTCCGCGGTCCCCTCCGCCTTCGAACTTCAGCCTTCAGCCTTCAGCCTTCAGCCTTCAGCCTTCACCCTTCAGCCTTCAACCTTCAGCCTTCAACCTTCAGCCTTCAGCATTCAGCATTCAGCATTCAGCGTTCTATGTGATGCTGCTCACGGCGACCGGCTGTCCCGAGCGGCAGGCCGCGGTCGCGGCAAGCGCAACCCTCAGCGCCTCGACGCCATCGACGGCCGTGACGGGCGGATCGCGATCGGCGAGCACGTTCCTCGCGAAATTCTGCAGCTGCAGCGTGTACGCACGCTCGAACCGCTCCATGAAGTACGGCACGGTATCGTGGGCCACGCTGTTCTTCGTCATCATCAGAATCGGCGTCTCCCGGAGATAGCCAATCCGTACGGTGCCCTGGGTGCCGAGGATCTCGGTCGAGATGTCGTAACCGTAATAGCCGTTCCGGGTCAGATCGACGACGCCCAGGCAGCCGCTGGTGAAGACCATGGTGGCAATGGCGTTGTCGAGGTCGCCCACCGAGGCCAGCTCGGGATACGCGAGCGTTCCGCCGACGGCGGAGACCGTGGCGACGTCCCCCATGAACCATCGCGCCAGATCGAAGTCGTGAATGCCCATGTCGACAAGGATGCCGCCACTGCTGGCGGGATTCGCGTACTCCAGGCTCGGACGGTAGGGATCGCGGGACGTCGACTTGAATACCACTGGCGTCCCGACGTGGCCTTCGTCAATCTGGCGCTTGCCGGCGACGTATCCCGGATCGAAGCGCCGCATGAACCCCATCTGGAAGAACGCGCCGGAACGGCTGACGGCGTCCTGGATCTGCCGGGACTCCTGCAGGCTGAGCGCCAGCGGCTTCTCGCAGAATGTCGCCTTTCGTCGCTCGACCGCGGCCACGACGATTTCACGATGGGTATGCGTCGGGCTCGCGACGACGACGGCATCGACGGTCCGGTCCTGAATCAAATCGGACGGGCTCTCGTATGCGCCAGACACGTCGAACTCTTCGGCGATTTCGGCTGCCAACGCCTTGTTCACATCCGAGACGGCGACAAGGCGCGTCTCGGGGATACGCGTGGCGAGGTCGCGTGCGTAGACGCGACCGAGTCGGCCCAGGCCGATCAATCCGACGTTCAACCGCCGGCGTTTCCCTGAGGAAGCGGTCATTGATTCGCATTCTCCTTGGTGACCAGGCCGATGCGCACCACGATCTCGGGCTCCACCGCTTCGCCGCGGAGCACCTTCGCTGCCGTCTCCACGGCAATCCGGCCCATCTCGTCTGGATACTGAGCGACCGTCGCGTCCATCGTGCCGGCCGTGAGGGCCCGCCGCGCATCTTCGACGGCGTCGAAACCGAGCACACGGATCTTCCCCGTTCTGCCGGCCGCCGCAATCGCCTCGATCGCCCCGAGCGCCATCATGTCGTTACATGCGAACACGGTATCGATGGCGGGCTGTGCCTGGAGCATGTTCTGGAAGACGGTGAACCCCTGCTCGCGCTCCCAGTTCGCGGTCTGCGATGCCGCGATGGTCATACCGGGGCTGCCCGAGATGGCGTCGCGGAAGCCGCGCACTCGCGAATCCCCGGTTTCGTGACCGGGAATACCTTCCAGAATCGCCACAGCAGCCCGGCCGCCAGACGCCTTGACCAGATACTCGCCGATGAGCTGCCCGCCCCGGTAGTTGTCCGATCCCACGAAGCTCGCCGTCTTCACGCCAGCGTCGGCCACGGCGGCCGGATCGAGTCTGGTGTCGACGACGATCACCGGAATGCCGGCGGCGTTCGCCTTGGAGACCGCCGGCACGACCTCCCGGGATCCGGACGGCGTCAGCGCAATCGCCGCGATGCGCGACTGAATCAGATTCTCGACGATCTGCATCTGACGCTCGACATCCACCTCCCGCTCGGCGGCCTGAACGACCAGATCGACGCCGATTCGCTGCGCCGCGTCCTGAGCACCCCGCTGCATTTCGATGAAGAAGGGACTGTTCAGCGTTTTGAGCACGAGCGCCACGCGTGGACGGCTGTCAGAACGCGCCCCTTCGCGGTTGCACGAGGCCATGGAGGCCACACCCACGATGATGAGCAGCAGTGTGATGCGCAAACGAGGGCTCGGCATTGATACTCCTTGTCGCTGATAGCTGATCGCTGATAGCTGGAGATATAGTCTCATGATGTCGTGGATGTCACGTGTGCTCGCGGCCTTCGTCCTGACCGCCTTTCCGGAAGTGCTTCACGCTCAGATCGTGATCGAACACCCCTTCGAGGTCGGCGAGCCCTCGGAAGCCGTGGCGGCCATCACGGCCAGCTGCGCGTGCGATTGGGGAGTTCTCGGCCGGGAGGCTGCATCGCTGAAACTGTCGATCGACGGCGAATATTCCCAACACCTGCTGTTGGTACGAGGTGATGCACCTGCCGAGTACCGCGTGCTCCTCGGAGCCGTGTCGGCGGGAGAGCACACCCTCGGGATCGAATGGGACAAGGCACGGTCGGCGACACGGACCGGCGAAACCCGGATCGGCGAAATCGAAGTCCATCTGTTCCGGCCGAACGACCCGGAATACTCATGGCTGAGCCGAGCGCCAATCCTGCATGCCCGGCCTGGCACCGTCGAGAAGTTCAGCGACGTTCCCCTGATGATGTATGTCGAGGCAGCGCGGGAGGCGCGAGGCTACGACTACACGGTGATTTTCTCGCATGAAGACGGTGGTACGCCCACCGATCGATTGATGGCGACGTGGGGACGCACCACCGACATCGAGCTCGTGTATCGATTCTCTCGCGCATCTGAGGAGAGCGTCCTCGAGGAGGCCTATCAGGGCGTCGATCACGAGATACGTCCATTCCGGGGGCCCCGCTCGGGCGATCATCCGCTGCTCTGGGTCTCCACCACCAACAACATGGTCAGCGACAGCGGCCCGGAACATGTGGTCCGGTTCGCGCCCGCGCCCGTTTTCGTGACGCTCGATCGGGTCTCACGCGAGAGGGTCATGGACGACAATCCCTGGCTGTACGCCGTCACGTCGGCCGAGATGTCGCGCGAAAAGCGCATCGACGCTCGGGCAAAACCGGGCACGGGAAAGATCCCGGATCCTCGCCGCTTCGCGGTCATCGAAGCCTGCGGCGAGCTCGAGAACGCCACGCTGGCATTCGATCTCGCAACCGGGCGATCCGGAGAGGAGACGCGCTGGTACCCCTCGGACCGCGGGGACGCGCGGTTCCGCATCGCGCGCAGCGGCTGCTTTCGCGCCGCCCTCCCGCTTCCCGAAGCGTCCACGTCCGGATCGATCACGGGCATTCGCGCGCGCGCCTACACGCGCCCTCCGCGGGAGGATGAAGCGCCCTTGCCGCCCGGATCCGGCCGCGTCACGCTGCAGAGCGTGAACGCCGTGTTCATGCTGGACGAGGCTTTCAACCCGTCGCCGTCGGCGCTCCGCTGGAGCGGAACGCTCGAGCTCACCGGGGAGACGCCCGCCGTTCCCGTCCCCACGGACGGACGCTGACGCACCATATAATCCCGACGTGACCAACCCGCTGAAGCCCCCGGTCTACATGATGGCCATCGACCACCGCTGGCAATGGGCCGACTGGTGCGAGCAGCATCGGATTGATCCGATGCGGATTCGCGAGGTCAAGAAGCTGGCAGCCGACGCGTTCCTGCTCGCCCGCCGGGACTCCCCGCACGTGCTGGAATCCGGCGCGCTGCTGCTGGACCTGGTCTACGGCGCCGAAGCCTTCGCTCGAGCCCGGGCGGGCGGCGCCACGGTCGGCAATCCTGCCGAGCGGGCCGGCATGTTTCCCCTGGAGTGGACCGACACCTTCGACAAGGCTCTGCGCGGCGACTTCGTCAAAGTCCTCGTGCGCCACAAGGCAGACCTTCCAGTCGAGATTCGCGACAACCAGCTCACGAAACTCTGCGAACTGCAGCAGTGGTGCCGATCCGCGGGCAAGCCGCTCGTCCTCGAAGTGCTGGTCACCGGCGCAACAGAGGACGGCGCATTCGAAAGAGAAGGCCGGCCGCGCCTGCTCGGTGAATACATCCGCTTCGCGTACGATCGAGATCTCGTGCCTCAGTACTGGAAGATCGAGGGTGTCCCGGACGCCGCGGCCATGCGTGTCATCGACGAGGCGATCGGGCAGCGCGAGGGGCCACGGCAGTTGATCCTCGGAAAGGGCGCGGGGCTCGAGACCGTGGGCGTCTGGTTCGAATCAGCCCGCGCCGCCCGAACGGCCGCAGGCTTCGCGATCGGCAGGACCGTCTATTGGCGGCCGGCCTGCGAGTTCCTGCTCGGCCGGATGGCGGCCGACGATGCGGTGCACGAAATGGCGGCGACCTACCGGGCCGTGATCGATTTGTGGCGTTCGGCACACGCCCCGGCCCCGACGACAACCTCATGACCCCAGCCGGCCAGCGCCCATATGACGTCCTCTGCATGGGCCGCAGCAGCATCGATCTCTACGCGCACGACATCGGCGTCCCGATCACGGAGGTGCGCAGCTTCGACGCATATGTCGGAGGGTGTCCCGCGAACGTCAGCGTCGGCACGCGCCGGCTCGGGCTTCGCTCGGCGCTCCTGACAGGCGTCGGTACCGATCAGGTCGGCGACTTCCTCCTGCATTTCCTCGATCGGGAGGGTGTCGACACGCAGTTCGTCCCGCGATTTCCGGATCGACGCACGAGCGCGGTCATCATGGCGATTCAGCCGCCGGATCGGTTTCCGCTGACGTTCTATCGGGACAACTGTGCCGACATCGGCCTGTCGATCGACGATGTCCGCCGCGCGCCGGTCGGCGGCAGCCGGCTCCTGTTCCTGAGCGGCACCGGGCTGAGCCTCGAGCCGAGCAGGACGGCCACCGTGCTCGCTGCGGAGGTCGCCCGAAGCGCGGGAACCAGCGTGCTTCTGGATGTGGACTACCGGCCGAGCGTGTGGCCGTCGGCTGACGCGTTTGGCGTCCACATCCGCCAGCTCGCGGTTTTGTCCGACATGGCGGTCGGCACGCAGGAAGAGCTCGAGGCCGCGACCGGGGAATCGGATCCGGACCGTGCGGTATCGCGCTTCTTCGGCGGACACCTCGCGCTGGTGATTCTCAAGCGGGGCGCAGATGGATGCCGAATCTATCATCGCGACGGCGGCCGCGGCGATGTCCAACCGTTCCCTGTCGAGGTGCTCAACGTGCTCGGGGCGGGCGACGCGTTCGCGAGCGGCTTCATCTACGGCCATCTGCGCGGATGGCCCCCTGAGAAGTCCGGGCGCTTCGGCAACGCCGTCGGCGCCATTGTCGTCACACGTCACGGGTGCGCGAACTTCATGCCCACGCTCGATGAAGTCCGCGAGTTCATGAGGGCCCACGGCGAGGCGGCCGTCGCTGACTTCTTCTGAATCAGCGATTCACGCTGCGTTGAGATGTGCGCGAGTCCTGGCGCCCAACGGCGCACCGTCCCCCCCGCGTGGCTCGGCGTCACGAGCACTGGCCACGGCGGCGCACCCACGGCTGCCGCGATGATCGGATGACACGAAGATCACGATGAATTTCTGGGCCGTGGGCCGCGCGGCTCGGCGTCACGCTCGTCGTATGCCCAACTCGAATTGATCGCGGTGTAATTCGACAACAGGACCTCATTCCGAACGGGAGCGCACGATGTCCATCAGGCTGGCCAATGCCCCCTGCTCGTGGGGCGTGCTCGAATTCGACGCGCACGCGACTGCAATCGAGTACTCGATGGTGCTCGATGAGATCGCGGCCTCGGGGTACACCGGCACCGAGCTGGGCGACTGGGGGTTCATGCCTGTCGATCCCGCACGCCTTGGCGATGAGGTCGCGCGACGCTCGCTCGCGCTCGTCGGCGCCTTCGTGCCGGTCGCCCTTTCAGAGGCCGCCGCGCATGGTCCAGGGATCGAAACGGCGGTCCGTACGGCCACGTTGATGCGCGACGCGGGATTCGCGGACGCCTTCATCGTGCTCGCGGATCAGACGGAAGGCAACGCGGCGCGCATCGGGCGCGCGGGACGCGTCACGCCGGCCGACGGGCTGAGCGCGGCGCAATGGGATGTGGTCGCTCGTGGGGCAACGGCCATCGCGCTCGCGGTCCGCGAGTCCACAGGGTTGCGGACGGTATTTCATCCGCACTGCGCGTCGTTTGTCGAGACGGCGTCGGAGATCGATGAGTTGCTGAACCGGACCGACCCCACGCTCCTCGGGCTCTGCATGGACACGGGGCACGTGACGTATGCGGGCGACGATCCGCTCGAGGTGTACGAGCGCCACGCCAGCCGCGTCTGGCACGTCCACTTGAAGGACTGTCAACCGGAGGTGGCCCAGGCCGCGCGTCTGCAGCGGATCGACTACTTCGCGGCAGTGCGGTCGGGCGTGTTCTGCGAGCTCGGTCGAGGCGCGGTCGATTTTCGGCGGTTCGTCGAGGCTCTCAGGCGGCGGCATTATAGAGGTTGGGGTGTCGTCGAACAGGACGTGCTGCCGGCTCTGGGCACGCCGCTCGCCAGCGCAACGCGCAACCGCAGCTACCTCCGCACCCTGGGACTCTGACTCGCCGTTCGCGCCCGTGACATTTTTGTGCGGCAATCCGACACAATTCTGTTATCCTGAAGTCCCCACAACTCAGCTCCCCGCCTGACACGCCCCAGGGGGTGCCTTGTCGATCGCACTTCGGTTCAGGAGTGTTCCAGCCGCGCTGCAGCCTCGCTTTCAGGAGATTCTCGAAGACGCTCTGGATGGAAACTGGACGGCGACGCTGTCGCAGTCGCATCTCGACGGCCAGTGGCATTTGCAGCTGGACGGCGACCGCGGGAGTTACCGGATCGTGCTGCCCGCGCTGCGGGAGGTGCGAGTGAGGGGGCTGCATCACCTCCTGCGGGAACTGGTCGAACCGGACGGTCGCTCGGCCGGGCCCCAACGATAGGTGCTGCCATGACGTGCCGGAGGGACTTCAGATGAATTTCGGTCGCCTGCAGATTGCCACGCTGTGGCGGCTGTCGAAATCAGACGTTTCGTGCGACGCGCTCGTGGTGGACGGCGAGAGGGCGTTGCGGCTGATCGTGATCGAGGGTGGACGGATCGTCCAGTGGGAACGCTTTCCCACCGCGGCGAGCCTGCGGCGGCGTGCCGTGGCGATCCTGAAGCAGCGCCGTCGCAAAGGTTGGAGGGTCGCAGACGAGGGGCGAAGCATCAGGCCTCGGCGCGACGACGATACCGCCGGCGACCCATCACTGCCGGCGGCACGAGGACCAGCGTCCGGAACGTGAGCCACGGCAGTACGCGGACAACGAAGAGCGCGACCCCTTTCGGCGATCGGCATGGGCAGGCCTGGCGCCTGCCGAGCGATGACGGACATCTCAGTGACGCGCCAGTGCTTCCCCCCTCTGGCCGCCCGGTCCCCAGGGTGGGAGCAGCCGGACCAGCACCCACAGGATGGCAAGCGGCAGCAGGATCAGTAGCAACGCGGGCAGCAGACCCTCCCGGGTAGCGAAGCCCATCTTGTAAGTGGTGTAGCCGAGGAAGCTCTTCGAGAAGAGCTGGCCGCCAATCACGACGTTCCACCGCATCGCGAAGATGCCGATCAGCGTGAGCACGCCCGATGCGAGGTACATCCGTGTTCGGACACGATCGGTCAGCCTCGCGAGCTGGGTGACCGCAAGAAGCGCGATCGGCAGCAGCGTTCCGAGGACAATCTGCAGGACGATGTGGGACGTGTACAGGCGCGTCTTCACCATGAAATCGAGCGTCCTGAACGATTCGTCCGCTTCGTAGACGCGATGGATGAGATCCAGCATCTCCAGGGAGAAATCGATCAGGAACGCGTAGAAGAGGTATCGCGCGACCGTATCGACGCAGCGCATGTCGATCGGCACGCGACGGAGCCACGACACGACGACGTACAGGACCAGCACGAGCGCGATCCCGGACACGATCGCCGAGAAGAGGAAGACGATCGGCATCATCGGCGTCGACCACCAGGGATTCGCCTTGATCGATCCGAAGATGAAGCCGACGTAGCCGTGCAGCAGGAACGCCGACGGGATCCCGATGATCGTGACGATCCGGCCGACGCGATCGTCCACCTTCAACGCCGCGGGGCTGATGTTGTCGGATCCCAGGGTCAGCACCGAGTACATGACACGCTTGACGCCGGTGCTCGCCCGCCGCGCAAGGACCAGGTCCCTTCGATAGTCCAGCCAGATCTCGACCACGAGCACGACCATCAAGTACCAGAGGTAGACGAACCCGAACATGGCCATCGCGGAGGTGGGGTGCGGCGTCAGATACATCTCGAACGACCGCTCGGGGCGACCGAGGTGAAGCTGGAGCGGCAGCGGCGCCACCAGGAGGAACGCGAGGGCCGTCAGCAACGCGAGCCGGTACGTGGGCTTCACAGCCTCGACGTTGAAGACGCGCTCGAGCGACGCCAGGATGAACGCGCCCGCCACGAGGCCGGTGATGAACGGATAGAGGACGATGAGGACGCTCCACTGGAGCTCCATCTCGTTCGGATACATGAATCCGTCGACGCCTGGCATCGTGGTCTCCTCTTACCGTGCTTCACTCACCGCCGCCCGCCTTCCGCGGTCCGTCGCCTCAGCGCACGGCGCCGTCCAGCCCCGCGTAGTACAGCTTCGGCCGCGTCGCCATCTGGGGCTTGAGCACCTGCACCTTGTTGGCACGCAGGAACTCGTGCACCGGATCGTTCGGGTTCTTCAGATCCGCCAGCTGCCTCGCCCCGGTGGGACAAACCTCCACGCACGCTGTCGTCAGCCCCTTCGTGATGCGGTGATAGCACAGCGTGCACTTGTCCGCGGTGTGCGTGCGCGGATCGAGGAATCGGCACCCGTACGGACACGCCTGGATGCAGTACCGGCACCCGATGCAGTAGTCCTTGTCGACGAGCACGACGCCCTCTGGGGACTCGAACGTCGCGCCGACTGGACAGACCTGGACGCACGGCGAGTTCTCGCAGTGATTGCACAGCTTCGGCACGAAGAACGTCTTGCCGGTGCCGTCGGGATACCGCTCCGAGAACCCGTCGGCGCCGCCGTTGGGCGAATCCACGATCGGGTGCTCCATGTCGGAGGGCTCGATGTGATACCGCTCCACCCACGTCCTGAAGTAGTGGGGTTCGTCAGGCACGTTGTTCTCGGCCTTGCACGCCCTTACGCAATTGCCGCAGCCAATGCACTTGTCGATCTCGATCGTCATCGCCCACCAGTGCTCGGTGGTCTTCCAGGTGCCGGCCGCCTCGGGCGTGCCCGCAAGCACGTGCTCGAGCGCGCCAGCCGCGGCTGCCGTCATCACCAGCAGCCGGCCGCCCACAATCAGGAAGTCTCGTCGGCTCGTGTCCATAGTGCCCTTACTGAAGGCGCGGGTCGTGCGGCTGGTGACACGTGACGCACTTCTCGTCCCCCGCGTGATCCTGTACCGCGACGGTCCGATACCAGCGCGGCTTGCCCGTGTTGGCCGCATGACAGCGCGCGCAGATCTCTCGTCCATCGGGACGAACGGGCTTGTGCTCATCCGGGGCGTCGACATGACGGGCCGACGGCCCGTGGCATCCTTCGCAGGCGACCTTCGCGTGGCCTGAATCCGCTCGCATGGTCACCACGTCCTCGTGGCAGTCCGCGCAGGCTGCCTGTCCCGCATACGCAACAGGCTTCGCCCGTCCATCGTCGAGAGCGCCGGCGCGATAGTGTCCGTACACGCCGAAATCATCCGGCACGAGCGTCGCGCGGACCAGTACGAACACGAGCGCGCCGGCCGCGAAGAGGCCAGCCAGCCTCAACAGGTGCTCGATATCCTTGAAGCGTGTCTTCACGGTTCGCCCTCGCTCCGCCGCTCACGGGACCGGCTCACCACGCCCCTCGTCCAGCCCACGTGCCCGCGTGGAACGCCGAACCGGTCTGATGTCGTGGATTCTTATTGGAGTGGCGCTGTGCAATTGCTACGCCCGTCCCGCTCCACCCCGCAAACGACAGCCGGGACTGGAGATGCGGGCGCTGGCCGGGCAGTTGCGGGGGGTTGCGCCGGAAAACCGCCGGGGAACCGGCGCATCAGCTGCCGGGTTCCCGACGGGACGGATCGCCGCGCTGGAACATGGTCAGTTCCCAGCGATCGGCAGCCTGGTCGTGGCGAAGAAGGTAGATGTCGCCGGCGGCGTCGGCAGTCTTGAAGTACCGATGTTCCGGGGCCAGCCACTGATCGAGGAGGGTGACCAGTTCGATCCGACGGCCGTGAAGCAGGATGGCGCGCGGGGTCTGCTCCCCGCGGTAGCCGGCATGGCACTCGACGTGAACGGTGAGCGGTTCGTCCTCCACGCTGCCCTCCAGGAGGGCCTCCACCGACTGCCGAACTGTGCGGCTTCTTATTTCGCCTCGGGCGCCGCCTTGAGACGACGACGCTGCAGGTTGGCGCGGTAGTTCTGCTCCAGGTGCTCCACGCCGTCGGCGGTAATCTGCAGTCGCGAGTTGTCGTCCTTGGTCACCCACTTCTTCTGTCCGAGATACCAGATGGTGAACTCCAGCTGCTCGCGCGGCCGCCCAATCAGGGCCTCGAGGTCGCCGGAGAACATCGCGGCCGACGACGGGTCCAGCCTGCGGCGAGTGTAGAGCGCCTCGAGCACGGTCAGCCGAACCATCTGTTCCAGCTCGAAATCGTTCTCGGAGTGGTCCCCCGTGGAGACCAGACGCCAGCGATCCTTCGTTCGCTGGTGGTGGACGATGTCGTAGCGTGCACGCTGTTCGGGGTCGCTGAGCACCGAGTACGCGTCGTGGATCGTCCGGAAACGGCCCTCGTTGCCGGTCTCCTTGTTGTCGGGATGAAAGCGCTGCGCGAGGAACCGGTACACGCGGTGAATCGTGTCCGGATCGGCGTTCGAGCTGATCTGGAGCAGCTCGTAGTAGTCAGTAGGGGTCTCGTCAGCCATGTCGTATCGAGATGCCACCCGTATCGGTCCGAGGACGGCTGTTCAATAGCTGGCCGAGACATTTTCCGGATTGTGAAGTGTAGCGGGCACGGGAGACCCGGAGCACGACAGGTGGCCCTTCCGGCTCGGTTCACGGCTTCCACGAGTTCGGCTGGCTTTGCAGCCGGTACTCGTTCAGGCGGTAGCGGTCGCCAGGCCGTCGGCTGCGGTCCGTACGAGCGCGTTGCGCTGGAGCTTGCTGAGGAGGGCGACGCTCTTCCGCAGGTCCGACACCGCCTCGTCCAGTTCCCGCCGCTGCGCGCGCGAAAGCCCGTCGCGCGGGAATTCGTACATGAACACGTGCCCCACCCAATGGTCGCCGGCCCAGAGTGGATCGACCCAGACGTAAGGACGGTCGGCGCCGACACAGGACCAGCCCTCCCCCGCCTCCACAGGGCGCTTCGCAGAGGGCGCTGCGTCATCGATGGCACTGTCGAGCGCGATCAACAGTTGCTCGCAGAAGAACGCCCGGACTGACTCGTCGACGTCCGCGAAAGCGGGCAGATTCCAGAGCCGCATGCGCACGCCCATCCGCGCGCGTGCCGCCACGAGTGCGCGAGGCACCAGCACCAGTCGATGGAGCGCCACGTGGGCACGCGGCAGTGCGGGAGCGAAACTGACCTGACCGAGCGCGGTGCCGAAGTGAATCGTCTCCTGCTCGATCGCTTTTCGCACCGACGCCGTGCGCGCAGCGCTGTCCAACGCCCGCCAGAGGCGTCCTCGCGCGCGAGCCACCGAAAACGGCCGGAACCGATAGTTCCGCGCGGCGGCTTCGAGCGCTCTGGCGCCTTCCGGGGTTTTCAGCCAGTCAAGATAAGGTCCACGCGTCAGGCGTCCCCGGTATCTGAGACGGCCCTGCTTGACGACGAACCAGCTCATGGACCGAAGTCCCGTGCCAGCTTCGTGCCTGACTTTCGGCGCCAGCAGAAATGGCATCGACGCGCGGCCAATGCCCGAGGGTGACGACGAATTTGCGAGTCCTCCGACAAATGTGGAACCGAAACCCCGGGCCCGGTCCAGTAACCGGGACGCCGGAGTTCCCAGACGTATAAGATCCGAGGTTCGGATGGTGCGATCCCTTCCCCTGCTGGCCCTCCTCTCCGTGCTTCTTGGGACGGCCGCCTGCGGCGGGCAGCCGCCCGCGATCGTTCTGGCAACGACCACGAGCGTCGCCAATAGCGGGCTGCTGGACCGGCTGCTTCCACGATACGAGGAGCAGACCGGTGTCCGCGTTCGTGTATTGCCGGTCGGGAGCGGCCGGGCGCTCAGGCTGCTCGAAGTCGGGGAAGCCGAGGTGGCGATCACCCACGCGCCGCAACAGGAATCGACGGCTCTCGGCCGCCATCCGGACTGGACCTACCGCAAGGTGTTCTACAACGACTTCCTGATTGCCGGGCCACCAGACGATCCAGCCACCGTCGCCAAGGCGCCGGACATCCTCGGCGCACTGCAGCGCATCGCCACGCATCGGTCACGCTGGGTCTCTCGCGGTGACGAGTCCGGTACCCACGAACGTGAGAAGGAGCTCTGGCGGCTGGCGGGGGCGCACCCGGACTCCGACCGGCTCGTGATTTCCGGGCAGGGCATGGGCAACACGCTGCGCGTAGCCAGCGAAATGGGCGCCTACACGCTGACCGACCGCGGCACGTTCGAGCAACTCGCGCCGCAGATCCGGTTGAAAGAGCTCTACAGCGGAGACGCCAGGCTGCTGAACACGTACGCGATCCTGACGACCGGTTCGACCCCCCCTGCGAATCGGTTCGCCGAATGGGTCTCCGACGGTGAGGGTCGCGGCGTGCTGGCCGGCCTCATCGCGAACGGCACCCTGCGCGGGTTCAGCCTCTGGCCGTCGGACAGGCCGCGGGACCGTCCCGACGCGTTGCCCTTTTGACGGGGCAAGACCCCGATTCATTCGGCCTTCCTGTTCCGAGCAACCTTCCGAGGAATGATGATCTGGTGTGTGTGGCGTAGTGTGGTGGAAATCGAGATCTGACCCCACGTGCGCTAACATCGGAGCGGGAGGATGTCGTGGGCGATTTCTACTTCGAGGGCGACCCCGCCACCGACAGCACCAGACGACGGCTCGAGCGAGTTCTGAAGGAGGAATCGCGGCCGCGCTGGCCGTGGCTCGCCGCGCTGGCCGCCGGCGGAACGGCGTATCTCTGGTGGCAGGTCCGGAAGCGCAGGCGGAACGGTGGAAGCGCCGAGCCGAACAACCCACCGAATGGGCCCTCGTCCGCGGACCAGATCGAACGAGGCGGTCGCGAGACGAAGCGACGATGAGCAGAGACCGCCCGGACCGTGCCCGGAATTCGCGCGACGTTCCCTGTTCGACCCGCGCCCTGTCTCCGGACCGCAGACGCCGCGCACCGGACGAACAATAGCCATCTGAGGAACAGGATTCCCGCGTCCATCCACCCGGCGGCTTGCCCGAGTTTCCTGCACTGCAGTACCCTGCATGTTTCGGATAGCCAGAGGGATATCACATCATCACTGACAGCGCCGCGTGTCAGGGGAACAGCGAATAGCTGGAGGCAGCATGCATCGGGCGAAGTCTCTTGCCGCGATCGCCATCGTTCTTGCGATTGCAGCTTCAATCGTGGTGGTGGCGCAGCGGGGCGAGCGTGGCTCCGGGCGCGGTCAGCAGGTAGCGCCGGGGCAGCCGTGCCCGCCAGGCACCACGGAGGTTCGTCCCGGCAGGTGCGAGGCTCCGCAGGTGCCCGCGCCGAGCATCCTCGACTATCGGCCGAAATCAACCGTGGTTGCCGACCCGCACATGACGCCGCGTGCGAAGTTCCCCGTCGTGGACGTTCACAGCCACCAGTCGGTGAACGCGGGCAGCGTCGACAAGTTGATTCAGGAAATGGAGGCGCTCAATCTGCGGGTGCTCGTGAACCTGAGCGGCGGCAGCGGAGACCGCCTCAGGCAGAACCTCGCATTCATCAGGAAGAGTCCGCACAAGGATCGCTTCAGGCTCTTCGCGAATGTCTCGTTCGACGGCGTCGGGACTCCGGGATGGAGCCAGCAAGCGGTGACCGAGCTGGAGGCGGGGATCAAGGAGGGCGCAATCGGGCTGAAGATCTTCAAGGGTCTCGGCCTGCGCGACAGGAAGGCCGACGGCTCGCGGCTGACGATCGACGATCCCGAGCTCGATCCCATCTGGCAGGTGTGCGCGCGGCTGAACGTACCCGTGCTGATTCACACCGCCGACCCCGCTCAATTCTTCGATGCGATCGATCTGACGAACGAACGATGGCTCGAGCTGGCGCTCTTTCCCAACCGTCAATATCCTTCCGACCGGTTCCCGTCGTTCGAGACGCTGATGGGTGAACGGGATCGCATGTTCGCCCGTAATCCGAAGACGCGGTTCATCGCCGCGCACTTCGGTTGGCACGGCAACGACTTGGGACGTGCCGCGGGGATGCTCGACCGCATGCCCAATGTCTACTTCGAGGTCGGCGCCGTGCTGTACGAGTTCGGCCGTCAGCCGCGCGCCGCGCGCGAGTTCTTCACGAAGTATCAGGATCGCGTGCTCTTCGGGAAGGATGCGTACCAGCCGAGTGAATACCCGTACTACTTCCGCGTGTTCGAAACAACAGACGAGTACTTCGACTACTACCGTCAGTACCACGCGTTCTGGAAGCTTTACGGCATGGGCCTCAGTGACGAGGTGCTGAAGAAGCTGTACTACGGCAACGCGCTGAAAGTGGTGCCCGGCCTGCCGCAGACCGGGTGGCCATGAGAAGGTTGACGGTCGAAGGCTGCACGCTGGAGCGTGAAGGTCGAAGGCCGGAAAGGCCGGCCTCCCTACTGCCCCGTGCGCACGCCGAAGGCGGGGGCGGTTTCGGGCGTAATCCGGACGGTCCGCACCTGACCGTCCGTTCCAAGCGCTCCGGTCTGGCGGCCGTTGACGGTGACCCGCAGCGCGCCCGCGTCGCCCGAGCGTATGGTGATCTCCCGGGTGGCGTCGATCGAATACTGACCGCCCGGAGGGAGCAGCTGATAGAGCACGCGCGATCCGTCGGCGGTTGCAGTCACCCAGCATGCACGATCGGCGTTCAGCACGATGGCCAGGCCCTTCCGAGCCGGTGCAGCATCCGCACTCCTGCCGATCGTGCCGTTCGCGTTCGGCGCCTCTGGTGCCCGCTCCGTCGTGGTCCCCACGGTACCGACAGGTGCCGGCGGCTCACTCGCGACGTCGTCGCCGGCGCCTCCCCTCAGGACAGCCAGCGAGACGAGCGCGATCGCGATGAGGGCAGCGGCCCCGAACCATGAGGTTCGCGCCGGCCACGGTTCCGCGGCGGCATCCGAGACATGCGAAACCTCGGGCGTCGGCGGAAACTGCGCGAAGTAGTCACGCACGGTCTGCTCGGGGTCGAGCCCCACCTCGCGCGCGTACGCACGAACGAAGCCCCGGCCGAAGGGCTTGGGGGGAATCGACGGCAAATCGTTGTCTTCGATCGCCGAGATGATACGTGGCTGGACGCGTGTCTTCTGGGCGAGGGATGCGAGGGAGAGTCCGAGCGCTTCGCGGGCGGAACGAAGCTGCGCGCCGGTGTCCATGGTGTCCTCCAGGAGGCCCTGATCCGAGCATAGCATCTCGGGGGCGCGCCTGGGCGGCCTGGAGGTGAGAAATGCTCAGCTGGCCAAGCTGAGGATGCCGGTTGCATTTCTGTAATGCAGAAAGGCCGGCCCTTCAGCCTTCAGCCTTCAGCATCAGCCTTCAGCAGTCAGCCATCAGCCATCAGCCTTTCTTATTGGTTCGTGACCGCGAGCGCCGGCCGTACGATCAGGTTCTCGATGAAGAACTCCATCATGCGGTCGGTGTTGATGCCGGTGTGTCCGCGGTCGGGGCCGACCTGGACATCGAAACTCTTGCCGGCCTGCTGCAGCGCGGCGATGAGCTGCATCGTGTTCGAAGGGTGGACGTTGTTGTCGGCCGTCCCGAAGTAGAGCATCAGGCGGCCCTTCAGACTCTTGGCGTAGTTCATGGCATTGCCGGCTTCGTACCCGTCGGTGTTCTCCTGTGGAATCCACATGTACCGCTCGGTGTAGATGCTGTCGTAGTGATACCAGGCGGTCACGGGCGAGGAGGCGGACGCCGCTGCAAACACGTCTGGATGCCGGAGGAGCAGCATGACCGAGGAGTAGCCGCCGTACGACGTGCCGTAGACACCCACGCGGGTCTTGTCGATGTACGGACGGCTCCACAACGCCTTGATCCCCTCCGCCATGTCGTCCATTTCGACCTGTCCGAGCTTGAGATAGATGCTGTCGAGCTGACGCTTGCCCATACCCGGGACCGCCCGGGAATCCACGTTGACGATCAGGAAGCCATACTCGGCCAGCGCACTGGGCACCACGAACGTCTCGCGCGCCGTGTTGCTGGCGGCCGCGGGTCCGCCATAAACAGGCATGAGCACGGGGTACCTTTTCGCGGGATCGAACGTGGAGGGAAAGTGAATCAGTCCGTGAAGCGTCGTCTTCCCGTCCGCCGCCGTGAAGGTGAACATTTCGACGTTTTTCAGCCCCAGTTGCTCGAACCTCGTGAGGTCGCTCTTGGCGATCTCGGCGATCACCTGGCCATCGGTGCCGACAACGCGCGAGGCAGGCGGCGAGTTGTGCGTTTGATAGACATCCACGAAGCGCCGATTGTCAGGCGAGAGGCCGCACGATGCGGGCCCCCCAGCCCTGCCGGCGCCGCCACCGGCGCTCGCAGCCGGCATGCACGAGCCCACGGCGTGATGGTACGCGGGATCGGTCAGGCGGACGTCACCCTTGCCGTCGAGACCGACCCTGTGCAACTGCATCTTCATGTGGTTGTCGCCGCTGCGCGCCGTATAGAAGACAACCCCCGCCGCTTCATCCACCTTGACGAGGCCTGCCACGTCGAACGAGTGGTTCGTCAGGGGCGTGATCAGCTTGCCGCTCAGATCGTAGAGATACAGGTTGGCCCAGCCTGTGCGCTCGGACTCCCAGATGAATCGGTGCTTGTCGCCCAGGAGGTGCATCGGCGGGCTGTTCTCGACCCAGCCAGTCGGCCACTCTTCCCGGACGATCACACGCGTGGCGCCGGTGTCGGGATTGGCCGCGACGAACTCCAGGATGTTCTGTCGCCGGTTGGTCCGGTTGAACAGGAGTTCGGTGCCGTCCGGCGACCACGCGACCTTGTAGACATAGTGACCGACCACGCCGTTGTCGAACGGCTTCCCGTTGCGGACATCGATACGCGTGCGCGTCTTCGTGGCCACGTCGTAAACGAAGAGCTCGACGACCGGATTCGGCGCACCGGCCTTGGGGTAGGCCTCGATCTCGTTCCGGCTCTGGATCTTCGTCTGATCGAGCTGGAGGTGATAATCGGGTACCTGTTTTTCATCGAACCGATAGTAGGCAAGCTTGCGGCCGTCGGGCGACCACCATATCGCGGTCCGCTGTCCGAGCTCTTCGCCATAGACCCAGCTCGCCGTGCCGTATTTGATGCGGTCGGCCTCGCTGCCGTCGGTCGTCACGGCTGTTTCGTTGCTGCCGTCCGCCGCGCTCACCCACAGATTGCGATCACGATAGAACGCCTTGAGCGCTCCGTCGGGAGAGTCGGCGGAGGTGGCCTGACGCCCGCGTGCAATGCCGCCTCGCCCGCCCCGGCCGCCGCGTCCCTCGGACGCCGCTGGTGGTGCCTCTCCAAGCTGAGTCACCGCGTTGTGCGCGACGTCGAAGCGGTAGCGTTTTCCGTGCAGGGTGTACTCGAAGCTCGCGCCGTCAGGCGCCCACGCGACCGCCCGAATCTCGCCGGACCGCACGGGTCCGGTTTCCGCAGTGATTTTCTGGTACTGGGGGTAGCCGGGCATACCTTTCAGCCGGTCCTGCGCGTCGGCGGCGACCTGCAGGAGGCCGGCGG
>DASTBU010000026.1:0-4489 GCA_035711845.1 Vicinamibacterales bacterium
GCCGCACGCAGGGACCACCCGATACAATTGGAGGTTCCTGCCCGGCAGAGTTTCGCGGCCTATTACTGGGAGGTCGTTCAACGGTAGGACACGTGGCTCTGGACCACGTTATCGGGGTTCGAATCCCTGCCTCCCAGCCAAGTTCGAAAATCGTACGCCAATGGATTCAAACACTTCCGCGCAGGAACAACTGCACGTCGCTTGCGAAGTCGGATTCTCAGCCCATTTCTCGATTCTCGAATGTTTTCCTGAGCAGATTCTGAGACTGCGAAGCCAGCGCCCTTCAGTGACATTTCCGAGCGACATTCTTGAGCACAACGAATCCGAGGACGCGTTGAATCAGCCAGGCTGCTAGAATTCGTCCTCCTTAAGTCCATCACATCGCGCGGGAGACAATGATGAGCTGGCAGGGACGACTGACGCTTCTCAGTCTCTCCTTAACGCTCGCCCTGGGCGTCATCGCGAACACACAAACGCGGGCGCCCCGGATCTGGGACGACCGATCACTGGCGGATTGGGCGACGCCGGTTGCGAGCCTGAAGGTCCGGCCGGCACACTTTTCAGCCGCGGAGTACTACGCGGCGCGCGAAGACAACTACCGAACCTATCCCGTCTATCACCCCGACAGCGAGCCCGCCGGCTATTGGGGCGATCTTCAAAAGCGCAAACCCGAACCGCTGGTTGATGTCACCAAGATCAATTCGAACGCAGACTGGATCCCCGCGGGCGAACGGGCATTCAGCGAAATGGATGCTGTGTTCTCGCGGTCGAGCGATCCGACGCTGATCGCTCAGGCTCGGGATCCGCGCGCCTTCGAGGGCGTGCTGAAACTGAGTGACGGTACAGCCTTCGGCCCGCGCTGGGTGGTCACACCGCAGGGAATCCAGATCGGGTTTCTCGCCTGTGGCGGATGTCACTTTGCTATTCAACCCGACCGGTCAGTACGATTTGGCGGACCTGGAGGACCCGTCCCGGCGGGGATGCCTCCTCTCAATCCTCGCGGCAACAACGGCGCGCTGGCGACGCGTCGGCTTCTCGAGACTCGATTCCCGGGGGACACGATTGGCGTTGCACTCTGGCGTCAATGGAGCGTGCCGTGGGATCCCGATGAGCGCGTCGAACGGATCCGCGACATCGTCGGCGCGGAGCTCGCACCGCTGATCGGTCAAACTCCCGGCACGTCTCCCCGCGTGAACGGCAGCCCGTTCTTCGCGACGAAGGTGCCCGACCTGCGGTTGCTTCGCTACTATCGCTACATCGATGCCACCGGCACGCATCGGTTGCGAGGCCCAGAGGACGTCGCACGGTATGCCGCGCTCATTACCGGCGCAGATCCGATGACCTTCGGGCCGCATCGCATGCTGACCGATGCGCAGCGGAAGGTAACCTACCGCTATGCGGATGACGTGCTCTACGCGATTGGCGCGTACTTGCTCTCGCTCGAACCACCGAAGAATCCGAGCCCACCGCCAGCCGATCTTGTTGCCCGGGGCGAGCAGGTGTTCCGGCGCGAACAATGCGGTGCGTGCCATCCAGCGCCGAATTACACGACGGGAGAGCTGACCCCCGCACTGGGCTACGACGTTCCGGTGAGTCATCCAGCGTTCCGCGACGTCCGGGCTCGATCCGTCGGCACCGACCCAGGACTTGCCCTCAGAACCCGCAAGGGCACCGGCTTCTACAAGATCCCTTCGCTGCGCGGGCTCTGGTATCGCCCGCTCCTGCTGCATGACGGTTCGATCGTCAGTCTCGAAGAGCTGTTCGATCCGGCGCGCCTCAATCCTGAGTACGAGAGAAAGGGCTGGAGTCCGCCGGGGGTTACGAAGGGCGCCGTTCCCGGTCTGGAGTTTCTGACGAAACTCAGCCCCGACGACAGGACGGCGTTGATAGCGTTTCTCCGAAGCCTCTGAGGATCATCACCGAAGACTAGCCGGATTCGCTGACTCCCAAGGCAATTTTCGCCTACGGCACAGCCGTTCGGCGCCTATTTCGAGCCGGCGGCGGTGATTGTCGTTCTCGTGTTGCTTGGACGCAGGCGTCTGCCACGTGGGTCTCCGGTTTCGACGTGAGCGATGATGCAAAGCGCCGAATCAATCAGAGGAGCACTCGATGTCGATTAAGACGGGATCAATTCCACCCGGCGAGGCGCTGCTGATTCACTCGCTTGTCACACCCACCGAACAGGGGATCGCCAGCCGCGTGCTGGCGAGAACGGCAGGTGGGAATCTTACGTTGTTCGCATTCGATGCCGGCCAGGAGCTCAGTGAGCATACCGCGCCATTCGACGCCATGGTGCTGGTGCTCGAGGGAACCCTCATATTGACAATTGGTGGAGCAGCCGTTCGCGCGGCACCGGGAACAATTGTTCGCATGCCGGCTCACGTCCCTCATGCAGTCGAGGCGCCAGAGGCCGCTCGAATGCTCCTGATCATGCTCCGGGACACCACGCCGGCGCCACATTCGCCGCCACCGTAGGCGTGCCCGATGGCGACGCGCTCATTGAGCGCCGTCGCCCGGGCAAGACGGCCCTCACCTGTTCGGGCGTGTGAGCTGCCGATGTTTTGGTGTCACGCGGCCGGACGGTGCTTCGCGACACTCTCGCCCGTACTCGCCGCGCGCAGCGCTTCTGCCCGCTGTTTCAGACCGAGCAGCATGCGCCGCGTCATGATGAACCCCGCAGGCTCAATCACATACGTCGCCAGCCGGGCCCAGGCGCTTCGTGTCCGCACGCAGCTGCGCGACACGAGTTGTGTTCGATTCTCGTCAACCCTGTAGAGACCGAACTGCCAGACCCAATCAAAGGGGCTCGATTTTCTCATGTCCAAGACGAGCGCACGATTCGGGTCGATGGCTGCCACCGGCCAGCTTGGGCCTTGGCCCATGGGAATCCGGTCGCCAACGGCCAGGTTCTGAAATTCCGGGAGAATCCGAGTGGCGCTCGGACGATCGAGAAAGCCGAACAGGCGATCGAGCCAGTCATAGCTGTACAAACCCCCGCGGCGATACCCAATCTGTACCAGCCACGGCCAGATGTGTTCAGGCTCCGCATTGACGATGACCGCCATCGTCCCCGAATACATCGGATTGTCGAGCAGTGCATCGCCGGCCATGACGCGTGTCAGGTCGGACGGCGTTGCACCCCAACGGCTCATCCACCGTCGAATCGGAAACCAATACAGCATCGAGAACGTGAGAATCACGAAGAGTGTGGGAAGCATGAGATCCTCCTGCCGCGCTCAAGACGCCGCCCGCTGTACGCCGCGATCCTGCGTCTCGGCAAAGAACCTCGCGAGTGCCTCGCGCTGCGTCTTCTGCTGGCCGATCATCAGGTGGCCTCCCGAATCCAAGCTGATGAACCGGGCACCGGGAATGCGCTCAGCCGCCCGTTTGCTCGCGTCGTGAGAGGCGAGCTGGTCGTCTTTGGTATGGGCGATCAGAGTGGGCACGCTGATCGCCTCGAGGTTGTAGTCATTCACATCCGCGTTGGAAACGAATGCGTCGAAGATGAACCCGTCGGTGCTTACGGGGAAGAGACTGTCTATGAATTCGTTGACGTACCGGGCGTCCTCACTCGTCATGACGAACTCTTTCGGGACCGCGGCGACCATGCGGATCATCGTTGACGGAGCGAAGGTCCGCAGCGCCCACATCACGAATTGCCTCTGAAACTTCGCCGACGGCGGTTGGACAACCGCAGTGGGACTTCCGGGAAGGTTGCCCACCACGATGGCCAGATGCTTCACTCTCTCGGGATGACGCAGGGCAAGTTGCAGTGCCGATGTTGCCCCGGCTGAACAACCGATGACGTCGATCTGGTCAATGCCCAGTCTGTCGAGCAGCGCGGCGAATGCGTCGGCCTGGGCGGCCGGCGTCGCGTTCGGCGGCAGGCTCGATCCAAGATAGCCGAATCGCGACGGAGCGATGACGCGACGATCGGTAAAGAGGTCGCGTACTTCAAGCAGTCCGCCGACGCAGTTGTGCAAGATCCCATGCGCGACGAGCACCGGATCCCCGTGGCCCTGCTCGGCATACTCGACCGCCCCCCAATCCGTCGACACGACGTGGCGCTCGACGGCGGCCAGGCGTGCGCGCGCAGCGTTCATATCACGTCGGTAACGGAACCATAGCCCGAACGCGGGCAGCGCCAGGCCGGCACCCGATGCGGCGACGAGCGAGCGTTTCATAACGTCTCTCCTTGCGCTCGTAACGGCCGCCAGAGGACGGCCGCGAGCACGACGACCCACATCAGGAACACGCTGATGTTGATGCGCTCCCACAGGCCAATCCACGGTGTCGGCAGATTCATCTGCAAGCGCGGAGCTTCCAAGAACGTCAACCCACCGAACAGGAGCAGCACCACGATCGTGACGATCGAGTACAGGCGGAATCGCCTTCCGAATGCCGTGGCTCCAAACCCGATCGCGAGAAACATGAGGAAGACCGTCACCGCGGCCAGGACCTGGTGCAGCGTGTCGCTCGGCGTGCCTCC
>DASTBU010000027.1:0-14749 GCA_035711845.1 Vicinamibacterales bacterium
GTCGGCGACGCCGACGGCGTTCTACCGCTCGGTGCTGGCGTGGAACGGCGCGGGGTGGGACCTGCGGCTGAAGGACGGGACGGTGTATGTGTTCGGGGACAGCGCGCCGCTGCAGGCGATCCGGGACCGGTATGGGAACACGATCACGATCGCGCGGCTCGTCGGGGGCATTGGCCCCGTGGCGCGGGCGACCTCCCCGCACGGGCGGTGGTTCGAGTTCAGCTACGAGGGACCGCTCATCAGCGAGATCAAAGACAACATCGGGCGGACGTGGCGCTACACCTACGACGGCAACAGCCGGCTGTGGAAAGTCACCGACCCGATGGACTCCGTGACCGAGTACACGTACGACGCGAATCACAGCATGACCTCCGTGAAGAACCGGAACGGCGTCGTGTATGTGACGAATGAGTACACGACCGAGGCGGATGCGCCGACGCCCGTCGGGTGGGTGAAGAAACAGACGCATGCCGACGGCGGGGTGTACGAGTTCTCCTACAGCGCCGTCGACGGCAAGAGCACGCAGACGGATGTCAAGGATCCGCGAGGGTATATCCGACGGGTGACGTTCAATGGCGAGGGCTATACGCTGGTCGATACCAGAGCGCTCGGTCAACCAACTGAACAAGCAGCCGAGGCCGTGCGCCAGGCGGGCGCCCAGTTCGTCACCAGCAGCACCCACAGCAGCGGCGATCAGGCGACCGTGACCTACGACGCCTCGGGCGACTTGACCAGCGTCACGCGCTTGGGTGGTGCACCCACCACCTACACCCACCACCCCACGCTGCAGCGGCTCACGAGCGTGACTCGCCCATTGAACCGTACGACGGCCTATGGATACGACGAAGCAGGGAACGTCACCAGCATCACTGACCCGCTCCAGCATCAGACCACGTTTACGTTCAACGACACCGGCCAGCGACTGTCGGTAACCGACGCGTTAGAGCACACGACGAGCTACACCTACACCGGTGCGGACCTCAGCACGACGACCGAGCCGGGCGGCGCGGTGACGACGCAGTTTACGGACAGTGTGGGGCGCGTCGTGGCGGTGACAAACCCGCTCGGGCAGACGACGCGCTACACCTACGATGCGAACGATCGGAAAACATCGGTCACCGATGCGCAGGGCCATCAGACCACGTTTGAGTACTTTCCGGAGGGTCAACTCAAGAAGGTCACTAACCCCGACCAGCACGCGACGACGTATACATACGACTCGATGGGACGACTCACCAGCCGGACGGATCCGTTGATGCGGACTGAGACGCTTGCGTACGATCACCAGGGCAATCTGATCGAGTCCGTCGATCGCAACGGCCAGCTGACGACCCGCACCTACGACGCGCTCGGCCGCCTGGAGACGATCACGTACGCGGACAGCTCATCGCTCACCTACACGTACGACGACCGCAGCCGCGCGACGCACGTCGTCGACAGCGCCGGAGCCACCATCGTGCGCGCATACGATGACCTGGATCGCGTGACGTCGGAAACGACACCCCAAGGCACAGTCACCTACACCTATGATGCAGCAGGACGGCGTGAAACCATGACGGTCCCTGACCAGCCGGTCATCATCTACACCTACGACGATGCCGATCGCCTCACAACCATCTCGCAGGGGACATCGACCGTGACGTTTGAGTACGACGACGCGAATCGGCGAACGTCGCTCACGCTGCCGAACGGCCTGAGCACTGGTTACGAATACGACGAGCGTGATCAGGTGATAAGCCGTCAGTTGTCGCGGTCCTCAGTCTGAAGACCGCGGAGGTCGCAGAGCTCGGAGAAGGATTCGGCGCGCGATGGTCTCCCACGGGGGAGTGGATTGCGTACTATTCGCGGAACCAATGCGTGTTGGTACGTCCCGATGGGACAGGGAAAAAGGTTGTCATGAGGCTCCGACGATCGAGGAGCTTCGGGTGGGGCAGCCCCGTGTGGTCGCCGGACGGCAAGCAACTGCTGTTGAATGTCAGCAAGGATGGCACCCCCTTGCTGGACGTCGTACTGCTCGATCTGGCGAGTGGCCGCACGACGACGAAGTCGACGAGCGGCCTGCCGGTGTTTGCTTGGGTTCGATATCAAAGGTAAGCGGGCACCGGTGTCTTGCGCCCCAGCGGCAACGATGGCGCTCGCCGGCCAGGCGCTGCGGCTGGACGGGCGCCCGTTGATGGATACACGTCTGGCGATCGGCGAGCATGAACCACGGACCGATCGTACGGGCCGGTTCCTCCTCCTGTTGCCCGGCGTCTCAGCGGGGCGCCACGAACTCGAGATCGATGGCCGGACCGCCAGCCGCGGGATTCGGACGTACGGCTTCTTCGAATACGGGCTCGCGATCGCGCCGGGGCGCACCACCGTCCTGCCCTTCACAATCTGGATGCCGCGGCTGGACACGGCGCATGCGGTGGCGATTCCCTCGCCGACGACTCGGCGAGACGGTCATCACTACCCCACTCATTCCCGAGTTGGAGCTGCACCTCTCGGCCGGTACGACCATCCGGGGCGAGGACGGTGAGATCGTACGCGAGGTGTCGATCACGCCGATCCCGGTCGACCGCCCGCCGTTCCCGCTGCCGCGCAACTCCGACATCCCGGTGTACTTCACGATCCAGCCCGGCGCGGCGTACGTCTCGACCAGCGGGCGCTACACGCCCGGCATGCGCCGGGGGGCGTGGCTCGTCTATCCGAACTACCGCCAGGAGTACGCGGGCAAGCGGATCCAGTTCTATCACTACGATCCGCCCCTGAAGGGCTGGTACGTGTACGGCCTGGGCACGGTGACGCCGGACGAGCGGCAGGTGGTCCCCGATCTCCGGACCCGTTTGTATGCGTTCAGCGGCGCCATGATCAACAGCGGCGCCTCGCCGCCGGCCGATGGCCCACCGCCGGGGGACTGCTGCGGCAACGACGGCGACCCGGTCAATCTGGCCACCGGGCTCTTCACGCTCGAGCAGACCGACGTGGTGCTGCCGGACGTCCTGCCGATCGCCATCACGCGGTCGTACCGCTCGCGCGACCCCGAGATCCGGCGCTTCGGGCGCGGGACGACGCACCCCTACGAGATGTTCCTGTGGCCGGCGGAGGAGTTCGAGCAGGCCGACCTGGTCCTGCCCGACGGGGCGACGATCCACTACGTGCGCGTGTCGGATCCCAGCGGGCCGGGGCCGGAGGGGCGGTGTTCGAGCACGTGGAGACAGCGGACACCTCGGCGACGCCGACGGAGTTCTACCGCTCGGTGCTGGCGTGGAACGGGGCGGGGTGGGACCTGCGGCTGAAGGACGGGACGGTGTATGTGTTCGGGGACAGCGCGCCGCTGCAGGCGATCCGGGACCGGCATGGGAACACCATCACGATGGCGCAGCTCGTCGGCGGCATTGGCCCCGTGGCGCGGATGACCCCCCCGCACGGGCGCTGGTTCGAGTTCACCTACGAGGGGCCGCTCATCAGTCAGATCACGGACAACATCGGGCGCACGTGGCGCTACACGTACGACAGCAACAGCCGGCTGTGGAAGGTCACCGACCCGATGGACTCCGTGGCGGAGTACGCGTACGACGCGGCCCACAACATGACGTCCGTCAAGAACCGGAACGGCGTCGCGTACGTGACGAACGACTATACGACCGAGGCGGATGCGCCGACGCCGGTGGGGTGGGTGAAGACGCAGACGCATGCGGACGGCGGAGTGTATGAATCGTACCGGGCCTGTCGGAGGGCCCATTCTGAGAGAGTCATCACGACCTTCGGTCACCCCGTCGCATGAAATGGGTACTCTATGGGGGCAGCTCAGAGACGTCGTTCTCCATCACTGGTGTTTCTAAGCCCGTAAAGAGTTTGACGCTGGAGCGTTGAAGAACCCCGTATTGTTGCCACGAGCACGCCGGGCAGAATTTTCCCGCACACGCTCCTCCGAGCTGCGCCAGGAGGACCGATGGATGTCGTGCATTCGCGCTGCGCCGGATTGGATGTGCATCAGGCCACCGTCGTGGCCACGGCTCGTGTCCCCGCGGAGCGCGGTGGCCGCCAAGTCGTGACCCAGACGTTTGGCGCGATGACGGCCGACTTGCTGACGCTGCGCGACTGGCTGCAGGCGCTCGGGGTGACGCATGTGGCCCTGGAAAGCACCGGCGTCTACTGGAAACCGGTCTATTACGTGCTGGAGGACGCGTTCACGTTGCTGCTGATCAACATGCAGGAACTCAAGCACGTCCCCGGCCGGAAGACCGACGTGAAGGACAGTGAATGGCTGGGACAATTGCTTGAATGCGGTCTGCTGAAAGCCAGCTTCGTCCCGCCACCGGCGATCCGGGAGCTTCGCGATCTGACCCGGTATCGCGGGCAGCAAGCGCACAATCGGACTCAGGAGATCAACCGGCTGTGCAAAGTGCTGGAGGATGCCGGTCTGAAGCTCAAGTCCGTGGTCAGCGACATCATGGGCGCGAGCGGTCGCGCGATGCTCGCTGCGCTGATCAAGGGCACGACGGACGCCGCAGTCCTCGCTGACCTCGCGCAAGGCAAGCTCCGCAAGAAACTCCCGGATCTCCGACGCGCGCTCGAGGGGCGGTTTCGGCCGCACCATGCGTTTCTGATCGAACAGATCATCGCCAAGATTGATTTTCTCGACGAAACGATGCAGCGGGTGACGACCGAACTGGATCGGCGGCTGCTCCCTTTCGAACCGATCCTGGTGGCGCTCGACACGATCCCCGGCGTCGACCGAAAGACTGCGACGATCATCGTGGCTGAAACGGGCGCCGACATGACACGGTTTCCCTCGGCGGCACACCTCTGTAGCTGGGCTGCGATGTGTCCGGGGCAGAATGAGAGCGCCGGCAAACGCCGAACCGGCAGAACGCGCAAGGGGAACCAATATCTCCGCGCGGCGTTGATCCAAGCCGCGCTCGCCGCATCGCGCAAAAAGAACTGCGCCTTGCAGACTCGTTATCTCCGGGTCAAACGTCATCGTGGGCACAAGAAGGCAGTCGTCGCCGTGGGCCACCAGATGCTCGAAATCGCGTACTACGTGATGCGCGACGCCGTTTCCTACCACGAACTGGGCGCAGACTATCCCGACCGGCGTCATGCCGACCGCGCCGCGCGCCGCCACGTGCGCCAACTCGAAGCGCTTGGATTCGAGGTAACCATTACAAAGGCCGCCTAAACGGAGATCCGGGTGCGAGGTACGAATTTCTGGGCAGGACGCGGTGGCTGCCAGCCGACTCGCTGACGCGGGGACGTCTCGACCCGACGACCCTCGTCGCTATGACTCGTTCAGGGCGCGTTCGAGCAGGTCCGTGACGCCGATGGTGGCGGCGCTGCGACGGAGGTACTCTCGATCCAGCCGGGCGCCTTGCACTCGTATGATGCCGAGCACGTCCCGCCACTGCCGGTCGGAGGCGTCGCCACCCAGGCGATACCATCGCAACTTTTGCAGCAGGATATCTTCGGGCGGATGCACGTGGATCGTACGTCCGGCGCTCAGCGTGACCTCTTGACGCCGCTCGAGTTGCTGGGCATCGAGCGGCGTTCCGCCCGCGACGAACAGGTCGACCTTCACCTGCGTGGCCTGGTGAATGAGGTTCGCGCTCGCGCGGGCACGTACAGCACGCCGAAGAGCATCTTCATCGACGTAGAAATCGGGTGAGAGCGCCGAGACGAGACGGGGCACGTGCTCCTCCTCAACGGCTGCGATGACGTCGATGTCCAGTGTGGACCGTGGCTCCCCGGCCAGCGAGCTGGCGATGGATCCCCCAATGGTGTGCGCGATCCCGAGCTCATCGAGCACGCGCGCGACCGCAACCGCCACGTCGATCGGATCGATGGTTGACATCATCCCAGGACGAGCGCGCCATTGTCCCCAGGCTCTCCGCGCCAAGTCCTCGCCGAGCGTGAGGATCGCGATCCGCAGCGACTGCTCCCCGGGAGACGCGTCGGGATGACGCTGCCGGATACCCGCGAGCGCCAGGTTATAGACCGTCTGCGTCAGCCCAGACACTAGAGCCGCCTTCTCCGGCGGCGACATTTGGCGCCACCGCTCGATTTGAAGACGCTCTATCTCGGGTGAGGTGTCCGCGCTGAGGGGCTTCGACGGCACAGCCCGATTGTATCGTGCCCGGCTCGCGCAGGGGCGTCAGCGCCGTGGAGCTCGAACGTCGATCCGGTCGAAGATTTCGGTCGGCGTCCGCCGTCAGCGAATGTACCCCAGGCTCCGCAGCCGCTGCAGTTGCTCGGGGCTCAGGGTCTTCGTCGCCTCGGCATCCGACTCCAGGCGTGCGGAGGCGGCCATCTGCCTCCAGCCCTCCAGCGCCTTGGCGAGCCGAGCCACCTCGTCGGGATGCTGCGCGGCAACATCGGTCTTGTTGAGCGGGTCCCTGACGAAATCGTACAGCTCGAACTCAGGGCCGCCGTGGGGGCGCGTGCGGTTGTGGATCAGCTTCCACTGTCCGTCCGCGATCGCGTAGGACTCGGTGTCGTGCGGCGGCGGTCCGCCGCCGTTGGGGCTGGTGATCGCTTTCTCCGTGATCGCCGGGCGCACCTTCCACCGGCCCTCGCCCTGCGCTCCTCCGGTGAGCAGCGGCCGCAGCGACTGGCCCTGAATTCCGTCCGGCGCGGTCAACCCGCTGATCTCGAGCAGCGTGGGCATGACATCGATCGACTGCACGAGATCCTCGACGACGCGTCCCTGCGGCAGCCCCGCCGGCCAGCGCATGAACAGCGGCACCTGCGTCAATTCGCCGTAGACGGTCTGACCGTGGAACATCCGGCCATGATCGAGGAATTCCTCCCCATGATCGCTGAGGAACACGATGAGCGTGTTCTCCTCCAGACCAAGACGCCGAAGCGTCTCGAGGAGGCGCCGTATCTCGACATCCATCGCCCGGATCGATCCGTCGTACCAGTCGCGGTCGTACCCGACGTACGCATCCGGATCGAACTTCGCCTCGATCAGCTCGGCGCGGGATGGCATCCCGAAGAGCTGCCGCAGCGGCTCCTTGATGAACTTCTTGACTTCGGCCGACTGCCGGACGTGCTCTTCCTTGCGCGCCGGATCCGCCCACTGCGTGTCGTAGGGACGGGAGGGCTCGTATGGGTCGTGAGGATCGAAGACGTGCAGGAAGGCAAAGAACGGCCCGTCACGGTGACGTTCGAGCCATCCTTGCAGCCGATCGACGTACTCGCGGGCGGTCTTGCTGGATCCGGGGGTCGAAATCGACCCGTCCTCGTGCAGCTCCTCGAACCCCTGGTGAAGATTGCTGAACTGTCCCGTGAAGAGAACCGACGCGAACGAAACAGTGGCGTACCCCGCCGACCGATAGGACTCCGCCAGCGTGTGGGCGGAGGCTGGCAGGTGATGGTAGAAGTCGGTCACGCCATGTGAGGTCGGATAGAGCGATGTCATCAACGAGGGGGTCGAGACCTTCGTCCACGTGGCCTGGACCGTGTAGTTCTTGAAGAGGACGCCCTCGGCGGCGAGTTGACGCAGGGTTGGGGCCGTCTCCCGCGAGTAGCCGTACGCGTCGAGGTGATCGCGCCGGAGCGTGTCGGCCTGGATCAGGATGACCCCTTGCGGTCTGGAACCATTTCCGCGGGCGGGCGAAGCCGGGGGCGTGCGATGGGTGCGAACGACGGGTCCGCCCCAGAAACCAAGCGCGCCTTGTTCAAGCGACGACAGGCTCATCGAGAGCCGCACGCGCGCTCCCGCGAACCGGCCGAGATCGATGACGCGATCCTCCCAGCGATGAGGCGTCGTGACCGTGTGCTCGAGGAGGACGTCACCGGCATCGGACTCGGGCGTGCCGGCGCCCGCGACAGCGACGCGGAACGTCACCGGCGCGTCTTCGAGCGTGCCGACTGCCAGGTCGAGCCAGGGACGATCCGGCAGCGTGACGGTGAAGTCGATGGTTTCGGGAGCCCGGGCGGCCAGCGATTCCCGATAGATCTCCTTGAGCCCTTGCCAGGCGACGCCGGACTGGATGGTGGCCAGGTGCTCCTTCCGGTACACGACGCGGACCGATTCGATCTCGAAGGTCGCCCCAGCCGCGTCGGTGGGTCTCACGAGGAGATGACGCACCTCTGCGCCGGAGGTATGCAACGGCGAGGTGAGCGTGTAGGTCTGCACCTCGTCGCCTGGTTTCAGCTCCGCGCTGAAGGGCCAGGCAAAGCCTGCGGCGCGCTTCCGCTCCTCCTGCAGCTCGACTTTCTCCCCGTTGGGGATCATCAAAGAGATCTGCCGGCCGGCGGACACACGCATCCGCACTTCGACGGCGTGCAGCCGATCGTAGTTGTCGGGTCGGGCCGCCAACTCGACATGCAGGACTGGAAAGTCGTCGGTCGAACGTCCGGCGAGTCGCCCGTCCCGGATGGTGAGACCGTTGACGCCGGGCCCTCCCTCCCAGCCGTACGTTCCCGCGAACTGCTTCGGCGGCGGCGAAGGTGCTGGGCCGTCGAACCGCCACTCGGTTCTCGGAATCGCGCGTGCAGGGGCGGCGGCGCCGCCGCGGACCAACGCGGGCTCGAAGGCATCCACGAGCCGGATCGGTTGTGCGGGGATCGGATCGGAGCTGGCGAACCGGCCGCACGCGGCCGCCGTGACGAGTGCAACGAGCAGGACCGCGTCAGCGAGTCGGCGTGGGGTCATCGGAGCGTGCTCCGTGATTCCATGCACATCGTCACCGGATGTACCCAAGACTGCGGAGCCGCTGCAGTTGCTCGGGGGTCATGTTTCCCGTGGCTTCGGTGTCCGGCTTCAAGCGGGCCGCGGTTGCCATCGCGCGCCACCCTTCGATGGCTTTCGCGAGGCGCTGCACGACATCGGGATGCTTGTCTGCCACGTTGACCTGATCGAGCGGGTCGCGCACGGCATCGAAGAGCTCGAACTCGAGCTTCCCGGCGGGACGCACCACGTTGTGAATGAGCTTCCAGCCGCCGTCGATGATGGCGTAGGACTCGTCCCCCTCGGGCGGGTCAGGCGTGCCGAGCGAGTGTTTCTCCGTGATGACCGGCCGCCGCCGCCAGCCAGACGCGGCGGCTGCCGTTCCGTTGGTCGTTCCCGCGCGGTCGGCTGTCACCAGCGGGACGAGGCTCTGCCCTTGCAGGCCCTCCGGTTGTTGCAGCCGGCTGATATCGAGCAGCGTGGGCATCACGTCGATCAGCTGAACGGGCTCCTCGACGACGCGGCCCGCCTGCACCTGTCCTGGCCACCGCAGCACCAGCGGCACGCGGACCATCTCGCCGTACGTGCTTTGTCCGTGCCACATGCGGCCGTGCTCGTGGAACTCTTCGCCGTGATCGCTGAGGAACAAGATCGCCGTCTTCTCGTCGAGCCCCGCCGTGCGCAGGCGGCCGAACAGCCGCTCGAGCTCGACGTCGAGCCCGCGGATGGAGGAGTCGTACCAGTCCTTGTCGTAGGCGATGTAGCTGGCAGGATCGACACCCGCCTCGGTCATTTCCTGAGGAGTGGCCATGCCACGGCCGGCGAGGAACGGTGCCTTGATCGTCTTGCGCAGGCTCTCACGCTGGCGGACGTGCTCGTCCCGCCTCGACGCGTCGGCCCACATCGTGTCGTAGGGGCGTCGCGGCTCGTACGGGCTGTGCGGATCGAAGACGTGCAGATACACAAAGAACGGCTCGCCGCGGTGGCGCTCGATCCACTCCGCCGCGCGGTCGACGTATTCCCGCGCGGTCTTGCTGGTGTACGGGCCGCCCGAGTCCAAAACCGACGTCTGCTCGTGCAGCTCCTCGAACCCCTGGTGCAGGTTGGTGTACTGTCCGCTGAACATCACCGACGAGAGCGACAGCGTGGCATACCCCGCCTGGCGGTAGACCTCCGCGATCGTCGTCGAGGCAGCCGGCAGCCGGTCGTCGAAGGTGAAGACGCCGTGCGTGGAGGGGTACAACGACGTCATGATCGAAGGCGTCGACACCTTCGTCCATCCTGCCTGGGCGAACGCGTTCTTGAACACCGCGCCTTCGGCGCCGATGCGTTTCAGGAACGGCGCGGTGTCCCGTCCGTGACCGTAGAGCCCGAGGTGATCGGGCCGCAGCGTGTCCGCCTGAATCAGGATGACGCCCTGCGGGCCTTCGCCGGCGGTCGCGATCCGCGAGCGGATGACCGGCGACCCCCACAGCCCGGGCACGCCTCCGGTCTCGCCGGTCAGCGACAGCGACAGCCGCACGCGCCGTCCCGCATAGCCGTCGAGGTCGATCCGCTGGCGCTCCCATCGATACGGCGTGGTCACGGTGTGGTCCAGCAGCACCTGCTCCCCCGTGTCGGACTCCTGCGCGAGCGCCACGCGAAATGTCACGGGCGCATCGTCAATCGTCCCGACGGCCAGATCGAACCATGCGCGCTCGGGTACCGTGACCTCGAACTTCATCGTCTCCGGGGAGCGGGCGACGAGCGACTCGCGATACACCTCCCCGAGGCCCTGCCAGCCCACGCCTGACAGCACGCTCGCCAGGTGCTCCCGGCGCGTGATCACGCGGACTGATTCGATTTCGAAGGAGGCGCCTGGCGCGTCGGTGGGGCGAACCAGGATCTGACGGACGCGCATCATGCTGAGCGGTGCGGGACTGGTCAATGTGTACGTTTGCAGCTCCGAACCGGCCACGATTGGCGTCGTCAGGTTCCCGGGTCCAGCCAGCTGTCTGTGCATGGTGGCCATGTCCAGGCGCTCGGGTCCGCGGAACGCCACGAGCAGATTGGAGCCGGCCGACGCGCGAAGCCGGATTTCGATCGCGTGGAACTGGTCGCGGCTATCGAGATCCCGGGTGCGTGAGATTCGCAGGAGCGGAAAGTCCGTTGTGGTGCGTCCGACCAGACGGCCGTCGCGAACGGAAAGCCCAGCGACGCCAGGACTCCCCTGGACGCCCCGCGTGGCTGCGAACTCCGCGGGCGCCGGGACAGGCGCGGCGCCGTCGAACCTCCACTCGGTCTTCGGTAAATCCGTTGCCGCGGCCGGCGCGGTTCCCTGGAGCGTCTGTTTGCCGAAGAGATCGACGAGCCGGATCGCCGCGACGGGCTCTGTGGCGGGAGAACTGCGGCCGCAGGCGGAGGCGGCGGCGAGAGCCAGGACGATCGCGGGCGCCGAGCGGAGAACTCCCACCAGATACCCTCCCACGGAGAGGACGAAGCTCGAAGCCAGCCGTCGAACTCCGGCCGTCACCATTCACCACTCAGCATTCAGCATTCAGCACTCAGCATTCAGCATTTTCAAAGCGTCACATTGAACCTCTTTCGCAGCGCGAATGCAATCAGCATCGACAGGACGAAGTACACGATCATCCAGTGCACACCCCACCCAAGTATCTGGATATCCCGTTCGGGGTAGGCCAGGCTAATCGAGGTCAGCGCGGCCCCGCCCGGAAGCGGCGCTTCCGCCGGGTACAGGAGCTGATTCAAGAAGGCGGCTTCGAGCCTCACCGGCGAGCGGCGTATCACGTCGTTCGATACTCGCACCGACTTCGTGAAATTCTCGGTGCCGACCCGAAGCCGCAGCTCGTACTCGCCGGGTTCCCGCGGCGCAATTCGCCAGATCACTTCGCGCGTCGCCGGAATGACGACGGCGGGTGTCTGCATCTCGATTTGCGGCGGCGCCTCCAGCGTGGCGATCTCCCGGCGGTCGGCTGCCGAGGCGAGAGACACATCGGCCATGGAGGCGGAGCCGAGGAGGACCCCTTCGCGTACCTGGGCCTTCAGCAGCACCGGTTCCCCGGGCGTCAATCCGTCGTAGCCGTAGTGGAACTGAAGCTGCGCGATTACGAGGACGAGCGGTACGATCATCCACAGCATCGGCACCAGCGACAGGCGCAGGTACGTGAGGTTGTGCCGGAGTATCTCGCCCTGCGCCCGGAAGATGGCGCGCATGTCGTCGTTGAACAGCCGGATCTCGAAGATGGCGGCATGGATCTGCCGTTTCACCGCCGCCAGGCGCGTCTGGTCGGACGTCCGCTTGAAGATCAGCAGCATCGCGACGGCGGTCACGGCCGACGCCACGACGAGTCCGACGATCGGCGGCAGCTGCCGAAACGGCGCCAGCAGCAGGTCGAACGAGCGAGCGAGCAGCGCGTTCAGGAGCGACACGTCAGGAGATGTAGCCGAGCCCCTTCAGCTTTTTCTTGATTTCGTCCTCGGAGTCGGCCTTTTCGAGCTGGGCCAGCTCCTTTTCGAGCGCGTGCGTGATGAACTCCTCGACCGACGAGTAGCCGGCCAGATCCGAGAATCGCTTCACGCGCGCGAGCAGCGCCTTGTCGAGCTTGATGCCTGATCCGAACATGTCAGTCCTTCCTTGATCTCGGAAAGTTCTCGATTCCGAACTCCGCGACGAGCGCCGCGGCGAGCGTCTGAAGCGTCGGCGCCGGCTTCCGCAGCGCGCGGCTCGTCAGCAGGATCCCCGGGACGGCCCGATGATCCATGCAGTGATCGCCGCTCCAGGGATCCTTGTTGTCCACGATCACCTCCGGCGGCAGCGCGCCGATCGCGGATTCATCCGAGCTGCGGGTCCCTTTGGCGTATCCGACGATGATGTCGGGCGCGATGTCCTTGGTTTCGGCGAGGGTGAAGACCTCTTCGCTGCGATAGACCTTCGTGACGGCCGGCTGGCCCGTGGCGGGGTCGCGCGTCTGGAGCAGCTTCTGCGAGATCTCGGCCAGGAGGGCGTCGCGATCCTGGGGATCGACGATGCCCGACTTCTCGCGCCCCGCGAGGTTCACGTAAAGCCCGTTCAGCCCGAGGCCATAGGCTCTCGTCTTCGACCAGTCCACGTTGGCGAAGTATCCGGGATCGCCCTTCCAGTCGGGCCGCAAGGGGACGAGGTAGCCGTTGTCGCGCAGCCAGCTGTTCAGATGGAAGGCCCGGCGCCAGGACGTGAAGCCGTGATCGGACATGACTACGAGGAGGTCGTCGTTCCCCAGCCGCTCGAGTGTTTCGCCGACGATCGCGTCGAGCCCCGCGTACAGATCTTCGACGACGTGGGCGTATCGGGCGTCCTTTTCCGCGTCGTACCCCGGGTGTCCGGGATCCATGGGCCGCCACATCATGTGAGAGACCTGATCGACGTTCCCGAAGTAATAGAAGAGGAAGCCGTCCGTGAACCTTTCGAGCACGTACCGATACTGGCGGCGGTTCTCGTCCTCCGCGAGCCGGGCCTGTTCGAGGAACTCGTCTGCGCTCAGAACGCCGGTCTTGAGGCTCTTGGTGTCTTCCGGCATGCCCTGGCTGTAGAAGCGGCCGGTCGCGCGCGCCAGGTCCGCCGCGTACTCCTCCGGCGTCGAGATCGGCAGCGCCGGCGACAGCGGATCGATGTTGGGCGGGCTCATATACAGCTCGAAGTACGGGTCGAGCTGCTTCAAATAAAACCGGCACTCGGCCCGCACGCCCTGGGTCGGAATCAGCTCGAACTCCACAGGTACCCAGTCGCTCCATTCGCCCACCCGGAGCAGCCGCTCCTCGTCGCCGACCACGAGCTTCACGAATTTCTGCCGGTCGTCGATGTAGGCCGCGAACTCCGCGCGCACCTTTTCCGGCTTCACCAGGAACGGGTTGTCCGGACCTTCGATGGTCGCGCGCACGGCGCCGTCGATCACATCCACCGCATGCACGAGGCCGCCGGAAAGCGCCCGCCCGCCGAACGCGTACGGCTCGGACGTATAGAACGAGAAGGTCCCGTACGTGCCGAGGATGTCCGGCGTCCCCATTCCGCTCAGCTCGCGGGTTGCGCTGCCCGACGGAGGAAAGTTCGCCGGCATCCGGATGATCGTCGTGTCCACCCCGTGTTCCTCGAGCACGTTCCAGAACGGCTCACCGCGGCGGAGCAGTTCCACGCTGCCGCTCGAGAGCGGGATGCGCCACCTGCCGACCGTGACGTTCCGGCCGCCTTCTTCCGCCTTCGACGTGGACAGATAGGGCACCATCGTGTGCGGGTCGCGATGGATGAAGTCGAAGATTCCGTGCGCGCCGGGATCGAGACCGGTGATGAACGTGGACCAGGCGACGGGACTCTGCGGCGGAATCGACGTGCCGAGCGGCGCGAACGAACCCGACTGCGACAGGCGCACGAAGTTCGGCAGACGCCCGCGCGCCATCAGATCGCGGGTCAGGTCGTAGTCGAGGCCGTCGAAGCCGAGCACGATGACGCGCCGGCCGACCGTCTCGTGCCCGCCGCAGCCCGCCGCGAGGGCCAGCGTCGTCGCGAGGGCGGCTGCCAGAAGCCGGGCGCCGACCCTCCTCCGCCCCCTCATGCGATTCCCTGCAGCGGCTGGCCGTCCATATACGCGGGCGGTTCGATGCCGAACAACCGCAGGGCCGTCGGGGCGATGTCGATCAACGCCGGGTCCTCTGTTTTCACGGGACGGTTGCAGAAGAAGACGCCCGGCACGAGCCGCGGATCGATGCAGTGGTCGCCGCTCCAGGCCTTGGTGTTGTCCTCGAACAGCGGAGCGGTCACCACTCCGGTCGCGCAGTCCCACGACGTGCGATAGCCGCGGTTGTAGCCGATGAGGATGTCCGGCGCGTTGCGCTGGTAAGGGCCGTTGTAGATCCTCGAGGTGTCGAACGCCTCGCAGATCGCGGTCTCGCCGCGCTGCGCGTCGGGCAGCCCAGAGAGGCCCGCCACCAGCTCGGCCTCGAGGCGCTCGGCCTCCTCGCCGGGCTCGACGATGCCGCCCGCCTCGCGCCCCTTCAGGTTGAGGAAGAGACCCGAGAGCCCGAGCGCATAAGCGCGCGTGCGGCTCCAATCGACTCCGG
>DASTBU010000028.1:0-56943 GCA_035711845.1 Vicinamibacterales bacterium
AGCACGACCAGGGCGATGCCGAGCGCGAACGTCAGCGGATCGTAGGGGGTGATGCTGTAGAGCTGTGCGCGCATCAATCCCGCGGCGGCGAGCGCCCCGAGGCACCCAATCCCCGCGCCCAGCACCGTCAGCCGCAGCCCGTCGCGGAGGACGAGACGCATCACCTGCTCGGTTCGAGCGCCAAGGGCGACCCGCAGACCGAACTCCCGGCGTCTCTGTCCGACAGCGTAGGAAATCACGCCGTATACGCCGATCGCGGTCAGCAGCAGGGCCGAGAGCGCGAAGGACAGCGCGACAATCATCGTGAACCAGCGGGTCGCCAGCGCGCTCGCCGTGTACGATCGCAGTGGGCGGACGTCGTAGATCGGCAGCATCGGGTCGAGTTCGGCCATCACCCGACGAACCGAAGGCACGAGATCCTCCGGCGCCGTCGCGGTTCGGATGACGTAAGCCATAGGGTTGCGGAACGATTGCGCAGAGGGAAAGTACATCTGCTCGCGCAGATCCCGGGTGACGTCCCTGTGCCGCAGATGGCGAACGACGCCGACGATGGTGACGGTGACGCGCGGGCTGCCGGTCGTGCCAGGGTCGGCTTTCACGCGTTCGCCGATCGCGCTCCCACCCGGCCGCAGGCGATGGGCGAGCTGAGTATCTACGATCGCCACCGGCAGCGTGTCGAGATCGTCGGCCTCTGTAAACCAGCGTCCCTCGACCAGCTCCGCGCCAACGGCGTCGAAGTAGCCGGTGCTCACCGCGCGCGCGTCGGCGATCCCTGCCTGATCCTCATCCTGAATGCCCTCGGGCAGGTACGGCGTGCCCCAGTTCGGGACCGTATCGTACGGCAGATGGCTGGTTGCACCCACGGCCTGAGCGCCCGAGAGTGCGCCAAGGCGCTCGCGGAGCTGCCGTGAGAACGTGCTGACCGCTGCCGCGTCGCGGTACTTTCCACCTGCCATCGACACCTTGAACGTCAGCGCGTTCGTGTCCTCGAATCCGAGGTGGACGCGATTCAACTCGTAGAACCCGCGCCCCAGCAATCCCGCGCACACCAGCAGCACACTGCTCGTCGCGACCTGTGCGACCACGAGGCCCGCGCGGAGGCGATATCCCGTGCCGCCGATGGTCGAGCGCCCTCCGGTTTGCAGCAGTCGCGAGACATTCGCCCGAAACGTCTGCGATACGGGCGCGAGGGAGAAAAGGATGCCCCAGGCGACCGAGACCAGTGCGGCGAACGCGAGCACGCGAACGTCGATGGTGGTCGCATCCATCCGGCTGAGGGCTGGCGGACGCAAGGCCAGGAGCGCCGGCAGCATCAGCTGCGCGAGGAGCACGCCGGCCCCGCCGCCGACGAGCGACAGGAGGACACCTTCCGTCAGCATCTGGCGGAAGATACGGGCGTGGCTGGCGCCAAGCGCAAGCCGGACTGTGGTCTCGTGGTGTCGGCTCGCGGCGCGCGCGACCAGCAGCCCTGCCACGTTCACGCAGCCGATGGCGAGGAGCAGGCAGACGGCTGCAAACAGCGCGAGCAGCGCGGGCTGCATCTCGCGCATCGCTTCGGCCTTCAGGGCCACCGCGTAGAACGTCGCGCCGTTCGGACCATACTCGGCGAATTCGCGTCCGACCTGCCGGCTGATGGCAGCGACCTCCTCTTTGGCCTCCTCGAGCCCGACGCCGGGTTTCATCCTGGCAACGACCCGCAGGAACTGCTGCTGTCGAGGGCCGTCCAGCGCATTCCGGCCGAGCAGCAGCCACGCCTGCTGATCGTCGGGAATCGCGGAGTCAGGCGGAAGCAGGAGCGAGAACGACGCCGGCATGACGCCGATGACCGTGGTCGCCTGGCCATTCACCTGGATCTCCCGGCCGATGATCCCGGCGTCGCCTCCGTAGCGCCGACGCCACAGATCGTTGCTGAGGAGGATGGTCGTCGAGCCATCGAGCCGATAGTCCTCGTCGCGGAACGTGCGCCCCAGGGAGGCATCCGCTCCCAGCACCTCGAAAAAGTCCGGTGTCACGAGCCCGACGCGCAGCTGCTCGGCTGCGGGCGAGTCGGTCAGGGCGACCGTGTTGGCCCAGATTCCTGCGAGCCCCGAGAACAGCCGACCGCGACGGCGGAGGTCATTCAGTTCGGGGCCGGACAGTGGCGCGCGTGGGTACCCCACGCTCGTGAGGTCCTGCCAGACGAACACGAGCCGGTCGGAGTCGCGATATGGCAGAGGCGAAAGAAGCAGTGCGTTCACCACCGAGAAGATCGCCGAGGCGGCGCCAATCCCGGCGCCGAGCACGAGCACGACGAGCAGGCTGAAGGTGCGTGCCCGCCACAGGCGGCGCACGGCGTACGCCGCATCGCGCGACGCGATTTCGAGATGGTGCCCAGGGCCGACGGCCCGGACATCCTCCTTGATCAGGTCGAGGGCGCCGAGCTCCCGCTGCGCGGCGCGGCGCGCGCTCTCGAGCCGGAGGCCGGCCGCCGCATGGCGTGCGGTCAGCTCTTCCAGTGCAAACTGCAGCTCGTCGTCCAGGTCCCGCTCGAGCCTGGACGTGCGAAACATGGAACGAATCGCGCTCCGCGCCCGTGCCCACAGTCGCATTGGCCTACTCCGTCTCGAGCACCTGACCCACGGCGAGGCTGACGCGCAGCCAGTTGCGTCGCTCGATCCCGAGCTGCTTCCGGCCGGCGGCCGTCAACGTGTAAGCCTTCGCCCGCCTGCCCTCCCTCGTTTCCCCCCACTGCCCAACGATGAACCCGTCGCGTTCGAGGCGGTGGAGCGCAGGGAACAGCGAGCCCGGCTTGACCACAAAGGTGCCCTTCGTGATCTGGGCGATCCGATCGGCCACCGCCACGCCGTGCCTCGGCTCGAGCTCGAGGGTCTTCAGGATGAGGAGATCGAGCGTGCCCCTCAGAAGTTCCGCCGATTTTTCACCCATCGCGATTCATGTCCTCCGAGCGCATATGTTGCGCGAGAATGCCGCGCGCCAGCCCGGCCAGACTGTCGAGTTGGACTGAACGACATGTCAGAATTGGATGTCAATATTGTTAATCTATATCATGGGAGGCGATGACGGCAAGCGCGAACTGCATCCTGCATTCCGGGCTCGTCCCGGACTCCCCCGTCAGATACTGTGGAGGTTCCAGCGGTTGGCAGCGGAATATAATCCCGCCACCAGACCCACGTTGATCCGAGACGCTCCCATGATCGTTTTCCGCTGTTGTCTCGCCGCGCTTCTTCTCTTCGTTTTTGTCGTCCTGCCGCGCGCCCAGGTGCCGGCCACACCCGTCTCGGGCATCGTCTTCGAGGACACGAACCGCAATGGCGCGCGCGATCCCGGCGAGCGAGGGCTCGGCGGCATCGGCGTATCGAACCAGCACGAAGTCGTGGAGACCGCGATCGACGGCAGCTATCGGCTGCAGGGAGCGGGATACGGCATCGTCTTCGTCAGCCTCGCTGACGGCTATGGGACCACGGGACCGTTCTGGCGAGCTGTTTCCACCGAGCCGATCGATTTTGCGTTGACCGCCCGCACGCCGCCATCGACCTTCAGCTTCATCCACGCCTCCGACACGCACGTCAGCCGGCAGAGCGTCAGCCGCCTCCAGCAGCTTCGCTCGATTGCGGAGGAGCGCCGTCCCGATTTCGTGCTGATCACGGGCGACCTCGTCCGCGACGCGCTGCGGGTCGGTGAAGAGGAGGCGCGAGGGTATTACGACCTCTACACGAACGAGACCCGGCGCTTCCCGATGCCCGTATGGAGCGTGCCTGGAAACCACGAGAACTTCGGCATCGAACGCCACCAGTCCCTCGTCAGCGCCTCGCATCCCCTGTACGGCAAAGGGATGTATCGAGCACGGCTGGGACCGAACTATTACTCCTTCACGCATGGCGGCGTCCACTTCGTCGGTCTCGATTCGGTGGACATCGCGGACCTCTGGTATTACGGACACGTCGACGCCACGCAACTCACGTGGCTGCGGGCCGATCTCGCGCGGCTGCCGGCGGGAACAACGGTCGTGACGTTCAACCACATTCCGTTCATCAGCGCGGTCGAGCCCATGTCGGGATTTCGGGACGATGGCGCCGCGCCGACGCTCATCAAGGTGGGAGACCGTACGGTGTTCCGGCACGTGGTCTCCAATTTCAAGGAGATCCTCCCCATCCTTCAGTCGCGCGACTGGCCGCTCGCGCTTGGCGGGCACGGGCACATACGCGAGTCGATCCGTTACGAATCGGCCACCCGCACGCGCTTTCACCAGGCAGCCGCCGTCGTCGGGCCGACAACCGACGTGGTGTCCGCCATCTCCGGCGTCGCGCTGTATCGCGTGCGGGACCGCGTGATTGATGACGGCGAGTTCATCCCGATCCGCTAGTCCGTCCCGGGTGCCTCGAGCGCCGCGATGTCGAGAAACGGCCGGCGGCTCCGACACTGCAGATGAACGCGCACCACGCCAGCGCGGAAGTCCAGGGGAGACAAGCCATGACGGTCACACGTCCGGTCCATGCGGTCGGGTCCTCCCGACGGCGGCTGCGCAGCGCCGCCGCGGTCCTTGTCGGATTCATCTCGGTCGCCGTGCTGTCGCTCGTGACGGACCAGCTTCTTCACGTACTCGATGTCTATCCACCCTGGGGCGAGCCGATGTGGGGGACACGGCTGAATCTTCTGGCCCTGTCCTATCGGATCGTTTACACGATCCTCGGCGGCTACATCACGGCCAGCCTGGCGCCCCATGCGCCGATGCGTCACGTTGTCGTGCTCGCGGTGATTGGATTCATCGCCGGGGCGGCTGGCGCCATCGCTGCGATCAGCATGGCCGACCTGGGGCCGGACTGGTATCCCATCGCGCTCGCGCTGAGCGGTCCGCCCTCGGTCTGGGCCGGGGGAGTTCTCTGGAGCGCGAAGCACCGCTGAGCAGGAACCAGGGTCTTCGACCACGGCCTGCGGACCACGAAAAATGAGATGTCGAGAATCGCTCCTCAGGTCCGACTTACACGCAAAACGGGCAGGAGTGCCATTGAAGGAGTCAGTGATGCCGTCGATTACGCCGTTTCTGTGGTTCGACACGCAGGCCGAAGAGGCGATGAACCTCTACGTGTCCATTTTCAAGCAATCGAAGGTCCTCACCGTGAACCGGGTGCAAGGACGTGTCATATCCGCCGAGTTCGAGCTCGGAGGCCTGAAGTTCATGGCCCTCAACGGCGGTCCACACCACGCTTTCAACGAAGCGATCTCTTTCTTCGTGGGGTGCGAGACCCAGCAGGAGATCGACGATCTGTGGACGAAGCTCGCCGCGAACGGGGGGGCACCGGGCCGGTGCGGGTGGCTCAAGGACAAGTTCGGGCTGTCCTGGCAAATCGTGCCCAACGGGCTGGGCAGAATGCTTGGTGACAGCGATCCCGAAAAGTCCGGACGCGTGATGAACGCGATGATGCAGATGGACAAGCTGGACCTGGGGCGATTGCAACAGGCGTACGACGGAGCGTGAAGGCGACGAGCCTTCTCGCTGCGCGCCAGCAGGCGGGCGGCCGGGCGTTTAGCGGTTGGATGGCGGGGAAGGGGCGATCCCGGGCGTGCCGGACCTGGCCTCGATCAGCTGCCGCGCGAGATGGTTGACGATTGTTGTGTCGTTGCGCGATGCGGCGAGATACGCCGCGGTCATCAATTGCTCCCGGCGCTGGCGCAGGAGGTCCGTGATGCCTTCCCGGACTCCGGGTGTGCTGAGATCGCGCTGACCGGCCGCTTCTCGTGCGACGACCAGCACCAGGACATGTCCGCCGCCTGCGCTCACGGTCGTCACGTCGCCTGGCTTCGCCTTCAGGACGGCCTGACGCAGCGCGGGGGCGACCTGGTTCAGTGCCGAAACCGGGACGAACCCGAGGTCGCCGCCCTGTGGCGCTGTCTGGGGGTCCTCGGAGTACTCCCTCGCGAGCGAGGCGAAGTCTGCCCCGCCCTTGAGGCGCTCCACGAGCATCCGGACCTTGCGCTGCGCTTCTGCCGGACTGGCTGCATCGTCGTTTGCCCGGTTGCGCACCTGAGGGTTGCGCACCGGGGTCACGACGATCTGGGCGATGCGATGCCGGGTCTCCGCCACGTTGAACTGCGCGCGATTCTTCTCGTAGAAGTCGCGAATAGTGTCGTCTCCGATCACGATCTTCGATCCGACTTCCTGCTCCAGCAGTTTCTGAACCGTCAGCTCGCGGCGCAGATCGGTCCTCATGTCCTCGGGTGCAAGCCCACGCTGGTCGAGCTCCTTGCGAAAGGCATCTTCCGGCATGTTGCTCTTGCGCTCCGCGTACGCCTTGTCCAGCTCGGCGTCGGTCACCTCGACTTTCAACACCCTGGCGCGCTCGAGAAGAATGTCCTGGTCGATTAGTTCTTCGAGCAGGCGGAGCTTGGCCGCGAGCGCTTCCTCCTCCGACGGCTCGGGCGTTGCCGGCGCCACGCGCCGGTACGCCCGCTCCACGAGGTCTTTGCGGATCTCACGCCCGCCGACGACAGCCCACACGTCGGGGGACAGCGCCGCCGGGGGCGTTGTCGTCGCAGCGCCGCCGCACGCGGCCGCGAAACACGCCGCCACGAGCGCTGCCGTGGCGCCCCGCGGCCGAGGGCGGGGCGTCTGGATGGAGTCGCCTGAATGCATGAGCCACGGTAACAGTTTCGTCGGGTTCGCGCCAAGTGCCGCGACAGAAGGGCGCGCGAGCCCTTTACCCCAATCTCCCCGTGGCCTCCGCGCCCCCGTGCCTCCGTGCTGGGCCTCCAGTGTCTCCAATCACTCCCCCCGCGCCCCACAGCTCGACCACCTGCCCATGCATGTGTTTGACAACCGTCAGCCGCAGAAGTAAGAAACCACACCAGGAGGCGACATCATGATCCGGCTCCGGCACCTCGTCACCGTTGCGGTCGTCCTTCTGCCACCGATCGCGGCGGCCGGAGCCTGGCAGGAAGGGCAGATTCGCGGTGTGGTACAGGACGCCACCCGCTCCGGACTCCCCGGCGCCACGCTCACCGTCACGAATCAGACCACGAAACAGACGCGGACGGTGACCACGGCCGCCGACGGCAGCTACACGCTTTCTGTGCCTCCCGGACGTTACGAGGTGAGCGTGTCTGCGACCGGCTTCGCCATCGCCACCCAGGTTGTCGATGTCGCCCCGGGCGGATCGGGCCAGGCGGACTTCTTGCTCCAGACCCAGCTGTCCGAGCAGATCACCGTGACCGCCACAAAGCGCGAGCAGACGCTGCTGGATGTCCCCTTCTCGGTGGCGGCGCCCACCGAGGAACTGCTGCGCGCTCGCGGCGTCGACAGCATCGAGGGCGTGGCCGCGAACGTCGGAGGCTTCACCGTCCAGAATCTAGGGCCGGGACAGAGCCAAGTGGCCATGCGCGGTGTTTCGGCCGGGCAGATCGTCCGGGATCAGCCGGGAGTGAAAGAGCAGGTGGGCATCTACCTCGACGAGTCGGTCCTGTCGTTTTCGCTGTTCACGCCGGATCTCGATTTCTTCGACACCAATCGCATCGAGGTGCTTCGCGGCCCGCAAGGGACCTTGTTCGGTTCGGGCTCGCTCTCCGGCACCGTCCGCTACATCACGAATCAGCCCGAACTGGGCGTCACGAGGGGGTTCTCCGAGCTCACGTTCAATGGTCTGAACGATGGCGGGTTCGGCGGCAATGTCAAGTTCGGCTTCAACGTCCCAGTGGGCGACAAGGCCGCCGTGCGGGTGGCCTCGTACTATGACCGTATTGCCGGATACATGGACGCGGTTCAGCCCGATCTCGGCGTGCAGGACGACGTCAACGACGGCTTTCGGGGCGGTGTGCGAGCGGCGGTGAGGATCGCCCCGAACGAGCGCACGGCGATCACGCCCCGGATCGTCTATCAGCGCGTCAAAATGGATGGCTGGAACCGCATAGACGAGTACAACATCCTCGCCAATCCGTTCACGACGACTCGTCCCCCAGTGACCCTCGGTGACCGCAGCCAATTCACTCAGCTCGGCGAGGAGTTCACGGACGATTTCGTGCTCGCCGATCTCAACATCGACCACGAGTTCGGAGAGCTGATCCTGACGTCGATTACCTCCTACACTTACCGCGACATCCTGGTGGTTCGCGATGCCGGCGCGTTGACCTCCAGCATCACCGCCACGGGCAGCCTCGCGCAACCGGAGAACGTCTACACCCTCGATGCGCCGCTGAACGATGCCACCACGGCCAATGCGTGGACGCAGGAGCTTCGTGTGGCCGGCGGCGCCGATCGTTATCCCTGGGTCGCAGGCCTGTTCTACAGCCACGTGAACCGGGATTACGGGCAGAGCCTTCCGGTGATCGGGTTCGAGGACCTGAGCGGCATCGCCACGACAGGTTTGCGGGCGCCGAAGGACACTCTGTTCTTCTCCGATCTCGGGTACAAGTTCAATCAGTTCGCCCTCTTTGGCGAGGTGACCGTGTCCGCGACGGAGCAGCTCAGCTTCACGGGCGGGCTTCGCTACTACAACTTCAGCGAGGACAAGGAGCAGGTCTTCGACGGGATCTTCGCCCACGACGACACCGGAGTCGCAGTGGTTTCTCAACCTGGAGAAACCGATGCAGACGGTCTGGCCCCACGGCTGATCGCCACGTACAAGCTCTCGGACATCACGAATCTGAACGCGCAGATCTCACGCGGGTTCCGGCTCGGCGGGGTCAACGATCCGCTCAACGTACCGCTCTGCACGCCCGAGGACCTCGTCACGTTCAGCGGACGGGAGACGTGGGACGACGAGACGGTGTGGAATTATGAAGTCGGCGTGAAGTCGCGCGTGCTGAACAACAAGGGAGCGGTGGGCGTTGCCGCCTTCTACATGGACATCACCGACCTTCAGGCGACTGTCACAGCCGGCGAGTGCTCCTCGCGCATCGTGTTCAACGTGCCGGACGCACGGAGCCGAGGGTTCGAGATCGAATTCGAGGCGGCCCCGACCGACAACTTCGACTTTGCCATCTCAGGAAGCTTCACCGATTCGGAGCTGAGATCGACTGTCACCTCCACAGACGAAGACGGCGTCGTCAGCGTCGTGTCGGGCATCGAAGAAGGGCGACGTCTGCCAACCGTGCCCAGATTCCAGCTTGCCTCGGCGGCGACCTACCAGTGGGAGGTGAGGCCCGGCGCCCTCGCGTACGTGACGGGGACCTACCAGCACATCGGCTCACGCTTCACGCAGGTCGGTGACGAGGAGCTCGGGACACTGGACTTGTTGTCGTTCGAGCCCCACACGATCGGCGGCCCATTGACCGCGACCGTCTTTACATACGATCCCAAACTACCCGGGTACGACCTCCTCAACCTCCGCGTGGGACTCCGTCGAGCCGGGTGGGACGTGGCGTTCTTCCTCAACAACGTGACCAACGAGCGCGCGCTGCTGTCCTTCGACCAGGAGCGTGGAACGCGCGCACGCATCGCCTACATGACGAATCAGCCGCGCACGTTCGGTATCGCGACACGGTTCGACTTCTGACATGGGTGCACCAGCTCGAGCACCAGCAGCTGGCCGACAGCCGCCTCGTCGCTCCAGGATCAGGCGATCGCCGCTCGCGCCCGCTACTGCGTGGGCTCGTGCCGTTGCGCCGCGCGTGTCCACGCGGCAGCGGCGGAGGCAAATCGCTCGGCGGTTTCGGGAATCAGACCGAAATACAATTGCGGCTCGGTCAGCTCGAGCTCCATCAGCATCGGCTCACCGAGAGGTCCGGGCACCATGTCGATCCGTGCGTACAGCAGCCGGTCGGACCCGCCAGGGACCACCGCGAGCGCACGCTCGGCAAGCGCAAGGTGGGCGCGGCTCGGATACCGGGCCCGCAAGTCGAGCCCGCCCTGCGGCAGGAAACGACGATCGAGGCCGACATCCGGTCCGTCGAGTACGGGCGCCTTTCGCACTGCGTGACTGAACGCGCCAGCGAAGTACACGAGGGACGTCTCGCCATCGTAGTCCACACCCTCGAGGTAGGGCTGGATCATCGCCGTGCGGCCCTCCGCACGGAGTCCACGCACATGGGCGACCGCCAGCCGCCGCTCGCCTGGATCGGCGAGACGATACCTCCCCGTATCGAGGCTGGCGATGCTGATCGCCGGCTTGATGACCCAGTCGCCATTTCGGGGCGGGGTCCAGGCCTGGTCGGGATCGACCCATGTCGTGGGGACGATCGGCACGCCGGCGTCCGCAAGGTCGAGCAGGTATCGCTTGTCGGTGTTCCAGGCGAGCACGTCGGCCGGGTTGGCGAGGCGCGGTACGCTGCTGGCCCAGGACAGAAACTCCGCGTGTCGTCCGACGTAGTCCCAGCAGCAGCGCACGATCGCCAGATCGAACGTGGTCCATTGCACAGCCGGATCGTCCCAGACCACGGGCACGGCAGCGATTCCGCGCGCGTTGAGCGGCTCGATCACCTGTCGCGTGTCGTCATCGAGTCGGGGCAACCGGGCACATGTGACGAGACCTACCCGCAGCGGCGATGAATCCGACCGAATCAACGATCCCTCCTCGAGTTCAGAGAACGGGCTGCACACCTCCAATCGTCAGGGAGCAGGCGGGGCTGGTGCTGTCAGATTCTTTAGGTGAGTCGGATCCCAATGACTGAGGACGTCCAATAGCGGGTACAGCTAACCCAGGGAGCCAGCGGTACCGCCCCATTCCACGGGATCGACATCGGCGATCGACTGGGAAAACGTCCAGACATGGCCGCCTGGGTCCAGGACCGTGTATTGGCGCTCTCCGTAGGGGTAGTCGGCTGGAGGCCGCAGGATTCGGGCGCCTTCTTGAACGGCACGATCGTGGTGCCGCTGAACATCGTCGACTCGAACCATGACGGAGTGGGCGGGCACCCCTTCGGCGTCACCTCGCCGCTCGGTCAGGACGACTGCACAGTCGCCCACGTTGAGCTGCGCGCGGTGGTTCGCGATTCGGAGCCGCAGCGTGAACCCGAACGCGTCGCGGAGCCAGTCGATCGCTTCGGCCACGTCCGGATAGGCGAGCTCTGGAATGACCGTGCAGCGTGGAATGGACCTGTTGGAAAGCATCAGCCCTCCTCGATTGACATGCTTTGCGAGACCTCGAGGAAATCTACATCTTACGGCTGTCGTACGCCCAGTGGAGCACGGCCTGGCGCTGCCTGCGATGGCATTCGAGGTCGCCTTCCGCGCAGTGCGCTCGTATCTGGGCCACGTGCCGGGCAATCGCCCGCCAGCGGCGTATCTGCCTCGCATCGTCCTTCGTTCGCCGTCCCATGTAGTACCGGCAATACCACTGAAACCACCCTCGCGGATCCTGGGGATGGATCCAGCCGTTCCGGCGCCACACGGCGAGCGGCTGCGATGCGTTGACGCCAAAGCAGTTCAGTCGGGAATCGTGACGCTCGGGACAGAGCTTCGCACGGGCAAACCAGCTGGCCGGAAACTCCTCCAGGCAGTCGGTCATGTACTTCCCGCCGAAGACACCGAGCTGCAACATCTGCTTCGGCGTCAGCTGCGGCTCGAACCCCGCCGCGAAGTTACGACCGATGGGCTCGGTGCGGTGGTACACGTAACCGTGCTGCATCTTGTCGTTGACGACGACTTTCTTCTTCATGGCCGTCACTTCGACGCCGTCTGGTTCGTCTTCATCAGGCGCTCGGTGTCGAATCCGTCGATCCGTGCCGCCGCCAGTGCGGACGCGTACTCGCCGTCGTCCAGCTGCGCCGTGCGCGCGAGGATCCAGAGATAATCTCTGTCCGGAGATCCGACGACGGCCCACGAGTAGTCGTCTGCAAGCGCCAGGATCCAGTAATCACCCCACACGAAGGGCAGGAACGAGAGCCATCCCGGGGCGAACCGGACCTTCAGCTTCGCGGATGTGCGCGAGTCGACGACACGCGCCACGCCCCTGGCTTCGGTGAGCCTGCCGTCCGCCGCGCGGCAGCGGTTGATTACGTCGATGCGCCCGTCCGAACGCTTCGAATAGCTGGCACGGACGTCGCCGGCGCACTTCTCCTGGAATCTGTTCGGATATCGCGCGATCTCAAACCAGTCGCCCCGGTAGCGGTCGAGGTCGACTTTCTCCACGGTGCGCACTGGGTGAGACGCCTGACCGGCGTTGGATACAGCCATCAGAAGCGCCATCATCACGTAGCATCCGGATACCACACGCATTCTCCTTATCCAGCCTCCAACTACCGTCGGGGTGCACAAGCGCTGCCAACAACACGTGCAGCGACACGACTGGCCTGGAACTCAGGTGGTTGCCGGCGCGGTGTGAGCATCCGCCACCGCGCGTCGCGCAATCCGCTCGAGCATGCCGCGGAATATCACGCTATGGATGGGCAGGATCGCGTACCAATAGACGCGGCCCAGTACGCCCGCGGGCTCAAACGTCGCCGTCTGCCGGATCAACGACCGCTGCCCCTCAGCGAGAGGCGTGACCTCGAATTCCAGCCATCCGCCTCCCGGCAGTTTCATGTCTGCCTTCAGCCGCAACCGCCGGTCGGGCTCATAAGCCTCCACGGTCCAGCCGTCGATCGTCTCCCCGACGGCACAGGCCTCGGGGTCGCGGCGGCCGTGCCCCATACCAACCCCTCCCATCAAGGCGTCCAGCGATCCGCGCACCTTCCAGAGCCGGTTGGCAAAGTACCAACCCGTGTGGCCCCCGATGCGGCGGACTGGCGCGAACGCCTGTGCCGGTGGAACGTCGACGACAACCGCACGCGAGTCCTGCTTGCGGCGCGCTGCCGCGCCCTCGTCGATCGCTCTCGCGAGTGCCGTGCGAAACGCCATCGGCCGGATTCGAAACGTCTCGCGCGCGGCCGTGGATCGGACGACCGTCGTATTCTTCAACCCTTCGACGAGCGCGCGGCCCACACGAGCCTGTGCCGGCGTGACCAGCGCCAGCCAGAGACCGGAAAGGCGCGGCGTCAGCACGGGGACGGGCAACAGGTACCGGCGCAGCCCTCGCAGCCGCGCGTACTCCCGCATCATGTCGCCATAGGTGACGACCTCCGGTCCCCCGATCTCGTAAACTCCGCTGACCGCGTCGTGCGGACTGGGGATCACTTCCAATTCCCAATTCCCAACCTCCACCGCATCTGCGCCCGAGCGACTGTGAGCACTCTGGACGCTGGACGTTGGAAGTTGGGCGTTGTCGTCTGGCAGGTCCAGCGCCGCGCTCAGATACGCCACGACGTCGTCGATGGCGATGGGCTGGGTGAGCGTGGACACCCAGCGCGGGCAGACCATCACGGGGAGTCGCTCGACGAGCGCCTGAATCATCTCGAACGACAGGCTCCCGGCCCCGACTACGATGGATGCACGAAACTCGATGACCGGCACTCCGCTGGCGCGCAGGATGTCGCCGGTTTCCGCCCGGCTCTTCAGATGGGGCGAGAGCGAACCGTCGTCGCCCGTCAACCCGCCCAGATAGATGATCCGCCGCACGCCGGCGCGGGCGGCCGCGCGGCTGAAGTTGAGGGCGGCGCGGCGGTCCATTTCCGCGAAGTACGGTCCCTCGGCCATGGAATGCACGAGGTAATAAGCCGTATGCACGCCGGCCATCGCCCGACTCAGCGATGCTTCATCGAGGCAGTCCCCCTGGACGACCGCGGTCGTTGCGGCCCTCTCCGCGAGCCGCTCCGGCTTCCTCACGAGACACCGGGCAACGCGGCCGCCCTCTTCGAAGCGTCGAAGAAGGCGACCGCCGATGTAGCCGGTCGCGCCGGTGAGCAGAACGGTCGCGTCCACGCGAGCCGCCTACTCGTCGTCCGGCAGGATGACGGCGTCGATCACGTGGATGACGCCGTTTGTCGCGAGGATGTCGGTCTTGACCACCTTCGCATTGTCGACGGTGACGCCGCCGGAGCCGGCCGCGATCGCAATCGTGTCACCGCTCACGGCTTTGGCCGACTGCAGCTTCACCACGTCGGAGGCCATGACCTTACCGGACACGACGTGATAGGTGAGGATGCGCTGCAGCCTGGCCTTGTTCTCGGGCTTCAGCAGCGACTCGAGCGTGCCGGCGGGCAGCTTCGCGAACGCCTCGTCGGTCGGCGCGAACACCGTGAACGGGCCGGCCCCCTTCAGGGTCTCCACCAGGCCGGCCGCCTGGAGGGCCTTCGCGAGCGTCTTGAACGAACCCGCGGCGACGGCCGTGTCCACGATGTCCTTCGTGGGGGCCGTCTCAGCGGCCGACGCGAGTGGACGGGGCGCGGCGAGCGTCATCGCGATGACTGTGAGGGTTCCAATGGCAAGCGATTTCATCAGTGCTTCTCCTCGTATGAACCGAATTGACTGCGATCAACGGGCGTGCTGCGCGGCGGGGTGCGCCCACCGGGACTGCACGCGCTTCCAGAACAGCGCCTGATAGGCGCCCGCGAGCCCCACGAGCCCGTACACGACGGCGGTCAGCGGGGACACCTCACCGAAACTCATGCCGAACAGCGCCGCGACGAGGTCGAAACGGGCAAGGGCGACGAGGCCCCAGTTCAGCGCTCCCACCACGACGAGCACCGCCGCGATGACATCGATCTGCTTCATGACTTGCTCCTCTTCTTCTTCCTTTTCCCCGGCGCCGGTTGTGTCCGGCGCCACATGATTTAACTGTAAAGCAAAAAATAATGAATACAAGTAAAATAGAACCGGCTCACAAAGTCGTGTGAACGCCGCGACAAGGGACGAGGCGAGATTTGACTGACAGGAAAAGGCGGGCGAGATGGCGTTGTCTTCGACATTGAAAACAGGGTTGGAGGAGTACGAGATCGGCGGCAAGATCCGGATGCTTCGGCTGAAGAAGAAGATGGGGCTCGTCGAGCTGGGGCAGCACACAGGCCTGTCGCCAGCCCTTCTCTCCAAGATCGAGCGCGGGCGGCTGTTCCCGACGTTGCCCACGCTGCTGCGCATCGCGCTGGTGTTCAGCGTCGGGCTCGAATTCTTCTTCGCCGGCGCGCGCGAGAAGCCGCTCGTCGCCGTCGTCCGGAAGGAGGCGCGCGTGCGGCTCCCCGATCGGCCCGACGCGCGGCATCCGTCCTACCGGTTCGAGTCGCTCGACTACCCGGCGACGGAACGGAAGTTCAACTCGTACTACGCGGAGTTCTTCCCGATGTCACCCGAGAGGCTGCAGCCGCACGCGCATCCCGGCGTCGAGTTCATCTACACCCTGGCCGGGACGCTGAGCGTGCACATGGAGGGCCAGGAGAATGCGCTCGAGTCGGGAGACTCCATCTATTTCGATTCGAGCGTTCCGCATGCCTACAGGCGGAGCAGCGGCGGGACGTGCAGCGCCGTCGTGGTGACATCGCCGTAACCGAGCGTCGCTGGAACAGAAAAAAAGGACAGGAGGACTTCTCCCTTGCAGGCTCAAGAGTAGCCGTTGGTGTCCGGCGGAGACGTCTTCAGAACTGAGATCGTCGAGCAGTATTTGTACGATCAGCTCAGGCAGAGGGCCGCCGCAGGCCACAGCCGGAAGGCTGTCGATCTGGCGGCTTCTCGTTCGTCGTGAGAATAGAAGGCTGATTGGAGCCAGCAGCCGCAGCCGAAGTTGAAGGAGATGACGCCGATGCGATTCATGTGCCTGTACAAGACCGCGCAGCCCGAGGGAGTGCCGCCCACTCAGCAGGAAATGGCCGATATGGGCAAACTGATCGAAGAGATGACGAAGGCTGGGGTGCTGCTCGCGACCGAAGGGTGCCAGCCGAGCGCGAAGGGCGCGCGTGTCCGCTTGACCAACGGAAAGATCACCGTCACCGACGGCCCGTTCACCGAATCCAAGGAGCTCGTGGCCGGCTTCGCCCTGATCGAGGCGAACTCGATGGAAGAGGCGATCGCATGGACCGGGCGGTTTCTCCACGTCGCTGGCGACGGCGAGACCGAGATTCGCGTGCTCCACGAGGCGGGGGATTGCGGTGAGGATCCTGCAACCCTCGTCGAAAAGCGCGAGGCCGCGCCAGTTGCGGCGAAAGTGTAGCGGTTCGGCGCCGGCCGCCGGTTCGGCAATCGCGTGGAACCGAGGGGAGCGACTATTCGTCCACTGCAGGGATGCCCCGTTGTATCTCTGCAGTGATCTTGAAACCGTTCTTGCTCGTGGCGCTGTTCGGAAGCGTGATGCCGGCGGCAGCCGGCAGCGCACAGACCACGGAAGTCCCCAAACAAGGGGTGCAGGCCGCCGATATGGCGCCGGTGCTCTGGCTCGAGCCAGCCGAAAAGGCCGGTCCGGGCAAGATGCCTCTCGTCAGGCCGATCGCGGCCGACGATCCCCGATTCCGCGACGCCGAGCGTCTGATCGACAACGAGGCGGCGACGTTCACCCGAACGCTGGTCATGTGGGCATGGAGTACGTTCGGGCTGCCCGCCACCTGGAAGGAAGGGCGGTTGCCGATTCTGCTTCGGCCGGGCGGCAACAACGCGGCCGTCGGGTTCCGGATGCAGGATGGCGAGGAGGTCACCGAGCACGCAGACGTGCCGTACCTGATCCTGCAGCTCGATGCGGGCAGCCTGGGCGACACCATCATCCACGAAGGCGGGCACCTCCTGCAGTCGATCGCCGGCCGTGGTAGTCGTGCGAGGCCCGAATGGTCCGCGGTTCTCCACAGCACGTTCGCGGTCACCGATCCGTTGACCGCGCTTGCCGAAGGCTACGGCATACACTTCGAGGCCCTGGCGGGCCACTACGGTCGCGAGACGGAGCGGCGCAACTTCTATCACCGGCTCGCGCCCGCGTTCGACCTGAAGGGCAGCCGCCGAGCGGAGTTCTACGGGCCGGTCTCCGACCTGATGACGTTTGCCCAGAGCTGGGCGCGTTACCAGGCGGTTCGCGAGACCTGGCCGGTCTTCGCGGGGCATGTGTATCCCGGCAACTACCTGCGCTCCCAGTACGATCCCGCGCGCGATCGCTCCATGCTCCTGCCTGCCAACGCGATGATCTCCTCCGAGGGGACGGTGGCCTCGGTGCTCTTCTGGACCGCAGCGGGCCTGGCAGGGAAGGCGGGAGCGGCGCCGGGCGCCGGGCTGATGCAGCCCGCGCTGCTCGAAGCGGAGCGGACGATCCTTCGCGCGCTCTCCACGCTCGGCCGCCAGCCGGGATACAGGCCCGACCTCGTCGATCTGGTCGCGGGCATCGGCGAAAAAGGCTCGCCAGAGCGTGCGATGGCGATCTCGCGCTTCGTCAACGTGACCCGCGCGGTCACCGCGCGTGCGGACGTCCGCGCACGATGGGCATCCCTCTATGGCAGCGCGCTGTCGCTGGACCTGGCGGCCACCAAGCCGCTGTTCACCGAACTGGATGCCGTGCGCGACGAAACCATCGACGCCGCGCTGCGCGACCCCTCGGTGCTCCGCCGCCAGCTCGGACCGATCGTGCCGGTGCGCCAGGAGAAGGTGCTGCTGGAGCTGAAGGCGGTCGGCGAGAAGTTCCCGCTGGAGTTCGACCTGAACGCCGCCGGCGAAGCGGAATGGCTTGCGGCGGGCGTGGAGCGTGCGGCGATCGAGAAGATCCTCGCCGAACGCGATCGCCTGCCCTTCGCGTCGCCCTCCGATTTCGAACGGCGCGTCGGCCTGCCGCTTGCTTCGCTGGGCCTGAGCATCGTTACGCCGCAGCGTCCGAAGTAGCCTTCTGATCGACGGAGATCACCAGCCCTCACAGCAGCCAGAGCTGGCCGGCGGCTCATCAGCAGGACGGATCTCGCGGACGTGCCCGGACGTCTCTAGTGAAGAGAGGGTCGCGCACGTTCGCGCACACGGCACCGGAGGTGTCCCGTGAGTATCCTGACGCTGAACCTTTTGTTCTCTACCCTCGTCTTCTGGATCGCCGCTCGGCTCTACATCGTCCCGCGGCTCCCCGACCTACCGCCGAGAGCCGTGCTCCTGCCGATCCTGCTTCTGCACGGCTTACGTCACCTCGGGTTGATGTTCCTCGCGCCAGGTGCGACGTATGCCGGGATTCCTGCGCAGTTCGCCTATCCGGCCGCTGCCGGCGATCTCCTGGCCGCGGTACTCGCAATCGCAGCGATCCCGGCCGTGGCGGCCAATTCGCGGAGCGCAAAAGGTCTTGTGTGGATTTTCAGCGTCGAAGGCACTGTGGATCTGGCCGTCGCCATCACTCTCGCGACGGTCTACGATGCTGGTCCTTCGATGGGCGCCGCGTACTGGATTCCGGCTTTCTGGGTGCCGGCCCTGCTGGTGACTCACTGGATCACCTTCCTCGTCCTCGTCCGACACTGGGCATCCGACATCCCGTCGCACACGACGGATCTCTGGCCTGCGCCCGTTCGTGAGGCACGCCACAGGTCATGACTTCCAGCGCGTACGCGATCCGATCGAACGCCCGCCTAGTCGACAGCCGGAGGACCACTGGCGGCTGATGAAATCTGGCGGATGGCGCCGAGATGATACGCCAGGTGGACCGTGTTCGAGAGGGCCTCGGTGAGGTCGAGGCTGTTCCAATCGCGCGGCTCGCCGGATGTTGCGAGCCACGCGCGCGTTTCCGCGGCCAGCGCGGCCCGGCGATCCTTCCACTCCTCGTCGGTGACCTGCTGGCGGTTCCAGCTCTCCGCCCAGCGTGCCGTGGGCCACGGGTCTTCGCCCCGCGCCCACCGGTTGCGGAGCTCGAACCCGTACCGGAGGTGTTCGACGTGGGCCGCGACCGATGACCGGCCTCCGGGTCGTGCGCTCGCGGCGTCCGCCGACAGCGCATCGAGCGAGGCAAGAAGGCCCCCATCGCCGCGGTTGAGCACGAACGCCCCGCTCGGCGCCGGGCCGTCGAGCAGCTCGCCGAGCAGCGCCGTCATCGCATCGCGAAGAGCTCCTTCGAGCGACGGGGTCCCTTTTCGAGCCGTGGTTGACATTCGCCCTCCATTGCGCCGCGCGCGTTGACGATCCGCTCGAGAGCCGAGACGAGCTCCGGGGCATCGGGAAGCGTCAGGAGGAAGATATCCTCCAGCACGCCCCGCAGATCACATCCGGTCGTCAGCCGGCGTCCCTCCGACACTCCATCCAGATGGTGGACGGTCAGCTCGGCGTTGCGAAGCGCGTAACGGCGATCCCGCCCCGGGCGCGCGGCCAGGAGCCCGGTCACGAACTGCGACCGCGGGTGATTCGACAGGTACCAGTTGGTGACCTCGTAATCCGGCAGGAACTGCTCCTGCAGGTCGAACCGGCAGAGGGGTGTCCACCGCTGACGGACGGACGCCTGCACTTCGAACTCCGCACCTCTCTTCAACAACCGGAACCGCTCGTGCGGGGTCCGCTGCTCGACGTTCGGCTCGAGTCGGAGCGGGGCCGTCAGCGTCAGCCCGCCGAATCCGACGTCGGCGATGTACGCCCTGTCGTGGAGGTCGACGAGCAGCAGCATGTGATCGCGCGGCGCGATCGCCCCCGCAGGCTGATTCCAGAGCACTCGGGCCGACAGGCCCGCGACCTCGAAGCCAAGGGCCGTCAGCGCGTGCCCGAACAGCAGGTTCTGCTCGAAGCAGTAGCCTCCGCGCCCCTCACTCACAATCTTCCGGTGGAGCGAGCGGGCGTCGAGGCGGACGGGCCATCCGAGCAGCGGATCGAGGTTCTCGAACGGGATCGCCTGCGCGTGCGCCAGATGGAGAGCCTCGAGCGTGTCGAGGCTCGCCACGCGAGCGCCCGAGTAATCGATCCTGTCGAGATACTCGTCGAGGTCGAATCCAGTGGTGGTGGACATCTGTTGGGTACCTTACGTGTCACCTGTCACGTGCGACGTCCTACGTGCTGGGTGCGACGTGCTGCTTGTCACGTGCGAGGTGCGACGTGCACGTGCGACGTGCTGGGTGCGACGTGCGACGTGCCACGTGCGACGTGCACTGAACACGGCCTACGAGCTACGCGCCGCTTGCCACCCCTCTTCGGTTCCCGCGAATGCCTTGTCCTCCGCCGCCACCGCCGAGCGCCTGCGCGCGACGAGCATGTAAATCGACGGGACGACGAACAGCGTGAAGAGCGTGCCGATGACCATGCCGCTGACGAGCATGATTCCGATGCTGTTGCGGGCGCCGGCGCCGGGGCCGGTCGCGATCACCAGCGGGAAATGGCCGACGACTGTGGCTGCCGTCGTCATCAGGATCGGCCGGAGCCTGGTGCCAGCCGCCTCGATGATGGCGTCGAGCTTGGCGCTCCCGGCCTCCTGGAGATGGTTCGCGAACTCGACGATCAGGATGCCGTTTTTCGAGACCAGCCCCACCAGCGTGATGAGCCCCACCTGGCTGTAGATGTTCAGCGAGGTGAGCCCGAGAAACGAGAACAGGAGCGCGCCCGAGATGGCCAGGGGCACTGATCCTGCCAGGATGATGAACGGATCGCGGAAGCTCTCGAACTGCGCCGCCAGCACCAGATAGATCAGCACCGCCGAGAGGAGCACTGTGCCGACGAACTTGCTGCCTTCCGTGCGAAGCTGTCGCGACTCGCCCGCGTAGTCGATGGTGAATCCTTGCGGGAGAATCGCCCTGGCCTCGTTCTCGAGGAAGCCCAGCGCCATGTCGAGCGGCACCGGGGGCGGGATGACGCCCTGGATTCGCACGGCGTTGAGCTGCTGAAACTTCTTCAGCTCCCGCGGCTGGGTCGTGATGCGAAGGTCCGCGAACGTCGAAAGCGGGACGAGCCCGTCGTCGGATCCGGTGATGTAGATCTCCTCCAGCTGATCCGGCGTGAGGCGATCGGCCCGCCGGATCTGGGGGATGACCTTGTAGCTGCGGCCCTGGATGCTGAACCGGTTCACGTAGTCGCCGCCGAGCATCGTGGACAGGTCCAGCCCCGCCTGGCTCAGGTCGACGCCTTGCGAGCGGAGCTTGTCGCGATCGAAGACGACTTCGGCCTGCGGCTGATCGTACTTGAGGTCGACGTCGGCGAAGATGAACATCCCGCTCGCAAACGCCTTCTGCACCAGCTGTCCGGCAATCTCGACCAGCTGTTCCGGCTCCGCCGCCGAGGCAATCACCAGATCGACGGGGAAGTCGCCGCCGCCCGGCAGCGCCGGCGGCGTGAGCGGGATCGCGCGGATCCCGGGAATCTGCGACAGCGGTCCCATCATCTCCAGCAGGAGTTGTTCCGTCGTCTTCGTCCGCTCGCTCCAGGGCTTCGTCACCATGCCCCCGAAGCCGCCGGTCGGAAACGTCAGCTGAAAGATGCTCTCGGTTTCAGGGAACGTCCGGTAGACCTCCGCCACCTGCTCCGCGAACATCTTCGTCTGGTCGATCGTGGCGTTGGCGGGCGCCTGGAGTATGGAGAACACCACGCCCTGATCCTCCGAGGGTGCGAGCTCGCGCTGCGAGAACATGTAGAACGGCACCATGAGCGCCGCCACGATGGCCCAGAGCACGAGGACGACCGGCCGGTACCGCAGGGTACCGGCGAGGCTGCGCGCATACCGCGCGCGCAGACGATCGAACCGTCTGTTGATCCATCCCGCGAAGCCGCGCTCGGTGTCGCCGGCACGCAGCAGCCGGGAGGCCAACATCGGTGACAGTGTCAGCGCGACCACACCCGACACAATCACCGCGCCCGCGAGCGTGAAGGCGAACTCCCGGAACAGCGCGCCGGTGAGGCCGCCCTGGATACCCACCGGTGCGTACACGGCCGCCAGCGTGATCGTCATCGCAATGATCGGACCGACCAGCTCACGCGCGGCGTCGATGGCCGCCCGGTGTGCTGGTTTTCCCGCATGCAGGTGGCGCTCGATGTTCTCGACCATCACGATCGCGTCGTCCACCACGAGCCCCACGGAGAGGACGATCGCGAGCAGGGTGAGCAGGTTGACCGTGAAGCCCGCGGCGAGCATGAGGAACACGGCGCCGACCAGCGAGATCGGGATGGCTACCACCGGGATAATCACCGCGCGCACCGAGCCGAGGAAGAGAAAGATGACGAGAATGACAATGACCAGCGTTTCGGTCAGCGTCGTGAGCACTTCGTCGATCGCGTCCTGGATGTACTCGGTCGAGTCGTACGGGACGCCGACCTTCATCCCCGCCGGCACCTGCGCTTGAATCCCCGGGAGCGTTTCGCGCACCTGACGAATCACGTCGAGGGAATTGGCGGTGGGCAGCACCCACATGCCCATGAAAACCGCGGTCTCTCCGTTGAAGCGGACGTCCTCCTCGTAGTTCTCGGCGCCGAGCACGACGTCGGCGATGTCGCCCAGGCGAACGACCACGCCGTTCTGTTCCTTGACGACGAGCTGGCGGAACTCCTCCGGGGTCTGGAGATCGGTGTTGGCGACGAGGTTCACCGACACCATGGATCCCTTCGTCCGTCCCAGCGCGGACAGGTAGTTGTTCCGCGTCAGCGCCTCCCGCACGGCGGAGGGAGAGATCCCGTGCGCCGCCATCATGGCCGGCTTCAGCCAGATTCGCATCGCGAACGTGCGGTCACCGAGGATGTCGGCGCGCTGGACCCCGCTGATCGCGCTGAGCCTCGGCTGCACCACCCGTGTCAGGTAATCGGTGATCTGGTTCTGATCGAGATCCGCCGACGAGAAGCCGAGGTACATCGCGGCGAACTGATCGTCGGCCGTCTCGAGCTGGATGATCGGCGCTTCGGCTTCTGGTGGCAGATCGTTGCGCACCTGCGCCACCTTCGACTGAACCTGCGTCAGCGCGGCGTTGGTGTCGAAGTTGAGCTTCAGGTGGATCGTGATCGTGCTCAGGCCCTGCGCGCTGGACGATTCCATGTAGTCGATGCCGTCGGCGCTGGCAATCACGCGCTCGAGCGGCGTCGTGATGAACCCGCGAACCAGATCCGCGCTGGCGCCGACGTACGCCGTCGAGACCCGCACCACCGCGATGTCGCTGCGGGGGTACTGCCTGACGCTCAGCGCCCGTATGGACTGCAGGCCCGCGATCAGGATGACCAGGTTGACGACGATCGCGAGGACCGGGCGCTTGACGAAAAGATCCGTGAACCGCATCAGCTGTCCTCGGGGCGTGGTCTGGCGCTGTTTGCCGGCTTCACCGTGTTGTCGACGACCACGGCCGCGCCGTTGCGAAGCTTGAAGACGCCAGACGTGACGACCTCGTCACCGGCCTTGACGCCCGAGACGACGGCCACCTGATCGCCCCTGGCGCCGTCGAGCTTGACGAACTGCTGTCGCACGCCGCGGTACGACTCGCCGTTGGCGCCCTCGAAATCCGAAACCACGAACACCGAGTCGCCGAACGGCGCGTAGCTGATGGCGGTTGCCGGCAGCGCGACGACCGATCGGCTCGACCCGACGATGAGCTCCGCCTGAACGAACATCCCCGGCCGCAGCCGCCCGCCCGGGTTGGCGAGCGTGGCCTGCGCCTGCACGTTGCGGGTCGCCTCGTTCACGACCGCGTCGATGGCCGTGATAGGTCCTGCGAACGCCTGTCCGGCGACGTCAGTCGCCGTGATGCGGACCTCGCCGCCCTTCTGCAGCTGTCCCGCGGCCTGCTGCGGCACGCCGAAGTTCACATAGATCGGGTTCAGCGACTGCAGGAGCACCACGGGATCTCCGGCGGCGAGGTACTGTCCGAGGTTGACCTGCCGGATGCCCAGCACCCCCGAGAACGGGGCGCGGATCGTCTTGCGTTCGATCGCCGCCCGGATTTCGCCGGCTTGCGCGTCGGTCTGCTTGTGCTCCGCCATCGCGCGGTCGTATTCGGCCCGCGAGATCACGCGCTCGTCGAGCAGGCCCCTCATCCTGTCGAAGTTGAGGCCAGCCAGCTCGCGCTGCGCCTCGACCGCCGCGAGCTGCGCGCGCTCCTGACGCGTGTCGAGCTGCACCAGAACCTCGCCCCGGCGGACCGACTCGCCGGACTCGAACGCGATGCGCTCGACGGTCCCCGGCAGGTCCGCGCTCACCGTGACTCCCTGGACCGCGGCGAGCGTGCCGATCGCGGCCAAAGTCGTCGGCCAGCTTTCCTGTGCCGCCACGATCGTCGTCACGGCCTCTGGCGGTGGTTGAAAGCCCGCCGCCTCGCCGGCGGCGGCCTGGAACTGCCGGACCTTCAGAAACCCGAGGGCTCCGATGACGAGCGCGGTCATCGTCAGCATCAGAATCATCCGTTTCGCCATAACTCCTCTACGTTCACAACAGTTGCGCGTAACCAGCGTGCAACTCAACTACGTCCGAGGCAGATGCCAATCGGCGGCTGGTTCGCATCACCGGAGCATCCATGTGTCGCCCTGTAGTAATGACGAACGAGGTCGTCCGATTTCGACACCCAATCGAGAATGTGACGGCTGGAGTTCGAAACGCTGAAGAGGTGGAGCTCGGAGGGGCCAGCCCGACGATCATCAGCCTGCGGTCCACGCCGCTGGTTCTCAACGCTTTGACGCAGCGCCAACCCGCGCCGTTCCGCAGTCGGATGCCCTGCTCCGGCTGGCGCTCCAGTCGTTGGCAGGACGTTCGGCGCAGGATCGAGCACATACCTGTGGCCGATGTGGAGATGGGCCGATCAGGCAAGGCTGAACTTGGAAGGCTGAAGTTGGAAGGCTGAAGTTGGAAGCTGAAGTTGGATGGCTGGTGCCTGAGCCGGATGTCGGAGGTTTTTCGAGAAGCTCGGTGTGACGGCCGGACCGAGGCGATCAAGGTTGCACGGCTGTCATCGGGGCTGGCCGCCGGGACGGTTCGCGCTCCGACTGAGCTGTTCCCCTCAAGCTGAACACACCGCCGCAGTCCCCCCCAACCTTTTGCACGCGTGTGTCGTCCAATCAGCCAGGCTCAGGTATCCTATATGATGGATACCTTCATATGACGCGCGCGCCCTTGACCAACGCCATGGCCTCCGCCAAGAAGGGGAGCGCCGACCTGCTGATCCTTGCGCTGGTGGACGAAAAGCCACTGCACGGATACGACATTGCCAGGCTCATCGAGGCGAGGTCGGGCGGCGCGCTGCGGTTCACCCTGGCCTCGTTGTACGAAACGCTCTACCGCCTGGAGGATGCGGGCCATATCCGCGGCCGGTGGGTGGAACGTGCCGGGCAGCGCCGGCGCCGGTATTACCGAATTACGGAAGCGGGCCGCAGAATCCTCGCCGCCCGGCGACAGGACTGGGCCAGGTTCATCGCTGCGCTGACCGAGGTGGCCGGCGTGAAACCCGCGTGAGGGCGTCGCATGAAGCGGGACACGCGAGTAACAGCCCGGGACTCGGCCCCCGTGCCCTGCTGGCGACATCTTGTCGCCCAGCACGCGCGGCGGGCGGGCGCCGACCTGCCGCCCGCGACCGTTGAAGAGCTCGCCTTGCACCTCGAGGACATCCATGCTGCTGTGCTCGAGGAAGGCGGCAGCGTCGTCGAGGCGCGAGCTCGCACGATGCAGGCGCTCGAGGAATCCACGCTGTCGGTCCTGCGGCGCCATGCGCGGCGCTCGCAGCGTCCACACGCTCGCGAGGCCGACGACACCGCGCGGGCGGCCGAAGAAAGGAGCCTGCACGTGTCCAGTGCGATCCGGACCGCCCTCCGACAATTCCGTCACCATCCGGGCTTTGCGGCTGTTGTCGTGCTCGTGCTCGGCATCGGGACGGCCGCGGCGGCAACGGTGTTTTCCGTGGTGGATTCCGTCGTGCTGCGGCCGCTGCCGTACCGGCTCCCCGACCGCCTCGTCACGCTGTGGGATACGAACTCCGAGAAAGGGCTCGCCCACGACCCCATCTCGCCGGTGAACTTCATGGATTACCGGGCGCTGCCGGTCTTCGAGAGCGCCGCGGCCTGGTGGCGGCCCAGCCTGAACCTGATTGACCCGGGCCTCGATCCGGTTCGCGTGAATGCGATCGAGACGAGCGGCAACCTCTTCGAGGTGCTCGGTGTCGGCCCGCAGGTCGGCGCCGGGTTTCCCGTGGGTGGCCCGCTCTTCGTTCGCAACCAGCCGACGATCGTCATCAGCCATCGGCTCTGGCGAACGCGCTACAGCGCGGACCCCTCGATCGTAGGCCGCCAGCTGAATCTGGACGGGACCGCCCACACCGTTGCCGGCGTGATGCCCGCGGGCTTCCACTATCCCGACGACATCGATGTGTGGCAGCTGCTGCGGTGGGATCTCACAGAGCACAGCCGCGCCGCCCACTTCATGGAGGCCGTCGCGAGGCTCGCCGAGGGGGCCACGCTCTGGCAGGCGCAGAGCGCCGTGGACGCCCTGGGGCTGCGGCTCCAGGAGCAGTTCGCGAGCACCAATCGCGGGTGGGGCACGCGGCTGATACCGCTGCTCGATGAGCAGCTGGGCTACTATCGCCCGGCGCTGATGGTGCTCTTCGGCGCGGTTGCGCTGCTCCTGCTCATCGGATGCCTCAACGTGGCGTCGCTCCTCCTCACGCGAGCACTTTCTCGCGAGCGCGAGATGGCCGTGCGCATCGCCGTGGGCGCCTCGCCGCGCCAGCTCGTCGCGCAGTTGTTCGCTGAGAGTCTCGTCCTCTCCGCCGCCGGCGCGGCGCTCGGGATTGCGGCTGCGGCAATGCTGCTTCCGATCCTGGTCAACATCATGCCGGTTTCAATTCCCAGGCTCGAAGAGGCCGGCGTAAACCTCCGCGCGCTCGGTTTCGGCCTGATGGTTCTCGTTGCCACGACCACCTTCTTCGGGCTGCTGCCGGCGCTGCTGTTCCTGAAACGGCAGGTCACCACGGAATTGAAGACGGGCGAGCGCGGAAGCTCGCGCGGGCCGCGCCGGATCTACTCGATTCTCGTGGCCGGCGAGGTCGCGCTCGCGTGCGCGCTGCTCGTCAGCTCGACGTTGCTCGTGCGGACCGTCAACCGGATGACGAGTACGCCGACCGGTGTTGACGCCGATGACGTGCTCACGGCAAGCGTGCAGCTGCCGAACGGCGCGTACAACAGATGGCGGATCGTGTCGGATACGCACGCGGCGATCATCGATCAGATCCGACGGCACCCCGGCGTCGTGGCGGCCGGCGGCGGTAACTTCCTTCCCCTCGAGGTCGGATGGCGTGTGCCGTTTGGCATGCTCGGCGAGCCCGGGCCGGCGCGGCCGGAGGAGGCCCCGCAGGCGCAGATTCATAGCGTGAGCGAGGGCTATTTCGAATCGCTTGGCGTCTCGATGGCCAGCGGCCGATCGTTCACGAATCTGGATACTCCAGATGCGACGCCGGTCGTCGTCGTCAACGAACGCTTCGTCCGGCAATATCTGGCGAAAGGCCCGGCCGTCGGTCAGGTGCTGCTCATCACCGCCACGAACATCGGCCCGCTCGGGGCAAATCTCTTCCGATTGCGTCCACCGCGGCCCGCCGGGACCCCGCCGCCTCCGCCCCTGCCGCCGACCCGCTTCGAAATCGTCGGGATCGTTCGCGACGTCCGTAATGCCCCGCTCGGTCAGGAGGTCGAGCCAGCCATCTACTTCACGACGAGGCAGTTCCCGTTCCAGGAGCTGTTCCTGACGATCCGCGCCGTTGATCGCGCCAGCGCGCTGAGCGCCCTGCAGCGCGGGCTCGAGGCCGCGGCGCCCGGCGTGCCGTACGGCACACCTCAGACGTGGGGTGGGCGATTCGCGAAGCGCACAGCGGAACCGCGTCTGCTGATGACGGTCCTCACGGCGTTCGCCGCCCTGGCCGCGCTGCTCGCGGCGCTCGGGATCTACGGTCTGTTCTCCTGGTCGGTGGCGCTCAGGCAGCGCGAGCTGGCGATCCGCCTCACGCTCGGCGCATCGCCGGCAAGCGTCGGCAGGCTCGTCCTCGGCCAGAGCGTCCTGCTCATCGCAGCTGGCCTCGTCGCCGGGATACTCCTGATCCGCGGCGCCGAAGGCGCGCTCGCCAGCGTGGTGTTCGAGGTTTCGCCGACCGATCCCGGAGCCGCCGCCATCGCCAGCGGTCTCCTTCTCGTCGCGGCGCTCGCAGCCTGCATCCCGCCTGCGCTCCGCGCGATGCGGGTGGATCCGGTCGAAGGCCTGCGCGCGGAGTGAGGCCAGCCTAGCCGGCGCAGCCGGTTGCGGAACCGTCAGCCGGCTTCGGCCACACGTTGTCGCCTTGCTCCCGATCCGGGAATCGACAGCCGGGGTCGAGGGTGATCGCGGTTATCGAGCGTCCGCCGAAGTCCAGCGTCGCCTCGAAGGTGCGCTTGCCGTTGAACCAGACGTCCACGGGCCACGTCACGAGGGCGGTCGTCTCATTCACCATCTTCGCGTTGGCCATGGGCGTGATTGCGGGGCCTGTCGGTGCGAACTCGACCTTCAACACGATCGGCGACGGCATCTGTCCGTCCTGTCGTACGACCACGCGGGTGCGGGATCCCGCCGTCGACACGTTCGCAATCGATCCGTCCACCGAGTCCGTCGTCCAGAGCCAGTAGTACCAGAACCAGCCGAGATCCTGGCCGAGCGCGTTGTTCATGAAGAAGATGTAGTCCCACGGGGAGGGGTGTTTGAAGCTCCAGGCCTTCGTGTACTCGCTCATCGCGCGCTGGACTTCGCCATCGCCGACGATGCCACCGAGCATGGATAGCATGAGGGGCGTCTTCGAGTAGGTCTGGAAACCGTACATCGGCCCGGCGTGGTTGGCCGCCCACATCATGGGCGGTTCGTCCTCGTCGCCGCTGGTACGGCCGTACATCTGGCCCAGCCGATTGAGGTTCGGCTCGATCCCCTTCGCGTCGGCAGAGGACAGGATGTTCATGTACTGGTTGAAGCCCTCGTCCATCCACCCGTACCAGGTCTCGTTCGTGCCGACCATCATCGGCCACCACTGGTGAGCGGTCTCGTGGTCGGCCGCGCCCTGGTTCGAGTTGATGACCATGGGGTATTCCATGCCGGCGCTCGGGCCGTCCTGCAGCGTCAGCTGTGGAAACGGGTACGGGGCCCAGAGCTTCGAATAGAACTCGAGGGCATGCCGTGCGATCGGACCCGCGTTGGTGAAGAACTTCGCGCGCTCCGGCAGGTGGACCATGTGGATCGGGATCGGCCCCTTCCCGGGAATCGTCGCGCGCGTGGCCTTCCAGACGTAGTTCTTCGCGGTGGCCCAGGCGAAGTCGTTCACCATGTCGGCGGAGAAATGCCAGACGAGGCGCTCGCCCGGCGCCGTGGACGTGCCGGGCCCGACTTCGTCCTCGCCCACGATCGTCACGACCTCGTCCGACTCCAGGACCCGTGCGAGGCGTTCCCGCGCCTGCGCGGTGAGCACCTCCTGCGGGTTCTGCAGCACGCCAGTGCCGCTGACGATCCATCCGCCCGGAACGTCGATGCGCACGTCGAAGCGCCCGAAGTTGTTGTAGAACTCGGCCGGCCCGAGGTAGACACTGGTGTCCCAGCCCCTCAGATCGTCGAACTTCGCGATACGTGGAAACCATTGGGTCGGCTGGAACAGCGTGTCGTCCCAGCGCTGGGTCATGCGATGTCCCTGCCCGTTGGGGCCGCCCGGGAGCTTCGTGTGCCACCGAATGTCCAGCTTCGCCACTGACTTCGGCGGGACCGGTCGGGCGAGCGTGAGGCGCGCCAGCGTCTGATCCAGTCCTGAGATCGCGAGCTGCGGTGGCGTATTCACCCCGCGTCCACCCCTGCCGCGTGGTGGCCGTGCCTCCAGGTCGACGGTCTCGCCGTTGACGCCGATGCGGGTCACAATCATGCCGTCGGTGTTCTCGGCCGGCACGGAGAACCCGCGCGGCACGAGGCTCCGGTAGATGTTGTGGTCGAGGCGAAGGAGGATCTGCGTCAACTCCTCGGGACTGTTGTTGTGCAGTGTGATCGTCTCGGATCCCGTGATGGTGTCGGTGGCAGGATCGAGCCGCGCGTCGATCGCGTAGTCGGTCTGGATCTGCCAGTAGTTGGATCCCGGCCGCCCGGATCGGTCGCGTGTGCCCGCCTCGAACGCGCGCCGGATGGAGTTGGTGAGCGGCACATCGCGCCGGATGGCGCGCGGCACCTCCTCGGCGGCCGCGGCCGTCGCCCGGGCCTGTGCGGCAACCGGCCGGGAGCGCGCCCCGTGAAGTATGACGGTGCTGACGAGAAGCAAGAGCAGGGTCGTAGGGCGAATCATCGTGTCGCGAAACCTTTCAAGAGGGATCGGAGACTCCTATTCTAATGAACTCCTGGTCGGGTGCCTTCGCCCTTGAACCAGAGGACCGTGGCGGGAATACCTTGGAGATTCCCTGAATTCAGTAGCCTGATGACCGGGTGCTGCTTCGTATGGTGGTCGAGGAATCCCGTGTTCCGTTGATCACCGCCGGCCGGCTGCCGTTCGACCGACGCGGCCGTCCCCGCGTGACGTGAATCGAGCGTCTGATTCCGTGTATTCTTGGCAGATATTGGGCTTCTCGCAACTACTCGCCATTCCGCTCGCCGCGGTCCTGTTGGCAGCGCTCGGCGCGTGCCGGACTGCCGGGGTCCAGCGCGGCCCTCAGCTGATTCAGCCGGGCGCACCGGGCGAACCGAGCCGGGTCATCACCGCCGACCAGGCGGCCGATCTCTCCCAGGTTCGGCACACCCCGGGTGATGTCGCGTTCATGCAGGGGATGATCGGCCACCACGCCCAGGCGCTCGAGATGACGGCGCTGCTGGCCACGCGGAGCACCAGCGACGACATGCGCAAGCTCGGGCTGCGCATCGAGGTCTCTCAGGCCGACGAAATCAGGATGATGCAGGAGTGGCTGCGGCGCCGCGGCCAGGAGGTCCCCGGCGAGCACGCGCACCACGCGCACGGCGCGAAGCTGATGCCCGGGATGCTCACCGCCGAAGAAATGGCGCGGCTCGCAGCCGGGAAGGGCGTGGAGTTCGACCGGCTCTTCCTCGAGTTCATGATCAGGCATCATGCGGGTGCGCTGGTCATGGTGGAGGAGTTGTTCAAGACGCCGGGCGCCGGCCAGGAAGGCGAGATGTTCGCGTTCGCATCCGACGTGGATGCCGATCAGCGTATGGAAATTGCCCGTATGACTGCCATGCTGAAGGAGCTGCAGAAATGAGATCCGCTGGAACGAGGGTGTTGTGGTGTCTGGCCGTCGCGCTGTCGGCCGTCATGTCGGTAGGCGCACAGGAACGTCCGGCGGCCGTCGAGAAGGCCGATCCGAGAATCGGACTGAAGGGTGGCTTCCGCGACGCCGGGCAGGCCTCCAGCCACCTGGAGCTGATCGCCAGCCTCCCCAGGCCCGAGGGCTTCTTCGATCCCAAGGCGCCGGCTGGCGAGCCTGTACCGCCCGAGAAGGACCCGGAGACCGAAAAGAAGGAAGAAGAAGAGGCAAAGGCCGCGGAGGCGAGAGATCCGAAGACGCCGAGGCCGGACCCGCCCGGGGCCGGCGCGCTGAACTTCGCGAACTCCGATCTGGCGTTTCAGAAGAACCACCTCTTCATGGGCAGCTTCAACGGGTTCAACATCTACGACATCGAGAACCCGAAGAAGCCGCGGCAGGTGGCGTCGGTCGTCTGCCCGGGGGGCCAGGGCGACCTTTCCGTCTACGGCAACCTGCTGTTCATGTCGGTAGAGCAGACGCGCGGTCGGCTCGACTGCGGGACCCAAGGCGTCAAGGAACCGGTCAGCGCCGAGCGGTTCAGGGGCGTCCGCATCTTCGACATCACCGATCTGAAAAAGCCGAAACAGATCGCCGCCGTACAGACCTGCCGCGGGTCGCACACGCACACCTTGCTGGTGGACCCCGACGACAAAGCGAACGTGTACATCTATGGGTCGGGCACCAGCTCGGTCCGATCGGGTGAGGAGCTGGCGGGCTGCTCCAAGGAGGCGCCGGACAAAGATCCCGACACCGCGCTTTTCAGCATCGATGTCATCCAGGTGCCGCTCGCCGCGCCCGAGACGGCGCGTATCGTCAACCGTCCTCGCATCTTTGCCGACCCGAAGACCGGCGCGATCTCGGGGCTCTGGGCGGGCGGCGATCACGGGCCGGGTACCCAGAAGACGAGCGAGACCGACCAGTGTCACGACATCACCGTGTTCCCGGCACTTGGCCTCGCGGCCGGCGCCTGCTCCGGTAACGGGATTCTCCTCGACATTTCGGATCCGGTGAACCCCGTGCGCCTCGACCATGTCGCGGACAAGAACTTCGCGTACTGGCACTCGGCCACGTTCAACAACGACGGCACCAAGGTCATCTTCACCGACGAGTGGGGCGGTGGAACACGGCCCCGCTGCCGGACGAGTGACCTTCCCAACTGGGGCGCGGACGCCATCTTCGACATCGTCGATCGTAAGCTGCGGTTCGGCGGTTACTACAAGATGCCGGCGCCGCAGACGGAGGAGGAAAATTGCGTGGCGCACAACGGCTCACTCATTCCGGTGCCGGGGCGCGACATCATGGTGCAGGCCTGGTATCAGGGTGGGATATCGGTCTTCGATTTCACCGATTCCGCGAAGCCGATCGAGATTGCCTACTTCGATCGAGGTCCGATCGATCCGAAGCAGCTGATCACCGGCGGCCACTGGTCGGCTTATTGGTACAACGGCGTCATCTACGGAACCGAGATTGCCCGAGGCCTCGACGTGCTGAGGTTGAAGCCGAGCGAGCATCTGTCACAGAACGAAATCGATGCCGCCCTGCAGGTGCGCTCGGAGGATTTCAACGCGCAGCAGCAGCCGCAGATCGCATGGATCGCATCATCAGCCGTCGCGCGGGCCTACGTCGATCAGCTCACGCGCAGCAATGCGATCCAGGCCGAGAGGGCGGCCGCTTTGAGGGGCGCACTCGACAGGATCGGCCGGCGCCGACCAGCGGCCGGCGTTGTGGAGGAGCTCACCGCGCTGGCCACGCGGCTCGAGAGCGACGCTGCCAGCGCATCGGGACCCGATGCGGCCAGGATGCGGGCGCTCTCATCCACGCTGAAGGGGCTGGCAACGCCACAGTAGGCGGCGGAGGTCTCGACTTCCTCGATACAGATTGCCGTCTCACGCTCGCCGGGCACGGGCCCCGGCGAGCTCTTGCCTGACGGATTGGACTAGCTGTCGCTTCCGAAAATCCGGCGGCGAGCACCGGCGCCGCGTCGGAACCGCCTCAGGGCGGTTGCCGAGAACGCGGTTTCACCCCTGTAAACCGGCCCTCTTCGACACCTCTGCGGCCCTGAACGATTCCGCGGCATGGGACGTGAATCGTTCGTGCCTTGCATGATCCAGCGTTCTCTCACGTTGCTCCGGTGTGTACGCGCTCGTCCGTATGACACGCGTCATACCGCGCCCGGTACCCGGTAGTTCATGCTCCAGATTCAGGAGGGGTTCGTTCGATGGGAATCGCGGTGCGGCTGCCGGAGGTTCGCCACTGGAAGGCCCAGGTCAAGTGCCAGGCCGCATGCCCGGTCGAGACCGACGCCGGCCGCTACGTTCAGCTCATCGCCGATCGACGCGACGAAGATGGCTATCTGGTGGCGCGCGCGCCGAACCCGTTCGCGTCGGTGTGCGGACGCGTCTGCGCCGCACCCTGTGAGGACGCCTGCCGCCGCGGCGCCATCGATGCGCCGATCACCATCCGCGCGCTGAAACGCTTCCTCACCGAACAGTATGGCGTCGAATCGAATCATCCCGATACTCAGGATCGGCTTCGCGAAGAGCTCGACCTCGAAGGCAATCGCTACGCCGGCCATCTTCCCGTTCACCCCCTCACGTTTCATCGCACTGCACCACGATCCGCTGGATCCGGGAAGCGCAAGGTCGCGGTGATCGGCGCGGGGCCGGCAGGAATGTCGGCGGCGCACGACCTGGCGCTGCTGGGCTATGCGGTCACGATTTTCGATGCCGCCGAAGAACCGGGCGGCATGATGCGGTTCGGCATACCGGAATACCGGCTGCCGCGCTCGCTGATCCGCGCGGAGATCGACAAGATCCTCGCGCTCGGTGTCGAGCTGCGAACGCGCATGCCGCTCACCCCCGAGTTCGGGTTGTCGAATCTGCGCGAGCTCGGCTATGCCGCCGTCTTCCTCGCCGTCGGCGTGTCGCAGGGCCGCGACCTCCAGATCCCCGGCGTCGAGCTCGACGGCGTCGTCAAGGCCGTCGACTACCTCCTCAACATCAATCGCGGGTATCGGATGGACCTCGGCCGCCGGGTGGTCGTCATCGGCGGCGGCTTCGTCGCGTTCGACGCGGCCCGCACCGCCTGGCGCCTCGGACGCGAGCTCGAAGAAGAAGAGAGCCGCCTCGTCGCCGCGGTCACCGACGCGAGCGAAGTGCTGACGCGCGCCGCGGCGCACGCCACCGAATCGCGGATGCAGGAGGCCTTCGATTCCGCGCGCGCGGCCATCCGCGGCGGCGCACGCGACGTCACGATCGTGTCGCTCGAGGACTTCACGGAAATGCCCGTGCTGCGGACCACCCAGGGGCACGAGGAGTTCGAGGAAGCGCAGAAGGAAGGCATCCGGTTCCTGACGCGGCGCGGGCCCCTGCGCCTGGTTGGCAACGGCCGGCTCTCTGGCATCGAGCTGCGCGCGGTGAAGTCGGTCTTCGACGCGAACGGCCGCTTCGCTCCCGAGTACGCCGATGAGGACGTCATCTCGCTCGAGGCGGACGCGTGCGTCCTCGCGATCGGCCAGCGTGCCGACCTGTCGTTCCTGACGGAAGCCGACGGCATTGCGCTCACGCCGGCCGGAACGATCAAGGTCGATTCCGCCACGCTGGCGACCTCCGCGCCGGGCGTGTTCGCCGGAGGCGACGTCGCATTCGGCCCGCGGAACCTCATCGAAGCCATCGCCAACGGCAAACGCGCCGCCCGATCCGTCCACGAGTATCTCTCCTCGGAGAGCGCGCGCGTCGGCGTGTCCATGCGAATCGACGAGATCCCGACGCGTGAATACCGGATGCTCGCCGGGTTCGAGCTGCTGGACCGCGCCGCGCCTCCCACGCTCGAGATCGATCGCCGTACCGGGATCGCGGAAGTCGAGGTGGGCTTCGGTGCCGAGGCCGCGCGGGCGCAGGCCGCACGCTGCCTCGTCTGCCACGTGCAGACGATCTACGACCCCGAGAAATGCGTCCTGTGCAACCGGTGCGTGGACGTGTGCCCCGAGTACTGCCTGGCGCTGGTGCCCTTCGACTCGCTGGACCTCGACGAGGCGACGCGCACCGAGCTCGCCGCGGGCGCGGAGGCGAACGGTCTGCCCCTCGTCGCGATGATCAAGGACGACGACCGCTGCATCCGCTGCGGCCTGTGCGCCATCCGATGTCCCACCGACGCCATGACCATGGAGAAATTCACGATCACCGAGCGCTTCGTCGCTGCCGACGCGGTGGCGCCCGGAGCAACCGTTCGACTGCAGGAGACGGTATGAGCGATCCACACGACACCTCGTCCAGCGCCGGACCGACAGCCGAGCCGGCGACGTTCTACAGAGGCGATCGCCGGGAGTTCCTGATTCGACTCGGCATCGGCGCCGGGATCGCGGCTATCGGCTATCAGGGAGTGGCGTCGCTGCGGTCGCTCGTGCCCAACGTCTCGTACGACGCACCGACCACCGTCAAGCTCGGCATGCCGGCCGACTTTCCCGAAGGGCTGAAGTTCCTGCCCGACATGCGGCTGTTCGTCTTCCGCGAGGGCGGCGTGTTTCACGCGATCTCCGCCGTGTGTACGCACCTGGGCTGCACCGTCCGTGCCGAGGCCCTCCCGAAGGTCGTAACCGAGACGGTCGTGGGGCAGTCGGTGAAGCTCACGCACCGCTTTGCCTGCCCCTGCCACGGTTCGATGTATCGCGGCGACGGCGCCAATGTGTCCGGCCCGGCACCGAAGCCGCTCGCCTGGTATCAGCTGTCGGTGGCGCCCGACGACGGGCAGCTGGTGGTCGATCTCGCGCAGGAAGTCGAGCACGACTTCCGGCTGACGGTGTGAGGAGGATTGCATGGCCTGGCCGCTCAGGAAAACAGCATCGGGCGCGTCTGCCCCAGACGCCCCGGGTGTCCACCCGAAGCCGCTCTGGAGCGTTCGGCCGAAGTCCGATCGGCAGTCGGGGGACGCCGTCGTCTCGAACTTCATGCTGCACTGGTTCCCCGCGAAGGTCTCCAGGGCATCGCTCGACTGGAACTACTCGTTCTGGCTGGGCACGATCTCCGCCGCGCTGCTGCTCCTGCTGACCGTGTCGGGTTTTCCGCTCCTCTTCCTGTACGTCCCATCGGTCGAGCGGGCTTACGCGTCGATCAAGGACATCGAGTTCGCGGTGACGTTCGGCAGCTGGATTCGATCCGTGCATCGCTTCGGCGCGCACTTCATGGTGGCAGCCGTGTTCCTGCACCTCGCGCGCGTTTTTCTCACAGGCGCCTACAAGAACGGGCTCGGTCAGGGACAGCAGCGGGAGTGGAACTGGGTCCTTGGCGTCGTGATGCTGCTCCTGACGCTGCTGCTGTCGTTCACCGGCTACCTGCTGCCGTGGGACCAGCTCGCCTACTGGGCCGTGACCGTCGGCACCAACATCGCTTCGTCCATCCCCTATGTGGGACCGACGATTCGGGAGCTGATGCTCGGCGGCCGGACGATCGATCAACCGACGCTCATCCGCTTCTACGTGCTGCACATCATCGTGCTGCCCGGCGGGCTCGGACTCCTCTTCGCGTATCACATGTGGCGGGTCCGCAAGGATGCAGGGCTTGCACGCGCGGATCGCGACGGCGTGCTCGACGCGCCAAAGGCGCCGGCGCCCATCGACACGGCGACAAAGACGTACACCCTGCTCGGGGTTGCGCGCGGGACGGCGCCGACGATCCACCCGAGGACGGTCATGAACGCCGAGTCCACGGTGAATGCGATCCCGGATCTCACCCGCCGCGCGCTGATCGTGACGCTGGGCACGTTTGCGGTGCTCAGCATCCTCGCCGCGCTGGTGCGGTCCCCGCTCGAAGCGGCGGCGGACCCGCTGGTGACACCGAACCCCGCCAAGGCGCCCTGGTACTTCCTGTGGCTCCAGGAGATCGTGACCGACACGACGGTGCGCATCGGCACCTTCACGGTGAACGGCGCGTTCATCGGCGGCGTGATTCTGCCCGGCCTCCTCGTGGCGGTGCTGACACTCTGGCCGTGGCTCGACCGGAGCCCCGCCGCCGCTGCGGGCGTGTGGTTTCCGAAGACCCGACGCACCCAGAACCTGGTGTTCCTCGTGGTGACGGTGGCCATTCTGGCGCTCACGTTCCTCGGGACGTTCATGCGCGGACCGTACTGGCAGCTCTACTGGCCGTGGGAGGCCTGGCCAGAAATCCCGACGAGGCTCTGACATGGAACGACGGACGAACTCACCATATCCGCGGCTCGACCGGCCGGTGCTGGCGATCGTCGGCCTGCTGCTGGTGCTCTCGACGGTGCTCTTCACGATGGCCGATCGCGAGCACGAGTGGCGCTACTACCAGCACTCGTTCCGGGAGCTGGTGGCCGAGAAGTTTGGCGAGGAGAAAGCCGCGACGGTCCCGGGCGGCCTGCAGCAGATCTGGGTCCCGGGCCTCGGCCGGGCCGATCGGTGCATCTCCTGCCACCAGGGCGTGCAATGGCCCGGGCTGGAGACGGCCGAAGAGCCCTACCGCACGCATCCGGTTGAGCCGCTCAAGACGCATCCGGTCGAGCGCTTCGGCTGCTCGTCGTGCCACGGCGGACAGGGCTGGGCGGTGGACTTCGAGCCCGCGCATGGCCCGGTGGAGCACTGGGAAGAACCGGTGCTCGGCGTCGCCATGGGCCAGTCCTACTCGATCGTGGACAACAAGCGCGCGCTGATGCAGATGAACTGCAACGTCTGCCACCGGTTCGACCGCGAGACGAAGGGCGCCGACTTCATCAACCGCGGCAAGCAGCTGGTAATCGAGAAAGGCTGCCGGGCGTGCCACGTGATCAACGGCCGCGGAGGCACGATCGGTCCCGATCTCACCTACGTCGGCGACAAGGCCGCCGAGCAGTACGACTACGGGCGGCTGTCCGGGCACAAGACCGCGTTTGCCTGGCACGTGGCGCACCTGAAGGAGCCGCGCGCGCTGGTCCCCGATACGGTCATGCCGAACTTCAACCTGACGACCAAGGATGCGCAGGCGCTCGCGACGCTCGTGATGTCGTGGCGGCGGGCGCCGGTGCCGGCGGAGTTCGTCGCCGGCGTGCCTCGCACGGATCCCCGAACGGCCGAGGAGGCGGCGGAAGAAGAGCGGATGAAGAGCGGTCCGGGGGCGTGGTTCGTCCAGACGGGCTGCTTCGTGTGCCACTCCATCCAGGTCTTCGGCGTGAGGAGCCCGGCGCAGATTGGCCCGGATCTGTCGAACGCCGTGGAGGACGTGCAATCGCGGTTCGGCCGGACGATCGACGACTTCCTGGCGGCGCCGACGGGCACGATGTCGGTCGTCCTGTCGCGGCAGATCATCCTGACACCCGAACAGAAAGCGACGGCGGTCGCGAAGCTTCGCGAGGCCTTCGCGGAATATCAGAAACAGCGGGCAGCGGCGGTGGCGGAACGAGACTGACACGGCCCATGCCTCTCCCGTTTTGAAGGAACAGATGCACTCAGCAAGGGGTGATGACATGAGACGCAGTAGAAGGATGATGATGCTGGGGGGACTGGGGCTCACCATGGCGGTTGTGGTATCCGTGAGCAGGTGCTCGCCGAAGCCGCCCGACCGTGCTCGCCAGAGGGCCGGGGCATCGGACATCGCCCTGGCCGCCGAGAAGGTGTACGTAGCGCCTGGCGATCTGGACGAGTACTACATGTTCGCCTCCGGCGGGCACTCCGGAAACGTCTACGTCTACGGCCTCCCGTCCATGCGGCACCTCTCGACGATTCCGGTCTACACGCCGTATCCCGCCACCGGGTACGGCTTCGACGACGAGTCGAAGGCGATGCTCGGGAATCTCACCTGGGGCGACGTCCATCACCCGTCGCTGTCGGAGACCGGCGGTGAGTACGACGGCCGCTGGCTGTTCGTCAACGAGATGAACGGCCGGATCGCCCGCGTCGATCTGCGCGACTTCAAAACGAAACAGATCATCGGTCCCCTGCCGAACGTGTCCGGCAACCACGCCTCGTCGTTCGTGACGCCGAACACGGAGTACACGTTCATGGCGTCGCGCTTCTCGATTCCGATTCCGAAAGGGACGGTGGCGCCCATCGAGCAGTACCCGACGGCGTACAAGGGAGTGATTGCGGCGGTCAAGATCGATCCGAAAACCGGCGAGATGACGCCTGGCTTCCAGATCATGATGCCGCCGTTCGACTACGACCTCGGCGACGCAGGCAAGAAAGTGTCCGACGGCTGGATGTTCTTCACCTCGTACAACACCGAACGCGCGACCGGGAAGCTCGAGGTGACCGCCTCACAGCGGGATCGCGACTACATCGTGGCGATCGACTGGCGGGCGGCGGAGAAGGCGGCGGCGGAGGGGAAGGGCACCATGATCGGCGGGGTGATGGTCATGGATCCGAAGCAGGTGCCCGGATTCGTCTACCTGTTGCCCTGCGGCAAGTCGCCCCACGGTGTGGACGTGGCGCCGGACGGCAAGTGGATCGTCGGCTCCGGCAAGCTCCAGGGCGTGACGACGGTGTTCAACTTCGAGAAAATCCAGACCGCGATTCGGAATCGCGATTTCACGGGCGACGAAGACGGCATTCCCATCCTGAAGTACGAGTCCGTCAAGGACGCCGAGGTGGAAGTCGGCCTGGGTCCGCTGCACACGCAGTTCGGCACGGACGGCTTCGCGTACACGTCGCTCTTTGTCGACAGCGCGATCACGAAGTGGAAGCTGGGCACCTGGGAAGTCGTGGACAAGGTTCCGATGTCGTACTCGATCGGCCACCTGGCCGCGGCCGAGGGAGACACCGTGAGCCCTGACGGCAACTACCTCGTGGGCCTGAACAAGCTCTCGCACGGCCGACATCTGAACGTCGGGCCCTCCCAGCCGGAAAGCTCGCAGCTCGTGGACATCACCGAAGAGAAGATGAAGCTCCTCCTGGACGCGTTCACGGAGCCGGAGCCTCACTACGCGCAGATCGTCAAGGCAGACAAGATCAAGCCGATCGAGGTGTATCCGAAGGAGGAGAACAAGCATCCGCTCGCGATCTGGGACGTCAAGGATGCCGGCGTGACCAGAGCCGGCGGCAAGGCGACCGCCAAGGTGGTGCTCGTCCGGTCGACAATCACGCCGCAGGTCATCGAGCTGACGCGTGGCGAGACGGTCACGGTTGCGCTCACGAACATCGAACAGACCACCGACGAGCTCCATGGCTTCGGCCTCCTCGACTACAACATCAACATCGTCGTCGATCCGGGGGAGACCAAGACGGTGACGTTCAGGGCCGACAAGCCCGGTGTCTTTCCCTACTACTGCACGAACTTCTGCTCGGCGCTCCATCAGGAGATGCAGGGGTATCTCATAGTGAAGTAGGAAGGCTGAAGTAGGAAGGCTGGAGTAGGAAGGCTGAAGTAAGAAGGCTGAAGTAAGAAAGGCAACGATGGCGACATTTCTGGAGCACTCGAACCGGTTCCTTTCGATACCGCTCGGCCTGGTGCCGCGGCTGCTGCTGGTGGTGTCCGCTGTCCTCCTCAGCCTGACGCTCGTGCTGCCCCTCTGGAATATGACGATGTTCGCGCCGCAGTACCCTGACGGGCTGCGGCTCGACATCTACGCGCAGCGGCTGGAGGGAGCGAACAGGGGCCAGGACCTGAAGGAGATCAACCTGCTCAACCACTACATCGGGATGCGCGATCTGGCCGACGAGGAGTTCAACGAGTTCAAGTGGATGCCGTTCGCGATTGGCATCCTGGCGCTGCTCTGCCTGCGTTCGGCCGTGCACGGGACGATGGCGTCGCTCGTCGATACGGCGGTCATTTTCAGCTATTTCGCGCTGTTCTCGCTCTGGTCCTTCGGTAACAAGCTCTACATGTACGGGCACCAGCTGGCGCCGACGGCGCCCGTGAAGGTCGATCCGTTCATGCCGCCCATGTTCGGATACCAGAAGCTGGCGAACTTCGAGGTGTATTCGTATCCCGCCCCGGGGTCGTACACGATGGCCGCCACGGCGCTCCTGCTCTTTGCGGCTGTGGCGCTGGCATGGTGGAGCGGACGCCGGAGCGTTGCCGTGTCCGCGGCGGGTGTCTGACGTGCTCCCATTGCTTGCTGCCCTGCTCGTGGCGCAGGTGGCGTCGCCCGACATGGCGCCCTCGGCATCGAGCACGCTCGAGCAGCGGCCTCCCGTGGAACAGCGCTCGCCGCTTCAGGCCAGGATCGATGCGGCGCCGGGCGGTGCGCTCGTCGAGATCGGGCCCGGCACCTACACAGGCGATCTCTACATCGACAAGCCCATTCACCTCCGCGGCCGCGGTCGTCCTCTCCTCTCCGGATCGAGCACGGGCAGCGTCGTCCTGATCAGGGCCGACGATGTCGTGTTCGAGGGATTCGATGTGGATGGCCGGGGCGGTGGGGACCTGGGCCGCGACGCCTCCGGGATTCACGTGGCGGGGAAGCGGGCAGTCATTCGCGACTGCCGCATCGTGAACACGCTGTTCGGCGTTTACCTGCGGGAGGCCGACGGCGCCCGCGTCGAACGATGCCACATCCAGGGCATACGAGGGAAAGCTGCCGGCGAGAAGGGCTCGGGCATCCACGTGTGGAACACCACGGGGTTCGAGCTGTTCGACAACACCATCATCGACGTGCGGGACGGCGTCTACATCCAGTCATCGCCGAACGGCGTCATCAAACGCAACGTCGCGCGCGATCTGCGCTACGGCCTCCACTATATGTACTCGGACGACAACCTCTTCGAGGACAATGTCTTCGAGAACGGCGCGGCCGGAAGCGCGTTGATGTACTCGCGGCGCCTGACGTTTCGGCGCAACCAGTTCCTGCACCACAAGGGGTCGGCCTCGGTGGGGCTGCTGCTGAAGACGTGCGATGACGTGCTCGCCGAGCACAACATCATGGCCGACAACGCGCGAGGCGTGTTTCTGGAAGGGACCATCAGGACCGTCATTCGCGAAAACGTCGTGGCGGGATCGGACGTGGCGGTGGTGCTGTACGACTCGGCCACCGACACGCGCGTCACCGGCAATTCCTTCGTCGGCAACCTGACGCCGCTCGCGCTGAGCGGCCGGCGAACGGATGCGGTGTTCGAAGGCAACTACTGGTCGGACCACCGCTCGCCCGATCTCGACGGGGACGGACGAACGGACCAGCCGTATCGCCTGACCGGCCTGTTCGATCACATGCGCGGGAACCTCACCGCCGCAGACCTGCTGTCGCGCAGCTTCGCTGCCACCGCCGTGGGCGCGGCGGAACGCGCGTTTCCGGTCCTCGACCAGGTGCCCGTCGTGGATCCGGCTCCGCTCGCCCGGCCGCCGAGGCTTCCGATTCCGGTTCAGCACCAGTCGGGGGACGGGACCTCTGCGCCGTTGATGGTTGCCCTGTGCGTTGCAGTTGCAGCAGCGGCCGCCGGGCGGTTGGCCACCGCTCGGCGCGCGCTCGCCAAGCCGCGGGGGGAAGGAAGCGCGGCGTGATTATCTTTCGCGATGTCGTCAAGCGTTTCGGGACGCATGTGGCGCTCGACGGGCTTTCGCTGCCGATCGCCCGCGGCGACGCCGTGGCGCTGCTCGGGCCAAACGGGTCGGGAAAAACGACCACGCTGAAGATCGCCGCCGGCCTCATCAGGCCCGACGGTGGGGAAGTGGCGGTTGGCGAGCCGCCGCTGCCACCATCCGATCCGGGCGCTCGCCGGTCGCTCTCGTTCCTGCCGCAGCGCGTCTCCTTTCCCGAGGCCCTGACGGGATCGGAGGTTGTCGAGTTCTACCGCCGGCTGCGCGGCGCGGCGCCCGAGCGCAGCGGCGAGGTCCTGCGATTCGCCTCGCTGAACGGCGCCGGCTCGCGCGCCGTCGGGTCGTATTCGGGAGGCATGGTCCAGCGACTCGGCCTCGCCGTGGCCATGCTGCCCGACACGGAGATCCTGCTGCTCGACGAGCCGACGGCCGCGCTCGACCCCGAGGGCCTCGCCGCGTTCTACGCGCTCGTCGAGCAGCGCCGGGCGCGTGGCCAGACAGTGCTGTTCACGTCGCACCAAGTGGGCGATGTCGAGCGTGCCGCCGACAGGATCGTCGTGATCGCGCGAGGCCGCCTCGTCACCGAGATGACGCTCGCGGCGCTGCGGGACCACCTCGCAGCACGGGGTGTCGTGCGGGCGCGCGTCGATCGCGTGCCGCCCGGCTTGATCGAGGAGGTGCGCGCGTTGTCACCTGCGGCCGACTGGGTCAACGGCGAGCTCGTCGCGTTCGGGGGATCGGTTGTCAGGATGAGCGTGCTCGATGTTCTGCGCAGGAGAGGCGTGGAGATCCGGGCTCTCCTCGCGGAGGACGGGCGGCTGGAGGATCTGTACCGGGAGCTCGTGGCCGACTACGGGGAGGATGTCCAACCCGGTGGCGTCCGCGCCACGGCGACATCTGCCCGGTCGGCCGAGGAGGGCTCATGACTGCTGCCTGCGCCCGGATTCCGGCGGCAGCGTTGATGTGTGCGCTGAACCTCTGGGTCGCTGCATGCGTGGCCGAGGGCGTACCGCCGGCAACCCTTCAGGCCGCCGACAGCTGCGCATTCTGCCGGATGGTGGTCTCCGACCCGCGCTTTGCGGCGCAGATCGTCGCGCCGGGCGAGGAGCCGCGGTTCTTCGACGACATCGGGTGCCTCGCGAATCAGCTGCGCATTGGGCCCACGTCGGCGGTAGCGGTGGCCTATGTGGCCGATCACCGGACTCGCGCCTGGGTACGAGCGTCCCAGGCCGTCTACACGCGGGTCGACGCGCTCTCGACGCCGATGGGGTCCCACCTGCTGGCCCATGCCGATGCAGCCTCGCGGGATCAGGATCCCGATGCGCGCGGCGGCGCGACCGTCGCGGCGACGGAGATCGTCGGTGAAAGCGTGCAAAGGGGCAATTGACGTGTCCACCCCCCAATCCCCGAATGAAATCCCCAGTCGTCAAACGCCAATCAAAAATCAATCTGCAATCCGCGATCGACGAATCGGCAATTCCACGCTCCTGCTGTTCGCGCGCCAGGAGATGCTGCTCGCGACGCGGTCCAGGTGGACCCAGCTCTTCGCGGTCGTGTTCGGCGGCCTGGCGATCGCCGTTGCGTCGTCGGGCTACATTTTCTCGGGCGGCAGCGGCATTCAGGACTTCTCGAGGACAGCCGCTTCGCTGATGCAGCTCGTGCTCCTGCTCGTGCCGCTCACATCGCTCGTGATGGGCGTGTTGGCGCTCACGCCGGAACGCGGCGGCGCGGAAATGCTGTTTGCGCAGCCCATCGCACGGCGGACGGTCCTCTTCGGCACGCTGCTGGGGCTGTTCGAGGCGCTGATTACCGCGCAGGCGATCGGCTTCGGCGCGGCCGGGCTCCTGATCTTCGCGCGCACGGGCGACGGTGATTTCGGCGGCTTCGCCGCGGTGGTCCTCGGTTCCGTCGCCCTGACCGCCGTGTCGCTGGCGATCGCGGCAGCCCTGGCCGCAGGTCAGTTCGGACGGCGGCGGGTCCGCGCGCTGGCAGCCGCGCTCATCACCTGGTTCTCCCTCGCCCTGCTCTTCGACGTCGTCGTGCTCGGCGCGGCGTCGCTGCTGCGCTCCGGACACGCGTCGCGCCTGCTCATCATCTCGATCCTGGTCAATCCGGTCGATGCGGTACGGACCGGAACGCTGCTCGCGGTCGAAGGCACGGCCGCGTTCGGCCCCGCATCGCTGGCGCTCTTGCGTTTCACGGGCGGCATGGCCGGCGCCGCGGCGCTCATCGGTCTGTCGATCGCGGTGTGGGTGGCCGCGCCGCTGACCTGGGCGGTGCGGCGGCTGTCGGCCGTGGACATCGCATAGCGCCAGAGTCACATTTCGACGTCGACGACGCGCGCGGCCGCCCAGTCGACACTGGATCCCCTGACCCATCATCGTCGCGCGGCCCTGACGTCATCGAAATCCGGCATGTACGTCTTCAGACCCTGGGCGGCCGTGTTCTTCGAGTAACCGGCCACCAGCTGAGCCTTGTAGCGGGCGGGGAAGAAATCGAACGGGTCGCGCGGATCGGTGTCGATGAGCTGAAGATCCGCATCGCGCATGGTCAGCTTGCCGAATGTGATCGTCCCGCCGCCAAAGTAGACGTAGTTGCGCGCGCCTGGGGATGGGAGAGCGAGACGCGACGGCTGCCCGTTGCTCGGATCGTTGAACGTCTGCACCAGCCGGTTTCCTCGAATCGCCACGTGCGTCAGCCGGCCCCGGATCTCGGGCGGCGGCAGGACCTGACCCGGAGCGATGACGATTTCGTTGTCCTGCACATCGACGCCCCGCCGCTCCTTGATGTCCATGACATCGTCGAGCTTCAGTCCGAACAGACCGAGCAATCCCTTGGCCGGTATGCCGATAGCCTTCAGCGACTCGACATGCAGGCGCAACTGGCCGTCCTTCGTCGCCGAGAGGCTGGCAGTCGTGGAAAAGGGAATGTCGACGCCCTTGCGCAGCTTGCCTTTCAACTTCAATCGCGCGCCGTCAGGTTCAACCGTCACATCCTTGAGAGGCGAATCCTTGCCGGCAAACACATGGCGGTTCATCAGGTTCTGCAGGCTCGCCATGTCCATGGCGATCTGCGCCGACTGCAGGTGCAGCACGTAGGATTTCTGGTCGTCGAACACCGGAGCCGATCCTCTGGACCGACTGACCATGACCCCGCGAAGCCGGGCGACCTCGAGGACGATTCCGTCGTCCACGCGCAGGCGAACGTTCTTCATGTCGAGCTGAACGCCCGAGGGCGGAGACATCGGTGTGGCTCGGCCTGAAAGGACGAGCACACATGCCAGGGCGACAAGGGCTGCCCGCGGCATCATGCCCGGGACACCGCAACGATCGTGCCTGCGGCGCGTGTGCTCGAAGAATGCCTAATCCAGGCTGAACTGATTTTCGGCCTTCGTAAATCGCCATGCAACGGATACGCTACGCTTCAGCCGGGCGCCCTCAATCGCAACCCCGCTGCTGCCCGAGCATCAGCCATATCCCCCGAGGTTCGGCCCCCACAAATCTGCCGGGCCGGCAGAGTCACAGATCGAGCTGATGCGTCGCGTACCCGAGGACCGAAAGAAAGCGGCGAGCGGCGCCGCTGGCCTCGTGATCCGTCATGGACCTGTCTTCCCGATTTCGCCTTGAAGCGCGTCACGGCGGTCGATCAGCCTGCCGAATGTCCGCTGGGCGCGCACGAGCATGACGATCGCGCCTGCCAGGAACACGATGCCCAGGGCGCCAGCAGCATACGGGGCGGAGCCGCCCGTGGTGTAACCGACTGCAAGCGCGCCGAGCAGGAACAATGCGCTGAAGGTCACGGCCATGCGACCGGCGATGATGCGATGGCGCGCCAGGAGCGTTCGCCGGTGTGTCAGTACCCAGGCCGTGAAGCTCACCCACGACATACCGATCAGGGTCATGCCGGCGAACGCAATCTGGGTACGCGCGGGAAGCACCGGTTCTGTCAGCCAGAGAGCGGTTACGATAGCTGTCATCGCGAGCGCACAGAGCATCAGCGCGACATAGCCAAGCCGTGAAGGGAGCGAGAGCTCCGCATCTGCGAGACGACGAAGTTCGTGCGGGATTGTCATGTGCAGCCTCCGTATGAATCGATTGCGCGGCGGAGAAGCTGTCGCGCGCGAAAGAGCCTCGACTTGACCGTTCCAACCGGAACCCCGAGCACTTCTGCCACGTCGTTGAGCGAGAGCTCGCGCAAGTAGAAGAGCGTCAGCACCTCGCGCTCGACTGCCGGGAGCTCCCCCAGGTGGCGTTCCATCGTTCGGAGCTCGTCCTCGAGGTCGGCATTCGCGGGCTCGGCGGGAATGTCTGCCATTTCGACTTCTGTCAGGGTCGGGAGCGCGTACTGTTCGCGCAGCCGGTCCATCAACGCACGCCGCGCGATGCCGAACAGCCAGGGCCGCAGCTTCCTACCGTCACGCAGGCGGCCGATGCCGCGGAGGATTCTCAGCCAGGCGTCCTGGGCCACTTCTTCGGCCGCCTCTTCGGTGCCCGCCAGACGCCGGAGGTACTTCGCGACTGGCTCGTGCCAGCGTTCGATCAACTGGTCGAATGCCGGCCGTTCGCCGAGCTGGCAGCGCACGACCAGCAATTCGTCCTCTTTCTGCGCTCGGATGTCAGGGGGTGTGAGTTCGGTCACGTCGGTTCCCTATCTCAAAGGTCGGAGAATGCGCGGAAAGGTTCACGGCGCTGTCTGGAACGACAAGAGAGGCGGGCTGCTGCCGGGGCAGATCGGATCGCACATATGCTAACATAAGCATATGAAGCGGACGACGATCTACCTCGAACCGGAACTGGAAGTCCTGCTGAAGCTGGAAATGCTGCGCCAGAAGCGGCCCATGGCGGAGATCGTCCGCGAGGCGGTCCACGCCTACGTCACGCGCGAGCCGCGGCGCGCGCCGCCCGGCGCCGGCGCGTTTGCCAGCGGCCACACCGACACCGCCCAACGGGCCGAGGAGGTGCTCGCGAGGACCGGATTCGGTGGAGCGCCCGGTGCCCGTCGCCGGACGCCCCGCAAGCCGGCGACATGAGCATCCTGCTGGATACCGGGATCGTCTATGCCTACTACGATCGAAGCGACGCCTGGCACGAGCGGGCGCGCGCGCTCATCGCAGGCGAGCAGCGCGGCTTGATCCTGCCGTCACCTGCGATTCCTGAAATCGATCACCTGCTGTCGCATCGGCTCGGGCACGACAGCCGGCTCGTCTTCTACGCCGGCATCATCGAGGGCTATTACCTGACGGTGGACCTTCCCCGCGAGGCCTACTCGCGTGTGGCCGACCTGAACCGGCAGTTCGCGACGCTACAACTCGGGTTCGTCGACGCCGCGATTGTCGCTCTGGCCGAGACGCTTGGCCTCGCGCGCGTTGCCACGACGGATCGACGCCATTTCACGCCGGTCGCCGCCGCGCTGTCGCTCGAACTGGTACCCTGACTTTCAACTCCCGACTCACGAAACAGCCGGGATGAGCGACTCCGAGTACGGGGGAGGTGGAGGTTGGCAGTCGAGAGTTGAGCGTCAGCCCCCTCCCCGAGTCTTGTCCACGACCACCCGGCCGTCCTTCATGACCCACCGGACGCCGGTGAAAACCGCGTCGATATTCGCCAGCGGGTCCCCCTCGACGGCGACGATGTCGGCAAGATAGCCGGGCGCAATCCGGCCGAGGCGGTCATCGAGGCCCATGAGCTCAGCCGGAATCACCGTCGCGGACCTCAGCGCCTGCTCGGGCGTCATGCCCGCTTTGACGAACCATCCCAGCTCCCGGGTGTTCTGGCCGAACATCGTGAAGACCGCGTCGGATCCCATCGCGAGACGCACGCCCGCCTTGACGGCGCGCCTTGCGGACTCCAGGTTTCGCCGGATGTAGTCCTGGAGTGGAGGGATCGCCTCCTGGTCGAAGCCGTACTCGTCCTTCGCGTCCACGTAGTAGCGGTTGTGATCGATCGTCGGCACCCACACGGTCCCGCGCCTGGCCATTTCGGAGAGCGTCTCGTCGTCGAGGTCCACTCCGTGCTCGACGGAATCGGCGCCCGCTCGAACCGCATCCGTGACGCCTGAGGGCCCGTACGAATGAATGGCGACCTTCCGGCCGCCCGCGTGCGCGGCGGACACGATCGCCTTCATCTCGTCGAAGGTGACGGTCTGCGTCGTATCCACGCTGTCGAAGCTTCCGCGCGACGCGTAGACCTTGATCCAGTCGACGCCTCCTTTGATCCGCTCGGCGGTCGTGCGCTGCATCGCGTCAGGATTCGGGCCCGTCGCGCCGCGACCAGGCGCCAGGCCCTGACCCGACACGAACATGCGCGGACCCACCATCGCGCCCATGCCGATCAGATCACGCATCGCGAGATCCATTTCGTTCGAGGCGCCCAGATCGCGAACGGTCGTGACGCCGGTTTCGAGCGTCTTCCGGGCGTTCTCCTGGGCGAGGTACACGGTGACGGCGGGCCGGCGGCGCTGACCGAGCGGGCGGGTGCCCGGCTGGCGATCCCAGTAGTAGGTCATGTGCGTGTGGACGTCGATCAGGCCCGGAATGCCAACATATCGCCTGAGGTCGACGACCTCCGCCCGGTCCGGCACGTCCCCGGCGCCGACGCGAACGATCCGGTCCCCCTCGACGACCACGACGGCGTCATCGACCACGCGCACACCGTCCCACAGTCGCCCGAACCGGATTGCCCTGCTCTGCGCGAACGCCTCGGAAGATATGGCGATCGTCATGGCGAGGATGAGGACGCGAGATGAACTCACAACTCAGCACTCAGCACTCAAAACTCAGAACTCAAAACTCAGAACTCCGCGAAGCCCTACCCCTGCCGGAGCGCGAGAAGCGGATCGACCCGGCTCGCGCGGAACGCAGGAACGAAGCTGGCGACGAAGCCGACGACGATCAACAGCGCAGAAACCGAGACGAACGTGATCGGATCGGTTGTCGTGATGCCATAGAGCAGCGTCGACACAACACGCGAGACGGCGAATGCCGCCGCCAACCCGAGCGCCAGCCCCACGGCCACGAGCGTGAGCGCCTGGCGCAGCACCTGGTGCAGGACCGTCGATTGCGAGGCGCCGAGCGCCATCCGAACGCCGATCTCTCTCTGACGCTGCCCGATGGAGTACGACAGTACGCCGTACAGTCCAATAGACGCCAGGACGAGCGCCAGGCCGCCGAGCGTGCCGAGCAGGATTGCGCCGAGCCTGGCGGCCCAAAGGGACTGCTCCAGGATTCCGCCCATCGAGCCGGCGTTGGTCAGCGGGACTTCCGGATCGATTCGCCGGATTTCTCCCTGCACGGTGCCCAGCACGGATGCCGGATCGCCATCCGCACGGAGCATCAGCACCATCGCATCGGCGTAGTTCTGAGCGAGCGGGATGTACGCGGCGGTCTGGGGCTCCTCGCCGAGCGTGTTGTACTTGGACACCTTCGCCAGGCCCACCACTTCCCGCGATTCCTGGTCGCCATAGAAGCGGAAGCGCTTGCCGAGGGGATCTTCGTTGGGCCACAACGCCGCCGCCATGACCTCGTTGACGACCGCCACCGGGACCGAGCCGGCCCGATCTGCCGCCGTGAAGTCGCGCCCGCGCAGCAGCCGGATGCCGATCGTCTCGAAGTAGCCTGGAGTGACGACGTGCGTGATCGCAAACCTCCGCGAGGTCGCGTCCTCCGGGTCCTTTCCTTCCGGAACAACGGTTCTGGAGAAACCGCCGGTCAGCGGCACCGTGCTGGACCAGGTGGTGGAGCGTACGCCGGGCACGGTTGCCGCACGTTCGGCCACCAGCCGATAGAACTCCTCGGCGCGTCCCTGGTTGTAGCCGGCCTGACCGGGCGCCACCGACACGACCGCCACGTTGGCGGTGTTGAATCCGGGGTCGATGTCATGCGCTCGTCCGAGGCTGCGCAGGAACAGACCGGCGGCCACGAGCGCGACGAGCGACAAGGCCACCTGCCCCACGACGAGGACGTTGCGCAGCGCGAGGCGGCGATGGCTCGGGCCCGCCGAACGGGATTCCTCCTTGATGGCGTTCACCACGTCAGGCTTGATCGCCTGCAGGGCCGGTGCGAGGCCGAACACCACGCCCGTGAGGATCGACACGATCAGGGCGAATGCCAGCACGCGACCGTCCACCGTGAGGTCGACGAAGTTCTGTGCGACGAACGCGGGACGAAGCGCCCACACGCCATCCCGCGCCACGGCAGCCAGCGGCAGCCCGGCTGCGCCGCCGGCCAGTGCCAGCAGCACGCTTTCGGTGAGGAGCTGGCGGACCAGCCGCGCGCGGCTCGCGCCGAGCGCAAGGCGCAGCGCGATCTCCTGCCGCCGGGCGGTCGCGCGCGCCAGCAGCAGGTTGGCGACGTTGAAGCACGCGATGAGCAGCACCAGGCCGACGATCGTCATCAGCACGGCGCTGCCGAGCGTGAGTGCCTCGCGCAGGCCGGGGAAGATCGTCGCTTCGGTGAGAGGTCTCAGCGCCACGTTGCGCCCCTTGTTCGGCAGGGGATACTCAACCTCGAGCGCGGCCGAGATCGCACCGAGCTGCGACTCTGCCTGCGCCATCGTCACACCCGTCCGGAGCCGGCCGGCGATGTTCAGCAGCAGCGCCCGCCGGTCGTCGAACCATTGTCGGAACGACGCGAGGAGGATGGTCTGGTACATCATCGACGGAGCCCACCCATCGGGGCTGAAGAGGGCGTTCACGCCCTTGAAGCCCTCGGGCGCCACGCCGATGACGGTGAACACCACGCCGTTGATCTTCACCGTGCTCCCGACGACGTGATCCTCTCCGCCGAAGCGGCGCTGCCAGAACCCGTGGCTGAGCACGACCACCGGCTTCGCGCCCGGCACGGCGTCTTCGTCGTTCGCGAACGTGCGGCCGAGCGCCGCCTGCACGCCCAGCACGCCGAAGTAGTTGCCCGTCACGAGCTCCATGAAGGCCTGCTGCGGCTCGGCGCCCCGTGACAGGTTCACCGGGAGCGGAAACGTGTAGCCCGCCAGACCGCTGAACGTCTCGTTCCGGTCGCGCAGGTCGAGATAGTTCGGCCGGGAGGTCGGGAGCAGGCCGCCGAACCCGCCCGCCTGATTCGAGTCGGTCGTGTAAACCGCCACGAGCTCGGATGGCTGCCGGACGGGGAGCGGATTCAGGAAGACGGCATTGATGATGGTGAAGATGGTCGTGTTCGCGCCGATCCCGAGGCCTATCGAGAGGATGGCCACCAGGGTCATGCCGGGATTGGCGGCCATGGTGCGGAGCGCGAATCGCAGGTCCTGCCACAAGGTGTTCATACAGGCTCCTGACTAAACCGGTGGGGCTTCGCCCGTCCGCCTTCGCCAAGGCTCCGGCGAGACCTGGCGGGCCGGACCCACCATATTAGACAATGTTTGCCACTGCCCCGTTCGACTTTGTGATGTCAGGTGGGATGGGCAAGCCGCGACCTGCCCCCGTGCGAGCGCGGGTGTCAGATGGATCAGCAGAGCCGGTGCGCCCGTGGCCGCCAGGTGCGATTCGGTTACAGTGTCCTGATGCACCGAACCGTGTGCCCGAGTGGCCAGGCCGCTTTCCGCACAACTTTCGCTGGCAGGCAGGCCGGCTGATGCCGCGCGCAGAACAGCAGCTTCTGGCCGTCGACGGTCGCGAGGTCGCGATCTCGAATCCGCACAAGGTCCTCTTCCCTGAGGCGGGCTACACGAAGCTCGATCTCGTGCGCTACTACCTCGCCGTATCGGGGGGCGCGCTTCGCGCCGCGGGCGGCCGGCCCAACGTGCTCGTGCGATATCCCAGCGGGATCAACAGCGAGTTCTTCTACCAGAAACGCGCGCCCGAGTCGCGGCCGTCCTGGATCGAGGTCGTCTCGCTCCGTTTTCCGTCCGGCCGCAGCGCCGAGGAGGTCGTGCCTCGCGACGCGGCCGCGCTCGCGTGGATGGCAAACCTGGCATGCCTCGAGCTGCACCCGCACCCCGTGCGGGCGGAGGACCTCGATCACCCGGACGAGCTGAGGGTCGACCTCGATCCGGTGCCAGGCGTCGAATGGAGCCAGGTGCAGGAGGTCGCGCGCGTGGTGCGCGCGACGCTCGACGATTTCGGGCTCGTCGGCTGGCCGAAGACGTCGGGGTCCCGCGGGATGCACGTGTACGTGCGCATCGAGCAGGCGTGGGTGTTTGGCGAGGTGCGCCGCGCCGCGCTGGCGTTCGCGCGCGAGGTCGAGCGCCGCATGCCCGCCCTCGCGACGAGCAAGTGGTGGAAGGAGGAGCGCCACGGCGTGTTCCTGGACTACAACCAGAACGCGAAGGACCGCACGATCGCCGCCGCTTACTCCGTGCGTCCGAAACCCGATGCGCGTGTATCGGCGCCGCTGACATGGACGGAGGTGGACGACTGCGATCCGCGCGACTTCACGCTCGCGACGATGCCAGCACGGTTCGCGAAGCTCGGCGATCGACACGCAGGTATGGACGGGGAGCGGTGCTCGCTCGAGAGCCTGCTCGAGCTATCGGCACGGCACGAGCGGGAAGGGCTCGGCGACGCGCCGTGGCCGCCGCACTACAAGAAACAGGCGGGTGAACCCGCGCGGGTTCAACCGTCGAAACGGCGCGTCGCGAAACATCCGTTGATCGAGATTGGACGCTCTCGGAAGAAGGAGGATGTCCTGGCAGGCCTGGAGCGCTGGCGCGCGCGGCACCCGAAAGCCGCCGAACATCTCGAGCCCGCCGACGTGCTGATCGACGCGATGCGCGGTCGCCACAGCACATGGACCCGGATCAGGGTGAACCTCCAACACGTGCCCGTAGAGGCGCGGCCCGATCAGGAAGCGCTGGATCCGGACGACGAGCCGAACGACTGGGCCGGAGTCGATCCTGAGGCGGCAGCCGAGTGGCGCAGGACGCATCGGCGCCGGGGCCGGGAAGGATGAGCGGAGGCCTCGCCGCCCGGCCCCAGTGGCGTGTATCCGCTGAATCACTACCGCGCGGGCACCCCGCGGGGCCCCGTCGCGTGGCAGCCCACCGGGTGCTCGCGCGCTGCCGTGGGGCTCAACGGGTCCGCGCGCTACGCGCCCGTCGGGCGCCCGCCACGCGCCACCCGCGAGCCCGATTGCGGTAGTGATTCAGCCTGCACACGCCCCTACTCGTTGCGCAGTGCGACCAGCGGGTCCACGCGCATCGCCCGCCGTGCCGGGATCCACGACGCCAGCAGGGCCACCGCGAGGAGCGCCAGCGCCATGATCCCGAACGTCGCCGGATCGGTCGCGCGCACGCCGTACAGAAGGCTCTGCAGGTACCGGCTGAGGGCGAACGACGCCGCGAGGCCGATCGCGATCCCCAGGAGGGCCGGTTGCAGGTGCTGTCGGAGAATCAACCGCAGGACGTCCGGCCCGCGTGCGCCGAGCGCCATGCGGATGCCGACCTCCTGCGTTCGCTGACTCACCGCGTGTGACGTGACGCCATAGATTCCGACCGAGGCCAGCAGGAGCGCGACGGCGGCGAACACGACGAGCAGCGTGGCCTGGAAGCGCGGCTGGCTGAGCGTCGTGGACAGCTCATCTGCGAGCGTGCCGGCCCTGAAGAGCGGAAGCTGCGGGTCGAGGGACTGCACCTCGCGCCGGAGAGCGGAGATCGTCGCCTCGGGATCTCCCGCGCTGCGGACGACCAGCGTCTGCGTGCGAGGAGCGACCTGCAGCGAGCACAGGTAGAGCTCGGGCCGGATCGTTCTCTGCGGATCCACGCGGTGCACGTCCGCGATGACCCCGACGACCATCATCCAGGGGGCCTGCGAGTCGGGGCCACCGAAGCGCATGCGGCGTCCAATCGGATCCTGATCGGGCCAGCCCTCGCGCGCGAGCGTCTCGTTGATGATCACAGCCCGCGGCGCCTCAACGTGATCCTGATCCGTAAAAGTGCGTCCGCGAACGACGGCGATGCGCAGCGTCTCGAAAAAACCCGGCGACACCGCTTCGAACGGATACTCCACTCGTTCTTCGGGAGGCGGCAGCGGGCGGCCCTCGATCGAGAAGATCGACGAATTGGCAAGCAACGGCTGGAGGATGCCTGTTGTCAGCGCGGCCGACTGGACGCCGGGCAGCGCGCGGACGCGCTCGAGCAGCCGCCCGTAGAATCCGCGGACCTCCAGAGGGTTCGGATACGAGGAGGCTGGTGGACTCACGGTCGCCAGCGTAATACCCGCCGCATCGAAGCCGCGATCGAGCCGCTGCATGTTCCAGAGCGTGCGAATCAGCAGCCCCGCGCCCGTCAGCAGCACGAGCGCGAGCGCCACTTCGGCCGCGACCAGCGCGTTTCTCGTGCGCCGGCTCGCGGCGCCCCCGCCCTGACGTCCGCCCTCGCGCAGGTGGTCGGCCGCCGCCGCCCTCGATGCCTGGAGCGCGGGCACGAGGCCGGAGAGCAGCGCGGCCAGGGTGGCGAGCCCGAAGGCGAACAGGAGCACGCGACCATCGAGCGCGATGGCCTCCGACTGCGGGATGCTGTCGCCGCCGAGCGCCACGAAGAAGTCCGTCGCCCAGTAAGCGAACATGACGCCGAGCGCGCCGCCGAGCAGCGCGAGCACCAGGGCCTCCGTCACGATTTGGCGGATGATGCGCCCGCGCCCTGCGCCGAGCGCCGTCCTGATCGCCAGCTCGCGCCTCCGCGCCGCCGTGCGCCCGAGCATCAGGTTGGCGAGGTTGACGCAGGCGATGAGCAGTACGAACCCCACCGCCGCCATCAGGACGAGGAGCCCGCGCTCCATCGGTCCCACCAGCTGCTGCTTGAGCGGAACGACGTAGGCGCCGAATCCCCGCATGTTGGGATACGTCTGCTCGAGGCGCGTGGAGATGCCGCTCATCTCCGCCTGCGCCTGCTCCACCGTGACGCCCGGCTTCAGCCGGCCGACGACCGGAAGCCAGAAGGAAAAGCGCGCCTGGCGATCATCCCGATCCGGCGCGAGCGGCTTCCACAGCTCGGTTTTTTCCGGCCACCGCAGGTCCGCCGGCATCACGCCAATCACCTCGTGCGGGCGGCCGTTGAGCGAGAAGGTGCGGCCGACTACGTCGCCGGCACCACCGAACCGACGATGCCATAGTCCGTACGAGAGCACGACGACGCCGTCCCGACCTTCGATCTCGTGGGCCGCTGTGTACACCCGTCCGATGAGCGGCGAGACGCCCATCACGTCGAAGTAGTTCGCCGTCGTGAGCGCGCCGGGCAACCGCTCGGGCTCTCCTGCGCCGGTGAGATTGAAGGAGGCGGTCCTGACCGCCGCCAGATGCGCGTACGACGCGCTCTGATCGCGCCAGTCCACGTAGTTCGGATACGAGGTGATGTCTTCCTTGATCCCCTGCCGTTGATTGTCCAGCCAGACCATCGTGATGCGATCGGGGTCGGGGTAGGGGAGCGCCTCGAGCAGCACACCGTTCACGACGCTGAAGACAGCCGTGTTGATCCCGATGCCGATCGCAAACGTGAGGATGGCAATAAGGCTGAAGACGGGCGTGCGGACGAGCATCCGCAGCGCGTACCGGCTGTCGCGGGTGATGTCGATTCTCGCCATGATGCCTCTCTGCCCGCCCGCACCGGGCGGTTCCTGTCTGGTCCACTCGCTGATTCGTCGTCGGCCGCGCGGCCGCCGCGCGTCCAGGGCCTGCAGGAACGGATGGGAAGATTCGAGCAGCCGGCGCACGTGCCGCTGCGCCTCCTCGCCGGTCATCCCCTCCGCCTTTGCGTCCTCGTAGACCTGGGTCAGATGGACGGCCATCTCCTCGACGAGATCGGGGTCGGGCGGCTCGCCACTCAGCTCCCTGAGGCGGGCTCGAAGGATTGCGCTCCAGTCCGGCATTGCGAGCCTCGGGCGCGTCAGGCCGGCTTGAGCACGACGCCGTCGACGGCGGCGACGAACTCGCGCCAGCTGCGGCGGTGAGCGGCGAGGCGCTCACGGCCGTCGCGTGTCAGGCGATAGAACCTGCGCCGCCGCTGACCGGCCTTCTCGACCCAGCGCCCGCTGATGAGGCCCTGCTGCTCGAGCCGATACAAGCTGGTGTAGAGCGAGGCCACGTGGAAGGACAGGCGTCCGCCGGAGCGCTCCTCGATGCGTTTGGCGAGGTCGTAGCCGTGCCGCGGGCCCTCCTCGAGGAGGGCGAGGATCAGGGTTTCCGCGCTGCCTTTCTTGAGCTCGGTGAAGACGTCGGGAGCCATATATGTGCGAGAAGCATATATGCGAGTCACGATTCATGCAAGGGGCCACGCGACTCCAGGAGAAAGGCTCGGCACGCGACAGCTGTGCGGGAGGATCACGACGATCACGGTGCGGCGGCGCCGCAACAAAAGGACGGCCAGCGCATCGCACTATTCCCCAGATTCACTTGAGTTGAGATGACCGCGGGTCCTGACGCCCGGCAGCCCCACCCGTCCTCGGCGCCAAAAGCACTTGTCACGCGTATGGCGCCTGCGCGGCGGGCGGGGCGGCCCCGCCGTGCGCCACCCGCGTCGTATGCTCAACACCAGTGAATCGCGGGAGTAGGCATCGGGCCGTCGCGTGCGTGGCTGGCCGCCCTGCCGCGATCCTGCGGTCAGCGTGGTTTCACGACGCGCAAATCGAGCACGCGCTCTTCCTCGCGGGCGA